>JBPCLO010000026.1:0-260746 GCA_051003155.1 Fimbriimonadales bacterium | reverse complement strand
ATCTCCTTGAGAACCCTTATGATCTGGTCCTCGCTGTAGCGTTTTCCTCTGTTCATTTTCGCGTCTCCTTGTTTCTTGAGACGGAAACTAAAACTCAGGGGTGGTCAGATTATGGGGTACCAGTCATTACCAGGCGCTGGCTAGCCCGAATGTAAAGTGATCAGTCAGTGGGAACCGCGTTGTCGACGACCGCCTGGACGGGACCTCGACAATCTCGATAGTGACGTCTTTCAAGCAGGGAGTCATTGTGCCCTCGGCCAAGAGTTCGGATGTCTTGCAGTCCGTAACCGACCACTCTAGGGAGCCCATCTCGTCTTCTGCCTGCGGGTCGGCCTTATATTCGGAGCGGGTCGCTTCCTCTCGCTTCGAATACCCGTGGACTTCGAATGCGACGGGGTTATCCTCGGCGTCAAGGTGGCCGACATACCGGACAGAGCCGAGGGTGAACTCCTCGGTGTTCACGATCGGTTTGTCACTGAGGATGCTTTTCATCACGTCGCGTTCTTCGTCGTATTCCAATCTCATCCGGATTTGTCCTGCTCCTCCTGCTTGCGCTCGATCTCTTCGAGCATCGCCTGGGGGGCGGTGTCGCTTTCCAACTCGTCCCTCTCGTCGTCCTCGGGCAGGTCGATCCCGAGCTTCTCGGCGATAAGGTCGACGGCGACGAGGACCCGGGTTAGCTCGTGCTCGGCCAGGAGACTGACCTGCACGTCGAGCTCGCTCTGCTGGTCGCTGAGCTTTTGCATCCGGTTCTGGCTGAGCAGCACGAAGAGCGAAAGAAAGATGGCCTCCAGCGAAACGATCGTCGTGAGCAGGCCGAACGGGAAGGGGTCGAAGGGCCGGAGGCCGAACCAACCCACATTGATCAGGATCCAGATGAGGAAGAACAGGGCATTCCCGACGACGAATTGGGCGCTGCCGCAGTACTCGGCGATCCGATTGGCAATGAGCTCATAGGTGGTTAGCTTGGCCTTGTGCTTCTCGCGATGCTCGTAGAGGTCGCGGATGTTGCGCTGAACGACGCCGGCGATCTCGTTCTGACGGACGGCGCGATCCTCGGGCGATTGCTGTTTCATTGTCGAAGTGTATTCCAGCTTCGCAAAGATCGGGTTAAGTGGGCCAGAGCCACCCGAACGTGCCGGCGGTGACGAGCGCATAGATGATCGCGTCCATCAGCACCGACCAAAGCCGCATCCCGCGGTACCAGATCGAATGCGGAATCAGAGCGAGGCCGTGCGCCATGAACGCGGACGCGCCTGCTATCCGGAAGACCTCGAGATAGGTTGGATTCTCCCCCAGGAAAGTATGCCAGGCGACATACGCCACGAATATCCCGATCACGATGTATGCGATAAGCGTAAGTATCAAGTTGCGGCCCATGTCCGCAGGCCCCGGCCAGATGACCAGAGTGCCGTTAGGTCCGCGTTTCATCTTTTCGACGAACGCCCGATCTTTCATGTCCGCCATCGTGCCCCACGGAATCATGTAGTTTCCGGGCGCGACCCCGGCAAGCGCATCGAGGGCCCGGCCCTCGGCGGGCAGGCCCATCCACTCGCCCTTGTGATTCGGCAGCACCATGTGGCAAAGGAAACTCGCCACCCAAACGAGCGCCGCCGAAACGAGAATGGGAAGCCACAATGCTGATAGAAACTCCATCGTTAATCTCCTGTTGGGTTAAGGACGAATGCAACGGTGACAGATTGTCGCAGAGTTGCTTGTTGGCCAAACGAAGCCGCCGAGATGTTTACTCCTTGCGTCAATGAATTCCTCCGTCTCCTTTGCCCTAGTCGCCCGGCTCTGTGAACCGGAAAAAGCCCAATGATGCAGTTCCTGCGCAGATCAGTTCAAGCTTTCGCCGCGACGTGTCTCGTCTTTACGGCCGTCCTCGCGCACCCTGGATCGGGCATCGCCGTAGACCGGCAAGGCAGCGGGACGGTCGCCCAGATGCCCGGCGCGCGCGGTCAATTGGTTTATGATGTCGGTGAGGGGGTCGGCCAGGTTGTTCGCGCCCAGGAGTCGCAAGGCCTCCGAGCTGGCTTGCCATTCGGGCGGCGGCTGGGTTGGCCGGAGCAGTAGTTGGGTGCCAAGGATAGTGTTTGACCGCTCGCCAAGCACCTTGACAGGAAGGGAATCACCGCGAGGCGCCACCCTCTGGCTTTCGGACCGCCCGGCGAACCTTGGCGATGCTCGTGGCCAGGACCTCGATCTCTTCTCGCGACAGATGCGAGAGAAAGTGCTTGCGGATGCTTTCGCCATGGGTGGCCATGTTCTATCGACCGCCATTCGGCCGTTCCCCACGGCCAGCTGCATACGTTCGGTTCACCCTCGATATTCTCGCGGCTCGTAACCGGTGTCCCCTTTTATAGTGTTCAAGGTGGACTCAAAGTCGAGCACTTCCGGGGCGGCTCGAATCATCTCCTCGCCGTCGAGGCTCAGGGGCTCATACGGCCCATCGGCCGCAGCGGTCTCGGGGAGCATGGCACGCTTCCAATCGCGGCGGCAGTCAAAACAACTTAGCCGCGCCATCGGCCACCGCGGCGACGCGTTCCGCCAGCGCGTTCGCGCCCAGCAGCCGCAGCGCTTCCGAGCCGGCGGGCCAGTCCGGTGGATCGTAGGGCAATTCGACGGGGACGTCGGGGCGCATGCGCACAACCTCGCGGAACATGAGCACGAGTTCGGCATCTTTGGTAACCCAGCCTGCGATCGCGGACTCGAGCGAGCCGTGCTCAGCAGTAGAGTGGCGGCGGACTTCGGGCCGACTCCTCGGGCGCCCGGAATCTTGTCCGACGGGTCGCCGCTGAGCGCCTTGAAGTCGGGCACCTGTTCCGGCAACACGCCCAATCTTTCGACGACTTGCAGCGGCCCGATGCGATCGAGTTCGCGCGTTCGCGGCCTCGGCGCCAAGATCGTCACGTGCTGTGAAACGAGTTGATACGCGTCGCGGTCCGTCGTGTAGAGCAGGCAGGTACCGCCGTCTGCAACCTCTCGGCAAGCGGCCGCTGCCATCAGATCGTCGGCCTCGTAGCCGGCGCTCTTGCAGACACCGAAGCCAAACTCCCGGCATAGGGCGGGGAAGATGTCGAGCTGCTGCACGATTTCGCCGTCAAACACACGTCCCGTCTGGTACGGCGGCCACAATTTGTTGCGGTACGTGTCGACGCCGAGCGTGTCCCAGGCGACGAACACTCCACGGGGCTTTTCCTCTTCCCAAACCCTAAGCAGCATGCCGAAGAACCCGATGATCGCGTTGATCGGTTTGCCGTCGGCGCCCAAAACCGTTTTCGGCGTCGTGTGGTACGCGCGGTGGGCTAGGTTGTCACCGTCTACGACTAGGAGTGGCCCTTGCGTGGTCACAGTGGGTGCCTTTGCAGCCAAGCAGCGGACTCTTCACGAGCCCTCCTGTGCAATATCGAGATCCGCTCGGGTTCATCAACAAGTCGGCCCTCGTAGAAGTTCTCATTGGGACAGTCGTACGAAGCCCATATTCCCATGAGTGCCGCGACGTCCAGTCCGTCACCAAGATACTTGTGATCAGGAATATCTTCGCAAGTCTCGTCGTAAAGGTCGTGCAGAGACTCTAAATCCACAGCTACTTGGCCGTCGCTATTCGCGAGCCTCTCAGCCAAGTAGCGCGTCAGAATCGACGCCGCTTCGGTCCTCGCCGGCATCGTTAAGCCGAGGTCAAGTACGGCCCGTTCGAACAGAGGGCCGACGTTCGACATGATGGGGTCGTTCGACGCTGCTAATGCTGCCGAATATATGCCTGCGTTTAATACTCGGTCAGCAACGGGTGGGAGTTTCCAACTATGGGCGAGGCCGAGCGCATAGCTTGCGGCTTGCAGGGCAAACTCGGTCGTTGGATCGGGGCCACTGAAGTCCACTCGGCACATGATATCTTGTCACTTTGTTTGCTGGCTCGGGCGGTCGTCAGTCCGAGGTGCACAGGAGCCACAGACCGAGCGCGTCGCGGATATCTGCGTCCACATCATTCCGGCTACGCCCAGAGGCCCTATTCACCGTGTAGCTATGATCAGCGGCTTCGATCCATTTTAAGGACCAGGTATTCGGATCGAGATTGGACATGACCGCCTGCATGGTCTTGACCGTGCAGAAATCGTCTCGGGTCCCGCTGATTTGAAGGGTCGGGGTTTGGATGGCGGTGAGGTGGGCGTCGCGCAGCTTTTCCGGCTGTCCGGGCGGGTGCAGGGGATAGCCGAAAAGGAGCAAGCCGTCCGCGGTCTGGCCCTCAGCCTCGATCATCGACGCGACCCGCCCACCCAACGAATGGCCGCCGATGGTCAGGCGCTTGGGCGCGAGCCGCTGACGAACGCTGCCGATCACCGCGCGGTAGGTCTCCATGAGGACCGGCATTCGGTCGGGCATGGACTTTCCTAGCACACGATACAGAAAGTTGAACCGAACGATGGATGCTCCGGACTCGCGTACCAGGCCCGTAAGCCATTCAAGCGTCTTATGCTCCATGTGGCTGCCGGCGCCATGGGCAAGGATCACGACGGTCTCTCGAGTTTCCTCATCCGCCAAAATCGGTATCTCTCCGGCGGAAAGTTGAACAATCCATCGCTTCACGGAATAGCTTGCCCCCGTTTCGAGACGTATGCCCGCCAGTTCCATCGATCGGGATCGTCGCATGGCCGCATGGCGCTCGGAGCCGCTATGCGCTCGGTCAACTCGCCAAGGAGGCCCTGAAACTGAGGGGTCGAGACGAGCGACAGGTCCCCGAAGGGCCTCGTGGTGCTGCAGTTCGCGCAGACCGCGCGAAGATTGATCGGTCGGTTTCACCCGCTGCCGACGTTGTCCACAGTCGTTGCATGCCCGCCGCAGGACTGGCATTTGCCATGTGTTCGTTTGAACACTAGCTTGATCGCGCTCTTCGGTGCGATGCTAACGCGCAGCGGCCGGCCACCTCCCATCAGGTGCCAAAAGGTCTGCCCAAGCGCGACTTGTCGCTCCGGCTCGAACAGCCTCCCCTGGGCCAACGAGCTTCGGAACTGGCGGACGAACGCGGAGACGCATTTGCAACGTTCGCTGCAGTACGGCGTGCGCTTCGAGTCCGTCGGCGTGCCACAGTTAGGGCACGTTTCCGGGTCTTCTTCGAGAGTGGAGACTTCGTGTCCGCCGTCCCTAATGCGCTCCAGCAGAATCTTCAAGACGCCCCGGGCCTGCGCCTCGATGTCGCCGTCCGCAGGGAGCGATTCCGCCAAGCGGCAAAACGCATCTTCTCGGGCAGCGATCGACATGTCCGCATTTTGGCACCTTATCCCAGTAGCATCGCCGTTACGCCGAATCAATTACCTTTATGATGATGGACACGCGTTCCAGCGCCGAAACTAGCGGAACAGGAACGATTGAGAAGCCGAGCGACTCGTACCAGGCCATGAGGTGGGCTGATACCTCGACGCAGTGGGCGAAAGACTGATCCCGCTCCTCATCATTTACAAAGATTTGTTCCCAAGGGGGAAAGAAGAATAGTTTCTGAGTGTATGGCCGTTTTTTCAAGCACTCAATTGCCGTGGCCAACTGAATTTCGTTGCATTGATATAGCATCGCAAGCGCATCGCCAATTCCGCGGTCGAAGAATATGGGAACGCCGCGATATCTGTAATTATCGTATTGATCAATATCGGCCGCGAGGATTTCTTGTGCAAATTCAACCTCACTCGGCCTTGGAGATAGGCCATTATTAATCCGCTCCTGAATAACGCGGCGTGCGACTTCCGGAACGCACGTAAAGCCGTTTGATTCCAATAAATGCAGAGCGGTTGTTTTTCCTGAGCCCGGTCCGCCCGTGAGTATGAATCGAAGATTACTCTTCAAAAAATGCTGCCTTATTCGCGCCAACTGAGTGATTGGGCGTGGGCGCCAGGGTGGGGAGGCCGCGGCCCCATACTGACATTCCACCAATGCCGAATTGCTGAAGTACGTGGTTTTCCACATCGCCTACCGCACTGGCAGATGTACTCGGTGCGGCACCTTCTCGGCGAGGAGACACCCGATAACTGAGCCCATTGTCTCGGTCGTGCCCACATGGGCAGATGACGTATAAAGAGTTATCAGGAGATTAACTATGACAACCACTAATGCAGAAACACAAGACAAACAGGCGGCAGCCACAGGCACAGTCCGGCTCCACCGGGTGCTCAAGGCGCCGCCCGAGCGCATCTATAAGGCAATCCTAGACCCGGCCGCAAATTCAAAATGGCTCCCGCCGCACGGCTTTACCTGCACGGTCGACAACCTCGACGCCAAAGTGGGCGGCACATACAAGATGTCCTTCACGAACTTCTCGACTGGGAAGAGCCACTCCTTCGGCGGCAGGTACCTAGAGTTAAAGCCCGGCGAGCGTATTGTCGCGACCGACGTGTTCGACGACCCCACCATGCCGGGCGAAATGCGGACCACCTACACGCTGACCAAAGTCTCCGTCGGCACAGAGGTGAACATCGTGCAAGAGGGCATTCCGGCGGCGATTCCTGCGGAGGCATGCTACCTTGGCTGGCAGGAGTCACTCGAGCAACTTGCCAAGCTGGTCGAGCCCGAAATCCCGGATATGTAAAGATTATGGGCAGTGGCAAGAAACCGGTCGCCAACCGACCGCGTGGAAGATTGTGGGGCGCTTGTCCGAGTACGTCACGAACCATGAAATCGGTAATTGTAAATGAAGACATGAATCCTAAGCCAGTCGAAGAGACAGAGCCCCGGGCACCGGCGGATCTTCGCGAGGCCCTCGCGGCTGCCCCCTTGGCCGAGGCAGCGTGGAGGGATCTCACGCCCATCGCGCGCAGGGACTTTACGAGTTGGATCAACGAAGCCAAGCAAGCGGAGACGCGCGCACGCCGGATCGAGAGGTGTTGCGAGAACCTTGTGAAGGGAAAGAAACGCCCCTGCTGTTATGCCGTCGTCCCCGTGGATTTTTACAAAGCCCTAGGAAACGCACCAGAAGCAAAAGCCCAGTGGAGCGCTCTCACCGCGGACGAGAAGAGGGACTTTTCGGACTGGGTCGAGGTATCCGAAGACAAGGCGACGCGCATGGCGCGCATCGAGAAAACCTGCGCGTTGCTCGCAGCCGGAAAGCGATGTCCCTGATGCGTTGTGGCAGCGCAAGGCGTTTGGATAGAATCTCACCGAGACCTACGACGAAGTGATGGCCCAACTACAGGCTCTCAGCAATGAGAGGGTGCACAAGCACAACGCAAAGAACGGCCGATTCAGCTTGAGCGTCAAGGGCGGGCGGGAATTTGAAGCGGTGCCCAGTATGCTATACGTGAACGCCAAGCTCAACTCGGAGTGCTTTGTCTGCCGATGGCATGGCGGGTTCGATCATGATCCCGAATCGGTGGAGGAGGGCCTGATCGACCTGCTCGAGCAATGCCCCGAGCTGATCGACTGCATCCAATACATCCCGCGCCTATGAGAAGGCGCGGGAATGGATGCATGGGCGCCTTAAGAAGCGGCTCGATTTCGATGCCTAGAGTTTTCTGAATTCTTCGGCGGCCCGACGCCACGCTCGGCGCTGCAAAGCCCTCGCAATCGGCAGCCCGATCCAGAACAGCAGCGAACCCGGGGTGGTGGTTGCCTCTACGGCGAGGATCAGCCGGCCCTTGTCTTTCGTGAGCTTGGATTGCCATTTGCCCCGTCCAAAGTGGCGCTTGGTCGTCAGGTAGCCAATTGTGCAGGTGGTGTCGGTCTTCTCGGCGATTTGGACCTCGGTCATTGCCCACAGCTTGAGGAAAAGACCGACACGTGCTCGCTGGAGGATCCTGTCGCCTTGCCGGAGGTCTCGTCCCTCATCCATCCAAGGCCCGTAAAAGCGGATAGCGTCCGGCGGATAGTAGTTGCCCTTCATCATGCGATCGGCGATGGCTTCGAATCGAGCGTCCATGTTCGGACCCACGTCCTCGACCGACACGTCGCGCCACAGGAAGGGCGAGTCGCTGATGGTATCCCAGTGCCAGGAGAGCTTGGCCGGAAGATAGCGCTCGTAGCGGCGACGGATCGAGTCGGTCACGCATCGTATTGTATTGAGTTTCGGCGATCTACAATCAAGAGGTGAAGGTTGTGATGCCGGGTGGGTCGGGACATGTGGGCCAGGCCATCCGTCGCCATCTGGAGCCATTGGGCTGGGAATTCACGATTCTTTCTCGCCATCCTTCGCCATCCGGGATCCATTGGGACGGGCGGACTCTCGGCGATTGGGCATCGATCATCGACGGGTGCGACGCCGTGATCAATCTCGCCGGAAGGAGCGTGAATTGCCGGTACACGGAAGGAAATCTGAAGGAGATGATGGACTCGCGAGTGGACTCGACTCGTGTCGTGGGTGAAGGGATCGCCCAGGCCGCGAAGCCGCCTCGCCTTTGGCTGCAGGCGAGCACGGCCACGATCTACGCTCATCGGCTCGACGCGCCCAACGATGAGGAACATGGGATTCTGGGTGGCGACGAGCCGGGCGCGCCCTACAAATGGAACGCGAGCATCGCGATTGCGAAGGCTTGGGAAGCCGAGCTGGATCGAGCCGCCACGCCCTATACCCGCAAAGTGGCGATGCGCTCGGCGATGACGATGAGCGTGGAGCGGGGAAGTGTATTCGATGTCTTCACCCGCCTTGCGCGACGCGGGATCGGGGGACCGGCGGGGAGCGGGCGGCAGTATGTGTCTTGGATTCACGAGGGCGACTTCGTTCGGACGTTGCTCTTTCTCGCGGAGCACGAGGAACTCTCAGGGCCGGTGAACATCTGCTCGCCCAACGCCTTGCCGAACCGCGATTTCATGCGCATCCTTCGGGAGTCGGTGGGAGCGCGGTTCGCGCTGCCCACGCCCGCCTGGATTCTCGAGATTGGCGCCCTCCTCATGGGCACTGAGACCGAGCTGATTCTCAAGAGCCGACGGGTGGTTCCGACGCGATTGATCGAGGCGGGGTTTAAGTTCGAGTTTCCGGAGTGGAGTTCGGCGGCGGACGATCTGGCACGTCGCTGGAAGGGCGGCTAGCGAGTCGGACCAACTTAGTAGAGGTATGCGTGGCCCGCTGCGGCTCGCACGATCTCGGGACCCTCGAACGCGGCTTGGAGCGATGCCGCCTGGTCTTCTCCTACGTGCCGTGCGAGGGCGTCAAGGAAGGGACATAATTGCAGACCAACCTCGTTGCTTGGTATTACCACTTGTCCGGAGTCCAGCCATGACCGCACAACAAATCGTCTCAGAGATCGAGCCCCTCGGAACCGAGGGCTACCGCCGCGTCTTGCGCAACCACGGCATCACAGGGCCCCTCTTCGGCGTGAAGATCGAGGAGCTCAAGAAGTACGAGAAGGCGATCAAGAAGGACTACCGGCTCGCGCTCGACCTCTTCGACACCGGCGTCTACGACGAGGTGTTGAGGGCGGGGCAAGCGCATCGCGGTCAGCGGAAGCTGCGCCCCAATTCCAGCGCCTCGGCCAGGTCGGCCGCTTCCAACACCCCGAATACCGCCCACGCGCTCCTTGGTCTGAAGGTACGGCCCGTCAGTGATGAGCACCCCGCCATCGGGCTGCGTCCGCAGCGACTTGGCGCGGCATGCCGGGTGCAGGTCGGCTTTATCGTGATTCACGAGGGCGACGACCGCGAGCCGTCCTCCCGACGTTATGTAAATCTCTCTCAGAGCTTTTGAGTCAGAGGTCGATTCGAAGGGATGGCCCTGAGCTCCGAGTCCCGAGCTTCAAGCAGGCATCCACCACCATTTGAACCGCTTCTCTGGTATCCAATCCGAATTCGAAAACCCCATCCGCCATTCCAACTCCGAGTTCGTGAATTTCTGGGTCCAGAACCCGAATCTTGCCGAGTGTTTCGTCGAAACGAACGATGCCCGGCGCATTACCCCGCTCTCGCTCCACGATCTGGGCCGCCACTTGAAGCGACATGAAGAGCGCCTCTCTCGGGTTCTCAGGGCGATGATCGACACTGGGAGTCATCCCAAGAAAGTTCATGCTTTTGGCAGAGTCGCCATCGATCGGCGACATGTCAAAACCTTTGCGGCTAAGAACTTCGTTAGACTTCAGGTCGAGTACGTACGACTGGATCAAGGTCAGTTGGTGCAGCCGCGCCGGATCGGAGTCGTCCTTGAGCGCTCGCTCGTCCTCGCATCTGTCCACTTACTGAACCAGGCATGCCCGATCTCATGCGCAAAGAAGGTCTCGTGCGCCCTCGCCGCAATTCACTGGGCGACATACAGGCATTGTATTGCAGTTTTGCCTGGAGCTGCTCTCAGAAAAGCGTTGGTATGCGAATAATTATGCTGAAGCATCTAAACCCGAGAGTTCGAATCCCGTCGGGTCAGAAGGCTGATTACAGGTTCAAAATTAGCTGGTACACCGAAGTATACGCGCTTAGAACTGCGGTCAGGCTGTCACTTTGCGGACGCTGAGGACCTCAAGTGCATAACATCCCGCATCGGTGCCTCGCCGAAGTGCCTTTTGTAATCGCGGCTAAAGTGGGACGGGTCGTCGTAGCCGACTTTGTAGGCTGCCGATCTGGCGTCCAGTTCATCGCTTAGCATTAGCCGCCGGGCCTCTTGCAGGCGCAGCTGCTTCTGGAACTGCAGCGGGCTCATGTCGGTAACCGCTTTGAAGTGGTGGTGGAATCGAGTGGAGCTCATGCCCAACTACCTCGCCAAGCTCTCGATGCTCAGGGGCTGATCGAAGTCTTGACGAAGCTTCCCTAATGCCTGCGCGATCCGCCGCGTGTGGCCAGCGGGTGCGGTGAGCTGACGTAGGCGGTGCCCCTCCTCACCAATTAGCAATCGATACACAATCTCACGCTTCACCTGCGGAACTAGCACCTTGGCCTCCTGGGACGACTCAGATGGCGTACGAGCCGAGTTGCCGCATCGTAGAGATCGGAGTCGCATCGACTAACTGTTACAGCTTTCGCATTTTGCGGCGCCTCTGGAAAAGAGACGCCCGTCTCGATCATCACGGAACTAATTAGTGGGGGGTCAATATCCATGCGCACACCCAGGTACGGAGCGATCTGGATTGTGCTCCGAGCCGGCACATCAATCGTCACGAGCAGGAAGTGATTGGAGTCGTAGCGGTATCGAGCTTCACCAACCGCCACCTCTTTGGCTCCTTTAGCTATAAAGCACACCGCTGGTTTAGCTTCGCCGAAGATGTGCTCGGTATCTTGAGAAAGCTTCCCGAGCGCAACGCCCGGGACGGGCTCGATCCAGCCGTCGTTTGTCAATGCGGCGCCGATCAGTTCCGCCATCTCCTCCCGGTTGGCTTCATCTCGCTGCTGCGCGTATGCGGTCATAGTTTCCATGTTCTTTCTCTGACGCTACCTACGCGGGAATTTCGTTCAAGAAAGCGGAAGGAACGTCTCATCTTCGGCCATATAGAACGGCGTTGAATAACTTAGAAGCGGAAAGTTAAAGCGGCAGGAGTTTTATTCTACCGACACAGCGATCCGCTCGAGCCAGAGACAGGAGATAAACAATGAAGCAACTACTACTTACCGCACTTACGCTTTCCATGCTCGGCTCCGCAATGAGCCCGGGCGAAGACCAAACGCAAGGAGGTTTAAAGACATTGACTATTGCACGCAGCGGCTCACAACCATCGCAAAAGGGGCCACCCGAATACTTCACCGGTTCCGTTCGCATCGACCCGCTCTTTAATCCTGAGGCTACATCAGACGTGATGTGCGCCCATGTCACTTTCGAGCCTGGAGCGCGAACCGCTTGGCATACACACCCACGAGGGCAGACACTAATCGTTACGTCTGGAGCTGGCCGGGTGCAGACCTGGGGCAACAAATTCGAAGAGATTCGACCCGGTGATGTGGTCCGGATTCCCGCAGGTGCGAAGCACTGGCACGGAGGTGGGCTAACCACAGGAATGTCACACTTCGCCATCATGGAACAGCTTGGTGACAAGGTGGTGGATTGGATGGAGAAGGTCACCGATGCGCAACATGAGGGCCGTCCGGGAGGCGAGTAAGATGGAGGCAAGGTTGAGCGCGGCTTCGTCAACCTTTGGAGCAGCTCAAACTTGCTCCGACTTGCCGTGCTAACTTCCGTGAGTGACCTCTAAACTTGATCTAGTTCTACGGGCAGGATCCGTTCCAATCCCGTCCGGTCAAACAGGTTCAAACAGGTTCAAAAGAGGTGGTACTCCCGACGGGATTCGAACCCGCGATCTTCGCCGTGAGAGGGCGATGTCCTAAACCGCTAGACGACGGGAGCACGCGAAGACAAATTATACCGTCGGCGCGAACAGTCGACGCAAAGGATGGGCCGCCTCCTCTTCCGGAGCGGCCCACCGAGCCAGAGGCCAGATTACTTCCGGGGTCTTGCCAGCGCTAGCCCGGCGAGCCCTGCACAAAGCGCGACTATCGAGGCAGGCTCGGGAACGGGCGCGCATTCTCCGCCTACGACGTAGTTGGGTGCGGTGATCGACTGCAGGAGATTCCCGTTGCGATCGAATTGGGCAAGCACTCCCGTGGAATTGATCGCCATCCAGAACGAATCGTCGATAGCGTCGTAGGCGAGCGCGCCTACTGCAAGCCCGCCCGAGAAGAATTGGAACAGCCGCACGCCATCCATTTGGTATTGCGTGACTAAGCCGGAGTCGAAGTTGCTCGTCCAAATTGTGCCTGTAGATGAGTCGTACGTAATGCCAAGGTCGCCGGGCTGCGCGTTGAACATGAACAGCCCATTGCCATAGTTGTTGTCGTACATGAATACCTGGCCGCGGGTGGCTCCTTCGTAGTGCACCATGAAGATATTTTGCCGTTGAAGGCGGCGTCGTACGCGGCGCTGCCGGCGGGGTTGTCCCAGAAGTTAGTGAAGCCGGTCGGTGTGCCGTCCAGCTCGTATTCGTCGCCTTGTTCCGGCGGGCCGCCCTCCGGCAGCCCCGCGGCTTGTCTTACGCGCATCCCGGACCCGAAGTTGCCGATGACGATTGGCATCTGGCCGTCCGCCGCCCAGTTATAACTGAATTGAAGCGCGCCACCCTGCATGACATAGGTGCTACCCGGCCCGCCGGTGCTCTGGGTGACGTAGTATGCGCCTGTTTGACCGAGTGCGGCGCCGGAGGCTATTGTCAGCGCGGCAATAAGTATTGCGCGCGATCGAACACTAGCAGCAGACGGCGTCTGCTCGGATCGCTCTGAATGTATCGATTTCACTTTCTTACCTCCATTGCGAAGATTTCCCATACAGAATACTCGGCGCAAATTGGCATTCATGTGTCTTCCTGCATGCAACGAGGCAAATATGAAGACTCAGGTCGCCAGGAATGCCAGAATAGCCGATCCCTGACCCTCTCCATCGAGTAGGAACGAATCGTGGCCGTAGGGTTGGTCGATCACCGCGACCTCGGCCTTGCAGCCTGCAGCTTGGGCCAATCGCTTCAGTTCCTCGGCGAGTTCCGGCGGGTAGAGAGTGTCGGATGTGAAGGAAACGAAAAGGAATTCGGATTGGGCGCCTTCGAGCGATCGGAGGTCGAAGAAATTGGCTGCACGCGTGAGGTGTAGGTAGCTGTTTGCGTCGAATCGCTCGTTGAACTTGTCGCCTTGGTAATTCAGATAGCTTTCGACAGCGAACTCAGGGCCGAAAGACAGGCTGACGGCGTCTCGCTGAGGCTTTCGCCCGAACTTTTGCTCCAGGGCCGCGCCGCTGAGGTACGCGATGTGGCCGATCATGCGCGCAACGGCGAGGCCGTCCTTCGGCGGGTCGCTCGCTGGGTAGTCTCCCCCGCGCCACTTCGGATCTCGCATAACCGCCTGCCTCCCCGCCTCGTTTAGGGCAAGCTGCAGGGCGTTCTGTCGCGGCCCACTCGCGGTTACGGCCACTTTGGCCACCGGAATCGGATGCTGTTGCGCCCAACGAAGTGCGTGGAACCCACCCGTGCTGCACCCGATCACCGCGTGGAGGCCCTCGATCTTCAGCGAGCGGAGGAGCAGTTCTTGGGCGCGCACTTGGTCCTCGACCGTGAGAATCGGAAACCGCGAGCCCCAGATGCGGCCATCAGGGGCAAGGGAGGATGGCCCCGTCGATCCTTGGCAACCTCCCAACAGGTTATTGCCGATGACGAAGTACTTGTCGGTGTCGATGGGCTTGCCCGGACCGGCCAAGCGGCCCCACCAGCCCAAGACATTAGAGGTTCCCGTGAGAGCGTGGCAGATTAGGATGGCATTCGACCGGTTGAATTCGCCAAACGTTTGAAACGCGATTTCGAGCTCCGGAATATGGCCGCCGGAGTCGGTATCGAACGGACCGAGCATTGCGATTTCCGGCTCGTCGGCCATCGCCAATCGGGCATTCTCTTCGAATAGGGCCTCGTCCGCTTGATCCACCACGGACCAGTTTATCTTTCTGCCATGATTTGGTGCGATGCAGCTACGCTTCACTCGCTTGACTCTCAAGAAGAAACACCCGCTACAGATTAGCCGAGGCACGTCCTCGGAGGCAGAGAATTTGTTCGTGGAAGTAATGGACGATCAGCATATCGGACTCGGCGAGATGGCTCCGGTCGCCTACGAGCAGCAGACCGCCGAACGCGCCGAGATCGACCTTCGGGATGTGGCGGATCGTCTCGCGGGCTTACGGCCTTTTCAAATCGCCGCCGTCGAAAGCGCAGCGAAAGAGATATGCACGACGGCGCGGGCAGCAGTCGTGAATGCCTGCTACGATTGGACCGGCCGGGCGTCGGGCATGCCCGTCCACGTCCTCCTCGGCCTAGAGCCATCCGAGCACAGAACCAGTATCACGGTCGGCATTAACCCGATCGAGAGGATCCGCGAGTTGGTTCCGGAAATCATAGGTGAGGTAGGAACGGACGAGCTTAAGCTCAAACTAGGTCGACGCGAAGGCATCGAGGCGGACAAGGAGGCTTTCTGCGCCGCGAGAGAGGTAGCCCCCGCGGGAACTAAGATTCGCGTGGACGCTAACGGCGGATGGTCCATCCCGGACGCTATCAAGATGGTGAAGTGGCTCGCGCAGAATGGCGCGGGATATGTTGAGCAGCCACTCGGGTTTGATGACGAGCGCGGGCTTTACGAACTTAAGGCCGTCCGCGAAATCCCGATCTTCGTGGACGAGTACGTTCGCGACAGCATGGACGTTGCGCGGCTCGCTGGCGCATGCGACGGCGTGAACGTCAAGCTGATGAAATGCGGCGGAATTGCAGAGGCGCTTCGGTGCGTTGCGACGGCAAGGGCGCATGGACTCAAGACGATGATTGGCTGTTTTGGCGAGTCGTCGGTCAGCATATCTGCGGGCGCCGCGATCGGCGGCCTGTTCGATTACATCGACCTCGACAGCCACATCAACCTCGACCCGGACCCGGCAGAGGGCTGTTCGCTAATGGATGGGAGAATTGTGCCCCGTGACGTTCCGGGCTTCGGGGTCGACCTGCGGTAATGCGGCGCTTCGGCTCCGACGATCGCATTGCGCTGTTGATGCACGGGCATCTCGACACCGGATTCGGCAAGCTTGGCCAGGGAATGCTCCGTTATAGCGAAGCGAAGATCGTCGCCTTGATCGATTCGAGTCACGTCGGTGGGGATTCGACCGAGATCACGGGCATACTGCGGCATGTCCCGATCGTCGGCACGGTTGCCGAGTCGTACGATCTAGGTGCGCGCGTCTTGATCGTAGGCATCGCGCCGCCCGGCGGCCGCCTTCCGGAGGCTTGGTGGCCGGAGCTGAGAGATGCGCTTCGACTCGGTATGTCGTTGGTCAACCCCCTTCATGGTAGTTGGGAGGACCAACTTGGCCAATTTCTCGGCGCCGACAATTGGATTTGGGATATACGTGTTGAACCCGAGGGGCTTGAGCCTGGCGTCGGCGCGGCGGCTGGACTTTCGGCAAAGAGGCTGCTCACCGTCGGCTCGGACATGTCTGTAGGAAAAATGACCGCGGCCCTGGAGTGCGTTGCTGCGGCCGGCGGCAGGGGGATATCGACAAGGTTCTTGGCAACCGGGCAGGTTGGAATTTGCATCGCAGGGACTGGAGTGCCTCTGGATGCAGTGCGCCTCGATTACGCTGCCGGTGTTATCGAGCGGGAGGTCGTCGCAGCGGCGCAAAACGGCGCGGACGTGGTCGTCGTTGAGGGGCAGGGCGCATTGAACCATCCTGCGTCGACAGCTAGCCTCGCCCTCATGAGGGGCTCGATGCCGACCCATTTGCTGTTTGCTCACCGGGCCCGTCAGCAGGGCCTGAAGCGGATGGAGGAGTTTTCGATCCCGCCCATTCGCGATTTGATCGAGTTGAACGAGCGTGTAGCTGCTTCCTGCGGCTGCTTCCCGGCGCCGAAAACGATCGGCGTGGCCCTGAACACGGCCGAGCTTTCAGGGGGCGAGGCATTGGAAGAGTGCGAACGACTCGCAGAGGAAACCTGCCTGCCGGTATCGGACCCGGTGAGGCACGGCTGCGGCCCGTTCCTAGACGCCTTACTGGTGCCTACGACCGCCGGTTGAGCGCGTATCCCCACGCCAAACCGATCGCTACCGCGACACCGATACCCGTATAGAATGCGGACATACGTCCGATTCCGATTTGCTGTTCGAGCAACGCATACAGACCGAAACTGGCAGCGGCTGCAAGCGTGGTCAACTTGGCGAACCGCGCTTCATTCGGTAGTCTCATCACAGCGAACATAAGCCAGCAAAGCGCGCCGCTCGCAATCAAAAGGAGGCCTATCTTCAGGCTCAGCGGTGGCATACCTAACATAGCGACTCCGTCAGTAAGGCTGCTACCCTTCTTTGAGGCGCGGGCATCGGCAGGGCGCTCAGAGCATCCAACGGCATCCACCTAAGGTTCTCGGTTCTTATCGAAGTGCACCGATATGCCGACAGCCGAATCTGATGCTTGGTGACGACGTGCGCATGAGTTCCCATCAGAGTAGCGTTCGGAAATCCGAGCCGAAGTAAGCCGTCTTCCATGCTTTCGTCGGCATCGAGCTTTACGCGCGGAAACTCCCACATTGACGCCCACCACTCTCCTTCCGGGATGCGACGGATGCCTGCTTCGCCGCCGGCGATAGGGCACACGCAAAGGTGTCGCTGTGAATCGACCGCACACTTTGCCCGGGGTCGTGGAAGCGAGTCTTGGCTGCCTTCAGACTTTGCGATACACCCTGTCTTCAGTGGGCAAGAGGCGCACCTCGGCGATTTCGGTAGGCATACCATCGCCCCCAGTTCCATAACCGCCTGGTTCCATTCTCCCGGATTCGCGTTCGCCATAAGGTCCAATGAGCGAGACTCGCATTCTCGGTCCGTCATGTCGCGCCCGAAAAATCGGCAGATCACGCGTCTCACGTTGCCGTCGACGCACGCAACCCTTTCGCCGAAAGCCATGCTGGCAATTGCTCGCGACGTGTACCTGCCGATCCCAGGAAGTTGCGCCAGTCCTTCGGCCGTACTCGGCGCGGCTTGCTTTGAGGCCGAGTGGAGGTTCTTAGCTCGCCTGTAATAACCGAGGCCCTGCCATACCGCCAAGACTGCTTGCTCGTCCGCACCGGCTAGCTTCTCTCGGTTCGGAAACCGAGCCAGGAAGCTTTCAAAATACGGCACCACGGTCGCGACCTGCGTTTGTTGCAACATCACTTCGCTAACCCAGATCGCGTACGGATCCGAGGTTCGCCGCCATGGCAGGTCTCGCGCGTGGGCGAGATACCAGGTGACGAGCCTCCGGCTAAAGTCCAAGAGAGGTGAGGGCCAACTCTGGGTCGGGCGCAGCGGTGAGAGCTCGGCCGACGACCACGTAGTTAGCGCCTGCGCTCAAGGATTCGGCAGCCGTGGACGTTCGCTTCTGGTCGTTCACATCGCCGCCAGGCGCGCGGATTCCTGGGGTTACAAGAATCGGCTCGTGCCCCAATTCCTCGCGAAGCATGTTCACGTCCTGCCCCGAACACACGACCCCGTCGAGTTCCGCGTCGATCGCGAGCTTAGCAAGATGCTGCACCTGTTCTTTCGCCGTGCGCATCACGCCCAATTGGTTGCGCAAGGTGTCATCGTCCACACTTGTGAGTACCGTAACGCCGACCAGGCAAGGCGGAATTTCGTGGTTTGCATCTCTGACCGCCTCGACAGCGGCAGCCATCATCGCAAGCCCGCCGCTCGCATGAACGGTCATCATCCACACGCCGTGTCGAGCCACTTCGTACACGCCGAGGGCGACCGAGTTCGGGATGTCGTGGAACTTCATGTCGAGGAATATCCGTTGCGCGCCGACGGACTGAAGATCGTCGATAACATTTAGGCCATGGCCTAGAACGAGGGCGTGCCCGATCTTGAAGGCGAAAACGTGCGCAGAGAGTCGCCGCACTGTCTCTTTGGCCTCGCCGAGTTCAGGAGTGTCGATGGCCGCGATTATGTGTGTGTGCACGAATACTCAGTTTACTAGACGGAGACCCTAGACTAATGGCTGCAGATTCAAATGCCACCAATCCCTTCGGCATAGGGATCGCGCTTGGTGTCTGCAATCTTACGGCGCAACCCACGTCGCCGTCTTGGTGTCATTGGCGGCATTGTTGGTGAGGTTAGTTTCTTCGGTTCCGTCGCTGTTCATCGAATAAACGTCATTGTTTCCGGTCGCGTCCGAGAAAAAGAAAATCTTGCGGCCGTTTAAGGAGACGGACGGGCCCCTCTTATTCCCGGCGCTTGTCGTCAGGGCGGCGACCTCTGTTCCATCCGCGCGCATCGAGTAAATCTGATAGATGCCGCTGCGGTTAGAAGAAAAAATAATTCGATCGCCGTCCGAAGATGCTGCTGGCGTTGTGTCGTCCGCTGGATCGTTCGTCAGGTTTACGGGGTCGGAACCGTCGATTCGCATAATCCAAACATCGTTGTTTCCGGTCCGGTCGGAAACGAAAATAATTCTCGATCCGGTTTCATTAAACGTCGGCAAAATATCTCTCGATCGCTCCTCGGTCAGCCTCTTTTTGTTCCCGCCGCCCGAATCCATAATAAAAATCTGCGGTTGCCCGGATATCTCGCCAACATAAACTACTTTGTTACCATTCTTGTTGAGCACAGGCGAATACTCGTTTATTCTGTCCTCGGTACGCGGTTGTTCGTTTGTGCCGAGATTGTTGTTCATGAAAATGTCCAAATTGCCGCCCCGGAATGAACTATAAACGATCTTGGTGCCGGCGCCCGACATTGCGGGCTCGCTGTTGGGGTTGGTGGGGTCGGTTAGCCTTCGGACATCCGCGCCGTTCGCCTCCATTATGTAGACTTGGGGGCTTCCGTCTCGATCGGACGTGAAGACGATCTGCGTCGGCATGACCTCCTGATTCGTGCACCCGAAGGCCAGTAAGAGCGTCGCAAGCGAAAAGAGGGGGACTATGCGGACGGGTCTGCGAAACATGGCTTGTAATTTACCAAGAACCGGGCACACGTTGCTACATCTACGATGGGGAATGAATGCTCGGCAGATTATCGACGAGCCACCCGGCGGGCAAGAACCCGGCCGAAGAACGCGATGGGCAGCCACAGGGGCGCGTAGACGAAAGCCCAGATAACGGCGACCGATAGCGCCTTGAATGCGTCACCAAGAGTTTGTGTAGCGCTTGCCCAGGCATCGGATGCCCAGCCCGCGTCACCTTGCAACTCCTTGGCGGCGGGCCTTTGCTGGAGCGTAAGCGAAATGGTCGACAGGGCGGCAAGCTTCGCCATCGACTGCCTGCTCGCGGCCATCGCCTCAATCTCGCCTCGGATCTCCGATAGATGCTGCTGCACGGAGAGAACTTCACCGACCTTGTTGGAATGCCCGAGGATTTGGCGGTAGGTCTCTTCTTGTGCGCGAAGGTTTTTCAGGCGGGCGTCCATGTCCACGAGTTGCGCGGTAACGTCCTTGCCGGTTACGGACTTCGCGGTGCGAACACCGAGTTCTTCGAATTTCGTCAAGGCCGTCTCAAAGTGCGCCTCCGGCACACGAAGCGTTAAAAGCATCGACGGATGCTCGCTCTCGAGGTCGCTGGACTCGCTGTCCTCGACATAGCCGCCCCAGGATTTGACGAGGGAGGTGGCCTTGGTCTCCGACTGCTTCAAGTTTGCGACCCTTAGCGACAGATTTCCGGTGCGAACGACGGCACGGTCGGCTTCGGCACGGGGCGACTCGACTGTTGCTTCGGGCGCGGCCCCTCCCAGGGTCTTTAACGGCCTGCCAACAATGTCTTCTGACAGTAAGGTACCGGCCGGCGCCTTACCCTGCTGTTCCTTTAGATCGACCTCACTCGCGAGGTCTGGCGCCGCCGTTTCGCTCATGCCCCGGTCCACCCCTCGGACGACGACCATGGCAATCAGCAGGCATGCAGCGGCAGCGGCGATGCCGGCGGAGGCAGTCAGCCACCATTTCTTCTGAGTGACGGACGCCGCTCTTGCGGCCTCGGCTCCCCTGGGCTCCGGCCCAATGGTCATGTTCCTCAAGCTATCACCGATGCGACCGAAGGATTCCGTCTCCTCTCGAAGCGACGGATCGAACTCGATAGCATGTCGAACCTCGGCCGCCCTCTCTTCCGGCAACTCGCCGTCCAGGTATGCCTTCAAATCTTCTCTAATGCCTTGCGTGCTCATCGTGCGGTCTCCCGGTCCTTCAAGAGTTCTCTAAGTCGAAGAAATGCGTAGTGCAGGCGGCTCTTCACGGTCCCGACTGGGATGGCGAGAGTTTGCGCGCATTCCTGATACGTGCGGCCCTCCATTTCGTGCAGGACAACGATGTCGCGGTGATCGGCGTCGAGACGCGCCATCGCTTCTCTAAGCAGATGGGCCGCGATGACGCCCTTGTCCGGCGCGCCAGGGGCGTGGTCCCAATCTTGCAGGGGTAGGGTCGGTTTCATACTTCTTCGTTCGTTTCTGCAAACGTTCAGTGCGATGCCGAATAGCCAGGTTTTCATCGTGGATTCCTGCCTGAAGCCCTTGATCTGCCCGCCGGCTCGAAGGAACGTTTCCTGGGCGGCGTCTTCTGCCCTTTGGGCATCCAGGAGGCGCGAGCAGAAGCGGAAGACGCCCGAGTAGTGCTCGGCGACGATCTTCGCAAGAGCTTCGCGGTCGCCACGAGCCGCCCGTTCCGCAACATGATCCATTTGCTGTTAGGATGAGTGTAAAACTGCTGCCCCATGGTTCAAAGAAAGTTCGTTGAGCCATGTTTCGAATGCTTTTCTGGCGTTTTCCAGCTTAGCCTGGCGTCTCCCACCTTTGTCCTTGATAGGAGGCTCAGGTTCGGGAAACAGGCCCCAGTTGATGTTCATCGGCAAGAACTCCGGGGACTCAGCGTTTGTAATGTGAGACGTCAAGCAACCGTACGCGCACGGCCTGGGCGGCACATAGAGGCTCTCCCCGAGAGCGAGACGCGCTGCGTTCATTCCCGCCAAGATCCCGATCGCGCCGCTCTCGACGTAGCCTTCCACGCCGGTAATCTGACCCGCGAAGAAGAGCGACCGGCCGTCGAGAGCCTTACAGTCCGGCCCGATCAACCTGGGAGAGTCCAGATAGGTATTTCGGTGGATGACCCCGAAACGGACGAACTCGGCGCTCCGCAAACCCGGAATCATCTGGAAGACCCGTTTCTGCTCGCCCCATCGCAGACGGTTCTGGCAGGCCACCATAGAGTAGAGGGTCTTCTCGCGGTTTTCGGGCCTCAGTTGAAGAACTGCGTACGCCCTCGCGCCGGTGTGCGGGTTCGTGAGGCCGACCGGTTTGAAGTTGCCAAACCGCAGCGACTCCCGTCCTCGCTGTGCGATCTCCTCGATTGGCATGCAGCCCTCGAAATACTTGCCCTTCTCGAAACCATGAAGCGGCGCTTGCTCCGCGCAGAGTAGGGCGTCGATGAACTCATCATATTGCTCTCTGTCCATTGGGCAGTTGATGTAGGCCGCGTCACCCTTGTCGTAGCGGCTTTGCTCCCAAGCCTTGGACATGTCGACCGTGGGGGCTTCTACTGTCGGGCTTACCGCGTCGTAGAAGTAGAGATGCTCGCGGCCGGCGAGTCTCGCGATCCACTCGGAAAGATTTTCCGAGGTCAGCGGGCCGGTTGCGATCACGGTCGGAGATTCCATGTCGCTCGCCGCCCACTCTTCGCGAATCACCTCGATCAGCGGGTGGGCAGTTATTCGCTCCGTCATCTCGTCCGCGAACGCTTCCCGGTCGACAGCGAGCGCCTCGCCGCCGGGCACCGTATGCTTCTTCGCGACCGGTATCATGAGCGACCCGAGCGCCTCCATTTCGGCCTTCAATTGTCCCGCGGGCGAATCGGGGTTCATGGATTTGAAACTATTCGAGCAGACGAGCTCGGCCAGCTTGTCGGTCTTGTGCGCAGGGGTCTGCTTCCCGGGCCGCATTTCGAAGAGCCGCACGCTCGCACCCAAGTTGGCGGCTGCCCAGGCGGCTTCGCAACCCGCGAAGCCACCGCCTACGACCGTTACTCTCGGCTCAGCCATCGGTTCATTTTAGACTGGACGACCACCTCATGCTGGCATTGATTTCGTTGTCCGGGTGGCCGGCCATGGCGGCGGGCATCGTTTGGCGCCCGACCAACCGTCCTCATCCTTCCGGGGGTGGGGATGACTAACCGGACGTCGCACCAAGTCCGCGTACCAGCCCCTTCTCGGCGTAAGCGTGCATGCTGATCTGGCGTGCGAGTTCGCCGGCGATCTCGCGGAACTGGGCTGCCTGTGGACGCTCTGGGTACATCACGATGCTCGGTGAGCCATCGTCGCCGGACGCGCTAATCGCCGGGTCGAGCGGAATCGAGCCCAAAAATGGCACGTCGAACGACCTGGCGAGGTCCCGCCCGTTCAAGCCAGCGAAAATCTGTGTCGTTTCGCTGCAGTGGGGGCAAACGAACATCGACATATTCTCGACCACTCCCAGGATGGGCGAGTTGAGCCGCTTGAAGAGCGCCACCGACTTGCCCGCGATGTTCGCGGCCACGTCGTGAGGCGTCGCGACGATAACGACGCCGGTTAGGGGCACGAGTTGCGCGAGCGACATCGGCGCGTCGCCCGTTCCGGGGGGTAGGTCGACGAGCAAGTAGTCGAGTTCACCCCATTTCACGTCGCCCAAGAGCTGTTTGACGGTTCCCGCCACCATTGGCCCGCGCCAGAGGACCGCTTGGCCCTCCTCGAGCAGGAAGCCGAGCGACATCAGCTTCAGACCGTATCGCTCGATGGGGATGATTTTGCCGCCTTCGGTCCACGGCTTCTCGTCCGCGCAGCCCATCATCATTGGGATGCTCGGGCCGTAGACATCGGCGTCCATGAGACCGACTTTCGCGCCCTTTTGAGCGAGCGCAACCGCCAGATTGACGGCGACCGTGCTCTTCCCGACGCCCCCCTTTCCCGAAGCGATTGCGATTACGTTCTTGACGTTCGGAAGCAGCTCCGCCTTGTCCTGCGCCTCGCGGACCCTCGCCGTCATTTCGACGTCCACTAGCTGTGCGCCTAGAGCCCGAACGGCGTCCTCGCACTCTTGCTTCAGCTGATCCTTGACGGGGCAGGCCGGGGTCGTGAGTTCCACCTTGAACGAAACCCGGTCGCCTTCGACCTTTATGTCTTTAACGAAGCCGAGGGACACGATGTCCTTCCGCAGATCCGGGTCGACGACGGCGCGAAGGGCATCTAAGACGTGATGATCAGTAAGTTGGGGCACTAGCAAGCATTGTACTTGGCAATGCCTGGCGCGTTACGAGCCAAGCACCGAATCTACCCAATGCCTGTTTTTCGCCTGCTGCCTTGACAGGGCCGGTTTTTCGTGTATATGGGGATGTATCTGGGATGGCTTGGGGCGTTTAGAACCTTCTCAGGATTGGAGGGTAAAAGTGAAATTCGCAACGAACACCGTTGCTGTTCTCAGCTATCGCGCCCTCGGATCGACATTCGTTTATCCGTGGCTCGGCCGTATCGACAAAGCGTGGTGGACTTTCCCGGGATGAGGCTCCTGCCATCGGCTCAGGAGGATGCAACATCACGCGGAAGGGGTGCTGCATTCTAGGTTGCCCGGGGAATTATTCTGTGGCCGGGACGGTCGTGCGCTCCATGGAGGGCGCTTCGCCCTCACCGTTCGTGCTCGGCTTCTCCTTCCTCTTGCGATGCACGAGGCTGGAGATCGAGTTGGAGAGGTCATCGAAGAGCGTATAGCTCGCCGGGATGATGAAGAGGGTCAGAATGGTCGAGAGCGTTAGGCCGCCGATGATCACGACGCCGAGCGGTGCGCGGAACTCGGAGCCTCGCCCGATCGCCATCGCTACCGGCAGCATCGATAGGATCATGGCGATTGTCGTCATCAGGATCGGGCGGAGACGCGTCGGCCCCGCTTCTACCAGGGCATCGTGCCTGTTCATGCCGCGCGCGCGAAGTGTGTTCGTGTAGTCCACGAGCAGAATCGCGTTCTTTCCGACGAGACCGATCAGCATAATAAGGCCGATGTTCACAACTACGTCGGTTGGTTTGTTCGTGACCATCAGGGCTAGGAATGCGCCAACGAGAGCCTGTGGCTGGGACAGCTGAACAATGAACGGGTAGAGGATGTTGTTGAACAGCGACGCCAACACAAGGAACACGAGAACAAGGCCGAGGGCGAACGCGCCGATCATATAGGGCATCTCGCGGGCCTGGATCTCGTTCTCGCCACCGAGGGCAAACGTCACGTTCTCGCCGAGATCCGCTGCTTTCAGGCGCTTGGTGATCTCAGTGCCAACCGTTCCCGGTACGTGGCCCGGAAGCAATTGGGCGGTCACCGCTATTTGGCGATGCCGGTCACGCCTTTCCACTTTGTCAGGGCCGACGCTGGGTTCGATCGCGGCGACATCGGCCATACGCACGGGGTTGCCCATTCTGAATGCGACCGGAACTGAACCCAACGCCTCGCTATCGTCGCGCACGTCGTCGGCGAGGTTGACGCGAATGTCGTATTCTCGGCCCTCCTCTCGGTATTTGGCGGTCGTATCTCCCTCGTAAAGAACGCGGGCCGCTTGACCAACCTGTGATACCGATATGTCGTTATCTGCAAGGCGGACTCGGTCGGGGCGGACCACCAGTTCGGGTTTGCCGGGCTTGGAGCTCAAGTCTACGCTGACTATGCCGGGAACTCCCGAAATGATATCCTTTGCCTTCAGTGCTGCCGGCGTTACTGCCGCCGAGTTTGTGCTCAGGATTCGGACGTCGATAGGCGCTCCGCCGAACTGGCCACCGGCGGCAACCACGACGCGGGCATCAGGCACCTTGCCGATCTTCTGCTGGAGTTGGCTCACAAGGCTGTCGATAGATCGCGTTCTCATGTCGCCCTTCGATTTCCAGAACATCAGGTCGTCGAGCAGCGCGGCCTTATCCTTCAAGGTGACGTTCACGTCTGCGTACTGAGAGCCCACGTTGGCGCCCCCGAAGCCGCTCTGCTGATTGCCGATCGTGCTGGTTACAAACTCCGCATCCGGCATCTTTTCGGCGACGCCTTCCACGCGCTCCACGACCTCGAGCGTTCGGTCCAGAGAGGAACTGGCCGGCATCGTAATCTGCACCTGGATCTGGCCGGTATCGCCGCCCCCGAAGAACCGGTCGGTGAGCAATGGGCCGCCCTTCCTCTGGCCAAGCTGGAATCCCAGCACGCCGAACAGAACGAGCGTAGCGCCGAATCCGAGCGCCCCCAGGACAATCTTGAAGTTGGCCTTGCGGCGTATGACGGTGCCGATGAAAAACACGACCCCGACGGCCGCAGCCATCATCGCCATATTCAGGGGCCTCTGAATGGCTTCGTCCATCGACTTGGCGGCGCCTGCGCCGATCATCATGAAGATTCCGAAAAGGAACGCCCAGCCTGCCATGAAGACGAGCCATCGCCTCTTGAGCGCCTTCTCCAACAACTCGCGGTAAGCGTTCGCAAACGCATGGAAGCGGTCGTCGAACCACTTGCCGAAGCCCTTCTTGACCTCGATGTCTTCACCCTGCTTGTACCAGCGGCTGGCAAGCATCGGCGTCAACGTGAATGAGACGAAGAGAGATGTGAGCGTGGCCGCGGCGACGGTCAGCGCGAACGGGCGGAAGAACTGTCCGATGATGCCACCCATGAAGGCGACCGGCAGAAATACCACGAGGTCGACCATTGTGATCGCGATGGCAGCCAACCCGATCTCGGCCCTGCCTTGCAAAGCTGCCTGTTCCGGCGGCTCGCCCTTGGCCAGGTGCCTAAAAGTGTTTTCGAGCACGACGATCGCGTCGTCTACCAGGATGCCGACCGCCAGCGATAGACCGAGCATCGTCATCGTGTTGAGCGTGAAGCCGAAAGCTTGAATTGCTGCAAAAGCGACGAACAGACAAGTCGGGATAGCCAGAGCAACGATCAACGTGCCGCGGAGGTTGTGCAGGAACAAATAGATGATGCTGATGACGAGCACGATGCCGATAATCAGCGCCATGTTCAGGTCCTGGATCGACTCCGTGACCGACTCGGCGCTCTCGAAGGTTGTCGTGAACTTGATCTTGTGTTTTTTGGAAACCTTCCCGAGTTCGGCGTGAACCATCTTTGTGATGTCGACGGTGTTGCCTTCCCGTATCTTTTGAACGGTCAGCAGGACGGCCTCTCGGCCGTTGACGCGGCTGATCGTCGTCCTCCTTGCCGGTCCGTCGGTGACTTCGGCGATATCCTGCAGGCGCACAATCGCGGGAGGCGCGTTCGGATCCTCTCGATCGGCCACCGGAATTACGAGGTTCCGGATTTCGTCGACGGAGTCGAACTCGCCTTGGACGCGAACGGACGTCTCGCGGTTGCCTTCCGTGATTCGGCCACCCGGAACATTGATCGATGCGCCGCGGACGGCATCGAGCACACTTACCATGCCCATTCCGTAGCTGAGCAGCCGATTCTTGTCGATCGCTACTCGAATTTCTCGCTCGGCGCCGCCGAAAATGCTGACCTCGGCAACCCCCGGAATACGCGAGAGCTGATCTTGGACTCGGTCTTCGAGGAAGTCTCTTAGGTCCATCGCGCTCATCGATTCGTTTTCTGCAGCAAGTGTCAAGATGGGCTGCGAAGCGAAGTTGATCTTCGACACGACCGGACGTTCGGCGTCGCGCGGGAGTTGATCGATGATCGCGTCGATCTTGGATTTGACGTCAGCCAGCGCGGTGTCCTGGTTCGTTTTTAGATCGAACTGGATACTGACAATGGAGACACCTTCCGTTGACGTCGAGTCGATCGTTTCGATTCCGGCGACAGAAGTTACTGCGTCCTCTATCTTCTTCGAGATTTGGTTCTCGATTTCGCCAGGACTGGCGCCGAAATATGACGTGACAACGCTGATATTCGGGAAAGAGACCTCAGGGTTATCCTCGACGGGCAGACTTCCCAAAGCGCGCCAACCGAGAACGAGAGCGGCAACCACGAGCATCCACACCCAAACCGGACGCCGGATTGCAGAAAGGGTCAGGTTCACAACCGTGCCTCTTTAAGCTCAGAGTCGTCTTCGCGGATTTTGCCTCCGTCTGTGAGTGCGTCTTTGCCCTTCACGATGACCTTTTCGGACGGCGCGAGCCCTATAACCTGAATCCAGTCCTTCTGTACTCGTCCGAGTTTGACCGCCAGCTTCTTGGCGACCTGTCCGTTGGCAACGAAAACGAATGCTGTGCCGTTCTGCTTCAGTACCGCATCGCGAGGCACGAGAACGGCGTTTGGTATGGTTATCAAAGTTAGCGTGGCCTTTCCAAACATTCCCGGCCTCAGCACGCCGCCATCGTTCATCGCGATACGCGCGGCGAATTGGCGGCCCAGGTTGTCGGCTCGTGGATCGATCGCGACGATCCTGCCGGTGAACACACGGTTCGGAAGGGCATCCATACGCACCGAAGCCTGCTGGCCCACGGACACGTTGGCGATTTCGGTTTCTGGAATTTGTCCTTCGAAATAGACGCCGCTAAGCCCAACAACCGTAGCTATGGGCGAGCCGACATTGACGACCTGGCCCACCTGAGCCGGCTTACCCGAAACGTATCCGCTTACAGGCGAGACGACGGCAGCATCGGCAAGTTGCATTTGCGCCAAGCTCAGAGAAGCCCTTGCTTGTCTAATCTGAGCCTCCGCCTGCTGCACTTGCTGCCTCTTCACGTGGTCAGTGATAGTGTTCGTTCGTGCCAGCCTAAGCTGCTCCTCTGCCTGACGAACAGCGTCCTCGGCTTGCGATATCTCCTCGGGCCGGGCGCCTTCCACCACTAGATCGTATCCTTCGAGCGCGCTCCGGTAGTTCGATAGAGCCGAGTCGTACTGCATCTGCGCCGCCTCCACATCCGCTCTGGGGATCGCATCGCCTGCAAAAAGCCGCTTGGCTCGATCCAAATCGCTTTTGGCCTTATCGAGCCGTGCTTTCGACTCGTTAACTCGTTCTTTGGCCTGATCCTTTTCTTGAGACCGAGCGCCCTTCCGTACGAGCGAGAGTCGAGCCTTGGACGCGTCGAGGCCCGCCTGCGCCTGGCGGATCGTGGCCAACGATTGCTGCGGGCTGATGTTGGCCTGGATTTCCGCTTGCTGCTTCACGCTCATGGCCGCCTGTAGCGCGCCTTGTGCCTGGTTGATTTGCTGCATGAGGTTGCGCGTTTCCACCCGCGCAACCACTTGTCCGGCGCGTACGCGGGAGCCTTCGCGGACGGTGACCATCGTCAACCGGCCAGGAATCTTGGCGCCTAACTGCACGTCGTCGAGGGTTTTCAAAGGCCCACTTACGTCGAGGGTGCTCTTCAAGGCAGACGTCCTGGGGCTGACAAAAGTGACGGGTACGATCTGGTCAGCAATCATTTGCTGCTGCGCCTTGGCTTCTTTTTGCGCCTCTTTGTCGGGCCTCCCGACGAAATAGAACACCGTTGCCAACAAAGCCAGCACAATCACACCTAAAGCAATGTGTCTCTTCATTCAAATATCTCCTCGATGCCGACTGCCCTCTGAAGGTTCGCTATTGCGTCGCGATAACCATACGTTGCATCGACTAGGGCGGTTCTCGCCCGAACTAAAACTACATTGGCATCGGAAAGCTCGAGGGGCGTCCCCACGCCGGCTTCGTAACGTATCCTCGCGATCCTCAGGGTTTCTCTTGCGAACTCGAGTCCTTTCTCTGCGGTCTCAATCTGCTGGCGAGCTGACTCGACGTTCAGATAAGCTTGTTTGACCTCTTTCTCGACGGTGCGGCTCTGCTGAGCCAAGAGCACGCGGGCTCTATCTTCATCCGCTCTCGCCTGGCTGACCCGCGCGCGTCGGGTGCCTCCGTCGAACAATGGGAAACTCAGGACAGCCGTTGCAGACGCATCCGACTGCATGCCGCCCAGTCCTCCCGCGTCGGGATTGTAGGTGATCCCCCCGCTCAGATTGAGCGCTGGCAGCCCATCCTTTTGGCGAGCCCTGCGATAGTGGTTCTGATAATCCAGCCGCCTTGCCGCTGCCACGATGTCGGGCCGCTGTTGTAAGGCGAGTTCGGTGAGATCGGCAAGCGGCCGCGCAATCGCTGGAACAGGTCCGGGTTTCACTAACTCTACTGGTGTGGAGATATCGCGAGCCAGAACTTCGTTGAACGCCGCTTTGGCGAGGTCCTGGGTGTTGGCGGCTTGGAGGCGTTCCTGCTCGGCCGTGGCAAGTTCCGCCTCGAACCGAATCACGTCGAACTTAGCGGCGGCGCCTTCTTGGTTCTTGAGACGCGCTACCCTGAGTTCCTCCTGGACGTTGGCAATCCGCTCGTCAGCCACTCCCACCAACTCTTCCGCTCGGAGAACATCGAGAAAGCCCGATTTCGCCCTTAGGGCAACATCGTTTATGGCGCTCGCAACCATCGCTTCACTAGCCAGGAACAGCGACCTAGCCCCACTTATCGCTAGCCCGGCAACACCGAATATGTCGACGGTCTGCGAGAGGTTGAGCGCAACGGACTTCTGATCAATGGGCCGGATAACGATGGGCGGCTCATTCTGATTGATTACGATCGTGCTCTCCTCGACGAAACGCGTATAGCGCCCGTCAACCGTCACTTCCGGCAACAGTCTTCCCTTGGCTTCGGATACAACCGCCCTCGCCCGTCTGGACTCGGCCTGGGCTGCGAGGACCTCGTACGCATTTGCCTTGGCGATCCGCACGGCCTCCTCGATCGTTAGAGGCTCCGCGGCGAACGCAGTCACCGATGCTGCGGCCGCTAGCAGGACGAGCTTTAGTTTTGAATTGAATCTTTTCAAATATTGATTCCCTCCATGAGACATTGGACAAGCGACTCGAGCTCATCCGCGGAGCCGCCGGTCAAGTGGAGCATGACGATCGGATGGGTGAGCATCCGCGCCGACATTTGGGTGTTGTGAGGTCGCAATTCGCCTGCGGCGACCCTGGCTGCCAGATAGCGGGCAAGCAGGTTCACTGTGTCGTTGCACTGCTCGATCCATCGCTCCTCGAGGTTCGGATTCGTCATCGCTTCTCTCACGAAGATGCGTACCAAGCGGTGTTTACGGTCGAGCAGCCTAAAGTAGGCGCGCGCGACCTCTAATAGGACCTCCGAAGCCGGCCGCTCGAAGGCGGGGAAAACCACCTTCTCGAGTTCAGCTTTGAACCCGTGCCTCTCGAAAACAGCGAGAAGAAGGTCCTCCTTGTTCTCAAAATAGTGATAGAAGAGACCAGGCGCGACTCCACCCGCTTCAGCGAGGTCTTTGATCGACGTATTTTCCCAGCCTTTCTGGGAGAACAGTTCGAGCGCGACGTCGATGAGTTGACCCCGCCTCTCCTCTGCTTGTTGGTCTCTCTTGGTGATGTGCTTGGCTATCCCCATTGTTGAATGACCGCTCAATCAATCATACCAAGTCCAAACTCCCTAGGGTTTCGGTGCGCCCCCCTTTTTTTTGAAAACTTGCCCCTTCTTCACGAAACGGTGCGTCCAGTCAATTAGCGAGAAACCTCTCGAGGAGGAAGCGATATGGTGGACAATGGGCGAATGGAGCTGGAGAATCTTTTCGACGCTCACGTAAACATCAAGGTGCTCGGCATCGGTGGTGGTGGATGCAACGCCGTCAACCGAATGATCGCCGCACGCGTGAGGGGGGTGCAGTTCATCGCCCTAAACACCGACGCGCAGGCTTTAGAGAACTCACGTGCCGCGAAGCGAGTGCAGCTGGGTGCAGATGCGACTAAGGGCCTCGGCGCAGGCGGCGACCCGAGCGTCGGCTTTGCGGCCGCCAAAGAAAGCGCGCGCGAAATCGATGCGCTGATCCATGACACCGACATGGTTTTTGTGACGGCAGGGCTTGGCGGAGGGACCGGGACAGGTGCCGCGCCGATTATCGCCAAGCTTGCGAAAGAGAGGGGAATTCTCACTGTGGGTGTCGTTACTAAGCCGTTCGGGTTCGAGGGGGCAAGACGTCGCCGCTTAGCCGACGAAGGCGCGGAAGAACTGAGATCCCAAGTGGACACGTTGATCACGGTTCCCAACGACCGATTGCTCGATTTTGTGACCCAGCGCACAACGATGCGCGACGCTTTCGAAGCTGCGGACGATGTTCTGCGCCAAGGAGTCCAGGGCATCAGCGACATCATCCTGGTGCCGGGCGTGATCAACGTAGACTTCGCTGATGTCAGCACCGTGATGAAGGATGCGGGGGTGGCGATGATGGGTCTTGGCCAGGCTGGAGGCGAAGGTAGAGCCAGAGCCGCAGCCGAAGCCGCCGCCACAAGTCCCTTGCTCGAAACCAATATAGACGGCGCGCGACGCCTGCTGGTCAACATCGCGTCGAGCTCGAATTTCACAATCGGCGAAGTTCACGAGGTGATGGAGTACCTGATCGAACTGACCCATCCGAAGGAAGCGAACATCATCGTCGGCCACGTCAACGACGAGGAACTCGGCGAAGACATCAAGGTGACGATCATGGCGGCGGGCATGGAGAACGATGGTTCTGCGGTTGCGGTGGCAATCGCTTCCACGCCGGCGCCGATCGAGGAAGCTCCGCCCGAGCCGGGCGAAAACGAGGATCTGACTCTTGCGGGCGCATCAGTCGACATCCCAGCATTCTTGCGAAAACAGAAGGGATACTAGGCGCCGGCAGGTCTTTCGGCCCGTTTTTTCCAAAGTCGGGAAACAAACCACAGACTGCGTAGGTTTAAGGTGGTAAAAGCATGTAGCGCTGCTGCAATTGTGGGCGGCGCCCCCTGCGACAAACGATGTTCCACTGGTACTACGTCGGACAATATGGACAGCTTGGCCCACTTAGCGAGGACCAAATGATTGAGCTCGTCGACAGCCAGGTTGTTGTGCGAGAAACCTATGTTTGGAAGGACGGCATGACGGACTGGGTACACGCCGCTTCTATCCCCGCTTTCTCCCGAGGCTTCGGTCCTATGGGCCCCCCACCGCCACCGGCCGCAGTTCAACAAGCGCAGCCATCCGGGCGGAGGTTCGAAACTGCGATCGCTTCCAATGCTGCGCTTACCCACAGTATCGTTAGTCCGTCGAGCAGAATCCTCGCGGGGGTCTTGCAGTTGCTCATTCCGGGCTTCGGGCGCATGTATCTCGGATATCTCGCGATCGGACTGCTCCAGTTTATACTCGGCATTTGCACGCTCTATGTGTTCCATCTCTGGTCATTCGTCGATGGGATTTTGATCCTGACGGGCCACGTGAACTACGATGGTTACGGCCGGACTCTAAGAGATTAGCGTTGCGATTCGATTTCGAGCGCGGACCGTCTATATGGGAGGGAACATGACACTTCTAATTGCAGCGACAATCATAGCTATGGGCGGGGGACAGCCCGACTATCCGACCGTTGATGTGAACATAGGGGGTAGGGGACAGTTGACCATCGAACTCTATCCCGAGAAAGCTCCAAAAACCGTCGCCCACTTTCGAAAACTGGTGCGCGACGGCTTCTACGACGGCGTACGGTTTCATCGCGTCCAAAACAATCCCCGGCCCTTCATCGTCATGACCGGCGACCCGTTTTCGAAAACGCTCCCACTGGGCGATCCCAAGATCGGAACGGGGGGCAGCGGGTCAACCGTGCCCTTCGAGAAGAACGACCTCCAGTTCGTGAACGGCACACTCGGGCTCAGCAGGGATAAGAAAGATCAAAACAGCGGCGATAGCCAGTTTTTCATCACCAACGGACCCCAGCGTTTCCTCGAAGGCACCTACGTTGGTTTCGGCCGTGTGATCAAGGGCCTCGACGTGATACCCAAGATCGAACGCGGCGACCGTATTATCTCGATCCGCGAAGCGAATTAGATCGATGCCAGTCGTTACTCTTCGTCGCAGACCAGAGGGCGAGGATCACCTGGGCCGTGGCAACTTCGCCTGTCATTGGAGCGAGTTGAGGATAAGCTCGCGGCACCCAATGCCGGCGGAAAGTTTGCGACCGCTTATCCTTGCCACCCGGGCCTGCACGCCTGACCAATTACCTTCATTCTCGACGGTCCACAGACGCGGGTTGGGCATCTTGTTCCTCGTTTGGTTCCACGTATAGCCGAGCCGAGAAGACTAAGATAGCCAGCGCGAGCAGCAGCAGGGTATCTGCGTAGTCGCCTAGAAGTATCCAGGCAAGGCCAAAGCTTACAGCGTGGACCACCAATGGAATTGGGCCTCGCTTCGCGACGATGAATACTATTGTCCCTAACGTAGCAAGAATGACCAAGAACGCAAAGTGCTTCGTGTACGGAAGGTTTGGCTCAGTTGGGAAAAACACGCCGATGGCCCCGCTGAGACATAACCAAAACTCGGCAAGCACCGCGCTGGGCACACTTGTGCTAATGCGAGCCAGGCTCGCCTCACTCGAGCCTGCTCTACTCACGGTGCCACCTCGCTGGCGTATCCGACACCTTTTGCCGAACCTCCGCAGCGCGAATACGCGCTTCCAACGACAACAGCTTTTGCTCAACCTCTGCGTCGCTGGCCTTGAGACTCGCCAGCCAGCACCCGGTAGCTAATAGGAAGAGTCCAACCTCGAGCCAGTTTAGCTTGCGTGAGAGCTTCAGATAATTCTCCAAGTTCCCTAGGCGTACGCTAAGGCTTGCCCACAGTAGGAGGGCCGCGGCAAAGGCGAACGTGATAGTTAGCATATCGAAGTCTCCTAATAACCCATCCGTGCCAGGCAACGATGGTACCAAGCGAGAGCATCATTAAACCTCGCCGATAGTCTTGTTGACAGCGGTTCCGGCAGGCATAATAGTTGAAGTCCCAGATTAACGCGGCTCCCGCAGCCACTAATTTTGTTATGAACGGCTCGGGAGCAGCGAAGGTTGTGGCACACAGGGCTGCTATCCCTCCTTCAATCGCTAAACATCGATCAAGGCAGCCTTGCCGAATCGATTCGAGCTTTGTCAGCCAATTCTGATATATAGAATCGCACTTCGCCTTAGTGAATCGGCGAGAAGGTGCCTTTTGTCCATGTTGTCTCTGGGTGCTGATCTGGTCCTCGTCGTCCGTTGATGGACAGCCAGCCAACACAGCATTCCAGCCGCCACGCCTGCCTGCCAATAATCAACGTTCTGCCGATCTACGCCAAAATAATCTAGACGCGGTATGGTCACCGTTTGTCCGAAGTTGTCGGTTATCAGCCCCGACCAGGACGGGGCGGCGACACTACGGTGGACATTGACGCTATTCACCCGTTCAATGTCTTCTCCCTTAAGTATCTGGTATTGAACAGTCCACTGGCTACCAGATAGGTCGCTGGCTAATTCAACTAATTCGCCCGCCGAGCATGCCACGCCGCAGGTACCAGTTCCAGACGTTGTTGTCGTAGTCCTTCCGCCACCTGCGGCCGCCGGCGTCTCTCTTGATCGATGTCAGCCGCGCCTCCTCGTCGTAATCGAGAAGCCGCGAGTAGCCGGGGCCGGGGTAGGTCTTCAGCGAGTTGTCGTCGTACCAAGTGAAGTTCTCGTTCACGGGGGTGCCGCTCGCGTATGACGACCAAAGTCAGCCGGGAGGCGTTATCGTACGAATACACCCCGCTATGCGAAGTCACCGCGTTCTTCTGCCCTCACTCTTCCATGAGTGAGGGCGGCTTTGCGAAGACCTAGTGGCGGAACCCGATCTTCGTCTTGTCGGGGTTTGCGGGCCGCTTTAGAACCGGCCGCTTATAGTTTTTGAGCATCTTGTTCATCTCGGCAATCGCCCGCTCGAGTTGAGCGTCCTTGCCCTGTCTCCACAGATACGGATCGAGTTCGACCTCGATGTCGGGATCGACGCCGTAACCTTCGACCTCCCATTTATCGGTGTGCGGGTTATAGAACGCACAGTTCGGCGCGTTGATGCCGCCCCCGTCGACCGTGGGGAAGCCAAACGAAGCCACGAGGCCGCCCCAAGTCCGCTTGCCGACGACCGGGCCGACCTTCTTGTGCTTGAACAGCCAGGGGAACATATCTCCTCCGGAGCCGGCGAATTGGTTGACGATCATGACCTTGGGCCCGTAGATCGTGGCGCCCGGCGTGGGCCAATCCTTGCCCGTGCGCGGCGTGAAGACGGCGTCGAGCGTCTTGCTCATCTCGTAAATCATAAAGTCGTTAATCAGGCCGCCGTGGTTGAAACGCTCATCGACGATGATCCCGTCCTTATCGGTCTGCGAGTAGTAATAGCGGAGGAATGACGTCCAGCCTCCCCCTCCAGTATCGGGCACATGAACGTACCCGGCACGGCCACCCGTTGTTTTCTCGACGTAACGCCGGTTGTCCTCCGACCATGCCCTGTTCCTTAGGTTGAAGTCGCTTGCTACCGGGATGACGACAGCCTCTCTCGCGCCTGTTCCCGCAGCGTTCGGCCCGATCTTAACTTTCACCTGCTTTCCCGCCTTGCCTTCGAGCATCTCGTAAATGTCGTTGGAATCCTTGAGTTCCTTTCCGTCGATCGCCAGGATGTATTCGCCGCCCTTGGCGTTAACGCCTGGCTGGGCGAGCGGCGCCTTGAGATTCGGGTTCCACCGCTCACCGTCATAAACTCGGACGAGTTTGTATTTGCCGTTCTCGAAGGAGAAGTCCGCGCCGAGCAATCCTCCGGGTACACCCGAGATTCCGGGAATATCTCCACCGGACGCCCACATATGGCCGATGGCGATCTCTCCGAGCATGTCGGTGAAAAGGTAATTCAGATCGTCGCGCGACGCCACGTTGTCTAGGAACGGTTCATATCGCTTGCGCATGAGGCCGGCATCGATGCCGTGCAAGTTCGCGGCATAGAAGAGCATCGGCTCGTTACGCCAGATCTCGTAGAAAATCGATTTCCACTCGGCCTTCGGATCGATTTTTACCTTAAGGTCCGACATGTCGATTCCTGTTCCGGGCTGCGGAGGCGCGGCCGTGCTGACAATTGAAAGCCCGGAAAAGGACATGAGCAGCGCTTTGTTGCCGTCCGCGGAAGTTTGGATCCCCATAGCGCTCCCAAAAGGCGTGCTCTTGCGATCGGCCATCGAGAACTTCGAGACGGCTCCCATTCCGAAGCCGAAGGGGCCCGAGGGACCGGTGACCGCGAAAAAGGTACCCGCGGGGCCTGGTTCGAGCGCCGAGTACGTACCCGCCGGCATGGGCAGGGCGATGATCCTGTGCTCGATGTCGTCGAGCTCGATGTTAAACTTCGGAGGCTCCGGCTTCTTCGGCGCTTCGGCAGGAGGAGTTGCGGTCGGTGTAGCGGGAGGAGTCTCTTTGATCGCTTCCTCATCGCTTTCGGGATGCAGGGGGTCGGGCAAGTCTTTACGCAAGACGACACAATAAACGCTGCTGGTCACGCTCGGATTCGTAAGGCTCGACATGTCCAGCCAGCTCAGCGATGGGCCCGCGTTCGTGCTTGCGAAAAAGTACAAATGCTTGCCGTCCCGATCGAAAATGGGACTCTTCGCGTTTGAAAGGCCGTCGGTAACGCGGGTCTTATTGGCGATCGTGACATCGTACACGTACACGGCTTGCATGTGGCTGTCCAAGTCGCGGGCCCATGTCAGCCACTTCGAATCAGGCGACCAGCGTGCGCCCATACTCACATAGGGGTCGGTGTATGTGGACTGATCGACGAGCGCGTTCTTGCCCGAGACAACGTCAAGAATCCAAAGCTGGTTTCGGTTGTCGTTATAGGAAATGCTCTTGGAATCCGGTGACCAGTTGGGGCCGAAGTAATAGGCAGGAGAGTCGCCGAGGTCTACGAGCTTCTCCTTGTTCGTCGTGGCGTCATAGAGCGCCATTTGCTGCCGGCCCGCTTGGTCGGTTATGTACGCGATGGTCTTTGCATCGGGTGACCATGCAGGGTCGCGTCGGTGAACGCCTTGCTTGTCGTTGAGCAATCGGGCATCTCCCTTATCCGCGGGAACCGTGAAAATCCAACCTCTAGCGGAGACAACCGCCCGTTGCCCGGTCGGCGAAATACTGGCTCCGGTTAGGTTGAAGCCGACGCTCTTGAAAGCGGGGCGAACCTCCAGAAAATCGCCGCGAACATCGATAGGCACACGGCTCGACTTCTTTGTTGCGAGATCGTACAGATGAATCGAACCAAGCTTCTCATAAACGATAGCGCCCGGCCCCGCGCAGGCCGACTTTATGTCGAAGCCGTTTCCTGGGATGACTTCAGAAACGCGCTTCGCATCGATGTCGTAGTTGAAGAGACCCACCGGGCCCTTCGGATCGGAGAGATAGTAGACCTTGTCGCCAACCCACATCGGCATGAAGTCGTTCCAGCCCTTGCGGGGTATCTCATACACTTTCGAATCCGACATTCGGGCGATCCAAATCGCGTATGCTTGGCCACCACGATACCGCTTCCATGCGTCCTGCCATTTGAATCCCGGGACATACGCAAGGGACTGGCCGTCGGGTGAAAAATCGGCCATTGTGCCTTCCGGAAGGGGAAGCGCGACCGGCACCCCGCTGCTCGTGCTGACCGTGAACATCCGAGGAGAATCGGTATTCGATAGCATAGCCGAAGCGAACACGACCGCCTTGCCGTCCCGCGTCCAACCGATGACTTGGTCTCCCGAAGGGTGATAGGTGAGCCTCTTCGGTACTCCTCCACCAGCCGGCACGATAAACACGTCCGTATTCCCGTCGTATTGGCCCGTAAAGGCGACGGTTCGTCCATCTGGGGAGAAGAAAGGCGCGGACTCGACGCCGGGCGAGCTTGTCAAACGGCTCGCATCTCCGCCGGATCGAGGAACCGACCACAGGTCTCCCGCGAACTGGAAAACGATTTGCCATTCATTGATCGTGGGGTGCTGGAGCAGTAGCGGATTGGGACCCGGGTCAAAGGTCAGGTCAAGTTGGCTGACAAGCGCAAGGAGTGGTAAAAGCAGCATCGAAATACCATTCTGGCGCGACTGAGGGCAGATTGCAATACTCGGCAAGGCGTCGAGTGGGTCATTGGGAAAAATGGCTGCCGTTTGCGACCGAGCGCCGCGGCGGCCACCTCTCCAAAGTGTCCACCGCGTTGGGTGTGAGTTATCGGTTGGAGGCGGGATTGTAGAGAGCCATGAGTTGGCCGCCTTGGACCAGTTCCGCGTAACCCCTGGCCGAGAAGTGCTGAACGGTGTAGTGGGCCTGCGTATTAAGCAGGAATCAGCCGGGACCGATCAAGTCTCTGGCGTCGATGATTCCCGAAGACTCTTCGTCTCGCGTCAGCGCGTTTTCGCCGAAGAAGAAGAATGGGTTGTGTTCCGCGATCGTTACCATTTCGTTGGTTCCGATCGAGTAGTTCCAGACCTTGGCGATGTGCTCTTGGTTACCCGGATCCTCTTGGATGAGGACATTGCCAAATCTGTCGATCGTCATGTTGTCCATCATCTGTTGCCCTTCGGTGCCGTCGAGAAGCGCCTCGATCTCGCCGCCCGCTGCCCGGGTTCGAGATATCGTCGAAGCGCAAGCGATACAGCCGGCTGCGGCCCTCCTGCTCGTTATTGTCGAACCGGTCCGTCGTCACGAAGTAGAAGTCATTGGGCGATGTCGGGTCCCAAGATCCATCTTCGGGACGGAGGAAGCGGGTAACGCCGGCGGTATCGCACAGAGCGTTCAACTCATCCTCGCTTAAGCCCGAAACGTCGCCGAGTTCCGCGAGTTCGAATCGTGTCTCGCCGTTGAGGCCGGTCTCGCGGCTCTCTTCAACTACGTTCGGGACACGGATTCCCCATTGGGATCCGTTGGTGAGTCCTGCCTTCTCGTGCGGAAGGCCGTCGGCCTGCTTCGTACCAATGTATGCAAACACCTGGCCGGGAGTCGTGTCGTCGATGGCGATCACCAGAGTCTTATCCTGAGGCGTCGGGCAGGCGACAACGTTCTCCCATGCCTGCTTTCCGAATAAGGGAAGCTCATAGCTGGTGCCACCAAGACTTCCATCGACGATGTGCGCGAACGCGCGGCCATCGTCGTCTTCTTCGCCGTTCAGAAACAATTTGATCTCGGTTCCAACTTGGCCTTCGGGATAGTAAAAAGCTCCTTGTGCTGCAAGATCGGCCGAGCAGAGGCGCCTGAGCACACCGTCTCCGTTGACGATGTTTACGGTATGAATCAGATCATGGCCCCCCACGACGCGAAGTGTCTTCGAGTCGATGTTCCACTGCGAAACAAACGCTCCGATCTCGCCATGTCTGCGCGCGGTGCCCTGGATACCCCTTAATTCATGGTTGACGAGCAGGTTGAATGCGCCTTTGCCTCCTGACCAGGCGCCCATGCCGTCGGGAATACCGACCAAGTAGTAGGGGCTGCCGTCCGGCTTCAAGTTGACGAAGTCGCCCACGGTGATGATTGAAATGGTCTCAACGCGTCCAGCGGCGGGCAGGATGTACGGATCCTGCGAGCTGCTCGGACCTCTTAGTTGAGCCTGCGAGCCCGCAGCGCAAAGGGCCAGGGCCGCAATCAGCACGGCTCGATTCTGATGAAGATGCTTCAAGATGGATGCCTCCTTGGGTTGTGTGGGGTCGATTCGTCGGCCCGGAATGATGTTGGGAGCCATCCGCGAAGAAACCTTCTTGAACTAATTATCAGAAGGTTAAGAGCACGCAGCCGATTCGCCTGCGACGAATCCTGTGGCAAAAGCGGCTTGCAGATTGTAGCCGCCGACTGGGCCTGCAATGTCGAGCATCTCGCCACATAGGTAGAGGCCCTCGGCTTTCAAAGACCGCATCGTGTGCGGGTCGACCTCGTCTAGAGAAACGCCGCCCGACACGACCTCTCCTTTTTCAAGCGGCACTCTATTAACTTGACCCAGCGGCAACGCCTTCAAGGTTGCGACGATTCGGTTGCGCGCCTTCCGATCGAGATTTGAACACATTGTTTCGCGCCCGACTTCGGCGCGATCGAATACTACTTCGACGATGCTTTCGGGGACGAGCTCCGCGATGGCGCCGGAAACTTGCTTCTTCGGGTTCTCACGGCAATAGTTTACGAGGCGTTGGCCAAGCTCCTCAAAACCTTCGTTCGGGGCGACGTCGGCTTCAAGTGAAACGCCGCCAGCCTCGGCGACCTCACGGCTGATGCCGAGTGCGCACGGGCCGGATACGCCGTGGTGGGTGAACAGAAGGTCGCCGCGCCATCGCGCGAACTCCTTGTCGTTGGACCGGGCTTTGAGGACGCAATCGCGCAGCGCCACCCCTACCGGAAGGGCACGTTCCTTGAGGTCGATTGGTGCGAGAGCGGATTTGACCGGTACGATTTTGTGTCCAAGAGCCTTCGCCCACGGCCAACCGTCTCCGGTCGTCCCGCTGTTCGGATACGAACTGCCGCCGACCGACAGGATCACGGCGTCGGCCGTCAGCACGTCCGCGTCTGTGCGGACGCCTCGAACCTGCCGATCTTCGGCAACGAGCGATGTCGCCGCCGTTTTCAAGCGAACAAGCACTCCGGCATCACGCAGAAAGGAACCGAGAATCGCGACCACGTCCTTTGCCGTGGCGTCCACCGGGAAAATTCGACCGTCCGGCCGTGTGTAAACCCTTAGCCCTCGCGACGTAAGCATACGGATGATCTCATCGTTGGTAAAGCGATAGCAAGCCGGCCGGATGAAGCGGGCCTCGTTGGGCCTGAACGCACTCAGAAGATCTTCGATCGGCCCGCCGTGGGTGATGTTGCACTTCCCACCGCCGGAGATCAGAATTTTCGTTCCGATTCGAGGCGTCTTTTCTAGAAGCGTGACTGATGCGCCGTCGCTTGCCGCCTTCCAAGCGGCGATGATCCCGGCAGCGCCGGAGCCAACAACCAGCACCCTTCGATCCATTGAGAAGAATTATGGAGCCGGTGACGCGCTATTATTCGCATATGAAAGTGATCGCGGTGATTCCGGCGAGAATGGCGAGCACGCGGTGTCCTGGGAAGCCGTTGGTCGATCTTGCGGGCAAGCCGATGATACAGTGGGTTTTCGAGGCCGTGCAGCGAGCCTCGATTCCTGCGGATATCGTGATCGGGACTCCGGACCAAATCATCGTGGATGCGGCTCAGAAGTTTGGCGCTCGTGGGGTCTTGACTCGGCACGACCACCCCACCGGTACAGACCGGATCGCCGAGGTTGCCGAGAAGATGCCGGCGGACGGCTACATTAATGTGCAGGGGGACGAGCCCTTCATCTTGGCTGAATCGATTGACGCGTGCGCAGCGCCGGTCGCCCGCGGCGAGGCGGAGATGGCCAGCGTCTACGATTGGGCCGATTCCGGGGACGAGGCGAACCCGAACGTCGTCAAGGTTGTTATCAACTTACGACAGGAGGCCCTATACTTTTCTCGATCATCAATTCCTTTCGTTCGCGGTGAGATGAACGACCGGCCCAAGAAGCATGTTGGCCTCTACTGCTATACCAGGCGCGTTCTGGCAGACTTCGCCGGCTGGGCGCCAACTCCGCTCGAAAAGGCCGAGGTTCTCGAGCAACTTCGCTTCATGGAAAACGGCATCGCGATCCACATGTCCTACGCTCTAGGAACGCCACTCGCCGTCGACACGCCGGAGCAAGCTGCAGAAGCCGGACGCCTGCTGGAAGCGAGGGCGAGAGCTTGATTGCGATAGCGGCTGCGCTCATCGCCACGGCTATCGTCTTGCCGGCCGATCCCACAAAGGGATTCGCGGTGGATGCACATGACTTTGCCTATCTGGCAATCTCCGGACGAATCGATAAGTATAAGGTCGCGGGAAATAAATTGCAAAAGATGCAATCATTCGCCGAGCAGTTCGGTCCCGACCTCGAGTTGTTGGCGACGTCAAAGGGCCTGATCGTCGTCGATTATGAAAGGGAGACGGTGGGGCTCTATTCCTACAAAGGAGTTCGCGATTGGCAAACCCGTGTCGTGCTCCCGAACATCGCCCGGGTCGACGGCCAGGACCGAGTGTTGTTCTGCCTGCAAAGCGGCTCGATGGCGTGGAAGACTTCGGACAGCAGCGACGTGGAACCGATGCTCGGCAAGGACGGCGACGAATTGTTCTTCCCGTGGCTCTTGGACTTTTGCCCAGCCCAGAACGGTGCCTTTTACGCACTGTCGTATGACCGGCAAATATTTCGCTTGGAGCGCGATGGAGGTCGTAGGCTCGTGGGCAAAGCGCCGGAGGCCCGAGGCATTTTGGCGTCGATTAAAGCTGGAGTGCTTCTGCTCGAGGCTTCCGACGGAGGGCAGCGGATCGTACATATCGCAGACAACGCCGATCAGAAAATCAGTTGGAGTGCGCCGGCGGATTTTCCGAAGGTCGAGTTCTTCGGTCGCACGGGCAAGGGACAAATTCTGTTGGCAGCCAAAACGGACGTTGGTGGTGTAGCCTACATCGTGGAGGTCGCCGAATGATCTCGGGGAAGCCCGAGATTCCCGACCAGTGGGAGGCGCCTGGGGGGCTGCTCGAACTGGTCGAGACCCTTCGACGAGAGAGGCCGATGGCTGACGTTGCTAAGATCCGGCTCGCCTATTTTCTCGCCGAGATGGGGCATCAGGGCCAAGTTCGGAGAACCGGGGATCCGTATGTCACGCACCCGCTAGCGGTTGCGCAAATCCTCGCCGACCTCAAAATGGACGAGGACACGATTATCGCCGCGCTTTTGCATGACGTTCTCGAGGACACCGCGGTGACCTCCGAGCAGATCGTGCTGACCTTCGGGGACCAAGTTCTTAATCTCGTGGAAGGCGTCACAAAAATGCAGTTTCCGCCGATTCCGGTCTCGTCCAGCAGGCAGGCGTCGGAAGAAAGGGTTCGGTTTGCCGAAACGATGCGGAAGATGCTGATGGCCATGGCCAACGACTTTCGGGTGATGGTGATAAAACTCGCCGACCGCCTTCACAATATGCAGACTCTTGGAGCGATGGGTGAGGAGAAGCGAGTCCAGATTGCGCAGCAAACCCTCGATATATATGCACCTTTGTCGGCAAGACTTGGAATTTGGCAGATCAAGTGGCAATTAGAAGACCTCGCCTTCAAGCACCTCCACCCTAAGGAATTCGACGAGGTGGGCGCCCTGGTCGCTAAAACACGAAAGGAGCGCGAACAGGAGCTTTCTGAAGCGATCGTTCAGCTTAAGGAAAGGCTCGAGGCTGTTGATATCCGGAACGCAGAGGTTCAGGGGAGGCCGAAACACCTTTACAGTATTTATGAGAAAATGGCTGTGCATGGGTTCGAGTTCGAAGAGATCTACGACCTGATCGGAATCCGCGTGCTGCTCGATACGGAAAGCGAGTGCTACCAGGCGCTCGGCATTGCGCACGACCTGTGGAAGCCGATACCAGGCCTATTCTTCGACTACATCGCAAAGCCAAAATCGAATGGTTATCAGTCCCTCCATACGAAGGTCATCGGCCCCCACGGCGAGCCGATGGAAGTTCAGATGCGGACCTTCGAGATGCACCGGATGGCCGAGTTCGGTATTGCGTCTCACTGGCAATACAAGGCCCGTGCTGTCAAGACCAAGTTGGACGTCGAGGAACAGACCCGGCTAGGCAAGCTTCGACAGCAGCTCTTCGACTGGTCGAGCGAAGCCAACACCGGCAGCGAATTCCTACGGTCAATCAGCGTAGACCTGTTTTCGGAGCAGGTGTTTGCGTTCACTCCTAAGGGCGACGTGATCGATCTGCCGCGTGGCTCGACGCCCTTGGACTTTGCTTTTCGAGTCCACTCTCAGGTGGGCCTCCAGACCATTGGCGCGAAGGTAAACGGGCGGATGGTCAAACTCGACCACGAGCTCGACAACGGCGACATCGTCGAGGTGATGACCAGGAGCAATGCCCAACCAAGCGTAGACTGGCTGCGAATAGCCAAAACTGCCAACGCGCGTTCGAAGATTCGTGCTTTTCTAAGGCAATTGAACCGCGAGACGAACGCCCAAAGGGGCCGGGAAGCGCTCGAGCGAGAGCTGAAGACATTGGGTTACGACCCGAAGGAATTCCTGACCAATCAGAAGCTCGCAGAAACGGCGGTCGCTCTTAAGAAAAAGAACGTCGTCGACCTGCTGTCATCCGTGGGTGATGGCTATGTGGGAGTTACCCGTGCGGTCACGAAGCTCGTGCAGGAACAGCGCAAGCAGGAGCGTAAGGCGCGGCACGTTTCGCCTATCGCGCAGGTTGTCTCGATCGCGCCCGGCGGCGTGGACAATATCGCATTTCGGCGATCCAAATGCTGCCTGCCGGTGCCGGGCGACGAGTGCGTCGGATACATTTCAAAGGGACGAGGGGTGATTTTGCATCGGAAGCTATGCCCGAACCTCGCCGCGATCGAGCAGACCGATCCCGACCGGATTATTCCGGTGGACTGGCCCCGCGATGGCAAGGGATCTTTTTCGGCGAATCTGCGAATTCAGACCGTCAATCGTCAAGGATTGCTCGCCGATATCGGCAATATTTTCGGCGAATCTAAGACGAATGTTAGTTCAGCGAAGGTCAGGACGCTTCCGAACCAGACGGCGTTACTGGAAATGACGGTCGACGTGACAGACGTGAACCACTTGCAAAGCGTGATCAACAAGATCGGCTCGATGCAGGATGTCATCAGCATCCAGCGCACCTTCGGCGGCAAAGCGGCGTCGTGAGGGCGGTTGTCCAGCGGGTTTCCTCGGCCTCGGTTTCGGTTGCGGCAGAAACGGTGGCTTCGATCGGCCAGGGCCTGCTCGTGTTGCTGGGCGCGGCGAAGGGAGATTTGCAGGCGGACGCCGATTGGATGGCGGTCAAGATCGCTGGTTTGCGCATTTTTGAGAACGATGGCGGCAAGCTGAATCGTGACGTCGTTCAAGTTCAAGGTTCAGTTCTCATGGTCAGCAACTTTACGGTCTGCGGCACAGCACAGAAGGGGCGACGCCCGAGCTTTGATGAAGCGGCCTCCTTCGAAGACGGCCGGAGGCTGTTCGTCTCCTGCGTGGATCGTCTCCGACTAAACGGGCTGACGATTGAAACGGGATCCTACGGCGCGGACATGGCTGTGTCCCTGGTGAACGTTGGGCCGGTCACCCTGATTCTGGAATCGCGTCGGATGGATTAGGAAAATGGCCCGAGGCGCCGAGCGCCTCGGGCCGACAAGAAACTAGAGGTAGGATTATCCGCGAGTTTTGGCTGGAGACTTCGGGGAATCGGCACCCTTTGCTGCCTTCGTCCGCCTCTTCTCCACCTTAATAACCACGTCGCCCGGAGGAACTGTGGTGCCGTTGCGTCGGATGCGAGCGAAGTGGATAACTTCGTCATGGTCGATGGAATAGGTGTCGTCGATCCGCGGATTCTGTTCGTTGTCGTACCAGACTCTGCACCTTACGGTGATCGGGGGGAACGTGATGTCGAAGCCATGTGCGTACGCGTCGTACGGTTCGTCGGACTCTCGGGCAACGAACTCGACAATCTCGAAATTGAAGCCGCCGCCGCCTTGATCATCTCCCAAGTGCTGACCCCAGGGGGGCGGTCCCCCAGTCGGGTTGAACACCGAGATATTGTCAGCATCGCCAAAGTTCCCGTCATTGCGAGAAACCTCGAGATCAAGGTCCTCATCCATATTCCAATCGATTCGAACCGTAATATCGCGCGTTCCGCCTCCGCTGCCACCGCAGCCAACTTGGGCAAACAGGGCGGCTCCCAGGGTCGCAACTGCAAAGAACGCAAACAAACCACTCTTCTTGAAGCTCGTAAGGTCTATCATCTTCATCTCCATTTGATTGTCGGAAAGCGAACCCTCGTCCGCTCCCCCATCTAATACTCAATACGGCTCAGCCGTCGATTCCTTTCACTTTACAAGCCTCAGCGCCGGCTTGACTTACGCGCTCCAGCCGAAGGGGCGGTGGGCGCCTGTTTCTTTAGACGCTTTTCGACCTTGATCACTACGTCGCCCGGTGGCACGGTCACGCCGTCTCGCCGGATACGAGCGAAGTGAATGACCTCGTTGGGACCAACGAGATAAGTGTCGTCGATGCGAGGGTTTTGCTCATTGTCGAAGAAGACGCGGCACCTCACGCTGGCCTTTCCGCTTGTCACCTCGTACCCGTGTACATAAGCGTTGTAAGGCTCCTCCGTTCCGTTGGCCGTAAACGTGATCGATTCTTGGCTGCCCGGCTCACCAATTTCGTCTCCCGAGTGTTGACCCCATGCCGGCGGTCCTCCCTGGAGGTTGCCCCAGTAAATGTTGTCGGTCTCCCCGAACGGAAAGTCGTTTCGCGCAGCCTGAAGGTCGATATCTTCGGTTTCTTCCCAGTTGATGATGATCTCGACGTCTCTAAAGGCCGGGACCCCGCCCCCGCTTCCGCCGCAACCGGCCAATCCAAGGGCCATTGGCGCAAGGGAAGCCAGCAGTCCACACTTCGCAAAGCTCGTCACTTTTTTCATAATGTCCTCCATTATCAAGCCCAATAGGGGCAAAATACTCTCTTCGCCGATTCCGTTGCGATTTCCTGCCAAGAAATCGCGGATAGACCGCCTCGCAGGCGAATGTTATAATATAGGTGCCGATGAAAGAGGATTTGCCTGACTTGAAGGCGTTCCTACTATCAGATTTAGGGACGCAAAAGCGAACGAAGAGCAGGAAGCCGCTCCCCCGCGCGGACGCCGCTGACGCAGGTTTGAGCCGCCGTATCGGCGACGAGCGGCTAGCGGAGGGCGAGACCACGGACGCGATCCATCATTACCGACGCGCCGTAAGGCAGGATGATGCGGACCCCGAGAACAGACTCCGGCTCGCCGACTCCTACCAACTCGCGGAGATGGGCGTGCAAGCCGCCAGCCAATACGAAAAACTGTTGAAGCATTGGAAGTCCAAGCCCGAGGCCCACGTGGGCCTGGCGGAGGTCTACCGCCGATACGGCAAGCATCGGGCAGGCATTATGAGGCTCAAAAAGGCCTGTGAACTCAACCCCGGGAACGCGTTCTATTGGTTCAAGCTCGCCGATGCGCTTGTCGCGGCAGGTGTGGCAAAGGATGCGGTAGAACCCGCTGCGAGAGCGGCACTGGCCGAGCCGCAGGACGTTTTTTATCGCATTTGGCTTGGCGACCTGCTCCTCAACATGGGTCGAGCCGAGGAAGCCGTTTCTTCTTTCCGCACCGCCCTCGCGCTTTCGCCGGGCGAGGATGACGTTTATGCCAAGCTCGCGGCTGCCCTTTGCGCGTCTGGGAGACCGGTGGAGGCCCGGGCACCCATACAACTAGCATGCGACCTGGATCCTAAGAACGAAGTTCATTCCGCTGTCCAAAACGAAGTGCTCAAACGTTGCGGGCAAGCCCCGCTCGCGATGGACCCGGAGCTGGATGCCTACGGGCAGCACGCCCTGAAGCGGTGGAAACAGCTTGCCGGTTCGCTCCACGGTTAGACTCCGCTTGACATCAGGTGCCTGAATAAGCCAAAATGCGTCGCTTGGTGGGCTATGCCTGCCCGAGTGCCGCTTGTTCGGGAGCGGCCCAGAAGAATTCAATCGACATGCCAACAGTGAACCAACTCGTCAGGCGAGGCCGCAAGAACACGAAAGTGAAGTCGAAGGCGCCCGCGCTGAAAGGAAATCCGCAAAAGCGGGGCGTTTGCACCATCGTGCGGACGGTGACTCCGAAGAAGCCGAACTCGGCCCTTCGAAAGGTCGCTCGTGTGCGCCTTGTGAACGGTGTGGAAGTCACCGCTTACATTCCCGGGGTCGGCCACAATCTGCAGGAGCACAGCGTCGTGCTCGTCAGGGGCGGCCGGGTGAAGGACCTGCCAGGCGTTAGGTATCACATCGTGCGCGGAACGCAGCAAACCTCAGGCACGGCCGATCGAAAGCAGAGCAGAAGCAAGTACGGCACAAAGAAGCCGAAGGCGGCTAAGTAACCCATGCCAAGAAGAGGACACACCCCCAAGCGGAAGATCTTGCCGGACCCTATTTTTAGCTCGGAACTAGCTCAGCGATTTATCAACCGCCTCATGCTCGACGGAAAGAAGGTCAAGGCCGAATCGATTTTTTACAGGGCCCTCGATATCTGCGAGGAAAAAGAAGGCAAACCCGCGGTCGAGATATTCGAGCGCGCGCTTCAAAACGCGATGCCCGTCATGGAGGTTCGCCCTCGCCGGGTAGGCGGCCAGACGTACCAAGTTCCTCAGGAAGTCCGCCCCGCCCGCCGCAGAACGCTCGCAATCCGCTGGATGGTGACCAACGCGAGAAAGCGCAGCGGAAAGAGCATGATCGAAAAGCTGAGTGGCGAGTTCATGGACGCTTATAAGGGCCAGGGCGCAACCGTAAAGCGGCGCGAGGATACCCACCGGATGGCGGACGCCAATAAGGCCTTCGCCCACTTCCGATTCTAAAAGGTCGCGGCGCCTGAGCAAACGCTCGACGGGTCAGATACACTCACCTTACTTTCCGGAGCCAATCTCGGTTCCGGGAAGTGTTGCAAGCGGCGACTACTCCTCTGTCGTGCGCTTTGTAAAGCGCGTCGGTTTATGGCATCTCTTCAGCCTGCTTTCGCTCGTGATACTCATCTCCATCTGGGTGCGCCCACAAGGCTTGGACTTTCTCGCGCGCCTCGGCGTTGAGGGGAGTTGGCTTCTTGCAATCGGTTCCTTGGCGGCGTTAGCGAGCCTTAGGTCCGCCCCCGCTCCGCTCCAGTTTCTCGTATTTCTTCTGTTCGCCCTTTCCTCGACTGCCGCGATCGCGCTTTGGACGCCGTTCATTGCGGACGAGTTCCCAGACTACGCAACAGGCTTCGCCTGGACGGTCGGATCTGCCTGGACGGGCGCCGCCCTTTACCACGTGTTCGCGGGAAGGGACCACAGCTTCGTGGGCGGATTCATGCTGACGATGATCTTTACGGCTGTGTCGCTGATCGTCTTCACGATCGTCACAGACATTATCTTCAGCCAAGCGTTCGCCATCTTTGTCGTCGTGGCGGCGATGGTGTTCTATTGGTTCTACGACCTCGCGATGGTGCTGCGCAGGCGCAAGCAGGGCGAGGTGCCGGCGGCAGTTATGGACTTGTACCGAGATGCGCTAAACTTTGTCGGCTTTCCTATCAGGGTTATGCGCATGCCCAAAGGCTTAAAGAGGATTCGATACTAATGGTCGTCGTGATGCGGCCTGGAGCATCCCAGGAGGAGATAGAGGGCGTTCGTGACGTTATTCATCAACACGAGCTCGAGTCGCTGCTTATGCCCGGTAGCGTGATGGCGATCGGTATTCCCTCCGCGATTCCCACCGACCTTCGAGACCCCCTCGAGCAGAGGATCCAGATTCTGCCCGGGGTCAGCAAGGTCACCCAAGTTAGCCGTAGCTACAAGCTCGCTTCGAGAGAATTCCGCCCCGATAGCACGATCGTCGAAATAGGCGATGTACGATTCGGGGGCCCTGAGGTCGTCGTGATGGCGGGTCCTTGCAGCATTGAGAGCTACGACCAGCTAAAGAGGTCCGCTGAGATCGTCAAGGCGAGCGGGGCGACGGTATTGCGCGGCGGAGCCTTTAAGCCTCGAACCTCCCCTTATGCGTTCCAAGGGCTCGCCGACGAAGGCCTCCGGATCATGAAACGCGTGGGCCACGAGGTGGGAATCAAGACCATTTCGGAAGTTATGTCCCCCGACATGGTGGGCCTCGTTGCCGACCACGTGGACATCCTCCAAATCGGGGCGCGGAGCATGCAGAATTTTCCGCTCCTCATCGAGGCGGGCAAGAGCCGGCATCCGGTGATGCTGAAACGGGGCCCTTCGGCGACCATCGACGAATTTATGCTTGCCGCCGAGTACCTTCTGGCGCACGGCAACAGTAAGGTGCTCTTATGCGAGCGCGGCGTCCATCCGCTGGACCGGACCTACACGCGGAACACGCTCGACCTGTCCGCCGTCCCGGTGCTGAAGGAGATATCCCATCTCCCGGTGATCGTCGATCCCAGCCACGGGGTGGGCGTCGCCAAATACGTGCCGACCATGGCCTGCGCCGCGATCGCTTCCGGGGCGGACGGACTTATGGTCGAAGTTCATCCGAACCCGCGCGAGGCGCTCTCCGATGCGGCGCAGTCACTGTCTCCGGAGGCTTTCGAGTCAATGATGCAGAAGATCGCCGTGTTCGCCGAGGTTTCGGGACGCTTGTGCACACCTAAAACGGTGCGCCTTTAGGCCCCCACGATCCCCTCTCGAAACTTTTGGTGGCCGATTCCGCGAACAACCTGTAGTGGATTGCCGTAAGAACTTATCGGAAGGAGTCCCACCGACGGTTAATTTGGTCGCATTAGATTACGAAAGGCACGCCGGGCTCAGCCTCACCGAAGATGAGGCTTTCGCTCTGTTGTCGATGTGTTTGCTCGCGAACATGACTCTCGACAAGGATGCCGAGTGCGCATTGAGGAAGCTCGCCGCCTTTTGCAAGCACGAGCAGTACTTTACGCGGCTTCCAGATCGCAAGAACCATTCGGAAGATTAGGGGGCAAATAGGGAAGACCTCGGAGTCCTCTTTCGAGAACCCGAGATCTTCTTATTTATTAGAACGCCGCGTTTTCACCCGCCGTTGCATTTTTCGAAGGTTTTCGTTTTCTCTTGGCAGGGCAGTCCGTTGGCTATAATTTGCCTTCGCCGATGCAAACGCAGACATTCTTCGAAACCCAGCGCGGAATCTCCGCCGTCGACGTCACGCCGGGTTTCTCTCTTGTCGTAGTGAAGGGAGCGGATTCGCCGAGCAGCTTCGCTAAGGCTCTCCAAACGTTGAAAGACGCCGGGGTTTCAGTCGACTTCCTGAAAATCGGGAAGGCTCAGATCTCATTCATCGTCGAGGAGAAACTTCAGCAGGATGTGGTGGATGCGTTCAAAGCCTCGGGTTTCCCGGCAAGCCATCACCGCAGCAAGGCCGTTATACGAGTGAGCTCTCCGAACGTTCGCGATGAAAGCGGGCTGATGGCCAGAATCGCTCAAATAGTCCTCGAATCCGGGGCCACCATCTACAACGTTGGCGATATGCATGACTGTGTTATGGTCGTCGTTCAAACGGAGAAGGCACAGGGCACCGCGGGTGCGCTCCGCCAATTCATCGGGCGCGTGGACATCCTGTGAGGCGAATCGTCGTAATGAAGTTCGGCGGAACCAGCGTCGCCACACCCGAAAGCAGGCTCATGGCCGCCCGCAAGGTGGTCACTGCCGCGGAAAACGGCTTCTCACCGGTTGTCGTGGTGAGCGCGATCGGACGCAAAGGCGAGCCTTACGCCACAGACACGCTACTGTCACTCCTCACCGATATCGATCCGTTGGTGCCGTATGACGAACGCGAAATGGACCTCATGCTCTGCTGTGGCGAGATCATGTCTACGTGCGTGTTCGCTCAAACCCTGAAGTCCTTGGGCCAGCTCGCAAGCGCGATGACCGGCGGACAGGCAGGGTTGGTAACCGACAGCACACATGGCAACGCGCGCATAATCGAAGTCCAGCCCGACGATATCTGGCGAGTCGTCGAATTGGGGCGAGTCCCCGTCGTGTGCGGCTTCCAAGGCCGCTCAAAGCCCGCAAACGGGTCGGTTTATGGCGAGATAACGACGTTGGGGCGCGGTGGCAGCGACACTACGGCAAGCGCGCTTGGCGCGGCTCTGAGGGCCGAAGCAATCGAGATTTACACCGACGTCGACGGAGTTAAAACAGCCGATCCGTCCTCCGTGCCCGATGCACCGACCTTGCGCAAGATGACCTACGATGAAGTAGCAGAAATCGCCCATCAGGGAGCAAAAGTTCTGCATCCGCGTGCTGCTGAGATCGCCATGAAGTACGACATCCCGCTCTGGGTCAAGAGCACCTTCACCGAAGAGGTCGGCACCGAGATCGTGAGCCAGGACGAGTTCCCCGGCCGCCGCGTCACAGGCGTAACGCACACCGGCAAGCTGGTCTACCTGCACTTTGAAGTTTCCTCGGAGGACGATAAGCGCACGCTCGAGCACAACGTTTATAAGCTGATGGCGAATCACCGCGTGAACCTGTTTATGCTCAACACGCACGAAAACAGCTTCGCGTTCGCGGTGCCAAGAAAGCAACTGGCCAAGGTCAAGGAAATCCTAGACGGGATCGTAATCCCGATCGGCGACGATAAGACCTACATCGTTCAGGTTGGCCGCGCAAGCTCAACGGAAGTATCGGCACAAGAGCAAATGCTGCGGTCCGGCGAGAGGGAAATCTGTAAATGCACCGCGTTGCTGACGGAGAATTGTGCCCTCGTCTCAATGATCGCGCACGAGTACCTTCAGCAGCCGGGGATCTTCCTTCGCGTCGCGGAGACGTTGCAACGTGGAAGCATCAATATAATCCAGACAAGCGACAGCTCGCTTTCAGTCTCTGTGCTTGTGCCGGAATCAGATACCGACAGGGCCGTGCGCATGCTCCACGAAGAGTTCGAACTGTCCGGAGCCGAGTAGAGGAAGCCTGCCCTGCAGCTTGGAAACGTTATGCGGGCCGCGCGCAGGACCGGCAACAACAGGGGAAGTATTCAGGCTAGAGTCCGATCCTGGAAGGATGACCGCTTCAACCTCCGAGGTAGTCGATAATCCAAGAAACCCGACTTCACGGCCTTCAGGAAAACGCTTATCCAATAACACCGTTCGGGATACGGGCAATGCTGGCTCGCGGCAAGTTGTGACTTCTGACGACATCGGTAAACTTGGCTCATAGTGCAAATCCTCCTCACCAACGACGACGGCGTGCGCGCGCCCGGGTTGCATGCGCTCGCACGGGTCGCCGCGGCGTACGGCCGTGTCGTCCTTTGCGCGCCAGATCGGGAGAAAAGCGCTTGTGGCCGCGGGATGACGCTGCGCGATCCGCTACGCGTGCGAAAGGCCGATGTTGAGGGCGGCTACGAAGCCTACGAGGTGAACGGCCTGCCCGTGGATTGCGTGAATCTCGCCATGACCGAGTACTTTCCGAAAGGCTGCGATTTGGTATTGAGCGGCATCAACAACGGGCCGAACTTAGGTTGGGACGTTACGTATTCCGGAACGGTGGGGGGGGCCTTCGAAGGGGCGGTGAACGGCATCCGCTCCATAGCGATTTCAGTCGCTGCGTACGTCGAAATGGCGCCGCTGCACTACGAGTCCGCGGAGAATTGGCTCAAGGAATGGCTGCCATGGCTATTGAACATTCCGTTTCGCGAGCATGGCGCGATAAGCGTGAACGTGCCGAGCATTGCCTGGCCGGAGATCAAGGGCACCAAGATCACAAAGATGGGAACGCGGATTTACGAGGATCGGGTCGAGAAGCGGTCGGACCCCTGGGGGCGCGACTATTTCTGGCAAGGCGGCATCGTGGTCATGGACAGCTCGCAGGACGGCACAGACGTTCAGGCGGTCAACGACGGCTTCGTGTCGATCACGCCGCTTCGCCTCGATTGGACCGACCACGAGCACCTCGCAGAGCTTAGGCGGGCCTTTCCGAAGTAGGCGCTTGCTTCGGATTGAAGACTGCAAGTGGTGCCCTCGGGCAGACTCGAACTGCCAAGCCCTTGCGGGCACTAGTACCTGAAACTAGCGTGTTTACCAATTTCACCACGAGGGCGGGAGGACAAAATGGTACCAGATGCGAAGAAACTCCGGTCTATTTTGAGCCCGCCGCACCCGGTGCCGAACGTAGTGGGAGCGCGCGCTGCTAGATCGGGTTGTGACAGATGGTTAGCTAATGCGGCGCCCTCCACGAGGTTGCGGCCTGAAGCAGTGCACGATCCGCGGCCACCAGGGCCGCCATTGCCTCCACCATCGGCACGGCTCTCGGCAGGACGCACGGGTCGTGCCTTCCGCGGCCCTTGATGGTCGAATCCTCGCCGGATGTGTTCACCGTTGCTTGGTCTCGCATAACCGTGGCCGTAGGTTTGAACGCCACGCGGAAGTACACGGTCTCGCCGTTCGTAATTCCGCCTTGAACCCCGCCGCTCCGGTTGGTCTTTGTTCGAACCCGGCCACGGCTATCCATGTAGAACTCGTCGTTGTGGTCGAGACCGGTCATGTCCGTTCCCGCGAAGCCTGAACCGATCTCGAAGCCTTTGCTCGCGGGCAGGCTCAGCATGGCTTTGGCCAGCTCGGCTTCGAATTTGTCGAACACCGGGTCGCCCCACCCTGGTGGGCAGCCCCTAATTGCGCACGTGACAACACCGCCGAGCGAGTTTCCCTCCTTTCGAATCGCTTCCACCGCATCTATCATCTGGGCGGCAATAGCCGGGTCGGGGCAGCGAATCGGCGTTGCCTCCACTTGCTGTAGCGAAACGGTCTCCACATCGCAATCCGCGACGATCGAACCGACCTTGCTCACCCAAGCGACGATCTCGACGGCATGCCTCTCGCGCAACAACTTCTTGGCAACAGCCGCCGCCGCGACCCTGCCGGCAGTCTCGCGTGCGCTGCTCCGACCTCCGCCCTGCCAGTTGCGGATGCCGTACTTTGCTTCGTAGGTGTAATCCGCGTGGCTCGGCCGGTAGTTCTTTTGGATGTCCACGTAGTCGTCGGGCCGCGTGTCCTCGTTCGGGATTAGTAGGCTGATCGGCGTCCCGATGGTTTTCCCCTCGAACACCCCGCTCAGAATCCGTACCGTGTCGCTTTCCTTTCGCTGGGTGACGATCTTGCTCTGCCCGGGGCGGCGCCGGTCGAGGTCGGGCTGAATGTCGGCCTCGCTCAGTTCGAGCAGCGGTGGGCATCCGTCGACAACGGCCCCTGTCGCGCCTCCATGCGATTCACCCCATGTCGTTACTCGGAAAACCTGCCCGAACGTGTTGGCCACGGCTTCATTATGAAGACTGGGGGCTGGAGGTCGTGGGCGGAGGGATCCATAATCGATTCACCACTTGGACGCGCTTTGTGAAATCGTTGGAAGCCGTAACCCGATCCGCCGAAACGACCGGCTCAAACCCAGATCCGAGGTCGTGCTCGCCTGCGAACGCGATATTCGCTGCGAGTACAAGCGCAATTACAATCGAGGGTTTGCTGAACATGGTTGTGGTCCGAATCACGTGAAATCGCCAGTGGAGCTCGATCATCGCGGTTTCGGCGACCGTCGCAATATTAGCGCAACCCCAGCCAAGACCGTCACGATCGTTGCCGCTTCGGGAACGGGCCTGCCCTCGAGACCGATGGAGAAATCCCATAGGCCCGGACCGAGTAAGTCCTGGACGTCGACGAAGTCGTAGCCAAAAGTCGTGCTGTCGAAGAAGCTGTTGCCATTTTGAAGAGGGCCGCCGATGCCGTTGGCGCCGCTGGTCGTTGCAAGAAAAAAGTTTCCGTCCAGACTGCTCACCATCGCCATGGTGACCCAATAGTCGCCGGAAGCAAGTTCCACAGGGGCAATCTTTCCGGAAAACCTGTAGACGGGGAATCCCAAGCCCCCACCCAGGAAGGTCGCCTCGACTGGAAAATATCCCGACGCGAGCAGAGTTCCGCCATTTCCGGGCTCGATCCCCGAACGAAGTTCGAAGTAGGCCATTGTCGACCGGGGGATGGCGAAGAAACTGCCGAAAACGCCGGTGACCACCCTCGGCTCCGAAAGCGAAAAGTCATCGTAGACTCGCGCATCTATATCCGTGCCCCGTTGCGACCGCATCCCGTTCACATTGTCGTAGTCGCCGCCGTAGAACAGAATCTCCGCCTTCCCGGTGCTGAGGCCCGCTGCAGCCAAGACGATGAGAGTAGCTACACCTTTCACAACTATAATATGCGCTATTTTGCGCGTTGCCCGGCCAGGTACTGCTCTGATCCCGTCTTCAGATTCGGGGGGCAGACCACCTTTGTATGCATCGCATTCCTGAAGTCAGAATCACCCCCATAGAAAGGTACTTCGGTGTTTGCGGGGTCATTGCCCCTACGAGGAGGAGACTGGTAAGTCCAACTGCTCTCATGGCCGCGATCATGCCACAATTCCTTTGTGGAACCTGCGTTGGGGTACTCAAGGCAAAAATGCCCCCGGCTCCGGTGTGGGCCGCCATGTGATTCACCCCAAGGTGTTACTCGAAACAGTTGCACGAACGTGTTGCCCACGCCGTCATTATGCCCGCGTCAGCGGCAGTTCTCGATTGCGTCGAAGGCAATCGGCAGCATCCACTGCGTAGCATACACGTCGAGAAGAAGTAGCACGGCCAGCCATCCGCCGCCGAACAGCCAAAAGCGACGCACATTGCCGCGTGCCATTTCCCAAATGCCGAAGCCGGCGACCGACGAGAAGCCGAAGATAGCAGGGTAGAGGTAGCGCCCCTGCGCTTGGAAGTACGACAGGTTGTACGCGACAAAGCCTGCCGCGATGCACGCGATCAAGGCCAACGACAGTAGGTGATAGCACCTTTCCGACGACTCTGCACGCGCTACCCTCACCAAAAACGCGACAAACGAGGCCCCGCCGAGAATCGCCAGCAGCCAATAGATACCCGCCGGAAAAAAAATATCGAAGTACCCGAAAACTCCCCAAAATCCTTGGAATCCAAGGACGAGAACATACGAGAACCAGTAGGGAATCGCCCCGTCGGCCCTGACAACCGCTTCGGCGTAAGGCAAGTTGCCAACGGACGCCTGCTGAAAGGCGGCGATGGCGAGCGGGTCGCCATACAGTTGCTGGTTTCGAATGAGCCATGGTAGGGCAATCAGCGCTGCGAGAGCAAGGCCGGCCAAAGCATGGGTGAGCTTCGGACGGGGATTTGAGATGGCCATGCCGAGCACCGCCACCAAGACAAAGAGAACCGCCGTCGATTTCGTCAGTAGCCCCATGCCCAAAACTAGGCCCAGGACAAGGCATAGCCGCAACGGCCAGCCTGTTTGCCATCCCTTACCGATAAGGTTCATGAGGATGACTCCGATTAAGACAAGGAGAACGTCGTTGGTAACGGCGGAGCACAAGGCAATGAACATCGGTAGCAGCGCGACGAAAGAGGCCGAAAAAGCGGCAACATCTTCGTTCCCGGTAAATGATCGAATACCGGTGAATGTGCCAATAATCACAAAGACTCCCAGAGCGACGTTTACGAGGCGCAGACCCCACTTCTCGGCAATTTCGTTGCCCGAGAGCGCCATCTCGATGGGAGCTGCCAAGAGGTAATACAACGGAGGCTGGTGCGACTGGTAGGTTTCGTAAAGGTTCTCTGAGCCCGGCCGAAAAATCGGAAACGACTTTTCGCGCGCGAGATGTCGAATGTAGTTCGTGTGCTGTCTCTCGTCAGGCGCGCCGATGTCTTGCTGGCGCTCTTTTGAGAACCGGGTGAGCAAACACCCCGATTTGCGATACGGGGTCTCGTGAATGAAGCTGATCGCCAAGAGCGCGTAAACGGCCAGGGCTACGCCGAGCAGTCTCTTGGGGTTCACAAGCTTATGATGGCATGGGCGAAACAAATGGAGGGCTAAGCTTTAGTTAGCCAAGACCACCAGTGGCAAGTCGTCCCATCCGGGCGTCCTCGCGAGCTTCGACACATCGACGAAAGCCATAAAGCCGCGTGGGCAGCTGAAAGGATCACATTCGTCACGGTGGATATGAGCGCAGTCATGTCGGAGGACCGGCTGAGAATATCCTGGGTCAAGAACTTCCAGGCCACGGGGCCGCCAGTGACGGATCGGGATTAGCTAGAGCTTCACCGCCCCGTCGTGTATAATCAACGAATGCACAGCCTTATAGGAGGTTCCGAATGAGCATAATCGCTTTAGCCGGCGTCGCCGCACTGTTCGCGCAGGTGAACACCGGGCCGCAAATGCTGGCAAAACATGCGTCTTCGCTGAATGAAGCGAAGTCGCTGACGGTGGAATTCACCGTCCAAAGGATCCCTGCCGCGCCGGAGAACTACCGGCTCTCGTACTCGAAGCCGGGAATGGTGAAGGTCGAATACCCGAAGGGCATGACGATGACCGACGGTAAGACGGTATGGGAATACACCAATTCTTCCAAGGAATACACCGAAGGTCCCGGCGGCATCGCCGAGGTCGCCAAGAAGATCAACAGTGACGAGTTCCTGGCTTGGGCAGCGTTCTTTATGCCTGACCAGTTGAAGGGCGTCTCGGACGCGAAGACCACGCGCAAGCTCTCGATGAAGGGCATTGCTGTCACGCAGGTCGATTTCACGCTCGATGCAATCAAGAGCAAGAAGGCGTCGTTCTACATCGATGACAAGCTCGGTGTGGCTCGTGGCGCTTCGATCAGCGCGGCCCGCGCCGGGGATTCCGACGAGACCGTCGTCAAGGCCACCGAGATCTCGCTAAACGGCGAGCCGCTGGCCGAATCCGCTTTTGCGTTCGCGCCGCCTGCGGGCTCGAAGAAGATCGATATCGCCGTGGGCGACCTGGCGAAGTGGTACGACAGCCTTGATGAGGGGCTGAAAGTTGCGAAGGCGACGGGCCGAATGGTGTTCGTCGACTTCGGCGCCGAGTGGTGAGGGTACTGCAAGAAATACACTCGTGAGGTGTTCTCGACAGATGAGTTCAAGGCTCAAGGCAAGTACTTCGTTTTCGTCCACATCGATACCGATACCAACCAAGCGCTCGCGGAGAAGTTCGGCATTGGGGGGATCCCCGATCTCCGCTGGCTGAAGAACGACGGCACCGAAGTCCACAAGGTGGTCGGCTATAAAGGCATGGCTGTCTTAGAGGACTTTGACATCGCCCGTGAGAAAGGCAAATAACTTTCGATATGGCTAACAAAAAGCGCCAGCGGTGACGGTGGCGCTTTTTGTTGCGTAAGCTGGAAGAATCAGCGATCGTCGGGCCTTGGAGCGTGTATCCGCTCTTCGGTGCCGCAGCAAATCGACCCAAATCTGCCAGCGGAGCCAGTTTCTCGTAGCGAGGTAGGCTGGGCATTGTCCGGGGTGGAATAGGAGGAATTTTCATCATTCTTACGGTTCTTTTGGCGTCCGCACTAACGTCACTTCCGGTGCCGGACTTGGAGGTCTCGATGTTCAACCCGAGCCTTATCGCCCCGCTGGGCTTTGTGCTAAGCGAGCAGGTCGTTCGCGAGTCGATGGAGGGCAGAGACACTCTGACAGCGAGCTTTCGCGACTCCAGCGAAAGAGCGACACTCACCGTTTGGCTTATCGACTTTACCGAGAGTGAAGGACGGCAACGCTATATCGACAGGCTCAATGGTTTGCTTTCAGTGGGCACGATCGACAATCTCCCTTCGGGTGGGCCGTCCTTGTTGCCTGCGGGCGATAAGTCGCGATTCTCCGCCGATCCGGAGGCAGGAGGTCTGAACGTCCACATCTTCCTAGGCGGATACGCGGTCAGCGCGGCGTTGCACTATGGTGGGAGCGGACCGCGTGGAGCCATAGTTTGGTCAGGAAGCGACAAAGCTGGCGATCATCTCGCGGTTGAGGGGTTTTGCCGAGATGCCTTGGCAACGGCGGTTGGTTCGGAACTTCGCGCCTCTGGCAACGTTGTGGTGAACGGCATCACGATCACCGGCGTCAAGCAAGACGACTATGCCCGGCGGTCCGTTCCCATTCGTGCGTGGTGCGCGGCAAGGGGGATCACATTGAACGCAAATCCGCAGCATGGGACAGCCGCCTTCACATATGGCGATAGGATGTTCGTCATTCCATTGGCAGCCGCCAGCATAAAAGCCGGGGCGCAGTGGAAGCCGCTGGACGGTTACGCTTTGAGCGCCGATGGCAAGTGGCTCGCGCCGCTCGATGGCTTGGAAGCGGCCATCCGATAATTCGGCGCGGGCTCATGTGTTGCCCGTCAATTGCTAGCAGGCCCTTCTCTAGCCGGTTCCGTGAGCAGTTATGCTGAGCCCGCTGTGGTCGTGGCTGGTACGCACCCGGCAAAGCGGGTCGAGAGACGACGTATTTGCGGCACGTGGCCCCTCGCCGGATGCTGCGGCTAGGCGGTAAGGTGTGACTATTCGATCCCTGCACGCTTGAGAATCACGGTATCCTCAGAACGTGGAAAAGGTGATTCTCGCCGCCCCGCGTGGATACTGCGCGGGCGTCGCGTACGCGATCGAGGTCGTCGACCTTGCGCTCAAGGTGCACGGCGCACCGCTATACGTCCGCCACGCCATCGTGCACAACGAGTGGGTGGTGAAAAGCTTCGAGAATCGGGGCGTGATTTTCGTCGAGGACGTGAACGAAATCCCCGAAGGATCGACGGTCGTATTTAGCGCGCACGGCGTCTCGCCGGCCGTTCGGAAGGACGCTGAGGGCCGCGGGCTCAACGTGATCGACGCCACATGTCCTCTTGTCACGAAGGTTCACCGCGAGGCCGCCCGTTACGGAACGAGAGGCTACACGATGCTCTACATCGGCCACCGGGGCCATGTCGAGGCCGAAGGCACAATGGGTGAGGCGCCCGACCAGATGATCCTCATCGACAATGTCGAGGAAGCCGAGACCGTCGAGGTGCCGGAAGGGAAGCTCGCAGTCGTGACGCAAACCACTCTCAGCGTCGACGAGGTCGAGCGCATCTTGTCGGTTCTGAAGCGGCGGTTTCCGCACCTGGAGATGCCGCACAAGGAAGACATCTGCTACGCCACCACCAACCGCCAGATCGCCGTCAAGGCCCTCGCGGAGGCGTGCGATCTCGTCCTGGTGGTCGGCTCAAAGACCAGCAGCAACTCGAATCGGCTTCGCGAAGTGGCGCAATCGTGTGGCGTGCCGGCGTTCCTTCTGATGAACCCGGACGAGATCGACCCGGCATGGGCGGAGTTCCGCTCGATCGGTATCACCAGCGGCGCCTCAACGCCTGAGAGCCTGGTCGAAGAGATCGTGGGCGCGCTCCTGAGGCAATCGCCTTCGGCGACCGTCGAGGTGCTCACAACGGTGGACGAGGACGTCACGTTCATCCCACCGCGCGACCTGATCGCGCTGGCACAGGCAAGGTCCGAGACTGGAGACTGAAGACGGAAGATGCTGTTCGAGTTGGTTTTGGTGAGGGCGCGGGTTGATTGTCCCCGCGGCAATTGCCACGGCAGCTACGAACCCGGAATGGGAAATGCTCGCCGCAGCTGCGCTATCACGGGAATCACTGGGATGTAAGTGGCCCGCATTCGTCAACCCACCGAGCCGCACTGTGTGTTTAGGTGTGACAGGGCCGCCGGGACAATACAACCAGCCCCCTCACAGTTGGCTCTCGCTAGGGGGCGGGACAGCCACACCCTCCGTCGAATCCGCCGCGCGGTTCTATCTCATTTGGGTAGGCGAAGTGGTAGACTTCCCGAAGAACTTTGTCGCCGGCGGCAACAGTGGACGCAGGTGACCCTATTGGGAGGAGAACGTTGCACAAGTGGTACTCAATGACCGCGCTTTTGCTCGCGGCCCTCGCCTCGTTCGGGTGCGGTCAGGCAGACGCCCTACGAGGGGCAAAGCAAAGCTCCGATTCAAATCAAACTGGCCAGCTCGGCCCGTCCGAGAATTACAAGCGAGAACGCCTCAGGAAGGCGCTCATTGGACTCACTTTCGTTAACGAGCGCGTGCAGGTCGATCCAAGCACTTCGGCCTCGATCGCCCAACCGGGCACGCGCGCAGAATCCGACGCCGAGCTTGCGAATGCTAACGCCCTGCTCGAGCAAAACGACAGCATTGGTGCGCTCGCCCGTTTCGCGAAGGCGATCATCATGGACGCGACTTCGCCCAAAGCCTACGAGGGACTCGCCAGAGCCTTGCACACCAAGGGCGAGACTGAAAAAATGAAGGCAGCCCTTATCACAGGATTGGACAAGGACACCAGCTTGATCGAGTCTCGATACCTTTTGGCTCAAATCTATCAGGGAGACGATGACTTTGCGCAACAGATCGCAATGCTAAGCGGAATTGCGAAGGGCAGCCCCGGCTACAAGGAGACCGAAAGCCGTTTGGCCATCGCCTATTACTACAGAAATGACTTCGCGCCGGCCTGGAAGTATGTCCATGTCAGCGAAGACCTAGGCAAGCCGGTTCCGCCCCAGTTCCGAGAGCTGCTTGAGTCGAAGATGCGCGAGCCTCAACGGCCGCCGCAAAACTGAGGAGAGAACCGTAATGAAATATGGAACATTGACTGTAGGAATCATTGGCCTCGCCATAGCGGCGAAAGCCACGGACCCGATCGTCGGCCCCCAGATTAGAACGGACACGAACGGTGGAACAGCCGCCGCCAACGAGACGTCCGCGGCCTCTTTTGGACCGTTGGGCAACGAACTCGTCGGCACTTACAATGACTGGCGCGCGGGAGGAGAAACGATCCGCATGGGTGTGTCGGTCAGCAACGATGCGGGATTGACCTGGACCGATTTTTGGGTTCGACCTCCAGTTAACTTCGAAAGCAGTGTCGAAGGCGACCCAATGACGGCCTTCGACGCTAGGACCGGGACGCTGTGGGTAGGGGCGATATCATTTCGGGGCGGTGGAGGCGTTTTTGTTGCGCGAAAAGATCCGGGCGCAAAAACATTCCAGCCATCCGTGATGGCCCGGGTTTCGAGCGGGGCCGACAAGTGTTGGATGGCGGCTGGCCCCTTGCCAGGCAACCCCAACGCTACCAACCTCTACGTGACTTACAACGAAGGATGTCTGCGCTCCAGCGACATGGGGCAAACGTGGAGCACACCCGTTAATCTCGGCAGCGGGATCGGATTCAACCCCAAGGTTGCGCCAAACGGCAACGTCTACGTTACCTATTGGGACTTCGGCACGGGCGTTATGTTCCGCAAGAGCACCAATGGTGGCGTATCGTTCGCTGCCGCCGTTCGGGCCGCTACGCGCTTGGATACATGGGGCACACAGGACGGCTCCCGAGGCCCCGGCAACTTCCGCAAGCCGCCCATGAACGCAATCGCCGTCGATCCCAACACGGGGCACATCTACATCGCCTATTTCGACACGACGAATATCGTAAACGGCAACCGAAACCTGAATCTGTATATGGTCAAGTCGACGAACGAAGGCGTCACGTGGAGCACCCCGGCGGTGATCAATGCCGACACCGATCCTCCGGGAGATCAGTTCTTCCCGTGGATCGAAGTCGACTATAAGAGCCGAATCCATAACACCTGGTTCGACGGCCGGAATACCGTTCAGAACGACACCAACGTTAACGGTTTCTACGATAACTACTACTCGTTCAGCGACGACGGCGGAGACACGTGGACGGAGTATCGCTTGACCTCTAGTCCGTGGAGCAGCGGAAACGACGGATTGAACCGCTCCCAACAGTTCTTGGGAGATTATAACGCGTTGGCGTTCGGTGGCAACCGAGCTTATCCCTACTACCTGTCGACTCAGAACGGCGATCCTGACATCTTCACAAACATAGTCATAGACCCCGACGTCGTCCCCGCATCGTACAAGATCATGCGAGGAGAAGGTGGCGGGAGCATCACGACTCTGTTCAAGAGCGATGACGTTCGGCTGTCTGTCGACAGCGTCCACTTGCTCGCGAGCATTGGTGACGCGGTCATCGTGGTCTTCGATTCCACCGCTCCCCAACAGAATCCGTCGTCGCTCGTGTACAGGGTGGAGAGCCGCACCAATGTGGCTGGCTTCACTCATACCATCGACCTTTGGAATTGGACCACGGCCAGATGGGACGTGGTTGCAGTGGACTCTTCATCTGTGAGTGACGAAATAATCTCAACAGACGTCACCGGCAGCAGCCTTCACTATATCCAGAATGGAACGCGCAAAGTGCGTTCTCGCTCCCGCTGGCGGGGTAACGGCTCCCCGTCGGTGCCCACGCTGACAGCGGCCATCGATCAGGTGCAGTGGACGGTGATGCCCTAGCGTTCTGTGTTTGCGATACTGGTTGCGATGGTAAACCTTCCGAACGTGCAAGACACGATCGATCCGGGGCGCCTGGAGTCAGCCGTCGAGAAGCTCTCGTCTTTTCACACACGCAACACCTTCTCGCCGATCCTGAACGACGCGGCGGTGTGGCTGGCCGGTGAATATCGCAAGATCGCGGGCCTCCAGGTCGAACTGATGAAGTACACGCTGCCGAAGGGCCGCCGAATCCCCGAGGAGAAGGAGATCGTCCAGGTGATCGCGACGCTGCCCGGCGAGGACGATCGCATCCTAATCGTGGGCGGACATATGGACTCGCTGAACCTGCAAGGAGGAATCGACGCACGCGCTCCCGGAGCGAACGACGACGCGAGCGGTACGGCTCTGGCCTTGGAGGTCGCGCGCGCCATGGCCGAGAGCAAATGGAAGCACACGATCAAGTTTGTTGGCTGGACCGGCGAGGAGCAGGGCCTGCATGGCTCGCGAGCAATGGCCAAGAAGGCTAAGGCCGAGGGCTGGAAGATCGACGCGGTGGTGAGCAACGACACCGTTGGCTCGTCCTCGAACAAGAACGGCCAGAAGGACGACAAGCAGGCTCGGGTTTTTAGCGAACTCAGTGAAACCCACGATAGCCGGGAGTTGGCTCGGTTCATCGCCTGGCTAGTGCGCGACGGCAAATTCGGTGTGAAACTCGTGTTCCGCAAGGACCGCTTCGGCCGCGGCGGCGACCACTCGCCGTTCAACGACGAAGGCTTCGCGGGTGTGCGTTTCGTGGAAGTCCACGAGGAGTACACTCGCCAGCACACGGCGGACGACTTGCCGGAGCACATGGACTTTTCCTATCTGGCCAACGTCGCCAGGGTGAATCTGCAAGTCCTTTCGGCTCTCGCGAACGCCGGCACGCCGCCCACGGATTTGGAGATCGATCGCCGGCAGGGGCACGACACGACGGTTCGGTGGAAGGGCCAGCCCGGCGCTTCATACGTCGTCTATTGGAGACGGACAACAAGCCCGGTGTGGGAGGAGAGCATAGCCGTGGGCGAAGGGTCAGAAGCGACAGTCGTGAAAGTGAACAAGGACGACCACGTCTTCGCCGTCGGCGCAGTCGGTGGGATACCGGTGGAGGCAAAGTAGATGAAGGAATGGACGTGCATCGTCTTGGGCCTAGCACTAGCCGGTTGCGCAAAGGAAGATATCGCGTCGAAGTTTCCCGACTCGTGGGACAGAATGGGGGCCGCAAAGAGCGCGACTGCCTACAGGCTACGGACGGGCCAGATCATTTCCAAAGGTGTCGATCTAACCCCGGAGCAGGTGCTGGAGGTGCGGTCGCTGCTCCAAGACTCGAATACTTACGAGCCGGATGAGCTCCTGGATTGCATTCCTAACCCTGGCGTCTTGATCCGCTTCGAAGGCAAAGGTGGTGCGGATGCGGATTTGGAGCTGTGCTTCGAGTGCAGCATCCTGCTCATGCATCCTAGAGAGGTGGGGCTCGGCGTGGGCAAGGTGCACAGCTTCGACGTCGCGCGGCCACAGTTGCACGAGCCTGGTCAAGGCCCTATTCCCGCGAGATAGTATTATCCAAGGCATCAGGGAGGACCCCTTGCTGATGCCCCCGAAACGGCGACCTTAGCGCTAGTGGATTTCAGAAACCGAAGCGTTCGGTGAAGTATCTGACCGATTGCTTGGCTTCTGCGGGCAGCTCCTGCAACGGCGCCCTCGCGCAGCCGCCAGGCAGACCCTTTAGGTCGAGGACCCACTTGTGCACAGCCGGCTGCGGATGGCATTTCACGTTGGCGACCGCTTCGTCGACAAGCTGCTGCAAGACCTCGCCTCCTTCGTGCACCAGTCGCGAAATGAGACGAGGAAAGCTGTTGGCAAGGCCGCTGATCGTCCCACTCCCGCCGCCTTCCAAACATTTGGATATCAGCTTTTCGTTGCCAACGAAGACGCTTCGGCCCATCTTCAGATATTGTTGCAGCAGCGACTCGTCACCTGAGCTGTCTTTAACTCCGATTACGTGCTCATAGGCGAACAATCGATCGAGCAGCTCAGGCGTAAATGTGAAGCCGGTGGTTTGCGGGAAGTTGTAAAGGATGCACGGCAAGTCCGACGCGGAGAGCAAGCTGTCGAACCATGCCGCGATGCCGTCTTCGAGGGCCGGACGGAAGTAGAACGGCGGCAGGGCCAGTGACGCCACCGCGCCCGCCTTCTGTGCCTGGTTCGATAGCCATATCGCCTCGGTGATCGCGCAGGTTCCGAGACCGGCGACGACCTTCAAGCTGCTGCCATGCTGCACGGCGAACGCCACGAGGTCGCGCTTCTCGGGCGCCGACAGGCTCGGCCCTTCGCCATTCGTGCCGGCCACTACGACGCCGTTTATGCCTTCCGACTCGTGCCATGCGAGCAAGCGGGCGAAAGCCGGGTAGTCAATCGAGCCGTCTTCTGCAAATGGCGTGACGATGGCGGTAAATGCGCCGGAAAGCATTCGACATTGTGTATCAGAATCATCGATTCGGCGCCCTCTGCGCTAGAGGATCTTCTTGCGCTCCAGGCTACAGTCTAAGAGGTATCCTTCGAACGATGCCACGGCGAATCGAAGAAATCATCATGCACGACAGCGCGACCCCGGTTATCGGCGGGATCGAGAAGGGCGGAAGCGTGCTGGTCGCGGCAAAGGACGACCTCCTCAACTGGGCGCGGAGCAACGCGCTTTGGCCGCTGACTTTCGGCCTGGCCTGCTGCGCTATCGAGATGATGAGCACGGTCGCCTCCCGATTCGACATCTCTCGTTTCGGCAGCGAAGCCTTTCGAGCCACCCCAAGGCAGGCGGACGTCATGATCGTGGCCGGCCGTGTTAGCAAGAAGATGGCCCCGGTCCTAAGGCAGATCTACGACCAAATGCCCGAGCCCAAATGGGTGATCAGCATGGGCGCCTGCGCTAGCAGCGGGGGCGTCTACAATAACTACGCGATCGTGCAAGGCGTGGACCAGGTGGTTCCGGTCGACGTGTATGTCCCGGGCTGTCCGCCATCGCCGGAAGCGCTTCTTTACGGACTCTTAAAGCTTCAAGAAAAGATCCGCAACCGCAAGTTCAACAAAGTTATCGAGCTCAAGCCGCGCGAGCAGGAGCAGGTGACAGCTTAGGATGTCCGGGGAAATTTTCCGGGACGTCGTCAGGCCGATTCTTTCCGGCCTCGCAATCACTGCGCGGCGCCTCAAGCGCGACAAAGCCACGGTCATGTACCCCGAGCAGAAGCGCGAGCAGTATCCGCGCACTCGGTGGCGTCACGTTTTAGCCCGCTACGATAACGGCCTCGAAAAGTGCATTGGCTGCTCGCTCTGCGCGGGCGCATGTCCGGCGCGATGCATTTACGTCGAGGCGGCCGAGAATACCGACGAAAAGCGCTTCAGCCCCGGCGAGCGCTACGCCGCGCGCTACGAGATCAACATGCTCCGCTGCATCTTCTGCGGGTTCTGCGAAGAGGCCTGCCCGACCGGCGCGATCGTGCTCCGTACCGACTTCGAGCTATCCGACTACCAGCGAGAGGATTTCATTTACACCAAAGAAATGCTCCTCGAACCGATGGTCGTTAAGGACTAGCAGCGTCCTTCTTCTTCCCGCCGACCATGCAGTCGATCGAGGCACGTCCGGCGCCTCCGATCAGCAGCGCCAGGAGCCCGGCGATAAAGATAAGGTTTACTTCGAACCCTGGTATCCCGAAAATCGGCTGCCCGGCCTCGTTCTGTCCTGTCACGTTTACAAACGCATAGCCGCTTGGCCAGTGGACCTTGAACATCGCAAACATCATGTTGACGATGAGCGCGAGGGAGGCGAGGCTGACCAACGCTCCCAAGATCAGAGCCGCGCCGCCGAAGAACTCGACGATCCCCACAACCCAGGCCATGATCTCGGGCATCGGAACCTTCAGGCTCGCGAGTTGCTTCTCGAAGCCCGCATGCTGAGCCGCGTCGAACAGCTTCGGGAACCCGTGATACATGAACGCGCCCCCGAGCATTAGCCGCAAGGGCATCGGCGCCCAAGAGTTACATAAATTAGCCATGGTCCACCTCCTATTCTGTCAGACGCCGCGCCCATTCGATAGGGTGCTAAAATGGCGAATCCGTAGCTTCGAGGAGAGTTGCCGTTGAATATACCTGCCGACCTTAAATACACGAACAGCCACGAATGGGTGAAGATCGAAGGCGATACCGCCACGATCGGAATCACCGACTACGCCCAGTCCGAATTGGGCGACATCGTTTATGTGGACCTGCCGTCACCCGGAAGAATGTTGAAGGCGGGAGACGGTTTCGGCACGGTCGAGTCGGTCAAGACGGTTTCCGATATCTATTCGCCCGTGGCGGGGGAGGTTTTGGAATCGAACGGCGACCTCGAGGGCACGAGCGAACTCCTCAACCAGGACCCGTACGGGAAAGGTTGGCTGGTGAAGCTGCGCGTCGAAGGTGAACCCGAGGGCTTGCTCGACGCCGATGCATATAAGGCAATTTTAGATTAGGTAAAGAGTAGGAGTTGGTTACAACCGCCGAAAGATAAGGATCGATGCTTGGAACCGCATAATTTAACTTGCCGGGCCGACGAAAGGATCGTATTCGTTCTCATCGGTCTCCGGCGGGTCAGGATCCGGTAGAGGCTTGTCGTGCTTTTCGCTTTCCTCCCGTTTCCGGGGGTCATCGGGGATCTCGGGAACCTATGGGTGGGCGACCCCTATTGAGAACATTTGCTCGGCGGGCGGAGCACCTTGAACACTATAAAAGGGGCACGAATCGCGCAGCGCGGATCGATCCGGCCCGTTTGTGGACGTGGGCCCTTTAACCGGCGATCCGCCGGACGGCTTTCATAGCCCGAAGGCCGTCGCGTTTGAAGCGGCCCGATGCCCGTTCTTCATAAGCGTCGTATTCATCCGTGACGGCCTCGCGGACCCGTCTACCTACAGCCTCTTGGCAGCTCTCCTTACGACCCCTGTAGAGATAGGCCAGTTGTTCATTCCAGAGACAATAGTTGTTCCAGAACAAACGACACCACCGCCAGAAACCCATCCGTTTCAACTGATCGCGTCGGCCATGATCTAGTTCCGTGTTAGGCGTTCCGGTATCAGTCTTCCTCGCTGTTTCCAGAAGCTCTCTGTATCGTGGTTGCAGATATAGGCAGGCCAGTCCTAGGGTTAGTTGTTTGAGGGATATACCCCTGCCCTTGCCGCGGATCGACTGCCGTGCCGCAGCGTAAACTTTCATGACCTCATTGGGGCTCACTTCGGGACTAGCGTCTACGATGATTCGCCCACCCTCTTGCCTGACGAGGATGGGCTCATGGAAGCCGAGGACCTGAAAGGCTGCGGAGAAGGAGGCATAGTTCGGGGCTCCCGATCCTATCTTAGTGTTTGCGGATTTTGGGCGCTCCCCCGCGGAGATTACGGCGTCCATGAAGCTGCGAAGATCATCGTTATCGGCTCCACGGAAGTAACCCTGGCCTAGTTCGAGCAACTTCTTTCGGTCTTGAGGTGACATTGTAATACTACGCATATTGGTACCCGGTAAGCGAACCACGAACGGCAACGAATACACCGAATCGGCGGCGCGTACGGGTGGACGGTTCAAAGGAAAGACGGCACAGAAGGCGTTCTCTAGAATCGAAGACGTCGCGGGTGTTCTCTCTGGTGGCTCGGACGGCGATCTATCAACCGATCAACGCGTGCGAACTGACAGCCCCGGGCGCCCCTCGCTTAACGGCCAAGGCATGATGATCACTCCGACGGACGAGATGCGGCGTGTTGTGGAGGTTATGGCGGCTTGCGGTGACACGGAGGCCGACATTGCCAAGGCTGTCGGTATGGCGCGGAACTCGCTTCGCAAGTACTACAAGGAAGAACTCGCGGCGGGCCAGGTCAAGGCGCATGCGGCCGTAAAGGTAGCCTTGTTCGAAATGGCAACGTCCGGCAAGTGCCCGGCAGCAACGTTCTTCTGGCTGAAGACCCGCTGCAAGTGGAAGGAAGTTCACGACGTCGACGAGAATGCTGCTCCTCCTAACTACCCGTCCATTGTGTTCGCACCCATAACGTTCCCACCAGAAGAGGAGGACGATAGGGCTCCCTAAACAGGCGCTGCGTTTCCGGGAGGCGCTTAACACAAAGACCCTCTCACAAGCAGGTTCCCAACACAGCTCGCCGCCTCCCTCTTACGAGGGCTGAAATGGCGGGAGCGTGTGGGAATCGAACCCACCGGAACCCGCAAGCGAGTCACACCGGTTTGAAGACCGGAAGGCACACCAGCACCGTCATGTTGGCGCGTTTTCTGGTTTCCTGGGAAACGACAGGCGCGAACGACCGGTTGCCCGAAACCTGTGCGCAGGAATCGAAACTGCGGGAATCGCCGACCCCGGGCTCGATATGCGTACTATCGAAAGAGGTAACCGGCGATTCCCATACAGAGAGCTATCGTGACCGACGCCTCGCGAGAAGGAGGAGGCCTACGCCGAGGGCGATGATGCTCGCCGGCTCGGGCACCGCCTGGAACTCACCACCCAACGTGTTCTGGGTAGCGAGCTCAGCGATGGTGGTCGACCCGAGGGGGGTTCCATCCTTCGCGAACTGGAAGAACGTGCCCAACTGGCCCTGCGTGCCCATCCATAGCGTGCCGTCCGCATGGTCGAGCGCCAAGCTCGTGATCGACGTGAACCCTGGTGCAAACGAGCCCAGCAGGGTCCCGTCCATGCCGAAGTGCTCGACAACGTCGAGATCCCAACCCGACACCCAGAGTGTGTTGTCCGAAAAGTCATACGTGATGCCGAGGCGCTCGCCGAAGCCACCAAGAGCGAACAGCAGGGAAGGATTCGACCAGTCGCGGTCGGTACGCCAGACTCCACCGTTGCTCCAGTCCACCAGGTAGTTGTCGTTCAGGTCGGTCGTACCATCCCAGGCGCTTCCGATCCCCGTTGGAAAGGCGTAGCGCGCGCCCGTGTCGACGCCTCCGAGCGTGTACTCTGCGCCCTGTGACCCAACGGCCAGGGTTCGGACCTCATTCCCCACCGCGATCGGATACTCACCGCCGGTTGCGCCAACCCAAGAGCGGTTGACGGCGCCGCCTTGAACGACCCAGAGCATGCCCTGGTCGCCCGCGGTCAAATAGTATTCGCTCGTGGGCCCGACGCCGGCTTGCGCGCCGGCCACGGATGCAAATACCAAACTAACAAGAAAGCCCTTTTTCATTTATATCTCCCTCGCAGTCAAAGGACTGCCTGCTTATTGTACACCGGTTTTCAGTGCGAAAGCCGGGGCCGTTACAGCACCACGGTCACGGTATTGCTCGGCACGCCGTCGCCGTTCGAGTTCAGGTCGCGAATTTTCCCGGCCCACAAGAAGAATGGTCACAATATCAGACTCGGCGGCATATATATAATTAGTAAGACCATTCTTGGCTTACTAAGGGAGAAGTTAAATGAAACTTAACATTAGATACGCGTTATTGTCGCTAGGCCTCGGATTGACGGTCTCTTCCCAAGCTATTGTAACCTTTGGAGGCAGCGACGCATACGGCGTACAATCGGCTGTCACCCTACTGACTTTCAATTTGAACGTGGCGGCCGTGCCCACAGCGTCCGGCACCGCGCCCCGCCCTATAATGACACCGATCAGGTGTTATCCCTGCTCGTCTCCGGCGTCCCGCTGGGCACTCTGTCGACAGGCATCATGACGGTGAACGCATCGTCCGATGTCGACGGCGGTGCGGGAGACCGATTCGCTATGGCAGATGCGGAAGTCAATGACCTGAGTTTAGAGCTGGTCCCCGGAACCGGTTCTCCGGACCTATTGAACTTGACGGCCGATCAAGTCGTTAGCAATTCGATTGTGTCCGGAGACTTCGGCAGCTTGGTTGGGGTCGGCGACACCGTGCTGACCAATACCGTTCTCACGATACTCGGCGTTGACGTTGCGATCACCTCCAACCCGGCGCCGAACACAGTCGTGTTTAACAACCTTGGAATCACGGTTACTCTAAACGAACAGTTCGTGTCGGGCGACGGCATCAGTAGCCGCGGGCAAGCTACGAACGCTATTCACATAGGGCTCGTGGATGTCATAGGCGGAGGCGGCCTCGTCAACGGCGACATTATCATTTCGCACTCGGCGGCAAACTTAAGGGCAGTTGTACCGGAACCGTCCTCTATGGTTGCGGCCGTAGTCGGCCTAGGCTGGCTCGCGGTTCGCAGACGACGAAGATAATCGGTTGAGATAACGAAAGGGCCCGGCGGGGCTAGCCCAGGGGGCAGCCGCGCCGGGCCTGCACTTCATGTCGTCTCCTCTGCTCCTCTGCGGGTGCACCAAGCCGAAGGTTACAGAACCACCGTCATCGCTCTGATCGGGCATCTCGTCTATCTCCCTCACCTCGTCCACGAGCAAGCTCGGGACGGTCCTCTCCCAGGGGGAGAGGAGACTTTTTATTTACCTCTTTCTAGTATTGCTGGCCATACCATCGGCGTTCGAGTTCACAGCGAACATGCGGCAGTCGATCTCCTCGCCTGGCGGCTTGCCGGCTTAGAGCCTGGAGCCACATGCACCGCCTTATCCGCTGTGAGTCGTAGTAGTGTTTGTTACGTATGGACGAGCGTGGGAGACCCTGGACGGGGCCAATTCCCCGTGCTTGGATTGGAAAAGGGGAATCTCATCTTCTTATTGTTCGGCGCGGCGGGACGAACCGCAGAGCGTTCCCCAATGGCCGACGCATTTTAAGGACGGTACGGGTGTCCCGTATCGGTTCTGCAGATAGCTACCCATGCCAGAGTCGAACTTCTCGTTTAGAGGCCATGCGGCATGGTTTTACTCGCAAAGGAGCTAGCTTTGAACCGCAAATGCGCTGCCAGGGTCATAAAAAGCGTAGGAACGTGCATGCAGCTTGCCGTTGGCGGGCCGCAATTTGTTATTAATTGGAGGAAATCATGATTAGAAATAAGAGAACCTGGGTGCTAGCCGCGCTCGGCACATGCTTCGCAGCTGCGAACGCTGATATCGTAATTCTGCCCGGACCGGGCGATATCCAAGGCGATGAGAACGTTCTCTTCAACGAGCAAGGCCTCATCGATACCGGCCCGCTGGTGGAAGGCATCACGAACCAGTCAGACTTGATCGTCAACTTCTTCGATGCGTTCGAAGATCTGACGACGCTTTCAGGCAACCAGGTCGAGGCCGTCGACGGCGGCTTCACCGACTTGTCAATCGCTTTGGATGGGGTGCCGAACACGTTCACTTCGCTCATCCTTAACCTGAACGCAGTCGAGGATGGCTCCGTGGACTTCACAGTGGAGCAGGCCGTTGGCGATCCCTTCATGGGAACGTTTGACATAGACGGCGCAGGCGCGAACTTCTTCCGAATCATCGCCCTGAACGGCCAGCTAATTACCGAGGTGACGCTCCACACAACCGTCGATCTCGAGGACGTCAGCCAAGTCCGGATTGGGGGCGCTGTTCCCGAGCCCGGGACGTTCCTGGCTCTCGGCGTCGGCCTTGCGGCGCTGCTTGCTCGGCGTCGCCGGCGCTAAGACCGTCAGACAAAGAGAAAGGGCGCGAACCGAGTATGGCCCGCGCCCTTTCTCATGCCTAACTAGCGCTTCGGACGGAAGCGTGCAACCGTCGTCGGCTCCGCCTCGCCTTCCTTCTTGGGGAAGTTGCCGTCCTCTCTCGGGCGGATCTCCGGCTCTCGCTCTGGCCGCGACTCGGGCTCGGGCCGAGGCTCGCGATCTTGGCGAGGCGCTCTGTCGCGATCGCCGCGATCACGATCTCGGTCGCGGTCGAAGCCGCCGCGTCCGCCGCGGTCGCCTCCGCGTCCACCCCGATCCCGGTCGCCTCCGCGCCCCCCACGGTCACGATCTCCGCGGCCGCGTGGCTGGCTGGCGGGCGGCGTGGCGCCCGCGTTGTCTTCCAAGCCGGCGAGCTCCTGCTTCATGCCGAGAGCCGTCAGGTTGATGCGGCCCATTAAGTCCACTTCGTGGACCTTCACATTGAGCACGTCGCCAAGCTTGACGACATCTTCGGGACGGCGGATCGGCTTCACGCTGAGCTGCTCGATCGGCACCATGCCCTCTTTGCCGGGGAGGAACTCGACCATCGCGCCACGGCCGAACAGACGGGACACCGGGCCGGTGAACTCGTCGCCGACCTCGGGCACGTGCATCAGACCCTTGACCATGTTGACCGCCGCATTCATCTGATCGGCGTTCTCGGCCAGGATGAACACGCGCCCGTCCTGCTCCACGTCGATCGTCGCGCCAGAATCGGCGGTGATCTTCTTAATCATCTTGCCGCCCGGGCCGATGAGCTCGCCGATGCGCTGCGGGTCGATTTGAACAACCTCTGCCCTCGGGGCGTTCGGGTTCAGCTCGGTGCGGCGCTCGGGGACGGCTTCGTCGATCTTGTCGAGGATGTGAAGGCGGGCCGTCTCGGCCTGCGTCAGCGCGTCCTTCATCACTTGAGCGGGGATGCCGGTTAGTTTAGTATCCAGCTGAAGTGCCGTAATGCCGTCGCGGGTGCCGGCGACCTTGAAGTCCATGTCGCCGCAGAAGTCTTCCATGCCCTGGATATCGGTCAAAACCTTGAAGGTCTTGCCGTCGGACATGAGGCCCATCGCGATGCCGGCGACGGGCGCCTTGATCGGCACGCCGCAATCGAGCAGTGCGAGGGTCGATCCGCAAACGCTCGCCATCGAGGTTGAGCCGTTCGACTCCAAGACCTCGCTGATCAGCAAAAGCGTGTAGGGAAACTCTTCGTCCGTCGGGAGAACGCCGATGAGCGCTCTTTCCGCAAGTGCGCCGTGGCCGATTTCGCGCCGGCCGGGGCCGCGCATCGGCCGAACTTCGCCGACCGAGTAGGGCGGGAAGTTGTAGAAGTGCATGTACTTCTTGTTCTCGACCTCTTCGATGCCGTCCATCGTTTGACCTTCGCCAGGTGCGCCAAGTGTCACTACGGTCATGACTTGGGTCTGGCCTCGGGTAAAGAGGCCCGAGCCGTGGACCTTCGGAAGTAGGCCCGGATCGCACGTGATCTGGCGGATTTCCGTGGACTTTCGCCCGTCGGGCCGCTTGTCGTCCTTGATGATGAGATCGCGGACGGTCTCCTTGATAACGGTATCGACGGCTTCGATCAAGAACGCCTGCTTTTCGGGGTTCTCGGCGTAGGTCGTAGTCTTGTGCAGCGCGACGATCTCCTTGAGGAGGTCGCTGAGTGCGCTCTCGCGGTTCGCCTTGTCGGGGTTGACGATCGTTGCTCGGATCTGCTTGCCCGACTGCTTGCGGATGAGTTCGAGCACTTCGGGATCGACCTTGAAGAGCGTAACTTCGCGCTTAGCCTTGCCATGCACCTTGGCGAACTTGGCGATGTTCTCGCAGATCACCTTGATGGCGTCCTGTGCGAACTCCATCGCCTTAAGCATGTCTTTCTCACTGACTTCGCCGGCGCCAGCTTCCACCATCATGAAAGCGTCCTTGGTACCCGCGACGATCAGGTCGAGGTCGGCCTCATTCTCGATCTGCTCGACGGTGGGGAAGAGCACAAGCTCTCCGCCAACGCGACCGACTCGCACTGCTCCGACGGGCCCGTCCCACGGGACGTCGCTAAGCGCGAGGGCCGCTGAAACGGCGTTGAGCGCAAGCACATCGGGCGGGTAGCTCTGGTCGACAGCGAAGGGCATGGCGACGCATTGCACGTCGTTGCGCATTCCCTTCGGGAAGAGAGGGCGCATGGGCCGGTCGATCAGGCGCGACGTAAGCACGGCCTTTTCGCTGGGCCTGCCCCCGCGCTTCATAAAGCCGCCCGGGATCTTGCCAACGCTATATTTGCGCTCTTCGTAGTCGCACGTAAGCGGGAAAAAGTCGAGACCCTCTCGGGGGTCGGCGCTCATTGTAGCTGCGCCGAGGATGACGGTTTCACCCATACCGAGGAGAACTGCGCCGCCAGCCTGTTTAGCTACGCGACCCGTTTCGATCGAAAGCTCTTTGCCTCCGACCGTGAAAGAAGTGGTTTGAATCAATTGGTTGCCTCCTATTGAGGCTTCTGTTCTCGTATGCCTAGCTCTTGTACAAGAGCCCTGTATTTAGTGATATCTTTTTGGCGGAGATAGCTCTCCAACCTCCTGCGCTGTCCAACGAGGATGAGAAGTCCGCGGCGGGAGTGGAAATCCTTCTTGTTTGTTCGAAGGTGCTCCGTGATTTGCTGAATGCGCGATGTTAGCAGCGCAATTTGAACCTCGGCCGACCCTGTGTCGGTTGCCGCGGTTCGGTACTTCTCGATTACTTCCGTCTTCGTCTCTTTCGGCAGGGGCATACTGATTTTGCAAAAGCCTCCGTATCGCGCGAACCCCGCCGGATTGCCGCTCTACGCAAAGGCCCCTCCCCGAGGGCCGCTCCGTACAACGGCGACCAGCAGCGCTGTCCGCTTGGCGAGGAGTATACCAGAACGAGCAGCAGTGAGGCGCATTCGGTCGGCCGCACTCATAATACGCGCATGGACGGGCCTAATCTCCAAGATTTGAGTCGCAAGAGTTCTCTAAGGGATGAGGATTAGTGGAGTACAACATTGAAAGTGCAACGGCCGAGCGCAATGTGGTCGAGGCGTGGTCTAGCAAGCGTCTCCCGTTTGAACCAAAGGGTTGGTTGAAAGACTTCAGGTCGGAGCTCGCGACTGCGATTTGTGGGCTGCGTGCGTCATCGGAAGACGCGCTTCAAGCGACTTATGTATCTGAAAGTCGCGAACGATGCGACGCAGAGAACGTGCTCTTCTACAACGTCGGGAGTAGGTGCTTTTCCCAGTGTGCTCGCCGGGGAATTTGCTTCATACGTTCCTACACACGAGCGCCACTGTGCCAGCTTTCCGAAGCCGATCACTACTATCGATATGAAATGGTCGACCTGTCGAACTCTAAGCTCTCCGCCTTCCGGCCCGTCGCGACCTTACTTGGGGAGTTTCGCAAGCTTGGCGCCGTGAAGCCCGAAACAATCTGGTACGCCCTAAGGTCTGGACAAGTGCTGTGGGCGAGAGTCAGTGAGCAAGTCCTGGGAGACTTTGGAATGTCAATCCAAATCGAAGCACCCGAAGGCAATCGGCCGAACCTGGCAGGACTCGTCAAAGTTCTGTTCGACGGTGCAATCTCGGCCTTGCATACGCATAACGGCGCACTCCTCGATATCGTGGTAGACCGCCTCTCCGGTGCCATGGGACTTGACGCCGGGTCAGTTTCGCGACTGCTTATGGAGAATCCGTGTTCCCCTCTCGGCGAGAGAAGATTGATCTGGCCGCACAAGGTTTGCACTCAGTGGAACCCAGCGGACGAACGCTGCGTGGCCGGGGAGTTGCTTTTGACTTCATCGAGCGGAACGAACTGGCGCATTAAAGCGACGTTGTTCGAGATCGCCAGAGGGACAACTGAACGGGCCCAAAATGGAGAAGGCCCGTCAATTGTCGAGTGATGCTAGCGGCTATCGCTTTCGTCGAAGGGCAAGTGCGGCCAATCCGGCCCCGAGCGCAAGCAACGAAGCCGGCTCCGGAACCGCGTCGAACCTGCCGTACATCTTCTGATCCAGCCCTGCAAAGCTGAACCAGTTGCCGCCACCATCCATCCACGCGCCGTCGCCGGGCACCACGTCGATTCCGGTGTAATGGATCGTCTCGCCGCTGTAGCCGTTGAAATCGACCACGAAGGCATAGTCCACTCCGCTCGTCAGCTGCAGGCCGATGTTGTTGAAAGTTATAACAGCCCCTTCAGGCGGAACCACTGCGGTATCTGAGTAAAGCATCACGCCGGTCGGTAGACCACCCGCCACGGTCTGGACGCTGAATCCGATCGAGCCCACAGTGTTGCCGGCGGCCATCTCGAACCGCCATTCCCATAGCACGTCATCGACGGCGGGCGCCGCCAAGATCTGGGCCTGAGCAAACCACCCGCTGGTGATGTTGCCATCCCAAGACCCGAAGTTGTCATAGATCGTCTCCGCGCTTGCGACGGCCGTCAGGACCGTCAACCCTGCGATAGCGACAAGTTTCTTTTGCATATTGCCTCCTTGGCGAGTTGGGTGGCGAGCCAAGTGTGCTCGCCGAGCACTCGTACTGTTAATTGATTCGACGAGGACGTTTCGTGACATTCTTGATATAAACTGCTTCAGCATGGTTCGATCTTGCCCGGCAGGTACGATGCAGCGCATGAGCATCGGCGTAGGGATCGTAGGTTACGGTGCGCAGTTTTCGATGGGAAAGCACCATTCCGAAAGCGTGGCAGCCACGGACGGGCTAGAACTGGCAGGCGTTTTCGACGTCGACCCTGCGCGCTGACATGCTGCCGGGGAAGAACAAGGGGTCGATGTTTTCGACTCCTACGAAGACCTGTTGGCGGAGCGGGCTATTGGTCTTGTTGTCCTCGTAACACCCCACGATACGCATGCGCCCTTGTCCATGCAGGCGAGTCGGGCCGGCAAGCACGTAATGACCGAGAAAGTGATGTGCATGGACCTCAACGAGGCGGACGCGATGATCGCCGCCGCCAGGGAAGCGGGAAAGGCGCTCACGGTCTACCAGAACCGGCGATGGGATGGCGATTTTCGGACGGCAAAGAAAGTTCTCGCTTCCGGTGCGCTCGGCAAGGTCTTCCAAATCGAATCCAGCGTGAACGGCTGGTGGTATCCAGCAGGCTGGCGAGGAGTGAAGGCTTGCGGAGGAGGCATGCTCTACGACTGGGGAGCGCATTTAGTGGACCAGATGGTCCAATTGATGCTTCCGGCTATGCCACGGACTGTTTTCGCTACTTCGCATGCCGGCGTCCACGACGTGGACGTCGAGACGCAGACGACGGCGATGATCGTTTTCGACAACGGTGTTTCCGCCGAGATCGACGTAGGTTGCATGAGCCACATTACGCGTCCTCGATGGCTGATACGCGGCGAAAAGGCCGCGTTCCAGATGGCTGATCGGCAGCACGCGATCTTAAAAACCGAAAACGGCGAAGAATCGATTGTCGTGGAACAAGACCGCTGGGCAGAGCTTTACACCAACCTCGGCCGCCACCTGAACTGCGGCGAAGAGCTGGCCGTGAAACCCGAGCACTGCCGGATCGCGATGGCCGTCATCGACGCGATGATGAAGAGCGCGGAAACCGGCACATCTGTCAGGGTCGGAAACGATTAAGCCGATTTACGCGTTAAACTTGCAACGATGAAGGGTGTAGCATTCGGAGTTCTCGCCGCGTTTACGATCGCCGCAGCGCAGGCCCCGCAGGTCACGTCGAAGATCGAGTTCGCAGCCAAGACGGCCAAACCGGGGCAACTGCTCAAGGGTACCGTAACCCTTACCGTTCCAGAGGGTTATCACGCCTACGCGCCGTCGGATCAGGGCGAGACGTTCAAAGTGGCCATCGAGCCGGTCGCGAAAGCGACGTATAAGCTGGGAAAGGTTGTTTACCCAGGTGGCGTGGCCAAATCATTCCTCGGAGAGAACCACGTCGTTTACGAGGGCATCGTCAAGATCCCGGTCGAGATAACGATTCCGAAGAGGGCCAGAACGAAGTATGCGTTCAAGTTGAGCGTAAAGTCACAAATTTGCTCGAACGACGGTATGTGCCTCATGCCGCGCACCGACGAAGTCGCCGGAACCGTCATTATCAAAGCCAAGTAGGCCTCATGTTCTATGCGGGCAAAAGCGCTCTCTTCGCCGTCTTCTTGCTCGGCTTAGCGGGGGGCTCATTCGCACAGGCACAACACGAAGCGAAATGGAGCGCGAAAGTCGTTCCCACAGATGCGCGCGCAGGCGAATCCGCGCAGCTTGTTCTAACCGCCAGAATCAGGAAGGACTGGCATATCTATTCGATCGTGCCGGCCGAGGGGATTGGCCCGCTGCCCACCAGTTTCGAGTTCGTTGCCAGGGGGCTTGAGGCCGAGGGCAGCCCGATCGAGCCGCCACCGAGCGTTAGGGTGGACCCGAACTTTGGCGATATTAAAGTTGGGATGTTCGAAGGCGAGGTAGCCTTCGCGATTCCGGTCAAGGTCACGGGTTCAGTTACCGGCAAGATAACTGCACGCTGGATGGCATGCAGCGAATCGACCTGCTCGCCACCGCGCACCACCGAAATACCCGTCGATTTCAGGCCGTCGCCCGGCTCCCCTCGAGCCGATCACACGGCAAAGATAGCCACGCCACCCGAGCAGCCCGCCGGAGCAGTCGCCGCAACGAAAGGCGACGAGCCGCCCACCGCTCCGGGCCAGGTCTCCGGAGAAGCCAACTCTGGCGACATCGAGGAGGCGCTGAAGAAGGGGTTGCTCCCGTTTCTGCTTATCTCCTTTATCGCGGGCCTTGGCGCGCTCCTAACGCCGTGCGTTTTTCCCATGGTGCCGATTACCGTCAGCTATTTTTCGAAGCGCGCCGAGGACAAGAAATCTTCGATCGCGGGCGCAGCGGCCTATTCACTCGGCATCATTTCCACTTTCACGATCTTGGGGGTGCTTGTCGCAGTGGTGTTCGGCGGAAGCGCGATCGCCTCATTCGCCACGCACCCGATGACGAACATCGTTTTGGCCCTTTTGTTCGTGGTTCTCGCGCTGAATCTGTTCGGTGTGTACGAGATCAGGCTGCCGAGCTGGCTCGTAAACAAAGCCAATCAAGGCACCAGAAAGGGCGGCTTCTTCGGCCCGTTTGCCATGGGGCTCACGTTTACGCTGACGTCTTTTACCTGCACGGTCGGTTTCGTGGGCGCGCTTCTGGCAAAGGCCGCGGCCGGTGGCAGCATCCTGATGCCGATCCTCGGGATGCTTTCGTTCAGCGTCGCGTTCGCCTCTCCTTTTTTCATGTTGGCGCTCTTCCCGCAGTACATTTCGAACTTGCCCAAGGCCGGCTCTTGGATGACGTCGGTCAAGGTCACCATGGGCTTTATCGAACTCGCCGCCGCGGTGAAGTTCCTTTCGAACGCGGACCTCGTTTGGCAGCTCGGTTGGCTGACTAAGCCTGTTTTCCTCGCCACCTGGGCGATCATCTTTGTGATGGGCGGCCTCTACCTGCTGGGTTGGATTACGCTTCCCACCGAACCGTCGCAAGGAAAGAAGGGAATCCCGCGGCTTGCGATTGGCGCCCTGTTCGCGTTCATCGGTGTCTACTGCTTGGCTGCGATCGAGGGCGCTCCAACGGGTGAGCTGAGTTCGTTCCTGCCGCCGCATCCTTATCCGGGCAGGGAGGCGCTCGCGTCAGCCCCGATCAAGTGGGAAGAGAAATACGAGGCTGCGCTGGCTCGCGCCAAGGCGGAGAACAAGCCCCTGCTCATCAATTTCACGGGCGTCACCTGCACGAACTGCCGCTGGATGGAGCAGAATATGTTCCCGCGGCCCGAGATTGCGAAGGCCGTGAACGACCAATTTGTTCCGGTCGAGCTTTGGACCGACCGGCCCGGGGACGAGCCGAACCAGAAGCTTCAGATCAGACTAACCGGCCTAGATACTCTCCCGATCTACGTCGTCGTCTCGCCAGAAGGTAAAGCCGTCCGCCGCTTCGAAGGCTCGACGCGCAATGCGGAAACGTTCCTTGAGTTTCTGACCCGAGAAAGAACCATCGCCCGGAGTGGCGATGGCCCCTAGCCTCAGTTATTTACCTGCTTATGCGTAGCTGCTGGGAACCGACCTTCGCGAAACTTCATTATCTGGCATGGCAACTGTTGCCCTGGTCGTCCGGCTTGAGAGCAAAGAGCGATACAGAGTGCACTTTTGCACGTTGACTTTACTTGGCGAACCATGCCGTTGGCCCAACGAAAATGCCCCCCGTCTTGTCCTGGTACACCCAAAATCTCTCATTCGCGCTCGATCCGAGCTTCCTGTATGCGCCCAAGCTATTCCATTTGTCCCGGGAAAGGCCCGCTCGCAGTAGAGCGAAGTGCGCGCCCTCGCTGGAGAAGTTCCAGGGCGGCTCCTTCATCGACTCTTTCGTGGCGTACAACCTCCCGTTGAAATACCAGGCAGGCCGGTCGCCGTACCACGACGTTCTGCTCGGGTGACGAGGCGCATTTAGCGTTCGCCACGTACCGCGGATGATGTCGAACTCGGTTATCCCGTCTTGCAAAACGTAAACTGCCCTTAGGCGAATCGGATCGACGTCTGCCAATTGCGGTATGTATTTCGACCCAGCCAGGGTGAGACTGTTTCGTGGTTCCAATCGCGCTGGAATCACCTTTCCGACAAGACGCCGGTATGGTCCTGCCTTGGACGCGGTTAGCTTGGTCAAACGGTAACCGCTGAAGCGATACACTTCGAGAGAGCTTTCGTTGTCCGTCGATGCTCCCACGAGAACAGTCGCGTTTCGCTTCGCTTCATCGAGTGTGCAATGGTACACCTTGTACGTCCGACCGTCTACTGGAAATACTGCCTCACGGTTCGGATGCGCGCCCCTTGCAGCCGGGTTGACAGCGACGATGCCCGCTACGCGTCTTCTCACTTGTCGAGAGAACGACACGTCGAAGGCGATGAGAAGCTCTCTGCCACGGAACGTACCCAGCAATGAGTAGTCGTTGAAGTGATAGTGCGCCCCGGTAGCATCCCTTAGGCTGGCGCTCTGGCTCGTCGTTGCAACCATCACCTGCGATCTGCCCGTCCGCGCGTAGAATCGAAGCTTCTCCCTGACAAATGACCGTTCACCTGAATGAATACGAATTACTGGATCACAAAATGCAAAAGAGCCATCATTGGAAACTGCGGCAATATCCCTTCCTGCTCCCATTGCACGCTCCTTGAAGATTGTCGTCAGCGGCATCTCTGGAGGCGGCAGTCCGCGTGATTGAATAGTAGATCCGACAGCAATTAGAATTACAGTGAGTAACATGGGTTCACCTATTTCACGGGTATTGCAGAACCTCCATTCCGACGGCTTTGAGATTCACGGGCAGAGTGCCGGCGCCGCCATTTGCCACTGCGACAAAGATGTCACGCGACGAGTCTGGCGCAATGGGGACACTGCCAAGTACGACCGCCGACTGCAGGGTGCCAAACTTTATCGGCAAAACGCCTTGATCGGCAAATTCGGGTGGATTGGAGATTTTGGCCGCTCCCCAGTAAGCGAATGGAAGCGTGTCTCGAGCTTCCATTAAGATGGACACGGTTCCACCAAGGCTCAAGTTCCTGTTGATCGCCGTCAGTCGGTAAATGCCGTTTGCACCCCAAGTTCCCGGATTATCTGACTCGGGCACAGCAATTGACGAAGGCCGGTCATAAAAACCTGACGGTGACTGAACCTCCGGACCATCGCTTTCGCAAATGCCGCATCGCTTCTCTTGAACAGGTCGGAGACTCGGATCAACATTTATCGATTCAGGCCAGGGAAGCAGGATTTCGCTTTGGGGCCAGCAGCCACGGACATGCCCATCCATTGTCGCAACAGGCGAGTTCCAATCACCGCCGATTCCTATTCGTAATCGCAGTTGCTGTGGAACAAAAGAGGACGCAGCAAACTGAACGATCGCAGCAGTGAGGCGCAAGTTGTCAATGCTGCTAGACCAAATAGGCGTTTCGGCGTTCCCTACATTGAACTGATTACCGAATAACGGAAATGATTGATAAAGTTGAACCTTGGCTAGGCAAACACCTGCAGCCGGTAAGTCGTTCTCTGTTGCGTTGGCGTAGGTCTCTGCAACCACGTCTGTGAGCGAAGCAAAACCTCCGGTCGATGCTATCGAAGCGATCAGCGATATAGGAACTGTCGCACCAGTCTTGTTAAAATGCCATATGTACACGCGAAAGGTCTTTGAGACAAACTGTGCAAGGGGTATCTGACATTTGAAAAGAGTTGGTTGGACGCCTGGCACGAGAGTTTCAGGGCTGTTACTCACAATTAGGTGCCGTTGATCCGCGACAATGATGTTGCCGGGCCGGAAGTTGGCGTGCGGCGCAACGCTAACTCCTCTTGTATAGTCGCCTTGGATGCAAGGCATGCCAAGGAGTGTACCTGGCGAGGTGCAGCGACCTCAGACAAGCCGCCCTGTCAATCCGCGGGCCGTGAAGACGACCAAGCATACGGCGTCGTATCGCCGAGGGCAAGGCAGCCCTCAGGTTCGAAGCCTCGACGCGCAAACCGGGATCCTTCTTATCCTTCCTGAATCAGGAACGGCCATCGCCCGGTCTGTCTCGCGCTAAACTCTCAAGCGTGGACCCAGTTCGCGTCGTAACCGTAGGCTCCGTACGCATCGGTGACGGGCACCCGGCCATCATCGCCGGCCCATGCCTCGCCGAGTCGTACGACCTGTGCCGAGAGGTAGCGGAGAAGATGCAGCAGATCTGCTCGGTCCTATCCGTACAGTACATTTTCAAGGCGTCGTTCGACAAGGCAAACCGTAGCGGCGCCGCCAGTCCGCGAGGCTTTGGCGTCGAGGCGGGACTGAACGTCTTATCGAGAATCCGCAGGGAGTTGCAGGTGCCCGTGACGACCGATGTGCACTTACCGGACCAGGCGGCGCAGTTAGCGGAAGGCGTCGATCTGCTGCAGATTCCCGCCTTCCTTTGCAGGCAAACAGACTTATTGGAAGCCTGTGCCGCCACCGGCAAGCCGGTCAACGTTAAGAAAGGGCAATTCTTGGCTCCATGGGACGCCAAGAATATCGTCGAGAAACTCCAATCGGCTTCCGGGGTTATGCTCACCGAGCGGGGCACTACATTTGGCTACAACAATCTCGTCGTCGATATGGCGGGATTGCCGGTGATGAGGTCGTTTGGCGTTCCGATCTGTTTCGATGCCACGCACAGCGCCCAGAGGCCCGGTGCCGGCGGCACAGTGAGCGGCGGCGCGAGGGAAACGATTCCACACTTGACGAACGCCGCCGTCGCGGTCGGCGTCGACGCTCTGTTTCTTGAAGTTCATCCCGACCCCGAGCGGGCCATGTCGGATGCCGCGACCCAGTGGCCGCTCGCCGATGCGGAGAAGCTCATCCGCAAGGCGATGCGCATTTGGAAGGCCGGCAGCCTGGACTAGATGGAGCCTTCGCCGTTCGTCGGGCTGTCGGTCGGGTTCATCTTCTCGTTAGGAGCCGTACTAGTCGGGCTAGCCATTGTTTGGAGATTGGTTCCGAACCTGCCGGCTGGCGCCCGATGGGGCATCTGTGGAGGGGTGGGCTTCGGCGCGACCGGCATTGCGATATTCCTACTCGGCCCGGTTGCTCAGTACGTCGCAGCGGCCGCAGTCATCTTTTCGCTCCGGCACCTAGCGTTGCTTAAACCAGCGTTTCCGGCGACGTCGACATCTCGAATTATCCTGCTAGTGTTGGTGTTCATGCTCCTGCTTCGGCTGCCGTCCGCTCTCTCGCCCAGCGACGCTGCGGACTGGGACAGCGTCAGCCACCAGATGGCAATGGCGAAGATTTGGAACCAGCACGGGAAGGTGGATTACATCCCGTTCATGCACCAGAGCAACATCGCTCCGACGGTGAACATGCTTTATATGTACGTGCTTCCTTTCGGTGGACAGTTCGCCGCGAAGACCGTCGCCTTCTTCTTCGCGGCGTTCGCTGTATTGACGCTCGGCGGCTTGGCACAATGGCGCTTCGGGAAGAACGCGGGTTATTGGGCCGGGCTCGCTTTTCTCGCTACGCCGGTCGTCCTTTGGGAGGTCGGCACCGCGTATGTCGACGTTGCGCACGGCCTGTTCAGCGGCGGGGCGATCTTGTTCGCATCGTTATGGGCCGTCGGCTCCGATCGACGCTTTCTTTGGCTCGCCGGCATATTCTTGGGATTGGCGCTCGCTACCAAGTACACCGGATTCCAGATCGCCTTCGCCATCGGGCTCGTACTCATCGGACACGGCATCGCTCGCAGATCGTTTGGGCGTTCGCTCAAGGGGTTCGCGGCAATCGGCGCCGTCGCCATCGTGATTTGCTCCCCTTGGTACATTCGCAATGTCGTCAATACCGGCAATCCCGTCTACCCGTTTTTTTACAGCGTTTTCGAGGGTAGCAACTGGAGCCAGCCGAACGCGGAAACGTACGCGGCCGAGCAGCGCTCCTTCGGGATCGGCCAGAGTGAAGCCGGTAAGAGCCCGCTCGCGATTCCCGGCTCGGTAACCGCGCTCGCCCTTCAGCCGGATAAGCAGATCAACCAGGGCACGCCTTGGGGTGCGATCGGCCCTATATTTCTACTTGGGTTGCTGTGGTGGCCCCTTTCCGGGTTTAGAAGAAACGACCGCGGGCCGCTGGACGCCGAGAAGCTGATCCTCCTGACGATATTGCTCTCGCTGCTGACGTGGTTCTATTTGACGCAGCAATCCCGATACATCATCTCGCTCGCCTTTCCGGCGGCGTTCTTGCTCGCCGGGGCGGCCGAACGAGCACGATTGGGATGGCTCCCGGCCGTTGCGGTCGGCATGCAATGTGTCTGGACGACGTACCTCTTCGGCCCGAGCGTCAGCCCATTGCGCGACCAAATCGCGTTTATCGCGAGCGGCGATTTCGACGAATTCTTGACGCCGAGGCTCGGGTTCTGGCAGGCTGCAACGTACCTGAACGATCTTGGAAAGTCAGAGCGGGTCAGCGTCGCGCTCTATGACGAAGTGCACGGCTACTACCTCGATGTCCCGTACTTCTGGGCGAACCCCGGCCACAGCCGAATGATCGAGTACGAGAAGCTTCAAGAACCCGAAGATTTAATTGCACAGCTAAAGGGGCTTGGCACAACCCACGTATATATCAACACCGCATATCTTGGCGCTCAAGGTAAGGAGTTACGCGAAGCCTTCTATCCGGAAATGATCAAGCGCAGCCGATCGACGGGTACCGCTAACTTAGAGCAATTTCGACGGCTTCTCGTCCAAGCGTACAGGCAGGGTTTGCTCGAAATAGTTGCCGCGTTCGGGTCGACAACCGGCGGCTTGCCGCCGGTTTCGATGTTGCTCAAGATCAAGACCTAAGGCTCGACGTACTTACGAGGAACGCGCGACATGATGCGTGTCGTCATCTCGTGCGGCGTGGTGCCGACAATCTCGGCGAGGTATTCGGCACTCACCGGCGCAAGAATAAGCCCCACTTCGTCGCCGATCTTCGCCTCTGGAATCTCGGTCACGTCGATCATCAGCTGGTCCATGCACACGATGCCCCTTATCGGAGCCAGCTTGCCGTGGACCACTGTGGCGCCACGGTTGCTGAGGGACCGGTGGTAGCCGTCTCCGTATCCGACGCCGAGCGTGGCGATGAGGCTATCTGCGGGCGTCTCATAGGTCAAGTTGTAGCTCACCTTCGTACCCTTGGGCAATTGTCGGAGAGACATGATTCGAGCTTTCCAGGTTAGAACCGGCCTGAGGCCCAACTCTGTTTCGCCGACGTGGGTAATTCCATATGCCAGGATTCCGACGCGCGTCATGTCCATGAAGGCGGAAGGGAATCGAACGATCGCGCCGCTGTTTGCGCAGTGACGTATCCGGACGTGTATTCCTCTGGCCTCCATATCGCACAGCGCATTCTTGAAACGCTCGTATTGCCACGCGGTGTACTCGGGTTCCTTGCCGGAATTGGCGAAGTGTGTCGCTGCACCTTCCAAGTCGATATTCCTGAGCGCAACAATCCTTTCGGCCAAATCTGCCGCATGATCCGCCTGAACGCCGAAGCGCGACATGCCGGTGTCGATTTTGAGATGCACTTTCGCTTTGGTGTCCAGCTCGACAGCCGCTTCCGAGATCGCCACAGCCGCTTCGTAGGATTCGACGAGATTCCTAAGGCGATAGTAGACGGCATGCTTGGCCTCGAGGCCGAGAGTGGGGGCGAGAACAACGATCGGCGCTTCGATTTCGGCTTCGCGGAGGGAAATCCCTTCCTGCACCGTAGCCACGGCAATATAATCTACGCCGTGCTGCACGGCGACGCGTGAGATGGGGATAAGGCCGTGGCCGTACGCGTCGGCCTTCGTGACGAGTGCCATCTTCGTAGTGGCAGGCAAGGCCGCGCGTATTGCGTTTAGGTTGTGCCTAAAGGCATCGAGGTCGACCTCGACCCAAGTGCGCGGATAGATCACGGTTAGCCGCCTTTGTCCGTGACACCACCGGAGGGAGTAGGCAGGGGTGACCACGCCGCGCCCGGGGCCTCATGAAGGGTCAAGAGGTTGGTGAGCTTCCGACTCGGCTTCACGAGTATCTTGCCCCGATAGTACATTGCCGCAGAGCCGCCCCCGTCCAGCGCGATGGCGTTGCGCGCGCCGTAGGCTTTCATGGCGTTGGCCAAACTGCGTAGCAGTACGGATCCGTTGGTTGCGACGACGATCAGTTTGTTGTTGCCCGTCACGCCGACGGCCACCCGTCTCGTCTTACTCCAGACCCGTGGGTCTTTGAATCTTTGCGCCCTCGGATAGACCGTAATTTCCCCGCCGGTAATAAGCCTCACCCCACCACGGACGAGATACCGGTACGGGCTCGTGTCGAAGTGTCGCCCCCACTTTGGATCGAGCACCTTCGCTTGATTAAAGTAATCGATAGCCAGGCAGCTTCCGTGGAAGCCATCGACTTTGCCGTCGCCTTCTATCACGATCGATCCGATCGGGCGAGCGCTGCGAGTGTCGAAAAATGTACCCGACACCGCGACCGTGGCCTTCGAGCGCGACAACATTTGCCAGAAGGGTTCACTCCGACCCACCTCCCGGTTCACCAAGCCGCTCATCTTAACGTCGTCAGAGTTCAGATTGGCTACAATGGCGTGATACCAGACGCCCCCAATCTTGCGGCCGTCGTAATTTACGTCGGCGGCAGTGGACGCGGCTGCGGCTACGGCAGCCCACATCAGGACCAACGGGCGCATTTGTCCTAGCAAGCCCTCTTGACCCAAACGTGACGAGAAACCTCGCGGCCAACGGTGATCGGACTGTCTTCGATCTTCAGGTGAATAACGCCATCAAATTCCGTTGCGCCCGCAAGGATAAAGCGGGCGGCGGGTATCAGCTCAATGTCCTCGAGGAACTTGAGGAACTCGAAAGCTTCATTAGTGACCTTCACAACTTCAAGTTCCTCGCCGATCGCCGGCGTGAGCTGAATTGACTTATACGGAGCATGGTGAACAAGCCCAAGTTGTGAAAGCTTCTTGACCATCGAGGTAGCGCTCCCCGGCGAAACTACCATGTACAGCGCCAGTTCACCGATTGGTCACGCTCCCGACATCCTCACGCAGCCTATAAATACCCTCGACGTACTCTTCGACGATTTCTATTAGGTCGCGCTTCGTCTTTTCGGCTTCGCCGGGTCGGCAACCGGGTGGTACCCGAAGAGAGAACTCGCGAAGCGCCATTTCTGGATTATACTGGCTCTCTAGGGATCGAACACCGGCTCTTCGAAAATGTCGATGACGGGTTCGAGCGCGCCCGTCTGCCCTTCCACGCCACGTAGCAGCGCGACGTACACATGTCCGGCCAGTAACTCCACGTTGCGACGGAATAGGAATTCACCGCTGAGCAGGCCAGCGAAGCGAGCGGTGAGGGTGTATGTTCCTGGGGGCACGTTGACGGTCTCGGCATTGGCGAACGGCATATCTTCCACAATAGGCTGTATCTGCCCCGACCTCAAGAGGTCGATGTTCGGCGTTTGCGTGCCTGCTTGCCGTACGTATCCGTGAACGACTATCAATCGGGCGTTTCCTTGCGGAGTTGTGCGGATGACTTCAACCGGAATGATCTGAGCCTCCGGCTGTTGTTGTTGCGGCCCGCCTCTTACTCCGAGCGCGTAAATGTGTACACTCGCGTCTCGTCGCTTCTCGATCACGATCGCGTCGATGATTTCTTGACTGGCGGAGTCGAGGGCGTCGATGAACATGTTCGGCTCTTCGGTGTCTGTCTCGAAGTAGTCGCTATGCCCCGCGTACTGCAAATTCGAGACTTGGACCACTTTATCGACGAGGAAGTCAACGCCACTAATGAACGGAATAATGTTCGTAAAGCGGTAGAAGAACTGCTCGTTCGTAGACCCGCCGGAGCCGCCGCCTCCGCATCCGAAAATGCCCAAAACAAAAACCGGGACGACAACCAGTAATCGCAATTTCATTACGTTTTTCCACCTCATAAGAATCAGTCAACTATACCCTTTGGCTACTGTAGGAGGGCCAAGAGCCAACTCCTAAAACCGGCCCAGTTTTCCTTCTGCGTAGGAAGTATCTGGTTCGGGGGGAGTTCGAACCCGAAGTTTCCTTGATCCCGAAGTTCGAGCGTATAGGCGGCAGCCCCGTGCTCAGCGTAGTAGTAATCCTTACTCGTGCCCGCAGCTATGTAAAGACTGAGCGACCCTTGGCCGTTGTCGTAAGGCAATCCGCCGGCATTTTGGATTCCGAGGCGATAGGCTTCACCCATGGCATGAAGCCAGGTCTGATCGGGAGGCGGATCGTATGTGTAGGACCACGGATATAGAATGTGCTGGCCGTAGCTGTGGTAATCGATCGCACCACGGAGGCCGCTGATCGTGTTCAAATAATCCCTGAGGCATGCCGTTTCAGGTTCGCTGAAAGCAAACGGACCGCGGTACGTGTCCGAATCCGGATTGCCGCTGCTGCCTTCGCCACCCCACCCCTTCGAATAGTTGCGGTTTAGATCGACGCCGAAGCTGCCGCCGCCGTTATTGCGGCGGTTCTTGCGCCAAAAGCGGTTATTGGTCCACGAGAACTCGTATCCGTCTGGGTTAACAACCGGCACGACACTGAGATCGAATTTGGAGAGCAGGTACCAATCCGCAAGGCCGATCAAGCCCCTGTTCATCAGTGTCTCAAAGAGGTACATGACGACCGGGGGTGATATCCATTCGCGAGCGTGGATTCCGCCCTGAATGAACACAGGAATGGGCTCGACCGTAGGGGAAGGATTATTCAGCCGATAAACCCAAATCGGCCGGCCTTGGTGGCTGATGCCGATCTGCTGCCGCTCGATGAGGAAGGGGCGCTGTGCGCGCCATATCTCATATTGTGCGATGATCTCGTCGTAGCGAAGGTAGTTGTAACGGTAGTCCGGCGGATCCCCATCCGTTATGTCACGATTGTGGGAGTCGGGCCTCCTCAGCGAACCAACACGCTTGAAGGGGATGCTCAAGCGCTTCAAAATGGGCAGTTCACCTGGCCCGACGATCACATCGGTTTCGCCGATGACGACGTGTTCAGAATAGAGGCCCAGCGGGGAATTGGTCACCCTTTCGGCGGCCTTAGCATCGCCGACATACAGGCGATACCGGGACCAGTCGCGCTGCGCGAACGAAGCCGTCGTCAATAGTGCGGCTGCAATAAGCAGGTTGTATCTCATGAGTTGCCTCCCGTTACTTTCCATTATGGACGTCCTATGTAGGTACTTCGTTCTGTGCGGCGCAAAATCTAAAAGGCGTCGCCGATCTTTGTTGCCTGCCGGAACAGGCCCATCATGCGGCCAGTGATTTCGCCGGGCGTCCCACAACCTATTTTCTTATTGTCGAGGCTGATAAGTGGAATGACTTCCGCAGCCGTTCCGGTTAGGAAAGCTTCGTCCGCGCTGAAGAGGTCGTAGAGGGTCATAAACTCCTCTTGAACGATAACGCCTTCCTCACGAGCAAGGTCGATTACGGCCTGGCGAGTTATTCCGCCGAGTATCCCGCAGCTAATGTGCGGGGTGCGGATCACACCGTCACGAATTAGGAAGACGTTGTCGCCCGTGGCTTCGGCTAGATAGCCTTCGGTGTTGAGCATGATGCCCTCGCCTGCGCCTTGCCGGTTGGCTTCCATCTTTGCGTAAATATTGGACACATATCGCCCGATCGTCTTCAGCCGCGGGTCTAGACACTGAGGCGGGATAACCCTCGTGCTGACCGTAACCGCTTTGAGGCCGACCTCGTAGGCCTCCGGCGGATACAGGGCGAGCGAACTCACCATGACCATGACGCTCGGCTGACGGTTGATGTTGCGGGGATCGAGGCCGAGGCCGGTGCCGCGGGTGACGTTGAGTCTGATGTAGCCGGCATCGATTTCGGCCCTTTTGCAAGTGTCGAGGATGATTTCCTTGAACTCGGCCCGTGAAATCTGCATCTCGAACCCGAGGTATCGGATTCCGTCATAGAGGCGACCCAAGTGCTGATCCAGCTTGAAAATCTTGCGATCGTAGATTCGTATTCCTTCGAAGAGACCGTCGCCATAGAGGTGAGCGTGGTCTGCGGCGGGAACGACGGCGCTGTCGAGTTCCTGAACTTCACCGTTCAGCCAAACGAGTTTTCCCATGGTGCGATTTTACCGTTTCCCGGTAGCATTTCGAGACGTGCCGGATGCCAGGATTCCTTTCGATAGCCTCTCCTTGATGTTGGTCTGCCGCGAACTGCAGCCAACGGTCGGGCTGTACGTGAACCGGATTTGGCAGCCTGAGGAGAGCACACTGGTCATAAAACTGGGTCGGGGGGACAACGAGCTTCGACTGCTGATTTCAGCGGACCCACGCTTCTACCGAGTGCACCTGACATCCATGACGCCAGGAGCCGGCGACGTAGGGCCATTCGGCAGGTTGATGCGGGCACGGTTCGACGGAGCCCAGATCGGCGCAGTTCGTCAGTTGGGTTTCGATCGAAGGTTCGCGATCGACGCTCAGCACGGGGACGAAGTCTCGTGCCGGCTGGTTTGCGATCTAATCGGAAGCCGGTCGAACTTCTACCTCAAAGAGCCGAACGGGAGATCGATCAACAGATTAAGGCGCATCGAAGAAAAAATCTCGATTGGCGTCCGGCGCGATCTTGCCGAAGCGATAGAAGAGCGAAGCGGCCTCTCGAAGTTCCTGGAGGAAGAGGTTAGGCTTAGCGGCAAGGACAAAGTACTGGCGCTCGCAGGAGAGGGAAACGCGGTCTGGGTGCCGTCTGTCGGAGCGTATGGTTTCTTGCCATCGCAACTGGACGCTAAGGCTGCGGTGCCGATGGGCAGCCTTAGCGCGGCCCTCGAGAAACACTATGAGTGGCTCGTTCCAATCGAATTGGCTGAGCAGCGGGCCAAAGCTCTGAAGGGACAGCTGCAGCGTGCCCACGACTCCCGAGCGTCCGCGGTCAAGCAGATGGAAAGTGTCCTCGACACCGCTGCGAGGGCGAGGTACTTGCAAATGCAGGGGGAGATACTGCTCTCGAACGTGCGCGCGATACCGCCTGAAGCACACGTTTTCGAGGCGCACGATTACGACGGTACTCCGGTCGTAATCAAACTAAACCCGAAACTGAGCGCCGTGGAAAACGCCGAACGACTCTTTACCAAGGCCAAAAAAGCAAAGAACGCCGCGTCGATCGTTGGGGCGCGCACCGAGCGCATGCGGGCTGAGCTCGATGAATTGCGGGGCATGATCGACCGCCTCGATTCTGTGGAACCCGACGTTATCGGCGAAATCTCAGCCAAAGCAATTTCACAGGGATGGCTCCGTGAAAATGCACCCCATTCGGACGTCCCAAAAGAGGAGCGGCCATACGCCGGGCACAAGATCAGAGAGACGGCCGCGCCGAGCGGGCACAAAATCCTTTGGGGAGAGAACGCGACCAGCAACGACTACTTGACCCGCATCGCCAAACCCAACGACTACTGGCTGCACGTGCGGGGAGCCGGCGGATCCCACGTCATTCTGCAGACGCAAAACAAGCCGGAGCGCGTCCAGATGGACACCCTACTGTTCGCAGCGAGGGTGGCCGCGCGCCAAAGCAGCCAGAAGCACGCCAACCACGTCCCGGTCAGCTACACTTTCGCCAAGCACGTTCGAAAGCCAAGAAAGGCGGCGCCCGGGCTGGTCATGCTCTCCCATGACAAAACGCTGTTTGTCGACCCTTGATCCTACATGCCGACGGCGGCGTAACTCTTAAGCCCCATACCCCAAAGTATGCGAGCTCCAAAGAGGTGTCCGGCGATCCAGGCGGCCTGGATGAGCATTGGCCCGATAGACGCGGAAGGTTCGAGACGATGCAGCATGATATCGAGCGGCAATGCAGTTGTGTAATAGAATGGAAGTGCCTTTGCTAGGGTGACAATCCAATCCGGCATGAGATACACGGGAAACATTTGCCCCGACAAGAAAAGCATCGGAAAATAATAAAGCTCGAAAATACTCCGCGTTTCCTGTAAAACCAAGGCGAGCATCGTGAGCATATAAGCCAGCGAAAAGCTCACGAAGTGGCCCAAAAGAATCGAAGCCCAGGTCTCCCATCCAAGATAGACCGGCCCGCCAGTTAAATAGTGCCTATAAAAGAAAAGCAGCACGACGAGCGCCGGAATAAAATACAAAAGCCTCAGAACACGCCATACCACGTTGCGGATTGCGCACACTTGAAAATAACTGACCGGACGCAATAAATTTGTCGTAAAAACGCCTTCTTTGATCTCGAAGGCAAGTTCCCACATAAGGTGGCAGGTGATGAAGTTCGTGATGACCAGCATCGCCAAGTAGTACTGAACAATCTGGACGTCGGAATATCCACCAATCTCGCCGGAGACCTTTGACGAAGCAATAAACACGAGCGGCATAATCATCGCGGGGACCGTATCGGTTAGGATCCAAATGAAGCCGTTAGCGCGGTAGGCCAGGCCCTCTTGCGCATAGATGCTAATCAACGCATACCATTTTCTGAGCAGGGCAGCCACGCCCGGAAGACTACTCAATTGCCAAAGCCCGTGTATTGCCTTGTGCCCCGCTGGAACAGCACTTTGCCGAGGAACGCAAAAACGATGATCCAGCAGAGTTGGAACCAAATCGATTGGCGTAACTCAGCTTGGGAGAGCCTGCCGAGCAGGGCGTTCGCAGGAACGGACACGGTGAATTGAAAAGGCAAGAAGTTACCGATCGTCACGATCCACGGCGGGAGCGAGTCGAGAGGCACGACGCGGCCGCTCAAGATCGATTCGGGAAAATAATAGAGGCTGAAAACGCTTTGAAACTCAGTGGTCCACAACGAGAGGAGAGCGATCGAGTTTGCGACCAAGAAACTGAGCGCATGGCCAAGAAAAACGGTGAGTACAAACTCTGGCGAAATGTGGAGGGGAACGCCTCCCAAGTAACTGCTATAGGCCAACAAAAAGATAATCAGAAAAGGAAAGAAGAAGACTATCTTAACGATGCGCCATGCTAGATTGCGCGCAACATTCATCCAGAAGATGGAAAATGGCCGCAGCATCTGCGTCGTCAACATTCCCTCTCGAATATCCCATGCGATATCCCACAGCAGGTGGCATACAATAAACTGGCCGAGAAAGAGGGTAGCTAGATAGTAGGTCACCAGTACATTCGGGGTCATTCCAAAAATCTGGTCGGCTCCACCGAATGCGGAGAGCCACACCATTGGCATTATTAGGGCGGTTTGCGTGTCCGCAAGTATCCATATGACCGTGGCCGCGCGGTACGCGAGTGTTTCCTGCCAATAAATGGACACGAATGCCACGAATTTACGCGCGAATGGCATGGGCTAACAGAATTCTCTGCGCTTCTCGTCTATAAGGCCGCCGACGACAGTCCATGCTTCTGCCAATTCGATTTCAACGGTGTCCCTTTCGTCGCGCCACTTGATCTCGAGTTTCCCATCGGTAACGCCTCGGCCGCATACGATTCTGAGCGGAATGCCGAGCAGGTCGGCATCTTTGAACTTCGACCCCGGCCTATCGGTCCGGTCGTCGAGTAACACGTCGATTCCCGCGCGAATAAGGTCGGTGTAAAGACCTTCGGCTGCGGCCTTTTGCGTCTCGTCTTCGCCGCTAACCAAAATGATTACCGCCTCATATGGGGCGATCGACATAGGCCAAATCAGGCCGTTGTCGTCGTTCGAAACCTCCGCGACGGATTGCATCGAACGCCCTATACCCAGACCGTAGCAACCCATCAGAATTGGGTCAGTTTTGCCCGCGCCGTCGTCGAACGTGGCGCCCATCGAGGTGCTGTATTTCGTGCCGAGCTTGAAAATGTGCCCAACCTCTATGCCACGCACCTCGCTCAGTGTTCCGCCATTCACCGCCGGGTCGCCGTCCACTGCTATTCGAATATCCTCGAACGCACCGATCGCAAAATCCCTGCCGTGGCAGACGTGAATATAGTGCTTGTCGTTCTTGTTGGCGCCAACGACAAAATCGGACAGAGAACGAATTTCTTGGTCGGCGACCAATTCACAGCCTTGTAAGCCGATCGGTCCCGCGAAGCCCACGTCCGCGCTTGTAATCGAACGCACCTCGTCGAGGCTCATCATTTCGACCTTATCGACTTTTAGCCGCCTCGCGAGCTTGAACGGATTCAGTTCTCGGTCTCCGCGCACAAGCGCAGCAACCTTCCGTTCGCCGGCATTGACCAGGAGCGTTTTTACCAGCTTGTCCGCGGCGACGCCGAGCAGGGAAGTCACTTCCGCTACTGTGCGCGCGTCCGTAGTGTCCACAAGTTCCGCCTTTCGGTCGCACTCTGCGGCTTGGGGATACTGCCCGCCGATGTCGCACCTTTCGGCGTTGGCTGCGATTCCGGTCGTTTCATCGAGAAGAACGCTGTCTTCACCGGCTGGCGCGATCACCATAAACTCATGATTGTCGGAACCGCCAATGTCACCTGACTCCGCCTCGCAAACGAGAACCATAAGGCCCATCCGCTTGAACATGTTTTCGTAGGCGGCACGCATTTGTCGGTATATCTTGTCGACGTCGGCTTCCGTAGCGTCGAAGCTATACGCGTCGAACATCGTAAATTCTTTGCCGCGAATTAATCCGCCGCGCGGCCGAGTTTCATCTCGGAACTTGGTTTGAATTTGATAGAGGCAGAGCGGCATTTGCCGATAACTGTGAACAAACGTGCGCACGACGTCGGTGATGACCTCCTCATGCGTAAATCCGAGCGCGAAATTGCGCTCTGTCCGGTCAGTCGTCTTGTAAAGAACAGCGACCTTATCGCGGCCGGTCTCCTCCAGGAGCTCGAACGGGATCAGCGTCGGCATGAGCAGCTCGACGCACCCGGCCTTGTTCGCTTCGTCGCGCACGATTTTGGCGACCTTATTCAGCACCTTTAGCCCGAGGGGCAGGTAGACGTAAACACCCGCGGACAGCCTCTTGATGAAGCCGCCCCTGACGAGCAGCGCATGGCTCCGGAGCTCGGCGTCCGCCGGGGCTTCACGAAGCGTGGGGAGAAACATCCGACTTGCGCGCATACGGCGCAGATTATAGCCGTCGCTTCGCGTTCTACCAGGTCTGGACTTGCAGCACGGAAGTCTCCGACTTCCCGTCACGGGTGATCCGCACCGCATAGCTGCCCGCACCTAACGTCTCTCCGCCCGATCGCATATTCCAGTGCACCAAGTTTACGCCCGCGTTCTTCGTCCCCTTAGGCTCATCGAGCACGCCGCCGTCCGGGCCGAGTATCTCGATTTTGACGTCGCCTCCTTCGGCCGACCTGAGGTAGTAAGCAATCGTTGCTCCGTTCTCGGGATTGGGCGCCACAAATCGGCTCTGGCCGGCGAACGAATCGAACATGCTGCCTCGAAAGGCCGTCGCCAACGCCCTATCCGGTGCGAAGATGTGGATGTACTTGTCCAGAATCTCCTTTTTCAGCTGGCGCAGCGGACTAATGTTTACGATGTAGACCCCACGCCCGTGTGTCCCGATCACGAGATCGCCTTCTCGGGGATGGATCAAGAGGTCTTGCACAGGCGTCGCCTTAGGCAGACCGTTGCCCAGCTTGTGCCAATCCATGCCGCCGTTCAGGCTGACTTGGCAGCCCTCTTCGGTACCCACAACAAGCAGGTTCGGGTTGATCGTGTCTTGCTTGACCACCGATACCTGCTCCTTTGGAAGGTTTTTGGAAAGGGACGTCCAGGTTTTCCCGAAGTCAGTTGTTTTGTACAGGTATGGCGTAAAATCTTCCTCTCGAAAACCCGTGTAGGATACGAACGCCGTGCCGGCATCGTGAGATGATGCGAAGACCCTGCTAACCCACCATTCTTTCGGCGCTCCAGGCATCTTCGCGTTCACTTGATTCCAAGCGACCCCTCCGTTTTCGGAAACCCATACGTTTCCATCGTCCGTTCCCACCCAAAGGACGCCGGGCCTGACCGGCGACTCGTCGATCGTGGTAATCGTGCAGTGAGGTACGTTGCCCTTGATTTTTTCAGCGTTTTTGGTCGTGAGGTCGGTGCTGATCGCGGTCCAGCTATCTCCACGATCGAGGCTCCGGAATAACATGTTCCCGCCCCAATAAATGATTCGAGAGTTGTGCGGCGAGGTCATAAACGGAGCCATCCAGTTGCTGCGTATCTTTTCTTCTCGAGGCTTGATGCCCCTCGTCTGGCCCGTCTTTACGTCGACTCTTCCGACCCCTCCGAACTGCGAGGACGTGTAGACGGTGTAGGGGTCTTCAGCGTCGGGCACGGTGTAGAATCCGTCCCCTCCGTAGATCGATCGCCAGTCGTTATTCGAGATACCTCGGCGGTCGCGAGTCCGCGAAGGGCCATGCCAAACGCCGTTATCCTGCAGTCCGCCCATCACGTTATAGGGAACGGAATTATCGACGCCAACAGCATAGAACTGCGGAATCGGTAGGTTGTTGATGAAGGCAAAGGTCTCGCCGGCATCGTGGCTGATGTACATGCCGCCATCGTTGCCTAAAAGCAGCCGCTCGGAATTGTTCGGATCGATCCAGAGCGCGTGGTGATCTACGTGCACCCCCCGCGCTAGGGGGGTGTACTTCTTTCCCCCGTCATCGCTGCGCAGAAAGCTGACTCCCAAAACATAGACCCTCTCAGGGTTATTCGGATCGACGCGGATCTGGCCATAGTAGTAGCTGCCGTCGGCGCGGCCCGCGTTGACTTTCTTCCAAGACGCGCCGGCGTCGTTCGTTCGGTAAATCTCGATCTGCTTGCCCGGCGCTTGATTGTCGAGGGTCGCGTAAACGATCTTCGGGTCCTTCGGATAGATCGTTATACCGATCCGTCCGTTGCGATCACCGACGGGGAAGCCGTTGGTCATTCTTGTCCAGGTTTTACCGGAATCCTTGGACTTCCAAATACCAGAACCGGGTCCGTTGTCCCTGATGTTCCAGGCACGGCGCAGGCGGTCGTAGGCGGCTGCGTAGAGCACGTTGCGATCCTCCGGGTCCTGCGCGATGTCGATGAAGCCAGTCGTTTCGTTGGCCCCCTTTAAAACCAAAGCCCAAGTATTCCCGCCGTTGGTAGTTTTGTAAACCCCGCGTTCGCCGCCCCCCTTGTAGAGTGGTCCGATCGCCGCTACATAGACGATGCTCGGATCCTGGGGGTCGATTGCAATCCGGCCGATATGGAGGCTTTCCATGAGGCCCATATTCGTCCATGTTTTGCCACCGTCTATGGACTTATACACACCGTCCCCGTAGTGTGCGCTCCGTTGGTTGTTGTGTTCGCCGGTCCCCACCCACACGATCTTCGGGTCGGTCTGAGCGATTGCTATGTCGCCGATGCTGAACGATTCCTGGTCGTCGAAAATGGGCGTCCAGGTAGTTCCGTTATTGGTCGTTTTCCATACCCCACCGGAGGCAGAGGCAGCATAAATGGTATACGGCTTCGACGGGTGCGCCTCGATGTCGACGATCCGGCCACCCGTCACTGCCGGTCCGAGCGAACGGAAGGCGAACGGCCGCAGGACGTCTTCGATCGAGGCGGCGAATGACGTTGAAACAGGGAAAAGAAACCACACCGCTAGCGCAGCTCGCATGTTCGATTTGTACCTAATTGTGAAGCTCGAATGTTCCCTAAGGGCAACGAGAAGGGCGCGAGCGGCGTTCAAAGGGTATTGCGCAAAGAAGTAATGCAAGAAAGGAGCCAACAATGTTAAACAGCAAAGCAACGCTCATCGCAGCCACCGCACTCGGAGTGGGCGCACTGGCGATCCCCTTCGCCCAGCATGCGAATGCCCAGGAGTCACCCCCTCTAACGAACCCTCCCCAACAGCCGGCGCAGATTCCCCAACCCCCGATGATGGATCGAGGGATGTTCATGGGCCAGGCCTCGATGCTCATGGACAGCGGTGCCCTTTACATTTACCAAGGCGGGCACATCTATAAGGTCCGTACTTCGGATTTGAACGTCTTGGCGCACACCGACCTTCAGGCGGTAATGCAAGGCGCCCGCCGTGGTGGCGGCGCCGGTGGAGGCGGTACGAAGTAACGGAGCGAGACATGGGAACCATTGGACATCAATACGGCTCATGCATCGAAGCCTGTCAGGGATGCGAAGCAGCTTGCCGCGATTGCGCGGCGGCCAGCGAAGGAACGCCGGGCATGGAGGATTGTGTGCGTCTGTGCGGTCAATGTGCCGGCGCTTGCGCCGAGTGCGTGAAGGAAATGAACGCAGGCTCGGCGGTCGTTCCGGAAATGTGCGCGACCTGCGCGGAAATTTGCGATAGGTGCGCCGCGGCGTGTGAGCGTTACGACACGGAGCAATGCCAAGGATGTGCCCGCGCCTCGCGCAGATGCGCAATGGAATGCAGTACCGTCGCCACTGCATAGACCGAAGACTGTAGACGTTGCCGACCGGCGGCCCTCCATGGGCCGTCTGTGTAGCTCCGCGCGGGTATACTCTCGCCTCTCTACCGTTACCGCCCGTCGCGGGCTGGGATGCGGTCGTAAATTCAAACGAGGTGTACGAACAAAATGGCACGTGTCAAACGTGGTTTGATGGCGAAGAAGCGCCATAAGAAGGTACTCGAAAGAGCAGAAGGGTACTGGGGTAGAAAGAAGAACAACTTCAAGTCTGCCAACGAACAGGTGATGAAGAGCGGGCAGTACGCTTTTCGTGACCGCAGAAACAAGAAGAGGGATTTCCGTAGGCTTTGGATCGTGCGCATCAGCGCCGGCTGCCTGGCAAACGATATCCGGTACTCCGCCTTTATTCACGGCTTGACCGAGGCCGGCATCCAGATCGACCGCAAGATTCTGAGTGATCTGGCAATCTCAGATCCGGCCGCGTTCGCGAACCTAGCCGTTAAGGCGAAAACTGCCACCGCGTAGAGTTTTCGTTGGAGCCTATGGAGCGTGACCGCAAAACTTATTGCGACAAGCACACAGATGTTGAAACGGTGTTGCGTTGTAGCCGGTGCGAGACTTATATTTGCCCCTCGTGCGCCGTTTTGACACCGGTAGGTTATCGGTGCCGCAAGTGTGGCCTCGAGCGCTTTGCCACCCATAGCCTGTCGCCTGGCCAACTGGCCGGCGGTTCGCTCGCGGGATTCGCTCTCGGTTTCATCGCTTCCTACGTCATTCCGCAAAGCATAGGCTTTTTCCTTATTTTCGCGGGCGCCATCGTTGGCGGTTTCGTGGGGCAAATTATCCAGCGAATCGTCCAGCGAAAGAGCAGTCTTCTCGTTGGCGGAATCACGGCGCTGGGGTTCATCATCGGCGCGATGGTTGCGCCGTTCAAGCTGCTTGCCGACGGAGCTTTGCATGAGATGGGCGGTGGCCAGGTTCTCACCGTGATTTTCGGAAACCCGTGGCCGCTCGTCTTTGCCTGTGTAGCAGGGGCCGTATCTTGGGGCCAGTTAAAATGAATCCCCTCGGAGAGCTCGAGGTGGTAGCCATGGATGCGGTTGCCTCGGCGGAAACGACGGTTGCCGTGCGCGAGTTAGAGATCAAGTATCTCGGACGAAATGGCGAATACACGGGCCTGCTTCGTCAGATCGGTTCTCTCCCGCCAGAGGAGAAACCCGGCTTTGGAAGGGCACTGAACGAGGCCAAGGCGAAGCTTCAACAAATTATCGACACCCGCATGAGCCAGCTGAAAGCTTCCGAGCTAGGCGAACGTGTTGCCAAGGAATCGATCGACATCACCATGCCCGCAAGGAAGGTCCCCGTCGGCCTTCAGCACATTCTCGGCCAGACCGAAGACCGAATCAAGGGAGCGCTGATCGGCCTAGGGTTCGAATTCGTCGAAGGACCCGAACTTGAGCTAGTTAAATATAACTTTACGGCACTAAACTATCCTCCTGAACATCCGGCGATGGATGATCAGGACACGTTTTACGTCGACGACGAGCGCGTGCTGCGAACGCAAGGCACCGCGATCCAAGGGCGCACATTCGAAAACAAAAGGCCGCCAATGAGGGTGTTCACGGTCGGACGATGCTTCCGAAACGAGGCGGTTGACCGCACGCACGGCCACACTTTTGGGCAGGTCGATGCGTTCATGATCGACGAAGGTATTGGGATGCATCATCTGAAAGGAACGCTGGGGGCTTTCGCGCGCTCAATGTTCGGGCCGGGCGTTCAGGTGCGATTCCGGCCGGATTTCTTCCCATTCGTCGAGCCTGGCGTAGATTACGCTATCTCGTGCCCCTTTTGCAGTGGCACTGGTTGCCCCATCTGCAAGAGCGCGGGTTGGATCGAACTTGGCGGCGCCGGGCTCATCCATCCGAACATCATGCGCGCTCACGGCTTCGACACAGAGAAGTACAGCGGTTTCGCATTCGGTCTAGGAGTCGAGCGGATTCCGATGATGCAGTACCGCGTCGACGATCTCCGCCTCTTTTACGACAACGACCTCAGGTTCCTGGAGCAGTTCCCGGCATGAAGGTCGCGGTCGAGTGGCTGAAGGAGTTCGTCGAAACCGACGCAACGCCGGATGAAATCGGGAGTGTCCTCACCATGCTCGGTTTGGAGATGGAGAGCGAGGAGGGAGGCGTCCTCGACTTTAAAGTGACGCCCAATCGCGGCGATTGTCTATCAATCCTCGGCCTCGCACGCGAATTGGCTGCGAAAGACCCTCTTCGATTCAAACCAACCGAGATATTCCTCACCGTACTCTCGACGCCACCGAGCGCGGCCGACGGCTCGGGAATCGCAACGATCGTGGACTGGGACCATTGCAGCCGGTATGCCGCAGGAGTATTTCGTGGCGTCACAATCGGCCCGAGTTCCGAGACGATCCAGCGACGGCTTGCAGCTTCGGGTATGCGTCCGATCAACATAATCGTCGATACGACGAACTACGTTATGCTCGAGCTCGGCCAGCCGCTCCACGCTTTCAATCTCGACAAGCTAAGCGAGGGACGCATCGTCGTCCGCTCCGCACGGGTCGGCGAGAAGTTGAAAACCCTCGACGGGGTCGACCGCGAACTGAAGCCTGGAATGCTGGTGATCTGCGACGCCGAGCGTCCGGTTGCGATCGCCGGTGTTATGGGAGGCGAAGATAGCGAAGTCTCGGGCTCCACCAGGAATATCCTGCTCGAATCCGCACACTTCGATCCAGTTTCGGTAAGAAAGACCCGCAAGGCTCTCGGCACAACCACCGAAGCCAGCTACCGTTTTGAGCGGTTTGTCGACCCCGACGGCGCCGCTCGAGCGATCCTGCGGTTCGCAGAGTTGCTCGGAAAGCCGGTCGCTTCGATACACGATTCCTATCGACCCGTGGAGCCAAGGTGGATCGAGGTTCGCGAGGCAAGGTGGAACCGATTGCTCGGCATGGAGGTCCCGAAGGCAGCGGCAGCGGCATCTTTAAACGCGCTCGGCTGCCGGGTCGAGGAGACCAAAGGGGGCCTTCGCGCCACGCCGCCAACCTGGCGCAACGATCTGACGCTCGAAGAAGACCTGATCGAGGAAATAGGGCGGCTCTGGGGCTACGACAAGATTCCGGAGGCGTTGCCGTTCGGTTCCGCGTCGCAAGGAGGTGAGTCCGTTGACGCCGCAATCAGGACGCAGACTCGCAATGCGATGTTGAGGCTCGGCTTTACCGAGGTCGCAAACCACACGCTAACCGATCACTCTCCTCTCGATTCTTGTGGGGAAAAGGTGCAACTGAGAAACCCCGCAGCGCCCGAGTTGGCGTTCCTGAGAAACTCGATTCTGCCAGGCATGGCGAGGACAGCCGCGAAAAACCGGGGCCGTTCGCTAAGACTATTCGAAATCGGTAGGATCTTTACCGCAGACCATGAATCACGATCTCTGGCGTTTCTGTTATCCGCAAAACTGACCCCGGATTATTGGAAGGACGCAACCGGACCAGACGCGGACTTCTACGCAGCGAAAGGCGTCGTGGAGCAGGTTGCATCCCTCTTGGGCCGCGATGTCGAGTTCGAGCCGTCGACCGATCACCGCTTCCACTCCAACCGTCAGGCGAAAGTGATGGTGGGCGGAATCTGTACAGGAATCATCGGCGAAGTGCAGGCCGATACAGCGGAAAGTCTGGACCTCCATCCGGGAGTCTTAATGGGCGAGCTAAATATCGAGACAGTGTTCTCTTTCGATCGGCGAAAAATCGAATACGAGCCGATTAGCCACCACCCGTCGGTGCGCCGGGACATGGCGTTTTCGATAGCCAAAGACGTCTCTTATTCAGAAATCGAATCGGCAATTCTGTCGGCTATCGGGGAAAATGCAGAAGAAGTTTGGCTTTTCGACGTTTACGAAGGCAAGGGAATTCCTGACGGTGAACACAGCCTCGGTGTGGCCGTACTCTTGAGACATCGTAGCCGCACCTTCACCGACGATGAGGCCAACGACTTCCGCGCGCGCGCATTCAATGCGATCAAAATACTCGGAGCAAAAGAGCGCACCTAAATATGTACGCAATAAACTTTTATTCGGACCTTTATCTCGATATTCTTAGAACGAACCGTAAATCCGTGACGGTTCGTTTGGGTGACAAAAGCGATAAATACCATTCGGGCGAAATTGTCTGGATTACGACCGGCCAACGGTTCGGCAGGCGGCAAAAGCTCTATAGCGCTATTATTGACCGCGTAGAAGTAAAAACGATCGCCGAGATGAGCCCCCGAGAAGTAGAGCGCGAAAATCCGGAATTCCGATCAACCGAAGACATCGCCGCACTCCTTTCTAGAATCTACGGCGAGAAGATCTCCACGGGACATCTGGTCTCCGTAATTCATTTTAGCCCGATCGACGAGTAGCCATCGCAGCGCCTGCATCGAGCCGGCAAACCCATCAATCGCCAGACTCGCTCTCCCTGCGCGCAGTCTTTGCGTCGATCTTCTCGCGCTTGTCGTACTGGCGCCTACCACGCGCTATGGAAATCTCGACCTTCACCCGTCGATTCTGGAAATAGACTCTCGTGGGAATTAGCGCCAAACCACGCTCCTCCGAACGACGCCGGATAAGCTCGATCTCCTTCTTATGCAAAAGCAGCTTTCGCTTTCGCTGCCTTTCCGGGGCGTAGGACCCTGCTTTCTCATACGGCGCAATGTCCATATCATAGAGCCAAGCCTCACCCTCATCGACGCGGCAATACGCCCCGGACAGGTTTACCTGCCCGCGGAAGACGCTCTTAACCTCTGAACCTTCCAGCGCAATTCCCGCCTCATAGGTGCTAAGAATTTCGTAATCGTAGCGAGCGCGCCGATTGACGATGGCCGCCGGTCCATCGGGCTTTTTGGACCCAGACTTCGCCATGTTCGAGGGGTAAGCTTACCTCCGAGGTACCCTATGTGGGTATGCGAGCGTTGCTCCCCCTCGTCCTGGCCGCTATCGTGGCGGGTTGCGATAAACCGAAGAACATCAACCAGGTGGCCGAAGGCCTCACAAAAGAAATGGCATCGCGCGTACGGCCTCTAAACACCAAGCTCGATCCCCCGGCGATACCTGTACCCGCGAACCCTCCCAAGACTGTGGACAAACGCAAGGTCGCCGACGAGACCGCGAAGATCAAGACTCTGAAAATCGAGAACATTGTTGTCGGTTCTGGCAGGCAAATCGTACCGGGTGCGAATGTGACGGTGCATTACGTCGGCACTTTGCCAGATGGCTTTATGTTCGACACCTCTTACAAGGATAAGGGCGAACCTTACACGTTCACTTATGACCCGAATGAGCCCGCAGTGATCATCGGCTGGATGGAGGGGCTCAAGGGCATGAAGGTCGGCGGGCGCCGAAAGCTCACGATCCCCGCGGATCTGGCGTATGGAGCGAACCCGCAGCCCGGGAGCCCGATACCGCCGAACGCGGCGCTCATTTTCGACGTGCAGCTCATGTTCGTGGGAGGCCGGCCGTGATGCTTGCGATCAAAGACTTGCAGGTCTACTACGGAGCGATTCACGCACTGAAAGGCCTTTGTGTCGACGTCGATCAAGGTGAAATTGTCTCGATCATCGGGTCGAACGGAGCGGGGAAGAGCACGCTCTTGAGGGCGATATCGGGGATCATCCGTTGCAAGGCCGGAAGCGTGACGTTCGAAGGCGAAGAAATCGACAACCTTCCAGCACACTTGGTGGTTCAAAAGGGAATCGTCCACTGTCCCGAAGGGCGGCGCATCTTTACAAATATGTCGGTACTGGAAAACCTTAAGCTCGGTGCGTTTTGCCGCAAGGATGCCGAGGTATCATCCGATATCCAAAAGGCGCTGGACCTCTTCCCGCGGCTCCGCGAGAGAATCAAACAGAACGCGGGGACGCTGAGCGGTGGGGAGCAGCAAATGCTTGCGATCGGCCGCGCATTGATGGCGGGGCCCCGCCTCCTTCTTTTGGACGAGCCGAGCCTCGGCCTCGCGCCCAATCTCGTGACGGAGATATTCTCGATCATCCGGCGCATCAATTCGGAGGGCGTGACGGTGCTCCTCGTCGAGCAGAACGCGCATCGCGCACTCGACCTCGCGAACCGCGCCTATGTGCTCGAGACCGGCCGGATCGTCCTTAGCGACACCGGCAAGGCTCTGCTCGATAATCCTGCTGTTCGCGAAGCTTATCTTGGCGGGTAGGATGGCCTGCTATCAGGTGGAGCCGATGCTCGAATGCCACATGGCCGCGGTAATGGAACTCGAACGAATTTGCAATCCGGCGCCGTGGGCCGAAAGCAGTTTCCGGGCGGAAATGAGCAACCCTCAAGCCACCTACTTGGTCGCTACTCACAATACAAACTTGGTCGGATTTGCGGGCTATTGGTCAATTATCGACGAGGCGCACGTCACGAACATCGCCGTCCACCCCAACCACCGAAGGAATGGCGTGGGCCGCCAACTGATGGAAAGAATCCTCGAGTCCGCAAAAGCAACGGGTCATACGTGCTCGACACTCGAGGTGCGCGCGGGCAACGCGGCAGCCCTCAGGCTGTACGAAAAGCTCGGGTTCGTTCGGTGCGGCCTTCGGAAGGGTTACTATCCCAAGGACAAGGAGGACGCAGTCGTCATGTGGCTGTATGGGCTAACGTGAAATACCTCGATAACCCGGTCCTCGGCATCGAAACCAGCTGTGACGAAACTTCGGTGGCGGTCGTTCGCGGCCGCAATGTCCTTGCCAACGTTGTCAGTTCGCAGGCCGAGCTGCATCGCCAATGGGGGGGCGTCGTTCCGGAAGCCGCCGCCAGGAAGCACACCGAGGCCTTGATCCCGGCGTTGGACACCGCCCTGAAGATATCCGGCTGCGCACTCCATGACATGGGCGGAGTAGGCGTGACGAATCGGCCGGGGCTCGTCGGCGCCCTGTCGGTTGGTGTCTCGGCCGCGAAAGCTGTGTCGCTCGCCCTTGCTAAGCCGATGGTCGGTATCCATCATTTGGAGGCTCATATACTGTCCTCTCTAATGGCCGCGGATGTGGAGTTTCCGCACGTCTGCCTGCTTGTCTCGGGCGGACATACCGAGCTCGTTTTCGTGAAGTCCGCCGGGGGATACGTGAAGGTCGGGGGGACCATCGATGATGCCGCTGGGGAGGCTTTCGATAAGTCCGCCCGGGCTCTTGGACTCGGCTACCCAGGAGGTCCAGCCATTCAGAGTGCGGCTGAAAGCGGCGACGAAAAGAAATATAAGCTGCCCGCCGGCTTGCGGGGGCCCACGCTGGATTTCAGCTTTTCTGGGCTAAAAACGGCCGTTCTCTATTTGGCCAGAGACGAAGACGAATCCCTCGACGTCGCTTCCGCCGCGGCAAGCATGGAGGAAACGGTCGTCGCTGTACTGGTGGAGCGCACACTCCGAGCGTGCGAAGAGACCGGCGCGAAGGCGATTACGGTGGTCGGCGGAGTCGCAGCGAACAAGCGACTTCGCGCTAAACTGAAGCTGCTGGCCACCGAGCGAAGTCTGGACTTTGTGACGCCGCCTTTCGATCTTTGCACCGACAACGCAGCCATGATCGCGCATGTTGCCAGTTGGAGGCTTGCGAAAGGCGAGGCGGACGATTTGAGGATGGACACGTTGGCGTCCGCAGCTTTGCCAGGAGGATAAGAATGAGCGATACACCGGAACAAGGAGTGGAGGGGGTCGAGGAGAAGAAGCCGACGGATTGGGGCAAGAAGGGGTTCCAGTGGCTGGCGATCCTGCTCGGCATCGGGACTTTGATCCTGGGTTCACAACTTTACTTTGGCCTGTCCAACGCCAGAAAGGAAGGAGCGGCCAACAGCGCTGCAGCCTTTGCGACAGCGGCCGTTCCTCTTCTCGACCTATGGAACAAAGACCCGCTGCATGACACAGACACCCTACAGCGCGTGGTCGATGACATGGTGAGGATCAAGGGGTTCACCCTATGCGCGATCACAGACACCAAAGGCACCGTTCTGGCGTCATCGGATAGAAATCACCTGGCCGGCTCCAAGTTTCCAGATATCGACCCGGCAACGGCCGACGAGTCGGGAACGGGCGGTGGTTGGGAAATCGTCCGTCCGATCGCGCACGGGGAAGTGAAATACGGCGCGGTCGTCCTTCGGACCCAATAGCCGGTGGTGTCGACCGTCTTTGTTTCCACCTGGGCCGATCCCGGCGGTCCTTGCGTGCGCAGGGCCTGGGAGAGCTACCTGCAAAAGAGCGACCTGCTGTCTGCCTGCGAAGAAGGGTTGATCGAAGTCGAAATGGACCCGAAGTTCATGGCGATCGGCCTGGGCGGGCTCCCGAACGAAGAAGGTGAACAGGAGCTCGACGCAGGGATGATGGATGGCCGATCGTTGCGAGCGGGCGCGGTATGCGCACTGCGGGGCATCGTTCCGGCCATTTCGGTAGCCAGACACGTGATGGACACACCCCACGTTATGCTTGCCGGAGACCAAGCGGCAAGGTTCGCGGAGAGCAACGGGTTCGAACGCAGAGTCCTACAGACGCAAGAAAGCCTCGCCCGCTACGAGGCATGGCGCAAGGATAAGACCGCCGCCGAAGTTGCGCACCTCGTGACGCACGACACGGTCACCATCGTCGGCAGGGAAGAAGGCGGCCACGTGGTTGCAGCTTGCAGCACGAGCGGGCTTGCGTGGAAGCTGCCTGGTAGGGTCGGAGACTCTCCGATCATGGGAGGCGGGTTCTACGCGGACGACGCCGCCGGAGCAGCCGGGGCCACCGGCGTCGGTGAGGACATCTGGAGGTTCATGCTATCGTTCAGGGCTGTCGAGAACATGCGCGACGGGATGAATGCCCAAGAGGCATGCGATGCCGCGATCAAGATAATGGTGGACCGAAAGCCCGAGACCCGCGAGCAAGTCAGCGTCGTCTTCGCGGTTTCGATTCAAGGCGATTGGGGCGCTGCGGCCTCAAAAGATGGTTTTACCGCCTGGACCTGTATCGACGGGGTCGACGAGAGCCACGCCATCCTAGGCGCTGGTGCGAAGGGCTACTAAACGTTGCCGACCCCTTTTACGGGAGTCCAACTCGGCGCGTCGCTAGCGGGGAACGAGCCCTCGGAGGCTTCGTCCACCTCGTCCCATTCGTCGAACTCAACTGTCTCGCCTCGATCTTTGTCACAACTTAATTCGTAGGCGAGAAGCGCCAACGCGCCCAGGCCGACGCACAAAACAAGCCAGACTTTGGTATTCATATTTCGCCTCAGTTAATAATGACTCCGATTCGGAAGGAGGCAATACCGGCTGCGGCGAAAGAGTAGTATTACGGTATAGCAGTTCGGCCACGACGGCCCGAAGAAGTGCCGTTGTGGTCCTCGATGAAGAGCGCCAGGAGAAATTGATGCAGAAGGGAAGTACCGAATCACGCAAGCGCGGGAAGAAGGTCAAAGCTGTCGGTGACCCAGGGCCTAAAGAGCAAATCAAACTCGAGGCCGAGGAACACTGCTCGGCTGATCGCTCCGTCGTCGGTCCGTACAACGTGGATATTCCGGAACCTCGCGACTAACGGTCTCCGTTCTAGGCAAGGTCTGTAGTAGCCGGGAGTTACCGATCGCCTAAGCGGAGCGTGGAGCTTAGCAGGCAGACACAGTCGTCGTCCCTGATCCCAGCGGAACCAAGATAAGCGATTCGTCCAAGAAGGCACAGAAGCGGTTACTTGTGGAAGGTCGAGGTCAACCATGCCAAGTGGACGATCACGATAAATTGATACCCACCATGGGCAAGCGCACGTCGACATTCGCGTTCGGTAAGCTCCCGCGCGCTTACCCGTGCTCGATCTCCGGCCATAAGCGGGGCCAGTGGCTACGCGGGAACTCCCTTTCGGTTGTCAAAGCGAATTTTGGTGTCCCATTAGCGTGGGCAAAGCTACGCTTGGCCGCCGGCCCTCTGATGGACCTGATAACCGGCGGTCAGCCATAATCTGAACCTGCGGTCTACTCAGTTAGTGGCGAACAGCGGTGAGTATGATGGGTGTAGCTTGACGATGAATCGGCGTCACTCGACGGTCGCAAGTCGTCAACCACACGGCGCAACGAAAACCAAGTCCCGAAGCCGGCCCGCCACGGCAGCGGCAGTCTGCTTCGTCGATTCCGGCGTCATCACGTTACTTTCCTTGGCACGTGACGACGCCTAATGGGTTGGGTGTAAAAAGAGCCGACGTCGACACACAGTCCCTGAAGCGGTAACATTCGAGCGTGAAACCCTGGCATATCGCTTGCGCCGCCCTATTGATTTGCGGTTGTTCGTCGCCCGAGCCGGAAAGGCCGACAGTTCCCAAGGTCCCGGCGGCTGGCAAAGACGTTGGCGCCCTCCAAGTCGGCTACGAATCCGCGAAGGCCGTGTTCGCAAAGGACCCCGAGACGAGGGATGAATTTGTCGGCGCCACCGTGGCATATGCCAGCGCCGTAATGAAGGGAGACGGCCCTCCGAAAGTCAAATACCCGATGGCGCTCGACCTCTACGCCGAGGCCCTGAAACTCGATCCCAAGAACGATGAGGCCGTCAAGAATCGCGACATGATTCTCGGCATCTACGAATCGATGGGCCGAAAGCCGCCCGGCCAGAAGTAACCTCGTGGAGCGCAGTTACCCAAGGTGGTTCTGGCTGCTCGCAGCCGCCACTCTCTTCCTGACTGCGACGCCATACTTGCTCGCCTTGGCCATCCAGCCCGTGGGCACGCTCTATCTGGGCGTCCACAGCAATTACGACGACCACGCGGTCTATGCGGCGTGGATGAAGCAGGCGCAGGAAGGCAGGTTTTTCTTCGAGAACCTGCTCACCACCGATCCCCAGCCGGGGCTGACCGTGAACCTCTACTTCTGGGCGACAGGAACCCTGAGCCGGCTCACCGGCATTTCGCTCGCGATGCACCTCGCAAAAGCGGTCTTTGGACTGCTCTTTCTGATGTCCCTTTATGGGTTGGCCAGGAGGTTGAGCGAGTCCCAACTCGTCCGGTTCACAGCGATGGCTACGACGATTTTAGGTGCAGGAGTCGGATGGCTGGTCTGGCGCAGGTACGGCCACGAAGGCCCGATCGATGTATGGCAGCCGGAGGCACTTACCTTTCCTTCGCTCATGCAAAACGGCCTGTTTTGCGCGGCGCTATGGCTGATTTGCGTGATCTGGAACAAGATCCTCGACGCGCGCGATTCCTGGAAGCCGGTGTTGCCGGGGTTCCTGGCGATGTTCGTCCTCACGAACATCCATACGTACGACACGCTGACAATCGCCATCGTCGCCGCCGGGTTCTTGGCGACGCAGATCGGCGCGAAACAAGCGACTGGCGCTTGGGTGGGCCGGGCGGTCACGATCGCGTCTGGTGCAATTCCGCCGCTCCTCTGGTTCCTTTATGTTCGAGCGAATGACCCCGTTTTCGCACAGCGAGGCGAGACGCCGACGCTTTCGGCTCCGCTCGCGAACGTGCTGCTCGGATATGGGCCTCTACTGTCCTTGGCCTTGGTAGCCTGCTGGCATTGGAGGGCGGGGCCGCGAGAACGAAACCTTTACATTGGCGCTCCGATTTGCTTAGTCGCTATGCTGCACCTCTTCCTCCGACTCGAGTCGGGCGCGGTCGCACCAAACCAGCTTCTCATACCATTGGCGTGGATCAGCCTTGCTTTGACATTTGTGGCGGTTCTGGGCGCATATCCCACGGACCGACCCATTCGGGGCTTGATCAGTGCATGGGTTCTGATGGGACTTGCAGCCCTCTACTACCCCGGCTTGTTCCAGCGAAAGCTCGCGATGGGGCTCAGCATCCCGATTGGGCTATGCGCAGGGTGGGCCATCGGAACTCTCACGGGCCGTCTAAAGGGACGCGAGCGGGTGCTCGCTGCTGCCGTAATGATCGCCGCCGTTTCGATCTCATCCGCCGGGTGGCTCTACCGCGAGGCCATGATGGCTGTCGATAACATTAGCAATACGACCGTGCAAAGCGTTTTCTGGGAGAAAGATGTCTCGAGAATCTTAAGCTACCTGCAAGCGAGCGAAGCCAGGGAAGACGCCGTCCTTGCCATGCCTGGGCTTCCCATCTCCACGAGGCCGGATTCGTTTGCGGTTGCCATCCCTGACCTGAATCCTGTGCTTTCCGGTTGGGCGGGAGTCAAATCCTGGGCGGGTCACTGGAGCGAAACCCCCGATTACGTGGGTCGCCGTCGGGACTTGTCAATCGGGCTCTACTCGCAAGGATCGACGCCTGAATCGGCAAGGGCCCTAATCGAGATGTCTAAAGCAACGTTTATCGTGGCGCCCAAAGGAGAACCTGCCGATCTGCTGGGCGTTCAGGGGTTGGCTTTCTTCGGACAACTCGGCAGGATCGTATACGAGGGCGACCGTTACATTCTCATCGAAGTGTCAGACCCGGCGCCCTGAGCGCATCACGAGCCACCAGAATTTTGGCAATGACGCCACCTTCCGCCATTTCCGCGGATTTTGGATCAGGCGCCAAAGCCATTCCAAGCGCAAATTCTGAATAAAGTGCGGCGCGCGCTTTACATTTCCACTAAATACGTCGAAGCTTCCACCCACACCGATCGACACCTTGGCGGCAATTTCATTCATGTGCTCGGTAATAAAGGTTTCCTGCTTCGGTATTCCCATCGCCACAAATAAAACATCCGGGTTTGCCTTTCGAATGTGCGCAACAATGTCGGGCTCCTCGGCGGCCGAAAAATAGCCGTCCCGAACCCCAGCGATAACGGCACCCTGAAAACGCGCACAGAGCGCATCTGCCGCCGTTTGCGCAACTCCAGGGGCAGCCCCTAGGAAGTAAAGGCGGTACCCTTTTCGCGCGCTCAACTCGGCTAACTTCTCAACAATATCGACGCCGCTGACCCGCTCTTCGAACGGCGAACCGACCTTGCCTGCTGCCCACAGAACTCCGACGCTATCAGGTGTGACGAGGTCCGCATCCTCCATAATCTTGCGCCACCGCTCATCCGTTTGAGCCGCAACTATGCCGCTCGCATCGGCCGTAACGACGATCGACGGCTTACCATTAGCGATAAATTCCTCGATAATTGCGATCGCTTCCACCATATTGACCGCATCGACGCCGATTCCGAGAATCTCAACCCTATTCTGGCGTCTCACGGGCCCCTCTATGCATGTCGCGATTCAGAACTATTTCGCGGCTCTCGATTTCGGGCCAAGCGCTAACCGTAGCACCTGTTTGGCGTCCTCTACAAAGTGCGTGGTCAATTTATCGCGCACCTCCTCAGGAATGTCTTCCCGATAATCTTTCTCATTACGGTCCGGCAGAATCAGAGTTTCGATTCCGGCTCGATGAGCCGCCAAGACTTTCTCCTTTATTCCCCCTACGGGAAGCACTTGGCCGGTCAGAGTTAGCTCGCCGGTCATCGCCAGCCGCGGCTTGATAGGCTTGTGGGTAAAGAGGCTGGTGAGAGCGGTCAGCATCGTGACGCCCGCGCTCGGCCCGTCTTTGGGAATCGCTCCTGCCGGCACGTGAACGTGGACCTCGGTGTCGGCAAAGATTTTAGGGTCGATTCCCCGCTCGTCGGCGTGCGTCCGTATGTAGCTCAGGGCCGCGCGCGCCGACTCTTTCATCACGTCACCCAGTTGGCCCGTTAGCAACAATTCGCCCTTGCCAGGCATTGCCGCGGATTCGACGAACACGATGTCTCCGCCGACAGGAGTCCACACCAAACCCACCGCGATTCCCGGTTTCATTTCCCTTTCGGAAACCTCGTCCCTTATAAAGCGGGGGCTGCCCAAGCACTGTTCGACGAAGGCCTTGTTGACTCGGATACGCGGAGTCTGCCCCTCGGCGAACATTCGTGTGGCCTTGCGCGTTACGGACGCGATTTCACGCTCCAGATTCCTGACTCCCGCTTCGCGCGTGTACGAATGAATTAGATATCGAAGTGCGACCTTCGACCAAATCAGTGCCTGCGGCTCGATCCCGTGCTCTTCGATCTGTTTCGGGACCAAATGCCGCATCGCTATCTCCACCTTTTCTTCTTCGGTATAGCCGCCGAGTTCGATGATTTCCATCCTGTCGCGAAGTGGCGGTGGAATCGTGTCCAGAATATTCGCTGTCGTGACAAAGAAAACCCGACTCAGGTCGAACGGCGCGTCGATATAATGGTCCCGGAAATTGGCGTTCTGCTCGGGGTCCAAAACCTCCAAAAGAGCCGAACTAGGGTCGCCTCTAAAATCCGTTCCGAGCTTATCGATCTCATCGAGCATAAAAACCGGATTATTGCTGCCTGCTCGACGGATACCCTGGATAATTTGCCCAGGAAGGGCGCCGATATAGGTTCTGCGATGACCGCGAATCTCCGCCTCGTCGCGCATCCCTCCCAAAGATACGCGCACGAATTCGCGGCCCATCGCTCTTGCAATAGATCGGCCCAGAGATGTCTTTCCCACCCCAGGGGGGCCAACAAAACAAAGTATCGGTTGACGCACAACACCGGACTTCTTGAATTTACGTACGGCTAGAAATTCGATGATACGCTCTTTAATTTTCTGGAGGCCGTAATGATCCTTATCGAGAATCTTCTTGACGCGGGCGAGGTCGAGGTTGTCTTCCGTATCCTTTTGCCAAGGAAGGGAGATCATCCAGTCGATATAAGTTCTTGCTACCGTATATTCCGGCGCCCCGGCCGACATCCTTCTTAGCCGGTCGTACTCGCGGTTGACCTCGCGTAGAGCTTCTTCGCGTATGCCCGCTTCGTCGATGGTCCTCCGCAATTCGTCGAGTTCTTGTTCGCGGTCATCGGATTCCCCGAGTTCTTTCTGAATGGCCTTGAGTTGCTCACGGAGGTAGTAATCCCGTTGCGACTTGCTCAGCTCAGTGTTGACCTCGCTCTGCACTTTCGAGCTCAATTCCAAAACTCGGGCCTCGCGCCCGAGCAGTTCTATCAAAAGCCGCAATCGTTCAACCAGGTCGACCGTTTCCAAAACCTGCTGTTTGTCCTCCAAGGCGAACGGCATATGTGCCGCGATGAGGTCGGCCATTACGTTAGGTTCTTGGACCGCCTGAGTCAAGGACCGGAGTTCGTCTGGAAGCTGCGGAGCTAGCGCGACGCACCGCTCGAAGAGGGTGGTGACGGTTCGTCTAAGCGCCTCGATCTCTTCGGAATTGGCGTTGAAAGGAGCCTTTTCCTCGATCGTCTCGATTCGCGCGCGTAAATACGGTTCCTTCTGAAGAACCTCGACGATCTTGAACCGCGTGACCCCCTGAACGATTAGCCGCACCGCGTCGGGCATCTTCACGAGTGTACGCACGATCACCACGCACCCGGAGCTGAAGATGTCCTCGCCAGTCGGAATCTCTACATTTGGGTCCCGCTGCGCGACGACGCCGATGACACGATTGCTCCCCACGACGCTCTCTTCGATCAACTGCACGCTGTGCGGCCTTGCGACCGACAGTGGTGCGATGAGCATGGGATATATAACGGAATCGCGAAGGGGGAGCAGGCTGAGCTCGGACGGAATTTCCGGACGAGTTTCGGAGTCTTCGAGTTCCTCGTCGCGGACTTTAAGGTCGACTTCAGCCATGGTTCTCTATAACTGAAATACTTCTACCCTCCAACGCCTTATTCCTCTTTGGGATGATGATGCAAAGCATGCCGTTCACGAATCGAGCCCGGATCGCCTTGCGATTGGTTTGAAAGTTCGGAAGCGTAATCTGCCTCTCAAACTCTCCGTAAAACACTTCTAGTTGGTGGCTTCTCTTGATGGGCCGTTCGTCGTTGTCCACGTCGGTTGGCGTCCTCACGCCGCGGATCACGATGCCATTTGTGTCGGTTAGGAAGTGGACGCTGATGGTTTCCGGCTCGACCCCGGCGAGTTCGACGGTTATGAGGACCTCGTCCTCGCTCTCGCAGATATCGACATTCGGCCGCCAAAACCGCCGGGTCGCGGCGGAAGTCGCAACGATGCCTCGCATAACCTCATCGCTAAGCCTTTGGAGCTCAGCGCCGATTTGAAAGAACCACTCGACTTCCTGCTTCTTACTCGACACTCCGCCAGTAATTATAACCCCACCCGGTATACTGTGAGCAGATTTCCATGGTTAGCAACATTCTGTTCGTGCTCCTCATCATCATGTGCGTGGTGTTTATCTTCATCACGACCGTGTTCGGCAGTAAGTCCGACGCGATGAGCGGCGGCAGCAGCCAAATCCGAACAACTTACCGGGGAAAGCCCGGATTCGACGATCTCATGTCCAAGATCACGCTGATTCTTGGAATCGTGTTCATGGGTCTTTGTCTTATCATCGACATCATCCAACAGCGCACCTCCGGCTAGCGGCTCCCTTGAACAGGCACGACTCGATCGTAGCGAACATCTCCGAGGTTTCGGAGCGGATCGCCCTCGCTGCAGTCAAGTCGGGAAGAAGCCTCGTGGATGTAACCATCATCGCCGCGACGAAGGGATTCTCAGCGGAAGATGTTGCCGTCGCGTTCGAGGCCGGAATTCGTCACTTCGGCGAGAACTACGTTCAGGAAGCCCTTGCGAAGCAGCCCAACTGCCCGCCGGACATCGTTTGGCACTACATCGGCAATCTGCAGAGCAACAAGGTCAAGAAAGTGGCCAGCCATTTCGATTGGGTCCACACTCTCGATAATGAAGACAAGGCGGAGCGGTTGAGTGCCTGGGTAGATTCCCCGATCAACGTCCTGATAGAAGTCAACATCGCGTCCGAGCCACAAAAGGGCGGTATTTTTCCGGAAAACCTTGCCGAAATCGTGGAAAACGTGTACTATCTTCCTAAATTAAGGCTCCGGGGACTCATGACAATGGGACCTTTGAATCTTAATCCGGAATCCGTCCGTCCTTACTTTGCCAAGATGCGGCGGCTCAAGGACGAGATGCGCGTCCAGGGGACAGGATGTCTCAGCATGGGCATGACGTCGGATTACGAAGTGGCAATCGAAGAGGGCGCCACACACGTAAGAATCGGAACCGGAATTTTCGGTACGAGAACAAAATAAATATCGGAGGAAACTCATGGAAGAGTTGGAAACCACAGAAAAGCAAGGCTTTTTCGCACGTTTATTCCATCGTCGCAACGACGATCCATTCGAAGAGTACGAGTCGGAAGAGGTTCAAGAATCCTCGAACGAATATCTTCGAGTTCACCACACCACGCAATACATGATTCGGATCAGACGGCAGGTCCTCGCGTTCGACGAAGCCGTCGCTGCCGCCGACGGCCTGAAGCGCGGCGAGCAGCAGATCCTGAACATTGCGTCTGCGGACCCCACACTGCGGGAGAGGATCAAAGACTTCCTCGCGGGAGTGAACTATGCCCACGAAGGCACTTGGGAAGAAGTCGGCGAGCACGTCTATCTGCTTGCCCCCGGCAGTGCGCTCGTCGAGAGCGTTCCCGCCACCCCAAGAATGACCGCGGCCCACAACTAAGCTCCCCGATCGTTTGCGCAAGATAAGGGTCGGCCATCTGCGGCCGGCTCTTTCTTGCGTCTTAGACTACAGACTGGAGACTGGAGACTGTAGCGCTGGCATCCTGCCGGCATCCGTATAGCTCAATGCGCGCCGTGTTGAGGCGACAAACCTTTACGACCCGGCAGACCCTGGTCTATGCTCCTCGCAGAAAGGCCACTTCGGAAGCATGCGCTTCAGCGGCCGATCCTCGCGGTAGCCCATCGCGTACTCAGCCTGCACGAGCGTGTGGATCTCGCGCGTGCCCTCGTAGATCATCGCGCCCCGCGAGTTCCGGAAATACCGCTCCACCGGGAACTCGTCGCAGTAGCCATACGCCCCATGAATTTCGATCGCGTCGTTGGCGGCGGCGAACGCGGCGTTGCAGTTCTGCCATTTGGCCATGCTCACCTCGCGTGTGTGCCGAAGACCGGCGTTCTTCATCCACCCGACCTGGTAGTAGAGAAGCCGCCCCATGTCGCGCCCCGCGGCCATGTTGGCGACCATCTGCTGGACCAGCTGCTTGCGCCCGATCTCCTCGCCAGAGACCTTGCGATCCTTGGCATAAGGAACACACGCGTCGAGGCAGGCGGTGATGATCCCCACCGCCCCGGAGGCCACCGTGTACCGCCCGTGGTCGAGCGCGCTCATCGCGACTTTGAAGCCATCGCCTTCATCCCCCAGGCGGTTTTCGACCGGCACGCGGACGTTGTCGAAGAAAATCTGGCCGGTGTTTCCTGCGCGGACCCCGAGCTTGCCCTTGATGGGCCGGCTGGAGAAGCCTTCGGCGCTGCGTTCGACGATCAGCGCCACGTGGGACTTCTTGTCGACGCCTTCGAGAGCCGCGATCACGAGGAAGTGATCGGCGTAGTCGCTCAGAGAAATCCAGGTCTTCTCTCCGTTCAAGATGTACGATTCGCCTTCCTTCTTGGCCCGCGTCGCGATGTTGACCGCGTCGCTGCCGGCGTTGGGCTCGGTCAAGCCAAACCCGCCGATCTTGTCACCTTTCGCGAGCGGCGTCAGTAGTCGTTTCTTCTGCTCTTCGGTGCCCCACTGCAAGAGCGTAAGGCAGTGGAGGCCGCTATGCACGCTCATTACGACCCTCGCGCTGGTGTCGGCCCTTTCCAGTTCTTCGCACACGATGCCGAGGCTGATGTAGTCGGTGTCCATTCCGCCGTATTTGGCGGGAATGGAGACGCCGGTTAGCCCGGCCTTCCCCAATTTCTTCAGGAACTCCGGGTCCGGCTCGGCTTTCGCGTCCCTCTCGCGCAGCCCGGGCATTATGTGCTCCTGTGCAAACCGCCGCGAAGACTCGCGGATCAACTCGTGTTCGTGCGTCAGCTGAAAGTCCATGCGAGGTGTCAGTTTACCGTTTGGGAGTGCTCCTCAACCTAGGTAGACCGCCCGCCGTCAAGGGTATAAAACTTCTGACATGCGCTTCGATAGTGAGGGAACGACGAATCTTGCTGTAGTAATACTGGCGTTCTTGCAGAGAGTTTTGAACCGTCCGGCGGGCGCTTTCCAGTATCCGATCCGCGAGAAGAACGTCGAGCCCCGCGCTGCCCGCTATTTGAAGCTCCTCGAAGCGCCCCCGCAGAGCCTTGGATACAAAATCGCGTTGGAGAATCTCCGTAGAGAATGGTACATGGTGGAGCGGACGTGATGTCGTTCAAATCAGCATATTGGCGCGGCGCACTGCTGATAGTGGTGGGCCTAGTGACGCAGGTCATCGCCGACTGGACTGTGGCTACGGTGGGTGACGCCCGTTGGAGGTTTTACACGCCGTACAGCGTGTCCGAACCCAGCTTGCACCAACAGCCGAACCCGTGGCCGTCGGTTGCTGCCAGCTTTTCGATTGTGCTGGTAATCCTCGGCGTCGGGATAATTCTCATTACGTTCTGGCATCAACTCTCCCGAACTAGGAGCGACTAACAAGGTCTCGCGAGGACGCTCGACCTGCAATAGAGGAGCGGAGCCGAGATGCGGTCGATTCTCATGTTGGGTACCTCCAAAAAGGTCACTAACCTAAGTGCTCCCGCAACCGGCAGAAATAGAGAGAGCGCCTTCCAGGGGGATGAAAAGGCGCCCTCGGGGGAGAAGCCGGGTCGATCGCTACGGAGCGATGGACCAGGAAGCGAAGTCTACGCCGGCCGTCCACGGGTACTGGAACGTCGCGCTCGTCGATCGATATGAGATGCGAGCGCGGACCTGCTTGTTCGAGTTCACGAAGCGCGCGAGGTTCCCACCTGCGGTGACCTCGACCACGGCATCGCCCGTCGTCGCGTTTCGGGTGTCCAGGGTCTCGTAAGCGTTGGCCGTGAAGTTGTAAAGATCGATCTTCTGGATCAGCGTGCTTACGCTGCCACGGGTCTCGGCCCTGAACTTCATGAGGCGGGGCGTGGTCGACGGAGCGGTGGCATCCATGACGAGCTGGATCGCGGGCTCCGAGGTCGAGAAGACTGCGCCCGGGCGCATCGTTAGCCGGTTGTCGTCACTCGATGCAAGGCTCGCGAGGTTGCCGCTCAGCACGGTTCCCCGCGCCATAGTAAACGATGTCGGGGTGAGCACCCGGGTAACCGCCTCAGTGACGTCCCAAACGAAGAGGCCGCGGTTGATGTCGCTGCCGATGACCGTTCCGCTCGGGAAGAACGGGTAGTTGCTCCAGAGGCCCTGGTAGCCGCTGCCGTTGGATTCGGGATGCGTGTCGAACCACCCGACCTGCGTGGGAGCCGTCGGGTTGTCGTTGGCATCGAATACCCGAAGCCCAGTCGTGTAGTTGGATTCGTAGATGAAACCGTCCCTTACATAAAGATTGTGGTCGACACTGTTCAATCCGGTGGTAAAGCTTGTCAGATAAGTGGCGTTTTCGAGGCTGCTCACGTCGAAGACGATCGTTCTCGAAGTGAACCCGAACCAATCCTCATCGAACTCATCGTCCATGTACAGGTACTTGAGGTCTTCGCTGATCCAAGCTTGGTGGCAGTAGCCGATGTCGGGATAGGTTACGCGCTTGATCAGGAACGGGGCGTTCTTGTTAGTTACGTCGTAGATTTCGACGCCACGGTCAGTTCCGCATCCGAAGAAGATCTGGCGTCCAGCGTATGGACCACTCGTGTATGTGTGGATCATGGCTTCGTGCATGTAATCGCCCCCGGTCAGGTCGGCTACACCGACCCGCTGCGGGTTCGCGGGGTTGGCCAGGCTGAACACGGTGGTTGTGCCGTTGCCCTCGTTCGAGCCGCAAGTGTAGAGATAGCCGCTGGTTTCGTCGACCTGGCAGGTGTGGCTTCGTCCGACTGAAGTGATGGTTCTAACGAGGGTCACTATATGATTGTCGATGTTCGACATATCGATGACCTGGATTCCGCTGCCGCTTTCTTCGGTCACCACGTAGGCGTAATTTCCATAGACCTTGATGTCCGCCCAAAGACCATTCGCGTGCGGTATGGATGCGAACCAATCTGACTTCGCCGGGTCGGTGATCTCCACGAAGGCGACCTTATTGCTGAGACCCATGATGGCGTATTCGCGGCCTGAGGGAGAAACGTACCCCCAGCAGCCGTTGCCGTTATCGGCACCGAACGTTGCGAGGTCGATGTGGGTCCTTAAAGCCACCTTGCTGAAGGTGAATTGGGAATGAGCGGTGGTAGCCGCAATTCCGATGACGGCACACAATGCGACGGGCAGAATCCTCTCTAACAGCTTAGACAACATGACAAACCCTCCTAGATGTACGAATAAAGCTCTTGCGTTAGAACGTACCAGGGGCCGGCGTAGTTCGAGTTGCCGCCGATTTCCGGAGAAGCTTGCCTTGGCCCCTCCGGAAATCGGCAGCCTTTAGAGGGCGCGCCTGCCGCTCAGTAGCTGGAACACGATAACAACGAGGGCGATGACAAGCAACACATGGATGACGCTACCGACACTGAAAACGCCACCGAAACCGAGTGCCCAAAGGATCAACAGAATTAGGGCGATAGTCCAAAGCATTTGTTAGCCTCCTGTTCGTGCGCATCTGCGCACTAACTCCCATACGCCGAATGATGTCGATATGAACCATAGTTACGTTCCAAAACCTAAAGATACGCGCAACCGTAGTATTCTTGATGTTGGAGAACGTGTTGACAATGAGGAAGGTTTCGAGAATTGCGCTGGTCCTACTGGCTTGCTCGGGTGCAAGGGCTCAAGACCCGGACCCCAAAGTAACCTATTCGACGGTGGCTGTGCCTATCAAGCGCGCGCTCGCCGACATCGCCAAGGCGACGGGCGCAAAGATTGACGTAGCGGGCCAGGCGGCTGCCGAAATTGTGATTATTAACGTTAAGGATGCTCCGCTGTCGCAGGTCATGGCAAAGATCGCAAAGGTGACGTCAGGCGAGTGGGTAAAGGACGCGGAGGGCATTCAGTGGCTGAATTACTCCAGTGTCACTCTGCAAAAAGACCGCCAGGCTGCGGCCGATATGCGGGTGGCCGATGTCACAAAATCCCTCAAGCAGATGGCCGATCGGCTTTCGCCGGCACCTGACATTCGGCCTGCAGGAAGCGAAACCCCGGACGACGAAGAAGTGCTGCCGCAGCCTCTAACCGGGATATCCAAGGCGATCATCCGGATCAGCTCATTGGTTTCGCCAGCAGCGATCGCCTCAGTCGATGATGGAGAGCGGCTCGTATTCGCGAGTACACCGACGCGAATGCAGCGGCCGCTGGGCAACATCGGTTCGATCATTGCGGACCTTGTGCAAGAGCACAACGCCGGGGCACTCGAGCGCGAGAAGATAGAGCGCGAGTCGGAAGAAACGAACCCGAAGACCGTCGAGCAAAAGAAGGAAGAAGAGGATACGCGGCGAACCTGGGGTCGCTTTGACCGCCAGAACTTTGACAAGCCGATAACCGCTCCCATTGCCAAGGTCCTGTTTATTATTTCGAAGGAAGGGTTTGGCTTTTTTGGTGGCGGGGCGACTATCGAGCTGAAGTTGTTCGACGCAGAAGGAAAAGTCGTTCTGTCCGGACAGGATTCGCTCGGTGCGGGGTTTGACCCAATGGGAATGATGGGCGCCAGTGCACCGGGAAACACCCAGGCGGCGCCGAAGCAAGGGCCGACGAACCCGCCCATCGAGTACAGCGATACTACGAAGGAACTGAGCGGTTTCTTCGACTTCACCGGAGGAGGCAACGACTTCGGCAGCAAAAAGCCAAGCGAGCGCCTCCTGGAAAAACTCTTGCGCCCCGACAACTATGACCCGCTGTCGTTCCAGCAATCGGAAGCGCTCCTCGCTGTTGCGAGGGCCAAGGGCGTCAACCTCATAGCGAACTTGCCCGACAACGTAGTTTCGTTCATGGACACGTTCAACGCAAAGGGAAAGGCGACGGTTGACGACTACCTCGAGGATCTGAAAAACGGGGAGTCGGTTACGATCGACAGCGCCGACGGCTGGATGACGGTTAGGCCCGCCTCGCCGGCCAAGTCTAGGGAGCTTAGGGTAGACCGCTTCGCATTGGCCGCGCTCATCGGCGGGGGCCATGCGAAAGGCGTTCCGTCGCTCGACGACCTCGCCGCATACGCACTAAAGTGCGAACAGCCCAGTGAGACCCCGATTGTCATGCCTTATGTGATGTTGTTCGCTCAGCATGCGTTTAGCCAAGGGATGCGGGGGCCGACCGATTGGAGCATGCTTCGCTTTTATGGCCAGTTGACGCTGGCGCAGCGAGAGTCGCTTAAGGCCGGCTCGCAGCTATCCATGCGATCACTGCTGCCTCAGCAGAAGGACCTCGTGACGAAGATGGCTTTCGGTTCGCCGCCTCAGATCAAGGTCGAGCGGCCGGGTGACAAGCCGGCGGACGAAGGCGGATTCATGGAGATGATGAGCAGTTTCATGCCCTCCGCTGTCGTCGACTATAAGGACGAACCGACCGAAGTGATGCCGAGCGGCTTGCCTGCCGACGCCTACGTGACTTTGAAGCTCACTGAGGACAACGTGGTAGTGCCTCAGTCTGCCGAGGGCAAAGATATCGCGATGTTCGGAGCCTTGGGTACGGACGAACTCGCGATCTTTCAATATATGAAAGAATCGCCCGAGTTCGGCGAGATGGGCGGGATGATGCCGCAGATCGACCGTGTTCGGCTGGGGAGCCGCAGGGTGCTCGACTTCACTTTCCAGCTAGGCGTGGGGGTTAGCTTGAAGGAGACGCTCTTAGATGACAACCTGCCGAAGAACTCCGACGCGATATCGACGAGCGCGTTGCCGGCCGAGTTCCAAGCGCGGATACGAAAGCGCGTCGAAGCCCTGAAGAAGACGAAGATGCCCTGGTTCGGCGGCAGAGCTGACCCGCCCAAGCACTAGATGGCTATAGCCCGTCGAATCTCCAGGAGGTAACAATTTGATGGTCCGCATTGCCGCTGCCGTTCTCACAGCCTGCGTATCATTAGCTGGCTATTCGCAGGAACCCGACCCGAAGGTCACGTATTCGACCGTCGCCGTTCCTGTTAAGCGCGCTGTCGAGGAGATTGCCAAGGCGACCGGAGCCAAGATCGACGTCGCCGGGGACATCCTCAGCGAAATCGTTATCATTTCAGTTACCGAGGCGCCGCTATCCGAACTCATGTCCCGCCTGGCTACGGTGACCTCAGGCGAATGGACTACCGAGGGCGGAGTGCGTTGGCTGAAGTATTCGAAGGCGACATTCGAGAAGGAGCGGAAGACGAGGCGCACGCGGAGGCTGGCAGGCCTAGCCGCATCGATAAAGAAAATCAAAGAAGACCTCGCTGCGCCCAAGAAGAACGTCAAGCCTCAAGTTTTCGATGAGGATGACTTCCTCGAACCTGAGCCGTCTCCGAGCTCGGACGCGACCTTTCGCATCGCATCTTTGCTCGAGCCGGAAGTCCTCGTGGATATTGAAGGGCGCACAGTTTTCTCTAACCGGCCGAACGGCATGCAGAGGCCGCTGCCGGATGTAAGAGAAATTGTTTCCGGGCTTGTGGACGAGCACAACAAGAGGGCATCGGAAATTGCCAAGACGTTGGAAGAGGAGTCCGTCCTTCAACCAAAGACCGTCGAGGAGGAGCAGCGCGAACAAGCATGGGTCCGACTATTTGGCGTCGAGCCGGAAAGAAGGTTCATCAACGCCCCGGTTTCCAAGGTGTTGCTGGCGGTAACCGCAGACACTGGATATGCCGTCGACGAAATCGGAGTCGAGTTGATGTTGTTCGATTCGGCAGGGCGTCTGCTTATATCAAACTATGAGTCACTAGCGGCATACGTTGAAACAGATGTTGGCGCGTTCCGAGCAAAGTCCGCTACCGAAGCGCCGATCGACTTCAGCCCCCTTGCTCGAGAACACGCAGGCGTTCTCTTCGGTCTGGGCCGCCTCTCAGCCGAAATCAGCGATGGACTCAAGCAGCGGCTCCTGCGACCCGATCTCTACGATCCGTGGTCGTTCGCAGATTCCGAAGCGCTCTTGGCCGTCGCGAAGTCGAGATCGATGAATCTCGTCGCGAATATTTCGGATAGCGAACTCTTGGTTCGGTTACGCAACCAGATAACGCCCAGCGCCTACTTGGCAACCCTGGCGAGCCGGGGCGAGACGGCAATCAACGATGGAGATGGCTGGATCGAGCTACAACCGGTCGATCTGATCGCCGCCCGTGAAAGCAGATTGAACCGAAGGGTCCTCGCAGCACTAGTAAAGGCCGGCTATGAAAAGGGGCTGCCGAGCCTGGATGATCTCGCAGCCTTCGTCAAAGAGTCTCCTCCGTTTCCCTATTTAGCCTATAACTACATCCGTTTCTTTGCGATAAACTATGTTTACGCAGATCAGGAGTTGCTGCGCCTGTACGCGTTCTTGTCTCCCAGCCAGCGCACCTTTCTTCGCACCGAGGGCAGTCTGCCAGTGAGGACGCTCGACGCTGCCCAGAGGCGAATGATCTCGGCTATGGTCTACAAGGACGTGCGGTACAAGGTTTTTCGGGAAGGAGCGCCCTTGTTCGAGGAGGCTGATTTGCTTGCTGTTCTGGGCGTTTTCAATCGGCACGACGTCGACTATCTCGACGAGCCCACCGAGCTGTTGCCGCAGGGACTGCCGCCCGACGCGACGATTACCTTAACGATAAGCGAGGAAGACGCCTTCTATCCAAGTCACCGCGAAGGTGAGAAGCGGACTTATCGCGGGCCCATGTCCCCTACGGATTTGGCATCGCAAAGCTTCACAATGAGTGGGGAGACCGTACCGCTGAACCTTATCGGAGGACTAGGCAAACGCTCTGTACTCAAGTTCAAGATCGGTCTTACCGCGGACGCATCGATCGAAGGGGTTCTGTACGACGACCGGGTTCCCAAGGATGGCGAACTAATCCGAAATGATGCGTTGCCGCGAAGCTTCTTGGACAGAGTCGACCGCCATTTGGAAAAGCTTAGGTCGTTGCACAAGATGCTGCACGGCGGCTAATATCGGACGCCGACGACGAACTCGAACTGGTTGAGGCCGCGATTGGGCGGGTCCAAGTTGGCGTTGCTGACGTGGATCCAGCGGAGCCCGACGCGGTTCGCATTCGGCCGCGAACTGAGGTAGAAGCCTCCCCCTACGAAGGAGATAAAGCTGAAGTGGGAGTTCACATCGAGCGATACGCCGTCGGAAAGAGTTAGACCGGTTCCCGCTTCGAAATACGCGTCCTTCAATTGCCGGCCGGCGGCGATCCAGCGGACTCCGACGCCGGCGACGAGCGCGCTGCCGGCCGAGTTCCAAGCGCGGATACGAAAGCGTGTCGAAGCCCTGAAGAAGACGAAGTTGCCCTGGTTCGGCGGAAAGCCCGACCCGCCACGATCGTGAACTTTCGCCGGGCTTTGGACCGTCGGCAGATTGGGTGGCCCACTATGAAGCGATTCGCTGGATGCATGTTCACTACCGACACCCTGAGCGGCGTGACCTTAGCGCAGCCCGATCCGATAACCACATACTCGACGGTCGCAATTTCGGTGAAACGCGCTGTCGCCGAAAGTGCAAGGTCTACGTCGAAGAGCTGAGGGCGATGGGAAGCTTACCGCGGGTGCTTGGCGCCCAGTTGAAACGCCGGTCGGAGGGGCAGGTTGGCTTGCTTAGCGCCCAATGGCGCAGCCGTGTGCGTGGGCCAGCGGGGGCCTTATGTACACGCTCGACTGAAAAGCGGTGCGGGAGAGGAATGAAAACTGAAAAAGCGTTACCTAACATGATATCGATGGCCGCGGCGGTCCGTGGCGAGATAAAAGCGACCACGGTATTCGTGCACCGTTTGATTGGCGTTTGTGCATGTGCGTTTGCGCTGGCAGCCGCTAAGCTCATCCATTCCAGTTTGCACGAGAGGAATATAGCCGCCCATCTCGACTGTGCGGCATTGCGACGTTTCTTCGAGAATCACCATGCGGCAGGTTTCCCACCAGTGCGCTTCATTGCCGGTGGGCAAGCCCGTTGCGAGCCCGACCGATTTGTTACCCCAGCGCAGGCGCAGCAGATGGCGCTCCCAGACGAAAGCCGCCTCAGAGCTGCGCTCGAATAAACTTAAATTCAGCGGATGGTGGCGAGTGCTCGGCGGCGCAGCCTGCGTCGATAGAGAGAGTTGCAAAGGAGTACTGCCGCGCTATCGGCGATCAAAAGCAGCCGAGCGGAGTCGGTTTATTTTTTCGCCAACCATGCAGCCAGGCTGGCGATGTCACCTTCGCTAATCAATTTCTTGATAGCTGGATCGTCGCGCTGTGCCCCACTTTTCTCTTTCACCATCTGCGCCAGGTTCGCATCCTGAATCGCTTCTTCAATCGCTTCCCAGGCCCGCGTCGCTATAGGCCCGTGGCGCGATGGGAGGACATGAACCGAGACATCGGGCAGATGCTCATGGGCGGTGTCCCACGGATCGCGGAAGGGATAGTAGAAGGCGAAGAACGCGGTGCCGCGAACATCGCCCAGTTGGGCGGGCACCGAGCGAATCTGCGCGTAAATGTTCGCCGGATAGTCGGGCGCTTTATCCCAGTAGCAGGGCGTGGTGTACCACATCCACGGCTTGGTCGTGTAAATCGCCTGCTTGGCCGCAGCCGTCTGTGGTGGATGAGACAGATGCAAAGAGTAGGGCAGCCAGAAATCGGCCCAGGGATCGAGCATTTCGAAAGTCTCCAACTTGGCCGCCTCGCTCGGGTTGAATGAGATGCGCACCTGAGGATCGACGGCGCGAATGGTTCTGGCAACATCCAGAAACGGTTTCAGCTTTTCTTCTGTGTCACCCGATGGCTCGTCGAGGATAGTGAATACCCAGTCGGAGTACTCCAGTCCCAGCGCTTTAAGCCGCGCGATGCGGGCGCGAACCTGGTCTTCGGTGGCGGCCCACATCGGCAGCGTGAGGAGGCGAATGCCGCGCTTTTGCATCTCGGCTTTGCTGATGTCGCTATACCAGATGTTCATGCCGTGCTCACTGTAATCGCGCGCATAAACTTCCCCTTCGGGCGGGTTGGTGTAGCCGCCAACTAAGATCGGCTGGCGCGGCGCAATTTGAACCGGCGCCACTTGCACTTGAAGCGCCACATTGCGCGACGGCAGGTTCTCGCCGCTGAAAGGGACTTGCGCTGTGTAGCGGCCCGGCGGCACTCCCGTGCTGTCGATAGTGAGCCAGACGCCCGCCACATTCAGCGGCGGAATCGTCACCTCGCGGCGGCGTAGCAGGACGAAAGGACTCCAATCCTGGCGACCCTGACCATAAGGCGCAAAGCCGATTACGCGCCAACTGATTTTGTTTTTGAATTCTCCGGCGGCACCCCGCAACAGGCCGCCAGCGACACGCAGCGTGATCGGCTTGTCACCCAAATTACGCAATCCGATCTGAACGGCGCGGCGGGAGTCGCGCGCGAGGGCGATCTCTTTAGCAGGGAGTACTGCCTGCCCCCGCCGGGGCCATGCTTGATCGTTCCAGACTTCCTGCAAAAGCGGGGTATAAGCGTTCTCGAAAACCCAGAGCAGATAGCGATCCTTCTCGCCTGCTCCGGCGGCCCGGGCGCGCGCTGCGTATCGACCTTTAGTGAGCGGCGGACGCACGCTGCCTTTGGGCACGTACTGGGGATCAGTGGTCAGAAAAAAGTCATGGATGACGCGATACGTGGCTGGGGCTTTATAGCCCAGAGGCGTGACCTCGAACTGGACTTTGCCGGGCTTTAGCACTTCGATCTCGCCGGCCTTGATCCAATCCTCGGCGTAATTTTGCTGGTCGTAATCGAAGGCAAGTGCATTGTCTGGTGCAATGCTCACCTTCAGGCGCCAGGGAGCGAAATATCCTTCGGCATTGCCAGGCCGCACCCAGACGGAGTACTTACCTTTATTTTCTATCGGCAAATCGGTGCTGGCCGCGCCTGCGAAATCGCCATAGTTGGCGCGCAGCGAAGTCCCCGACCGCTCCCATTGGCCTTCGAGCTTTTTAAAATCACCCGCCTGCAACCAGTAGTTATGATGCGGCGAGGGCAGAGCGCTCACATCGCTTCGCAAAGCCTCGATGTGGCGTCGAATCTCAACCGGATTGCCGACCAGGTTCCAAGTATCGTCAAAAATAATCTGGCGCACGGGGGCGCGATAATCGGGCAATTTATCTTTGTAATCCTGCGCCGCGAGCCTGTTGATCTCACGGCGCCAGAATTCGCGGCTGAGAGCAAAAAGTTGAGGCTGTGCAGCGGCGCGTTCCCACGGCACGGGCCGTATTTGCCACCACTGCCAGACAGAGTACTCCTCGCGTGAGAGAGCGGGATGCGCGATAGTTTGAATTTCCCCGACGGGAATCATATCGCGCAACGTTTTTAAATCTGTCTCAGCAGGTGCTTCGCTCCACAATTCATCAGTGAAATACAGGCAATCGATTCTACGCTCTAGATAACTTTTGGGGCCTGCTCCGGCGTGCCACCAGCGCGTGATGTGACCCAGGCGCACCACATATTCACCGGCACCTAAATCCAGCACCACGTCTTTCCAGGTTGGGCCTTCTTTCTCGACGGCGTAGTCGAAGATTTCATCATCCCACACCGGCCCTTCGTTGTCGCGCCCGGCGCGATAAATTTTCAGGCTCGTCACTCCGGTGCCGGTGGGCCATCCATAGTAGCGAATCCATAAACGATAGAGACCGGTTCGATCAACGCGCAGCGGAAACGACACGGTCGGCCCGGCATCTTGGGGGGCGCTCGTCAAGTACTCCCCCTGCGCCTTCCAACCGCACGCCCTGTCCGGCGCCAGCCGTTTGGGTTCGAGCAGAATGCGACTGGTGTCCTTTGGTGGCACCTGGCGAGCCGTTAGGAACTGATCCGGCTTGAGCGCCCGTTGCGTGAGGAAGTCGTGGAACTTGTGAATCATCTCCACGTTGTGTCCCATGTGCCACAACGTCACGCCCAGCGACGAGCGCGCGCCGATTGGCTCATCGACAACCGTCGTGGTCGGGGCGGCGGCAGTAATCAGTTTTGCTGCGGGTTTCGCAGGTTGTTTAGTTTTAGTCTGAGGAGGCGCCGCCTGCGCTTCTTGGCACATCAAACTTGCTGCGATCAACACCGGCCAAATCGGTAATAGTTTTGTCATTCGCTTCATGGATAGACGTCCTTTCCAGATGCAGTGACTTCATTGTACACAGGCATAAAAACCCGAGACTCGAGTTTTCGGTGGGGGCGCATTGCAGCGTGCCCAATATCTCGCAAAGAATCGCACTCTACAACTTCGACACGCAAGCCTACGAGACGCTGAACACGAGCACCGCGATGACGTCCGATTCGACGGTTGTCGTCGTCGTAACGTCCAACCCGGAGCGGTTTATCGGCCCAATTTGGAACTGCGATCGAGGATCGCGTACAAGACGCAAGGGCCGGTATTCGTCTACCCGTGGTTCGCCCGCGTCGATCAGGTGAAGTGGACTCTCGCCGACTGAACGTGGGTTGAGGACAATTGGCATGCCTGTCCGAATGCAGGGCGGAGACATTCGGTAGACGGAGGTACACTATCTTTCCATGAGTAACGGCGAGTCGGCACAGAATCGGTACACCGATAGTCAGAAACAAGGCCAGTGGCCGTGGCCCAATGGTGGAGTCTTCGACGACCGCCTCGCTTTCGGCGAATATTACAAACCCGACCCGAGTGGACCCAACGTGGCTACCCAGGATGCGCGGCAGCGGTTCCTGACAGCCATACAAATAGCTGCTCCGCAGGTGCTAGATGAACTTCAAGGGGATATTTATCCGAGGTTCCTTCAATCGAGGCGGGAGCCGGCCGAGGCCAGCGGACATGACGTGTCGGTGCGCGGCTGCGATATTATTCGCGAAGAGTACGTGCCTAAAGCTAATCCAACTCCGTTGGACGCCCGATCCGAGGCATTGGAACGAAGGGAAACTGCGCGTTACAAAAAATGGCTGAAATCCCCGGAGACGCTGCAGAAAGTAAAAAAGGGCGAGTTGATCTTGCTCGCGCCCGATGGCAACGACAAGAGCCACGTGGCGATCGGCGATGTGGTCAATTACTTTGCCAAGTATCTCTACTTGCCGCGCCTAAAGGTTCCAGGCCTCCTCCTGATCGCTATACAAGATGGGGTGAAGCTACTTACGTGGACTCAAGATTCGTTCGCATACGCTGACTCATATGACGAGACCGCGGGCCGCTATCGAGGGTTGGTTTGCGGGCGCTTAGTTTCGCTTGGAACCGACATTCCTGACGGCCTTCTCGTTCGCTCAGACGTTGCGCTCAAGCAATCAAACGAGGAGGCGCCTCGGCCAGGTAGCGGCGACGCGGGGAGGGAAGCTAGCGCTAACGGACCCGCGCCAGGCGAAGGGGTCTCCTCCGGGGATTCGGACGACGCGACGAAGGCGAAAACGCAGCCCACCCGGTATCACGGTAGCGTAAAGCTTGACCCGGCACGCGTTGGTCGTGACGCTTCGCGAGTAGCGGAAGAAGTCATCTCGCATTTATCCGGGCTTCTCGGGGCGGATGTTCAAGTGACGCTGGAGATCGAGGCTCGGGTTCTCGAAGGCGCGTCGGAGGAAGTTGTTCGCGTCGTCACTCAGAACAGCCGCGACCTCAAGTTCGAGTCGCACGGGTTTGAGGATTGACAGGGACACTCCACCGGCCCCAAACCACGGAGAAGTAGGCAAGCGCTCCGTCCTAAAAGTTCGAAATTCACCTCATGCCCGGAGCGACGATCCAGGGGGCGCTGTACGAGGACGCTTACGCGAAAGATGCGCCGGTCACCGACGCATTAGTATCGAACGCCAACCACAACCTCGAATTGGTTGAGGCCCCGATTGGGCGGATCGAGGTTCGCGTTGCTAACATGAATCCATCGAAGCCCAGCTCGATTGGCACGCGGCGCGGACGAAAAATAGAAGCCGGCGCCTACGAACGATACGAAGCTGAAGTGCGAATTAACGTCGAGCGACACCCCGTCAGAGATACTGACCCCGGTCCCTGCCTCGAAGTATATGTTCTTAAGATGCTTCCCGCCGCCGATCCATCGGCTGCCGACGCCAGCGACGAGGGCGTTGAACCCCTCGTCTCCGCGAAAACTGCGCATGAGGCGCAAATAGGCGGTCTCCTGCGCGAGGATACCGGGGTGCCCTTGAAGCGAGAGAGCGCGAGAACGCCGACCCCATTCAATGCCGGCCGCAGTTCCGAGCCGTATTTGACTCGTGCCCAACACTTTATAGGAGTGCGCGGTGCTCAGCTCTACGGTCGTCGACCGCAAGCGCGGACCCTGATACGCTATGAGGGCGGCGGCGCCAATCTGAAGCAACGGGGTCGCGAACAGCATCAGGCCGCCCGCAGAATAATGCCGCTGACCTCCGGGCGGCACCAAAAGCGCAGAGGAATCGGGCTCGAGACCCCGATTCCCCGAGAGATGTAAACCGGATGGCGCGGCCCCTGAACCAACCCTTGACGGTACTTGTTTCCATATTTGCTCGGGACCAGCGGGGCGGGTCCGAACGGCACGCGAATTTGGCCGCCATGGGTATGGCCGGAGAGCTGCAAATCGACCCGGTAGCCGGCAGGGAAGACCTCGGCCAAATCGGGGTTATGCTGCAGCACGATCCTCGGCATATGCGGCGGCAGTGCGCCGAGCGTGCGGTCGAGGTCGATCTCGCCTTCCCAAAAATCGCCCAATCCTGAGAACGCGATCGAGTCGGACCCCCGGCGAACCACGAGGTTCTCGTTTTCCAAGAGCTTCACCGCCGTCTTCAAAAGCTCGGCCCGCACCCCGGAGGCTCCGAACCAGTGATCGTGGTTGCCCAGGACGCCGATGACGCCGTCAGGGGCGCTCGCACCGGCAAGAACGCCGGTCAAACTCGGCGTCGGAAGCGAGTCGCGCTCAGCTCGGTCGTAGGAATGAACGAAGTCTCCCGTCAGCGCAATAATGTCGGGATTGAACTCGGCTGTCAGGGCGAAGGCCTTGCAAATAAACCCTTCGCTTATGCAATTGGGATAGTGAAAATCGCTGAGCTGCGCGATTCGGTAGCCGTCGAACGGGGCAGGGAGGTCCTCGATGGGAACTTCGACGGTCTCCAAAGCGAGCCACCTGGGTTCGACCAGAATCGCATCGAGAACGGAGAGCCCGGCGGCCGCGACGAGGCCGCGTGTAATTAGGGTACGTCGCGATATCGTGCGCGGTGGATCCTTTTGTGCTTCGGCTTTTACTACGAATTTCCCCACGATTTCCCCCACGAGGCGCCTACCGTGTTCTGGCGGGCCACTTTCCTGAAATCGAAATCGGCGTACCGACCTCGACCCATTCGTAGAACCATTTTGCCGGATTGTTTCGGTTCATCGGCAGACGAATGCAGCCGTGCGATGCCGGCCTGCCCCGCACTCTCTTGAAGCCGTGCACAAAGACGTCGCCCTCCACTTGAACACTCCACGGCATCGGCGCGTTATCGTAGAGCCGAGAGCGATGCATTCTGGCCTTGTACGGTCCGGCATCGAAGACGCCCGAGGGGGTTCTGTAGCCGCGACGCCCTGTGCTGACCTTCGACGCGAAGACCACTCGCCGGCCCTGCCAGGCCTTGAGTTCCTGCTCAGATTTGTTTACGACGGCGCGTTTCTGCCCAAGGCGCACGTAGACCTGCTTGTCTCCGATCTCGACCAGTGCAGCCTTGCGATCCGGCTGCCAAGATGTGGTCGCCCCCCAGCGTTCGAGTTCGCTCAGGGCGATGAGCTTTGTCCCGGAGATCAGCTCTTTCGAATTCAAAGGGATGGGTTTTTCATTCAGGTACGCGACACCTTTCCGGTATGCCACGGACAAATCGAACGCCTTGCCGATCTCGGCGACGCTCGCGTAGAGCTTAGACTTCGATTTAGCGAAAGTGACACCGTCCAGCGTATCCGGCTGGGCGGATATCGCCAAAAGAAGAAAAGCGCAGCAGGTCAACATCGCACCATACTACGCCGGTTTTCCGTGAAAGTCTCTTGGCGGTTAAATTCCGAGGAGCTTGGCGACGCGCTTGGCATCACCCTTTGCGAGTTCCGGCTCGTTCTCCAGGCGGCGCTTCTGGCTGCCGCTCTTGTGGAAGAACATGTGGCTGTTGTACGCTTTGCGGCGCAGAATCTTGCCGGTCCCCGAGATCTTGAACCTCTTCGCCGCCGTCTTGCTTGTCTTCAGCTTGTTTCCCATCTTTACTTAATCCTTTCGGCGGCGCTTTCTTGTTCGGGCTGACGACCATCGTCATCTGCCTGCCCTCGAGGCCCGCCTGCTTATCCACCTGCACCGTGTCACCGAGCTCTCCGAGAAACCAATCTAACTTGGCGACCGCAATCTCCGGGTGGGCGATTTCACGCGACTTGAACTGGACAAGGAAGCGAACTTTGTCGCCTTCTTCCAAGAACTTTCGCGAATTCTTCAGAAGAACCTGGAGGTCGTGACCAGCGGTGCTGGGACGCAACTTTATACCCTTAACTTCCTGGGCTTTGCGCTTGTGCTTGTTATCCTTATCCCTCTTTTCCTGCTCATACTTGTACTTGCCGTGATCTACGATTCGGCAAACGGGGGGTTGTGCGTTGGGCGCGACCAGCACGAGGTCCAGGCCAGCATCTTCTGCCATTTGGAGGGCTCTTCGGGATTGGATGATGCCTACTTGCTCGCCTTCGGGACCAATAAGTCTCAGGTCTGGAAACCGCAGGCAGCGGGCGTTGATCATAGGGCCTGGTTCGGGCCGCACGTCTCTACGGGGTCTTCTTATCTTGTTTCACCTTTCATGCGTTCGGTCACAAGAGTATATATGACACTCTTGCGCGGTGTCAAACAGACGTTTGCGTCGGCCCCTTCGTTCCATCTGCGTATGAACCCCAGTGAGGGCGACGCAAACGCGCGGCCAGGCGTCATTTTAGGCATGGCAATTTGTGAGACATGCGGCAACGACTACGACCGAGCGTTCGAAGTTGTGATGGCTGGGAAACGCCATACGTTCGACTGCTTCGAGTGTGCGATTCATGCGCTCGCTCCCAGGTGCTCTCACTGCGGCACGCCGGTAATAGGCCACGGAGTCGAGGAGGGAACGACGATTTACTGCTGCTCCCATTGCGCCGAACAAGCTAACTAGGCCTGGCCCTGGTATGATTAGGTCAAACGGGTCGCCGTCGTTTGCTGTATCATTTAAGGTCATGCTTCGCTGGAGGAAGAGATGAGAATTAGGTTGTTAACAAGCTTGTCGTTGTGTGCTTTGGCTTCTTCGACATTCGCCTTGGAAGCTTTGGGCACTTGGTCGGATATTAATTGGCCTAACGGCTGGTATGTCCGCCCCGTGCACATTTCACTGTTGCCCGACGAAAGGCTGCTCATCTGGAACACGAATTACTCCTTTGGCCAGCCGCTCCCCGACACTCCTTATGGGACGGCAGTATCACCTGGCACCAATTACGCCTATGACGTTTTCACCGTAGGCAACGCATCCAATTCGACCACCAATCTCTTCTGCGCCGGACACACGATGCTCTGGGATGGAAGGCTCTTCAACGCGGGCGGACATTTAATCGAGAACGGGTACGGTGACGATCGGGTCAACGTCTTCGACTATCGTTTACCCAACAACCAAGCTTGGACCACGAGCGGTCGTCGCATGACACAGCTTAGGTGGTACCCGACGACTACGGCCCTCCCGAATCGCCGTATACTTATTCTCACGGGTATCGGTGGAAGCAAACACACGACGGCCGACCTTCCGGACCTTTGGATGGTGGGTGTGCCTTGGCTGACCGGACTCGCAGACTACCACCATGCCTTCCCTCCTAATGGGAACATGGACAACTACTACCCCCACATGTTCATCGACCCCAAGGACGGCAATCCGTTCTTCGCTGCTCGAGGATGGGCTGATGAGGGCCCGTCGCCGAATCAAAAGCTCGATCTGGTGAAGTTGGCGTGGTCCACCTACTCGACTTTCCCGAATGGCTCCATGAACGTTCGCGGCTACTATCCGAGTTCGGTCATGATCAACGCAAAGAACTGGAGCGGCGTTCGGGAAAGCATTATCGTGAAGTCGGGCGGGGCGGAGTCGTCCGGAGAGCACGAGCCTGCTGTCACCAACGCCCTCTTTGCCGATCTCTACCAAGATCCGCCCACGTGGCAAGCTGCAGCGGGCATGAACCTCGGACGCCTAAACCACACGATGGTTGCGCTTCCGACGACGGATGTGATCGTTTTCGGTGGCAGCCTGACATTTGGAACTAACGGCATACCTGTGCCAGAGGAGGCAAAGCCTCGAACCGCTCCGGAGCTGTGGAAACCGTTTGTTTCCGACCGAGCGACGCGCCCTTGGAAGCTGTTCAACAAGCCGACGCCTGCGGATCACGAGATTCCGCGCGGATATCACTCGACCGCTACCCTGTTGCCCGATGGCCGAGTAGCTGTAGGCGGCGGCGAACCGGATGGTGCCGACAAAGGGTCTGGCAATGAGAACACCCGAGACGTCCAGCTGTTCTCACCACCTTACGGGGGGACTGATGCATGGCAATCGCTCCGACCGACGATCGGCGTCAATTGCCCCACCGTCATCCGCTATGGGGAAACGTTCGACGTAACGGTGAGCCCGAACGTCACGAGCGGGCGACCCATCAGCAAACTGATGCTGATCTCCTTAGGTTCGACGACCCATGCATTCAATGAGAACCAGCAGGTGGTCGAGCTTGACTTCCAAAATCTCGGAAACAATGTGCTGAGGGTAATGCCGCCGACGGCCCCCAAGATCGCAACACCGACTTTTTACATGCTCTTCGCCATGGACAATACCGACCTCGGACCGCAAGGCGAGACGCGGATCATAGGAATCCCGTCCCTCTCGAAAATGGTTCACCTCAAGGACTTCGAGCCGGTGTATCCGTCGGGCGGAGCGCTTACAAAGGGTACAGCGCAGCAGGGCATCAACTGGGCGCAGCCTTATTCACTGCTCCTCGGAGACAACCAGTACCTTGGACAACGAATCGATTTTGGTCCAGGCTTCACGGGATCGACCGCAGAATTTGTCGTAAGCGGAATCGCTCCGGTTACCGATCCCACCAAAGTGAGGGTGCACATCGAGAGCAAGACGGGCGGCATCGCCGATTTGACGATATTCCTCTTCAACTGGCTCACCAACGCTTACGAATCCGTCTCCGGTCCATCGGTTAGCAACCAGACCGAGAAGATTTATGAAATCGTCGTTGCCAACACCACGGGTAAGTACGTGAGGGCCGATGGGTCAGTGAAAGCAAAATTCGCTTACATTCAACGTGGCCCCACCTTTGTGTGGCCGCTGTCCGCTCGAGTGGACGTTGTCGAGTTCGGCGTCCGCTAGCGCTTCTTCGCCGGGATACATTGCAGGTGCACCCACGCAAGTTCATCTCGCGGACCGTAGCCGAACTTGATCGGCCTTGGATTGCCCGACGAATGCATCGAGTCTAGGCCGTTCGTGTATTCGATCGTAAGGTTCAATTGGGTCCCTTTGGGGAGAATCGGCGGCTTTGCAAAGTTGTAGGCGCCCATCCAATACAGGTCCCAAGAGCCTCCGAAAACCTGTTTTGTGCCGCCATCTGCGAGCTTTGCTTCGAGCCTGATGAGTCGTGCGGCGAGCCGCGCCTCCGGGTGGATCGCAAGGAGCTTGATACCTTCGGCCAGCACATGGCTCGCCCGGATCGTCCTTCTCCCGACGGCGGGGATATCGATTTCTTTTGAGCCGATCGAAAGCCATTTCGGCGTTTCGTTCTGAGCTTGGCGAGACGCGTAGAGGCCAATCTTGAACGTTCCCTTCTCTGGCCTGCCAAGCGGGTTGTACTGAACCTGCACGAGCAACGAGTGTTGTCCTTTGATCGGAATGCCAACCCCGGCCGGCAACCTCCATCGGAAGTAGCCGGGCGCCCACGCTCCCACTAGATTACGAACCTGTGGGCCGAGGCTGCCCCACGTTTCGAATATAGTCGGTTGATTCCTCCGCGCTTTAGCAGCGACTGCAATGAGAACGTGGCGGATTACCTGCGGAGAAGTGGGAAGGATGTCGAATGCCTTCAGGTGGGAGATCTCAGGAGGCAGGTCGAGAACAAACGTCCGCCAATAGGCTCCTCCTTCGGCCCGTACCGTTGTCCCACCCTTTAGTATCAGATCAGGCTGGCCGAGCCTCCAGTTTCCCTTGGTTATCCGGGTGGCTTGACTCGTCGGTTTGCCTTGCAGCGCCCCGGAACCGCTCCAACTGCGTATGGCGACCACTTCCTCAAAGGTTAAGCGAGGGGTCGCGCAAAACTCGCCGACGTCGGACTTCATCTGGCAAGGGGGCATTACGTAGGAAGTCACCATCAGGCCAATCTTTTCGGCGCGCTTGCGCGCTTCTTCGTAGTTTGTCAGCGAGAAGGGCGCTGGGCCGCCTGGGCTATGACAGGGAGCACACTTGGCCGCGAACACGGGCGCAAGGTTCTCATACGTTGTGTCCTGTGTTGCCATCCACGCACAAGCGGCCATTAGGCCCAAACAAAGAGTGGCAAATCGCACGAGTGAAAGGGACGAAAGCTGATCATTGTCACGTTCTGAAGATGTCATATGTTCGTGGCCGGATCCCAAAATCTCGGACCGTTTGTAGTCGTAGCCCAGCGGTCCCAAGTCTTGCTCGAGTCTGAAGTTCCCCCCACTGCAGAACACCGTGCCGTCTGTCAGCACGACCAGCGTGTGGTTCCGGCGGCGGTAGTTCATCGTCGTCGGCGTCGACCATACCGGGTTTGTCTGATTCAGATCGAATCGTCGTGACCGAGTACGTCGTTATCGAGATAATATCAGAAAAAGACTGAATCACCAACCGTCTCGACGTCTTTTAGCAAGAAAACCATTCCTCCCGGTATCGGGCCCAACCAGAACTACAATCGAGGAGGCTTATGCCTTGCGAAAATTGAGGGCCTCTCCGTTCATGCAGAAGCGAAGGCCCGTTGGCTTCGGCCCGTCCTCAAAAACGTGGCCCAAATGGCCGTCGCAGCGAGAGCACAGCACCTCCATCCGCACCATTCCGTGGCTCACGTCCTGCTTGAGCCAAATCGCTTCTTTGGATTCGGGTTGGAAGAACGACGGCCATCCGGTGCCGCTGTCGAATTTCGCGTCAGTCTTGAATAGCTTTAGGCCGCAGCCTGCGCAATGATAGGCGCCCTTCTCGTGATTGTCCAGGAGGGGCGAGCAAAATGCCGCTTCGGTTCCCTTCTTTCGCAGAACCCGGTACTGCTCCGGAGTAAGCACCTGCTTCCATTCAGCATCCGTTTTCACGACCTTGTCGTCTCGCGTCGGACTCTCAGTCAGAAATCCCTTGAATCGGTCGATGCCTTGCGACATGCAGGCAAGAATCATTATGGCGAGCGGGATGAGCAAGAGCAGCTTCATAGATACGTTAACCAGTTTCTGGCGCACGGTAGTTTCCTGCAAGCGCTTCAGGCTCTGATTGGAGACTTCGCGTGAAGTTCCGATCTGCGCCTTCGGGTGTTGCCCGGTTGCCATGCTTCCTTGCGCGCCTATGCCCGAAGTTCGGAGCAAATCGCGTCCGCGAACTCGCTCGTTTTCGCGTTGCCCAGAAGGTCGTAAGTCTTCACGCCCTTGACCAAAGTGCGCTCAACCGCTCCCTCGATGGCCTCGGCTTGCGCTTCGTGGCCCAAGTGGCGAAGCATCATATTGGCTGAAAAGAGAAGGGCCATAGGGTTGACCTTATCGAGGCCGGCGTACTTCGGAGCAGAGCCGTGCACGGCTTCGAACACCGCCGTCTTATCCCCGTAGTTCGCGCCGGGTGCAACGCCCAGCCCACCCATCATTCCCGCAGCCAGGTCGCTAACGATGTCGCCATACAGGTTCGGCAGCACCAGCACGTCGAACTGCCGCCACTTGGTCACAAGCTGCATACAGAGGGCGTCGACAATGATGTCCCAGCTCTCGATGTCCGGGTACTCCTTGGCCACGCGCTGGAAGGTGCGTAAGAACAGTCCGTCGGCGATCTTCATGATGTTCGCCTTGTGAACGCACGTCACGAGGCGACGGCCGTTCTTGCGGGCGAATTCGAAGGCGGCGCGCGCGATTTTTTCGGAGGCCGGCTCGCTGATCAGTTTGAGCGAGTTAGCGACGGTGGGCGTGACCATGTATTCGATTTGGGTGTAAAGGTCCTCCGAGTTCTCTCGGAAGATCACGATGTCCAGGCCTTGAAACGGGGTCTTCACCCCAGGCAGCGACCTCGCGGGACGGACGCAGGCGTACAGGTCGAGCCTCTTTCGCAGCGTCACGTTAGGGCTGACCGAGCCTTTCCCGATCGGCGTGGTCATCGGCGCTTTAAGGGCGATGCCCACGTCGCGGATCTTGTCGATCGTACGATCGGGAACGATCGGCTCCCCTGCCTCCACGCATTTCAATCCCGCATCGAGTGGAATCCAGTTGATCGCGACGCCGGCTGCGTCTATGATCTTTTCGACGGCATCGGAAATTTCTGGCCCGATGCCGTCGCCGCGAATGATGCAAACGTCTTGAGACATAGTGGTTTTCTTGGGAAGCTCAGTAAGGCTGGCTGTACATCTTCTCGCCGTCTTTCGCCCAGAGCTTCTGGGCTTTCGTCCACTTCATGGCGCTTCGGTCAAGGCTGACGAGCAGTTCGGTGATGTCGCCCTCCGTGAGGTCGGCCTCGCATTCGTAGCGGCATTGCATCAGGTCGATGAGCGCAACGTTCGTTTCAGGGGAGACGCGCGTGCCGCGGTTGGAAATGAAAACTAGTTTCATCTTGCCGTGCTGTTTGGGCACTTCAGGAAGCGTTTCAGACTGAACGTAGACATCGACACCGACGAGTTTCATCATGGATTGGCCTTCCGGGAAGGGGGAACGTCTCCTATTATGGAGGTTCGGCCGGGCGGGAGTCAAGCCGGGCCTGTGGAGTAGAGAATGGAGGCTGCGGACCAAGACTAGGAATAGGTCTATTGCTAGTGCACTGGTAAACCGCCAACACGCCCGCCCACGGTCAGATTGGATCGAAGGCCTCAATAATTTTGGAAATTGCACGCGCGAATCTCGCCGTGCCACCGGAGGGAAGGCTTCACACCGTACGGGCCCCTCGCCATGGCACCCGCTTGGTTGAACGGGGATGACGCAAGCGTGTAGCACAACAAGTGGCCAAAAGGTTTCGCAGCGATCTTGTCACCCCCCCGGACTGTGCCATGTCATCCCTGAGAAGCCCAGAGTGGCGTTCGAAAGCTACACCGGCCATACCAGAGTGCAAAAAACCGGACACGGGTGAACAGTAATTATACCAGTCCCCCTGAAGAGGTGGCTTGGGTGGGTAGCGACGGAAGGTTGTCGAACCGCATATCTGGGCAGCTGACTTTTTGTCGCGGCAGCCACCTTTGCTTCATTCCCTTGCTCAGGGTCGCCACGAACTCGTTCGCCTTTGAGTAGAGGTCGTACTTTTTGGAGTAAAAGGGTTCGCCTCGTGCGTCGATATCGTCGAGCCTATCGAAGCACGTTGCCACGATCTTCAGGTGCTCGCGGACAGCAAACAGTTCATAGAAACAAGGCGTCGCGGGATGAACGCCGAGCACATCTTCGCTGCCTTCTGGTCGACGAGCAAAATCATGTTGGTTAGTGAGGATGCCCGTTGCCACGGAATCACACTAGCGCATTCGGACCTATCGCCGCGGCACCCCCTGTCCCGCTTACGATAGATTTAGCGACAACTGGCAGGTTCCTCCACTCCGCTCGAAATGACGAATTTTGGAACGAATCCGATTGTGGGAATGTCTATATCGATGCAAGCGATGGGTGTTCATTAGAGCAACGAATCAGCGTCCGACGTACCGGCGTCGTTTTCTGACACAATAGCTGAGCTTGCGGCGACTGCGATTATTCGACGGTTTCCTGAATTGACTCCGGCCTGGAATCCGTCCCTTCCCAGAGCGTGCGTCTATATGGCCCAGGACCTTGAGTCGCACGATCCCCTTAGACGTATACTTTGAGTAGGGCAAGGCAAACGCAAAGAACGGAACAATATGTGGCAACGATTTACAGAACGAGCGAGGAAGGTCGTATTCTACGCCCAGGAAGAGGCGCAGAAATTCGGTGAGGGCTACGTCAGTACCGAGCACCTGCTCCTGGGGCTGGTCCGCGAGTCGGACAGTGTGGCTGCTCGCGTTCTGGAGAAGCTGGGAATCAGCTTAAGCCGAATTAAGACGGAGGTTGAAAAGCAGCTTCCGCGCGGCGATCACAAGCCTGTGCAAGAGATGACGCTGACCCCACGCGCCAAGCGCGTGATCGACCTCGCATACGACGAGGCGCGAAACCTCAACAACAACTACATCGGCACCGAGCATCTGTTGCTCGGCCTTATTCGGGAAGGAGACGGCCTCGCAGGGCGAGTCCTCGCCAAGCTGGGCGTCGAGCTCGAGAAGGCGCGCAGGGAAGTCATGGCTCTGCAAGACAACGAAACCCCGGTCGGCAAGGCCGGCCGCGCGTCTCGGTCGCAAACCCAGACCCTGGACGAATTCGGCAGGGATCTGACAGAAATGGCAAGGAACGGCAAGCTGGACCCGGTGATCGGACGGCAAAACGAGATCGAGCGTGTAATGCAGATTCTCAGCCGCCGAACCAAGAACAACCCCTGTCTTATCGGCGAACCCGGTGTGGGTAAGACCGCCATAGCCGAGGGCTTGGCACAGCGGATCGTTTCCGGGGACGTTCCCGACCAGATCAAAGACAAGCGAATTGTGGCGCTGGACCTCGCCGCTCTCGTCGCCGGAACCAAGTATCGCGGCGAGTTCGAAGAGAGGATGAAGCGCGTTATGGAAGAAGTACGGCGAGCCGATGGCGAGGTCATCCTGTTCGTCGACGAGCTCCACACTCTCGTGGGCGCGGGCGCAGCAGAAGGCGCCATCGATGCTTCGAACATCATGAAACCGGCCCTCGCACGTGGGGAGCTGCAGTGCATCGGCGCGACGACCCAGGACGAATTCCGGAAGTACATCGAGCGGGACGCGGCCCTGGAGCGTCGGTTCCAGCCTGTGCAAGTTAGGGAACCTTCCGAAGACGAAGCCACCGAGATTTTGAAAGGCCTGAGGGATCGCTACGAAGGCCACCACGGCGTTGAAATTCAAGATGAAGCCATCGACGCAGCCGTGCAGCTTTCAAACCGGTATATTAGCGACCGCTCGCTTCCGGACAAGGCGATCGACCTTGTCGACGAAGCCGCTAGCCGCGTGAGGTTGCAGCTCAGCCTGCCGCCTCTCGACGTGCGTCAGGACAAGCAGCTCCTCGACAAGAAGAAGCGCGAGATGGAATACCTCGAGCGGCACCAAGACCTGAACGACAAGATTGCACCCCTGCGCGCCGAGATCGACGAACTCGAAGCCGAAGTCAACAAGCGCGAAGAAGAGTGGAAGGCAGTCCACCATGACGAGCCGATCGTCGGCGAGGCCGAGATCGCGCACATCGTAGAAAGCTGGACGGGCATCCCGGTCTCGCGATTAGTGCAGACCGAAAGCCAGAAGCTTCTGCGAATGGAGGAAGACCTCCACGAGCGGATTATCGGCCAACACGACGCGGTCGAGGCGGTTTCGCGTGCGGTTCGCCGGTCGCGCTCGGGCCTGAAAGACCCGAAGCGGCCGATGGGCAGCTTCTTCTTCCTGGGCCCGACGGGTGTCGGCAAGACCGAGATGGCGCGGGCCCTCGCGGAGTACTTGTTCGAAAACGAGAGCAACACGGTCCGCATCGACATGTCCGAATACATGGAGCGATTCTCTGTGAGCCGGCTGATCGGCGCTCCTCCGGGGTATGTGGGGCATGAAGACGGCGGCCAGCTAACGGAAGCCGTTCGGCGGAACCCGTACTGCGTGGTGTTGCTGGATGAAATCGAGAAAGCGCATCCCGATGTTTTCAACATCCTTTTGCAGGTTCTGGAGGACGGCCGTTTGACCGACTCGCAAGGCCGCGTCGTGGACTTCCGAAATACGGTCATCATCATGACGTCGAACGTGGGCGTTCGCCCGCTCGACGAAGAGCAAGGCCTCGGTTTCCGCAGCACGGCGATCGATCCGAACGACCCGAAAGCGTACGAATCGATGAAGAACAAGATGCTGGCGGAGATGAAGAAGCTCTTCCGGCCCGAGTTTCTCAACCGCGTAGACGAGGTGATCGTGTTCCATCACTTGAGGCAAGAAGAAATTCTGCACATCGTGGAACTGCAGATCGCCCGCGTGAACCAGCAGGCCGCTCGCAACAAGATCGTCGTCGAAGTCACTCAAGAAGTGAAGGAAATGCTCGCTCGCGAGGGCTACGCTCCCGACATGGGCGCCCGGCCGCTCCGCAGGGCGGTCCAGAAATTCATCGAGGACCCGCTCAGCGAAGAGATTCTGTTCGGACGGTTCGAGGCCGGCGATACGGTTCTCGTGGAACTCGATAAGAACGGCCAAATCCTGTTCCGCAAGGCGACCGGCACCAATGGCGGTGCCAAGGAAGAAGAAGAGCAGATCGTCAAAAACTAAGGTCTGTGCACTTGAAATGAGCCGGCTCACTTTGGCGAACCGGCTCATTTGTTTGAGTCCTACCAAGTCTTCGGGCGCTGGACAGGAACTTAGCGTATTGGCTGCGACGCCCAACCCCCTCCTTCAAACACAAGTCATTCCGAGGGAGGGGCTTGGCTATTCCGTTTCCGTACGACGAGAATTTTATTAGACTGGAACTGATAGACGCTCGCAGAGGAGATGGTCGGTCCTGAACCCGGGCACCGGCGCCCATGGGACGTTAGAGAGCGGAGTAGAATAGTGTCCGAAATGGTCTTGCCGCTCCTCACATGGATTGTCTTCGCATATGCGCAGGGCAGTCAGATACCTGCGCAGGACGCGGCGCGCATGCACGCCGCCGAACTGCTCCTGAAAGAGGACATCGGGCGGCTCGTATCCGAAGCCCGCTCTGCCGACCTTACGGTCAAGAGTAGCGCCATTTGGGCGCTCGGCCAAACCGGCGATATCAAGCACCTGAAGATGATCTTGGCCGCGGCGTTCGCCCCCGGCACCGAAGAAGTTGCGGAAGGCGCGCTGCGTAGCATCGGCATGCCCGCATATCGCGCCATTCTCCAGAAGGCGCTAAGCGGCCCGCCGGAGCGCAGGCGATCGTACGCCAGCTTGCTCTTTAGGTTGGCGACGGATACGCACGGCCCTCAGCCGAACGAAGCCCGTCCGCTGCTATGGAAGCTGAGAACCTCTGAGAACCCGCAGATTCGATACCTCGCCTTGTCGGGCCTAGAGTATGCCCACGAGGCTACCAAAGTGGAAGGCTTTGCGAGCTTCCTCGATGATACCAGCGCGGCTAACCGCAGGCGAGCGATCCAATACCTCCAAGGGATGCGCATCGACACGCCATTGGCCAATCGCCTGCTCAAGATGTCCATCGAAGATGAAGAGGCTGGCGTGCGTGCCGCGTTATTGGGCGCTGTCGTTTGGTTTGGCGCGTTTAATCTTTATTCGCTTGAAGACGAGCAGTTCGCTGCCGTGATGCACGCCCTGCGCGACGAGCCGCGCGTCGCGCAGGGCGCTCTCGAGATCGTCATCCGAGTGGCCGGCCCGACCGGGCGTTCAACAGCAGCACTCATCATTGAACGGGAGCCGGAAAACGCCGAAAGGATGCGGCGCGTGCTGCGCGTCTGGAATTCGGACGCGCTAAGAGAACGCGTTTACGCATTGATGACTTCGACTGACAGGGAGTTGCGATGGGAAGCGGCCCTGGCGCTTGCCGCACTCCGCGATCCGCGGGCGGTCGAACTGCTGACGAACTGGCAAACCGAAAACTCTTGGGAGCGTGTGAAGGTGCTGGAAGCGCTCGGCTGGACCGACGATCCCAATGCCATCGGCTATTTGGAAGCGGCGGCTACGCTTCCGACGATGAACGAAGACGAGCAGGCCGCAATCGCGAAAAGCTTCGCCCGCCTTGGCTACACCGAGCGCTCTGATGTTATTAGAGCGCTGCTCTCGGATAAGAGTGCCCGGCCGCACGACCGTAGCGACATCGCGCACGCCGTAGAAAAGCCTGATGCGCAGTTTGTCGATGCGGTTTTCTCTGTCATCGCAGACGTTACCGACGATCAGCAGGTCCGCGGCAACCTGCTTGCTAATTCGCCGAAATTCGATAAGGCGCGGGCATTCGACGTGGCGGTTTGGGTTCTCGGGCGAAGCGAGGATCGGAAGATACACTGGCAGGCAGTTGCGGCCCTCGAAAAAAGTGGCGATGCGAGGGCGATCCCGCATATCGAGAAGGCGCTCCAAGGCGCGGACGAATTGCTCGCACGTGTCGGCGAGCGCGCTCTGAAGACTCTTAGAGGATTGGCCGGGCGGGTTCCTCTTTCCTAGCTAAGCCATGAACGTATCGACGGCTCGCCAGACGTCATCCCATCCTCCCGGCGACATCCGCCACCACTGGCGAGCGAAGCGGCGGGGTTCGAGTTCGCGTAGCTCCCATAATGCGAGGCCGATGCCGAGATGGAGCGACCTCGCGATCAGATGGCGATCGACTCCTCCGCCTGCCTCCTTGTATCTTTCGACCATGTTGGGCAATGCGACGAGCGGCATCGATGCGAACTCTATCGCTGGGTCACCCAAGCCGCGTCGCTCGGATGATGCGCAGCACGTACTCGCCACCCATCAGCCAAGCCTCGTTCACCATGCCGCTGTCTGACATGAGCTCGAGGTCGCCCTCTAGGCCATGTCGGCTGGTGATAGCCCTGATGACTTCTACTGCATAGATTTCGCGCGTCGACGTGGCCCAGAGACTTCGCAGAATACACAATGCGTTCGGTTGGATGGCGAACCATGGATCGCCTCTCCCTGCCGGGCCCTTTTTAAACTACAATTCGCGACGTGCAGGTCTTCGTGCCTTCGACCGATTACGCGGAATGCGCGGCGTTCCTCGATACGAGGCGACTTGGGAAGGAAATGCTCGCTCGCGAAGGCTACGCCCCCGACATGGGCGCCCGGCCGCTGCGCAGGCAGTCCAGAAGTTCATCGAGGACCCGCTCAGCGAAGAGATTCTGTTCGGACGGTTCGAAGCCGGCGACACGGTCCTTGTCGAATTGGACAAGAACTGCCAAATCCTGTTCCGCAAGGCGACCGGCACCAATGGCGGCGCCAAGGAAGAAGAAGAGCAGATCGTCAAAAACTAAGGTCTGTGCACTTGAAAGGAGCCGGCTCACATTGGTGATCCGGCTCCTTTTTTGTAGGAATCTTGTTCGTTTCTTGAGCGTCGAACAAAGGGAGGACAAAAGATGATCACTGCAATCAGCCTGCTGCTGAGCCTTGGTACGCCCGTATCGCAAGATGCCACCGACGAGTATTTGGCCTACTTGGCGAACTTCGACAAGTTCCGAGCCATTACGGGTGCGATGATTTCGAGGGGCGGCCCGGTGTCGCAAGGCAGTGTATGGACATTTCGAATCGGCGTCGGGGGTCGTTCCGCATATTTCGGCGCTAACCGAGAGATGCATTGCGACGGCAAAGTCACGTACATGTACTCGCCAGACGAGAATAAGTACCTTGTAGAGAAACCGTCCGCGTGGCAGTCTGCGGCCGCGTTCGGGAAACGATTCTCGTCACCGGCCTGCACCTTACCCATCGCCATCGTCGCGAAGGATGGCGAGTACGAACGTCGGAAGGTTAGAGTCTTTACGCTGATACGGAGGGAGGCTGATCCATACGATCTTATCGTCTCGTCAGACAAGAGCCCACCCATCGCTATTCGGATGGGAGGTAGCCAAGCCACGTACGTAACCGAATTCATTGAGCTCCACTTCGACCGCAGGCCAAGCGAGGCCTCGTGGGACTGGAACCCGCCTAAGGGCGCGGTTCAGGCGACTTCAATTAAAGACTGAATCATCAGAGACGACGTGATCGGCCTGTCCAGGGCCAGCCTCGATATCGCGTGGCACATAAGTACCAGTACGATATCCCCGAAACGACGAGCACGCCGATCGAGATCATACAGGCGCCCACCGCGAGGTCGGCAGCCAGCCTTTCTCCCTCTTCACGAAATCCTCCCATAGCGGATGCGACGGCGTTCAAGACTCTTGCAAACGACAAAACCAGGACTATCCCGCTTATCAGGAATAGCGTCGTAGCGGCCGTTTGCGTCGGCTTCATGCCCGCGCCGTCGCGGTAAAGGCGCACGAGCATCGCAACCCTCCAGGCCGATACGAGAGCGAGGGCTGACAGGTTGTAGTATCGTGAAACCGACGCCGATGCAACCCACTCGATCGGAAAGGCGTAAACGATTCCTGGCAGTGCAGTCAAGGAGACGTACGTGAGAACCCGCGGGTAAGTCCATGGAATTTCTCGCGCGGTGGCGAATGGGCCCCCCAACCAGCAAATCAGCAGACTAATCACGAAAATATAGCCTACCGAGCCGGCGCCCAGTTGTTGGGCCAGCACCGCATCGGGATCGTCGTACCATCGGCCGATGCCGACGATCCAGGTCAAGACTAGACCCAGTGCAAAGTGCTTCCAGCCCAGTCCCCGAATGCGGTCGCCGGATATGCGCAGGAGCAGAACGTCCCCGAGGTCGCTTAGGACTTGGCGCACGCCTTTGCCTTCTCCTTCCTGAAACGTTCACGGACACAGCTACGAAATCGTTTCTTTCGGGCCGCGGTCGCTTGCTGTGAATAGACCTGTCGCACTAGCCAGAGAAAGCCAGCATGAAACTCCTCTGCGCTCATACGCTTCGGACGGAATGTGAGATCGAATAGTGTGCACTTGTCCCAGAAGCGATCGAAGAAGAGTCGCTTTTGTTGCCGCAGCTGTGCGTAGGTGGACGTCCCGGGAAACGGTGTGAGGATCGTCAGTTGCACTTCGGCAAGATCCAATTGGCCGATCATCGCGAGCGTCTCTTCGAACACTTCGGGGCCGTCCTGATCGAATCCCAGAACGAAGCACCCGTTGACCGACACGCCGGCGGTTTGGATGCGAGCCACGCTCTCCGCGTACCGCTCCATTCTGCGGCGCTTCCAACCGCGCGGATCCACCGTCGCGAGCGATTCAGGAACTGCGGACTCCAGTCCTATAAGCACTTGAACACAGCCGGAATCGGCAAGCTTATCAAGAAGATTAGGTTTGTCTGCTATCGAGATGTCGGTTTCTGTAAACCACTTGATCCGGTATTCGGAGAATAAATCGAGCAACTCCGCCGACCACCGGTTTGCAAGGAAAGTGTTGTCGTCGGCCAGTTCGATGAATGGCCGCGGCCAGATGCGAAGGATCGCTTCTAGCTCGCGCCTGATTTGCGAGATCGGCTTTCGGCGGGGCGGGCCAAGGAGCCTCGATGCTGCGCAAAACGAGCAGTCCAGCGGACAGCCTCGAGAAGCCTGAAGGGTCAGCCGGTTGTACTTCTCGACATCGAGCAGGTCATAGCGCGGTACCGGGTCGCCGTCTGCGAAGCAATATCCCTGGTTCTTGTAGATACCCGCCAGTTTGCCGACCGCCGCATCGGCCAACACCCGCTGCCAAGCCAGTTCACCGTCACCGGCAACGACGGCCGTGGCATGCCTGAGCGCTTCGTCGGGCAAGACGGTGGCGTGCAGCCCGCCGATAACCACCGGAATGCCCGCACGTTGAATCGCTTCTGCTAAAGCGTACGCGTCGTCGACCCGAGCGCTGAGAGACGAGATGGCGACCAAGTCAGGCTTCATGCCGGTGATCTCGTTGGCGGCGTCCGGTCCGAGTTCGTCGATCTCGACGTACGAGGGCTCCCAATCCGTCGGGCACAACGCCGCTAGGGTCAGAAGGCCAAGGCTTGGCAGGGAGGCTATAACTTTCCCGCGCTCGACGAAGCCGGGTAATGTCAGGCCGATCTCGCGAAGCTTTGGGTCGACGACTCGAACGCCGGACATTGCCACGAGCGCTACGTGACGCGTTCTCACTTAGTCCCAGTTTACCAACCGCTGGCCCGAAGTTAGGCCATCAATCTGTCGACGGTCCGCCAAACTTCATCCCATCCGCCCGGTGACATGCGCCACCATTGTCGGGCGAAGCGGCGTGGATCCAGGTCGCGCAGTTCCCAAAGTGCGAGGCCGATGCCCCGGTGGACTGACCTCGCGATCAGATGGCGATCGACTCCTCCGCCTGCCTCCTTGTATCCTTCGAACATGTTGGGCAATGCAACGAGCGGCATCGACGCGAACTCTATCGCTGGGTCACCCCATGCTGCGTCGCCCCAATCGATGATTGCCGTCAGCTCGCGCGTGTCCGGGTCGGCGAACATATTCCAGGGGTGGAGGTCGCGGTGCAGGAGTGCCGGCTCTGGCTTCTCGCCGAAGTCGGCTTCAAGGTCATCGAGCCGCTGGCGGATCTCCTTTGCTTCAACTTCGGAGATTTTCTGGGCTGCGAGAGCCTTCGCGACCTGCTCGGGTGCGTCGAAGAGTGAGCCGTCGCGAAGGGACGTTTCGCCCTCGGGAAGCGAAATGCTGTTGATTAGGGCGATCTCGCGTCCGAGCTCCCGATAGAGGACGCCGAACAATGCCGGATCGTCTGTCAGGTGGCCGAGCAGCTCGCCCTTCGCGCGCTCGTAGATCGTATACGGCCGGGGGATGATGTCGCGCTCGAGATTCGCCGCGATCAGGTCGGGTGAGCGAACTCCCGCCGCGCGAACGAGGGGGACGACCAGACTCTCGCGCTCGGCCTCCTCGTCGGCCTCTTGTTCTCGGATGATGCGCAGCACGTAATCGCCACCCATCAGCCAAGCCTCGTTCACCATGCCGCTGTCTGGCATGAGCTCGAGGTCGCCCTCTAGGCCATGTCGGCTGGCGATGGCTCTGATGACTTCTACTGCATAGACTTCGCGCGTCGACGTGGCCAAGAGACTTCGCAGAATACACGATGCGTTCGGTTGGATGGCGAACCATGGCTCGCCTATCCCTGCCGGGCCCTTTTGTAGCTACAATTCGGGCGTGCAGGTCTTCGTGCCTTCGACCGATTACGCGGAATGCGCGGCGTGCCTCGATACGAGGCGACTTGGGAAGCAACTGCTCGAGTGCGCTCTGATCTTAAACATCCTTTACGACGTGCCGAAGAAAGACGGAGGGAAGCGGACCGCGTGGCTGAATCACCCGGCGACATTGCAGTGGAAATTCTGGCCGGGAGCGCTTGCACGTTATGCAGACGCGATAGCCGACGAGTCCGACCGGCGGGGGCTTCGCACGGAGGCGCTGCGAGAGCAAATAAAGGGTTTCACACGCGAGGGCTCGTTGCCGATTTGGTGGGGAGACGAGAAAGTGCATTCCTCGCATCGCAGTCGCCTGCTGCAGAAGAGCCCGGAGCATTACTCGCAGTTCGACTGGAAGGAGGGGAAGGCCAAGGACCTTGCGGAACATCGCTACTGGTGGGCAATTCCGGATGACAACGGCAAGGGATATAGGCTGGAACGGCGAGGAAAGGGTTAGGCGGAAGCGTTACAGGAGTTTACTGGCCGCCATTCTTGTCGAGCCACGCCTCCGAAAAGGCTCTCGGGTTTTTGAATACGCCTTCTATCGTCGTTGCCCACGATGGTTCTCCGATGGCAATCGCGAGGCCCGCCTTGCAAGCTCTCCCGCGTGCCAGTTCGAGCACGAAAAGACCGCGCTCCGAAGATGGGTCCTGGCCGTAGGATTCGAGGCGGCTCATGTCGATAGCAGGAAGTCTACTGTCTATATCTCATGCACCGGAAACTGTGAGGTGAGTGCGACGACCTCGGAACGCACGTTAGTTAGCTCGCCCTCGTTCTCATAGCTCCTCAAAGCCCGGGCGATCAGTGACGCGATTGTGGCCATTTCCGGCTCCTCCATGCCACGCGTGGTGACAGCCGGCGTCCCGAGGCGGAGGCCGCTGGTTACGAAGGGCTTTTCGGGGTCGAAGGGGATCGAGTTTTTGTTCGTGGTGATGCTCACGGTGTCGAGCACGTTTTGAGCGACCTTGCCGTTGATGCCGTAGGGCCGCAGGTCCACGAGCATGAGGTGGCTTTCGGTTCCTCCGCTCACGATTCGGAATCCCTCGCTCGTCATGGCGGTGGCGAGCGCGTCTGCATTCAGACGGACTTGGCGGGCGTACGCCTTGAACGACGGCTGGGCGGCGTCGTGGAAGCAAACGGCCTTGCCCGCGATCGCGTGCATGAGCGGGCCGCCCTGGATGCCTGGAAAGACCGTTTTGTCGATCCGAGCTCCGAGCTCCGCGTCTGTAGAGAGAATAATCCCGCCCCGCGGCCCGCGAAGGGTCTTGTGCGTCGTCGATGTAACCACATGGGCGTGAGGTACCGGATTCGGATACTCGTCGGCGGCGATGAGGCCCGCGGGATGCGCCATGTCGGTCATGAGGATCGCGCCCACCGAGTCAGCGATCTGGCGGAAACGGGCGAAGTCGATCCGGCGCGAGTACGCGGTGGCGCCGGAAACGATGATCTTGGGCCTGTGCTCCTCTGCGAGCTTGGCAAGCTCGTCGTAGTCGATCGTTTCGTCGCCCTCGTGAACTCCGTATGGGATGATCTGGTACATTTTGCCCGTGAAGTTGACAGGGCTGCCGTGCGTGAGGTGGCCTCCGTGGGCCAGGTTCATCGCCATCATCTTGTCGCCTGGCTCGAGAAGCGTGAAATAGACGGCCATGTTCGCCTGGGCGCCGCTGTGTGGCTGCACATTCGCCCACTGCGCGCCGTATAGTGCCTTCACCCGCTCGATCGCGAGGCTCTCGACCTCGTCCATGTACTCGCAGCCGCCGTAATACCGCTTGCCCGGGTACCCCTCGGCGTACTTATCGGTCATCACGCTGCCGGCCGCCTCGCGGACTGCCTTACTCACGATGTTCTCGCTTGCGATCAGCTCGAGGTTAGTCTCCTGCCGCGTCTCCTCTTTGCGGATAATTCCGGCAACCTCGGGGTCGGTCTGGGCGAGGTTGTGCGTGCGTTGCGCTTGTACGTCTGGATTGACTGCGTGGAGGGACATAGGCTCTGATTATGGCGTTTGGAACTGCAGTTGCTTGCAGGCAGGGATGCAATCGCGGCCTCGGCCCATCGGGTAGCGTCCACCGATGACACGCCTAACAAGTAAAGTCGCCGTCGTCACCGGTGCGGGCAGCGGAATCGGCGAGGCGACGGCGCGGCTGATGGCCAGGGAGGGAGCGTCGGTCGTTGTTGCCGACATCGACGGGCAGGCTGCTGAGCGGGTGGCTGGGGAGATCGAAGGGGCAGTGGCGGCCGTCGTGGATGTTTCGGATGAATCGCAAGTTGTTCGGATGATCGAGACAGCGGTGGAGACGTTTGGCGGCATCGACATCCTGCACAACAACGCGGCCGACTCCCACGTCATTGCGCTGGACGACGATATCGCGGCGTTGGATATGGCGGTTTTCGATCAGATGGTGGCGGTCAACCTGAAGGGCGCGTTCATGGGCTGCAAGCACGCGATCCCGCATATGCTGGCGCGCGGCGTCGGTGCGATCGTGCACACGGCGTCGATCGAGGGCTTCGTCGGGCGCGGGGTGCGGCCGGCGTACGGAGCGTGCAAGGCCGGCTTGGTTCACCTGGCAAAATCCATGGCAGCGCGGTACGGGCCGCGCGGCATCCGGTGCAACGCCGTCGCCCCCGGCCTCGTGCTCACTCCCTCGCTGGAGCCGCTCTACCGGACGCCGGAGCAGATCGAGCCGGCGCTGCGAGATTACGCGATGCCTCGGCTGTGCACACCCGGCGATGTGGCGAAGGCTGTGGTGTTTTTGGCGTCGGATGAGGCGTCGTACGTCAACGGGGCAACCATCATGGTCGACGGCGGCGCTTCGGTGTACATGCACTTGGGCTGAGACATGGTTGGTCGGTGTCGGCTACGGGGACGGGGCTTCGGAAGTGGCAAATCTAAGCATCGGCTCTTGTCGGTGCCCAGGATGTTGTCAACAAACCGGACAATATTATTGAACGTTTTGCCCGCGGGAAGGCACTTATGGTTATGATGCGCGCAAGCGTCTTGGCCGCTCTTGTCTGCGCTGTTCTCTGCGCTGTCGCGGCGTATGCGTTTTACTCTTCGCCGTGGGCTTGGGAGTACGGGGAAGGAGTCGCTTGCGGCCCGGGTGAGTGCAGGCCGTTCCAGACTCGGAAGCACCGGATATTGGGATTCGAACAGTGGCGTTTCGGAGATGAGCCTTGGGAAACGTTCGGTAGCGCCTCTCGAATCGGCTGCCAAGGTTGCGAGAGGTTTCGTCGCGCTGCTCGCGCATCTTCCGCCACCCTCCCATGGGTAGCGCTCCTCGCCGTCACGCCGCGGGTACAGTCCAGGTTGAAATTCTCCCCGTGACGGCCGGCGATCGGTGACGCGGCGTGGGGCACCTGAGGATTACATGGCTTTTTACTTAACGCGTTTTAGCTATACGCCCGAGACGTGGGCGCGAATGATGCAGAACCCCGAGGATCGGCGCGAGGCTGCGCGCAAATACATCGAATCCGTCGGCGGCAAGCTGCACGGTTTCTGGTTCGCGTTCGGCGAGTACGACGCCTATACCTTTGGGAGGCGCCGGACAATGTGTCGATGGCCGCTGTGGCCATCGCGATCACCGGCGGCGGGGCGCTCTCAAAACTGGAGACGACGCCGCTGCTGACCATCGAGGAGACGCTGGATGCCCTTGGGCGCGCGAGGGATATCGCCTATCGGCCGCCCGGGACGTAGACCTTAATGCGGTATGCGATGACAGCCACGCCAACCCCCTCCTAACCTCCCCCAGGCTTGGGGGAGGAATCCTTTCGAACGCAGTCTGCACTTGATCGGAGCGGCCGCATTATCTCCCTCACCCCTCGCACAACTTCGTCGGCGAGGACCTCTCCCAGAGGGAGAGGAAAAATAGTTCCCTCATCCTTACTCAACTTGGATCGGCCCGAGCGCTGCCTAATAAAACCAAGCTGCCAGGAAGTAGTTCAGGATATAGATGAACACCATGCTGATCACCACGGTGTCCGTGGTCGATTTGCCGACGCCGACGGCGCCGCCTTTCGTCCCGAAGCCCTGCTGGCAGGCGACGATCGTGATCACGAGGCCGAAGAACGCGGTCTTCAGCACGCCTCCGAGGAAGTCCCAAGAGTCGAGCATGACCTCGATCGAGTTGAGGAACGTCGCCGCTGGAATGCCGTGGCCGGTCGCCACGACCAGACCCCCGATCACACCACAGTAGACACCCAAGAGACCCAGAATCGGGAGCATGAGCACGGTTGCCAAGAGCCGGGGGACGAGCAAGTAGTTGTATTGGTTCACGCCCAAGGCTTTTAGGGCGTCGAGCTGCTCGGTGACGGCCATGGAGCCGATCTGCGCGGTCATCGCGCTACCACATCGGGCGGCCACCATGATGCCGGCGACGACGGGCGCGAGTTCCCGCGTGACGGTCAACCCCACCGTGCCTCCGATCATCGTCGTGACGCCCATATTGGAGAGGAGCGGGGATATATACAGAGACATAACCGCGCCGGAGGCGAATGTGGTGAGCGCGACGATCGGCACCGAGCCGAGACCCACGAACACCATCTGACCGATCATCTCCTTGAACTCGAACGGACGCGAGAAAATGCGGCTAAAACCCTCCCAAATGAGGACGAATAGCTCCCCTGTGAACTGCAGCGGCCCGAAAATCCACCGCAGATACCACCGATTCGGCGCCGTCGTTACCATAAATCTACAAAGTCACACGTCCGCGCATTTTGGCAAGCTTCACAGGGCCGATGCCCTTCACGTCGAGGAGCTGGTCCACCGACCGGAAGCGGCCGATTGCGCTGCGGTGGCTAATAATGGCACGCGCAGTCACCGGACCGACGCCCGGCAGCGTGTCGAGCTCCGCCTCCGTGGCGGAATTGATGCTGACAACCCCTCCGGCCTGCCCGCCTGTGGATTGAGGGCCCGGGGCATACGGTCCGAGCTGAGAGGAGCTTACAATTTCGCTGACCGCGGGAATATAGAGCTGCGAATTAGCGACGAGGGGTGCAGCCAGGTTGACCGCGTTCGGGTTGGCATCTGCGGTTTGGCCGCCTGCGAGGCGGATGGCGTCCTGCACCATCATCCCTTCGTTTACGCGAACGACACCCGGCTTACGCACGGCGCCCGCCACGTGGATCGAGAAGAGGGGCGACGCCTGTACTTGGACGCCTGGCGCGAACGAGCGCTGAGTCGGCGAAACGACCTGTTTAAACCCCATCCATCCTGCGCCCGCGATGGCCGCCGCGGCGACCGAGGTGATTCCCAGCTTCTCGCGCGCGCTTAAGCTGTACCACACTCAGTATGAGTTCGACGGGAGGCTTGAAGCTCCTCTTTAGCCCGGGTATGACTGAGGTCCGACTCAGCGAAAGCTGACGGTTGTCTTGAAGTGCAGCTTAGCGACTTCGCCGAGCTTTGAGAATCCGTGCTTCGACACAAAGCGCTTCCCAGCGTCGAGCACGGGCAGACCGGCGCCCTTCGGCAAATCGATCGCCCAGACCTCCGAAATGGATCTCAGTTTGCGCAGAAATTCGGCCCTCGCCAATACCGAAGCCGCCGCGACGGCCATATCCGACTCCGCCCGAACAATGGATTCCAACACCACGGACTTTCCCTTCGCGAAGAGCTGTTTTTTCACCGTGTCGGGCTTGGCGAACTGATCGCTGATGACAAGCGTGCAGTCGCGTTGATCGAGCACATTCTCGATTGCCCGCGCGTGGCCCCAGGCGAGCAAATCGTTCAGGTTCCGCATCTTATCGTAAAGCTCGTTGTACTTGGCCGGGCCGATCGAGATGACCGAGTGAGGGCATGCCCTTCGAATTTGGTTCGAGAAGTAAAGCGCCTGCTTGTCGGTAAGCTTTTTGGAGTCGCGCACGCCTTCGAGCTCCACGAGGTGCTCCGGCCCCACGAAGCACGCGGCTACAACGAGCGGTCCGAAATAATCGCCCTTGCCGCTTTCGTCGACGCCGATTCGTTCATCCATGATTTTGGGGTGGCGGAGAGAGAGGGATTCGAACCCCCGGAGACTTTCGCCTCAACGGTTTTCAAGACCGCCGCATTCGACCACTCTGCCATCTCTCCGCGAGTTGGCTAGTTTGGCACAGCGGATACCCGTGTACGGGGTGGTTGGCCGCCGCGCCTCTGGGTCGCTGCCTTGTATGCACTCTCCAGTTCAGCTTTCACGCTTGCCGGCAGATCAGCCATGAGATAGGTCTTGGATTTCGGGTCCACATCGTCCTCCGAAATGACCATGTGGCGAAAGGCTCCGTTTCCTAGCGAGAGTTCAAAGCGCCACATGGTTCTCTTTCCGAGGCGCACGCGGTGAAGCAACCGGCTGTGGACGCCCAGGTGGTCCATAAGCGCGGCGGCGTCGTCGCGATTCGAGAACTCGACATCTTCGGTGTCGGTCTTACCGAATCCGCGCGTGTCATACCGGATCACCCGATACCGCTCAGCGAACATAGGTACCTGCTTGTGCACATCCTCAGGCTGCCAAGCCCTCCGTGGATGAGGAGCAGAGGATAGCCTTTGCCCTTCCTCCTCGTAATAGATACGCGCGCCGTTCGTTTCCAGAAAAGATATTGGCGCTACTCCTTTCGGTAAGGGCTGCACAGAGGGTCGCCGATCACGACGTCCTTCCACTTGAGCAGCGGGGAAGCCATATAGAAACTCTCCGCGAGGTTAAACCCGCTCGTGTACCGGTCGAAAAGCGTGTCGACCCTCGCCAGAGCGAATGTAAACGGTTCGCTGACGTATCCTTTGACACCTGTTACTCCTTGGCGGATCAAGTCGGCGATCAGGCTCTGGCCGCCGGAGGTCTGCCGGAACGTCCGTCCGCTCGTCGAAACGTAGGTCTCCGCCAACGCGCCCGGGAGGAAGCTCAACGAATGGTAGGTTCGCGCATCGAACGAGCCGTCGTTGCTTCCCCAGCTGGCGTAGCCCATCAGATCCTGTCCACCGGCGAACGCGGCTTTTTCATCGAAGACCACCCGCATTTGTTTCCCTTCGAGGAGTTTCTTTGCGGCGGGCATCGCCGATTGAGTAGCGCCCAGCGAGCCAGAGGTCTTGCCCGGAGACGAATCGAAGAGAAAAACACCTTTCGCAGGGGCTGCCTTCAGGGAGCGTTGGATAAGCCCGATGGCGTCCTCGACCGTGTAGCCGTCCAGCCGCGTGCACAGGTACATCCCATACTTGTCGCTGTCGAACTTTTCGCTCTTCCGGAAGTACGGGTTGACCACCCTCTTGATATCCTGCTCGCGGATGTTCACGTTGCCGTTCACCGGCGTCGGCGCTTGGTACGGCTCCAAGGACTTGCCCGCGCGGCTCGGATGCGCATCCACCATAAGGAAGGCGTCGAGCGAATAGCCGCCGTCGTTGTTCAGGCGAATGGGTACCCCACGTACCAGAACGATGAAATCGATCTTGAGTTTGTTCTTGGCGATGTGCCCGCGGACTGGGGCCAAAACACCGGATTCGTAGTCCGACTCTGCGATATTGTCCTTCGTCGTCACCTTAACCGCCAGCAGGTTTTTCTGCGGCACGCCGCGCTTCTGAACGTACGTTTCTGCGATCAGGCGGCTTTCGGGTGCATTCGCGTTCCAAACGACCAGCACGCTCGCCGCGCGCGGTTCTGCTGGTGGAAGGGGAGCGACAACCGCCGAGGGGCCGCAGGACGCCACTAAAGCAAAGAGGGGAAGCAGCACGCGCAGCTCTACCGGTCTTTTCGTGCCCGTACCATCGCGCGGCCGATCTCGGCGTACATCTTCGCGCGCTGGGCGGTGCCCTTCATTAGGCCGAACTTCTGTTCCTTCGAGGTATGCGTCACTCCATCTAAAACAACGCGCTTGATCTTTAAGTGCCTGCGTCGGGCCATACGATTGATCGCGACCTCGACGCCCATCCGCACTTCGGCCAGCCACGGTATCTGTTCGATGATCTCTCTTCTGAGCGCCCTTTGGCCGCTGATGTACGGGCTGATCACCTGCGCCGCGTCGGACCAAAACTTGCCCCTGCGAAAGATGCCTATCGCCATATCCGCGCCGTAAAGCACTGGAGCGACGAGCGAATCCACGTGCTTTGCCCGCAGGCCGATCAGATCCGCATCGAAGAAAACGATGACATCGGCGTCCGAGTACTCGACCCCCGCGCACATCGCCCCGCCCTTGCCCAGGTTGGCGGGCAAGTCGAGCACTGTGACGCCCGGCAAGCGGCCCGCGACACGGGCCGTGTCGTCGGTCGAGCCGTCGCTGACGACGATGACATCGTCGATGAGCTTCGACTGCGCCAAGGCATGCAAGACGCGAGCGATCCGGTGCTCCTCATTGAAGGCGGGGATAACGGCGGCTACTTTCACTTGTCGTCGATCATTTCTAACGCCTTTCTTTCTGCATTCACAGTTTGCGTAATCTTGGCGATCTCCTTTTCGGCCCGCTCGATGCGCGAGCTGGTCAAGGGGTGCGTTCTTAGGTTATTCGAGATAACGTTCCCCGATCCCTGCTTTTCCATGCGCTGGAGCCTGCGGAAAAACTCCACGAGGCCGTTCGGATCATATCCGGCCTTATAAGCGTACTTAATTCCGCTGGAGTCGGCTTGGTACTCGTCTTCCCGGCTAAAGCTCATCTGTGCGAACAAGTTCGCGATCTGCGCGGCCGTTTGGACGGCTCCGCCAGTACCGACCTGGATGGCGACGTCGGTCAGGACTGCTTGCGAGTACTGCTTGGCTGCATGGCGGTGCTGAACGTGGGCCACTTCATGAGCCATTACGGATGCGAGCTCGTCCACGTTGCCTGCAGTTGCGTCGATCAGACCACGGAAGATGTAAACCGGCCCGCCGGGCAGCGAAACGGCGTTTAGGGAGCGATCGTTGAGCACCTTGAAAGTAAAGGGCCACTCCAGGTTGTTAGCGGCCATGATCTTCTGGCCGATGCGCTGGACGAGGTTGTTGTCCTCTGGGTTGTTGCTCACGCCGTACTTCTGTTCGATGCCTTGGGCGGCTTGGCGGCCGAGCTTGATCTCGTCGTTCTTGCTGAGCAGGTTCGTGCCGCAGCCGGTGACTGCGAGGGCGGCGGCGAATGCTGTGATGGTCCGGATCGAATGCGTCATGGTCATCCTCCTGTTGTTCATTTTAACTTATACGCTTCAAGTGGGGGTTCCGGCATCCGCCGGCTCATCGCCCGAGCCTTGCAATGACGGTCGACGGGCCGTGCACAGCCTGGCCAACCTGCACGGATGCCAGCAAATCCGGTTGGCCGCAGACGACCACGTCCACTTGGCTGCCTCTTCCGATGAAGCTGAGCTTGCCGCCCGCGGCCACCGAGTCTCCATCCTTCACGAACGTGGTAATTTTGGAAACGAACTTGTCCGCAATAAGTACAAGCGCAATTTTGGCTGCCTTGCCTTTCAACCACACGGTTTGCCTCTCGTTCTCGAAAACGTACTTCTTGGCGAAGAGCTGCACCCCACGCCTGAGCCAAGTGATCCGCACGTACTCCCAAAGGTCAAACATCGGCAGGTTGCGCCCGTGTGCGTGGTGGCAGATCGAGCCCACGGTCGCCGGGAGGGGTGAGTACTGGTAGTGCACGTCGAGCGCGGTCATGGCGATTCCGATGAGCCAGCCGTCGCCGTCCTGGTCTGGCCAGTCGTCCTTGGTAATGTCCGAGATCAGGATGCGCTCACCCTTCTTCTCGCTCTCGACGACGCCATTTTCAATTCTCCTAACGTAGGCAACGCGACCATACACGGGGCTCCTCAAGACGAGATCGCCTTGCTCCGTCAGCGCATGATCCGGATCACGAAAGAACCAGATCTTGCGCGTGTACCAGACAAAGAGCAGGGATAGGGTGGCGATGACGCCGATAGCGATGAGGAACGGCACGTGCTTGCGAGTTTACGTGATATCGCGGCCAGGTGGCTGTCGCCGCTAGACCAACAGATGGTCCGGCCGGTTCAGTTCGCAAAAGCGGCGCTGCTACTCCCGCTGCGAAAGTTGAAGGGGGCGCGACCCTTTTCCGTTCGTCTCGGCTGCCTTGCATAAGCTACGCCCTCCGATACTGCCAGTCTCCGCGGTCTCCAGTCTGCATAATCGGAGCCGATGTTCTCGAATGCTTTCGTTTCTGCCTGGGAATCGATAAAGGGGAGTTGGGCGCGGTCGCTGCTCAGCGCCCTGGGCATATTCGTGGGGACGCTCGCCGTCATGCTCCTCATCTCGATTGCGATGGGCGTGCGCGATGACGTGGAGGACGAGGTGCGCTCGCTCGGCGTGAATCTCATTGTCATTGTTCCGGGCAGGGTGGACCCGAACAACCTGGGTGGCGGCAGCGGCAACATCGGCCTCAGCCCGTTTGCGAGGACCGACGCCGAGGCAGTTGCCAAGGTCGAAGGGGTCGTGCGTCTGGCCAAGTGGACGTTCATCGCCGGCTCGGTCACGGCGGGGAAGGGGCCCGTCCGCGCCTTCACTCTCGGAGTCGACCCGACGTGGTTTTTGATGCGGAAACACACGTTCGCAGAGGGCGGCCCGTTCACCGGAGGCCGTCAAGTCGTTATTGGCCCCGAGGCTAAGAAGAGCCTCTTCGGAGACGCACCGGCTCTTCACAAGGAGGTCGAGGTCAACGGCATTCCGTATCAGGTTGTCGGGGCAGCGCTCGAGGCGAGCTCGGAAGGCGTCTTCGGTCTGAACTTGTTCGGCTCGGCGGTCTACTTGCCGTTCGAAACCGTGGCGAAGAGAAGACAGGTCCAGATCGACCGAATCTGGACGCAAACGGACCCCGCCGTGCCGCCCAAACGGATTGTTGATCGAATCAAAGCCTCGATGCTGAAAACTCAGGGCGCTGAAACCTTTTCAGTTCTCACACAGGAGGACTTGCTCGCGGCGATCTACAAGGTGCTGAACATCCTGACATACTTGGTCTTGGGCATCTCCGCGATCGCTCTTGTCGTCGGTGGGGTTGGCATCATGACCGTTATGCTGATGAACGTGAACGAGCGGAAGCGCGAAATCGGCATTCGCAAGACCGTCGGCGCGCGGCGCGGCGACGTTTTCGCCCAGTTCCTGATCGAGGCCGTAATGCTCACCTTGGCGGGCGGGCTCGCCGCAGCCGCCGGGTCGTATGCGGTCATCCAGGTCCTCGACCAGACCACACCCATCCACGCTCGGCTAACGCCGGGCGTTTTGGCTCTCGGGCTCGGTGTCAGCGTCGGCATCGGGTGCATATTCGGCTTGATTCCCGCGTTGCGCGCCGGGGCGAAAGACCCCGTGGAGAGCATGAGACAGGAATGAGCGGCGTGGCGGGCACCACCGCTGATGTCCGCCGTCGCGCCGCTCAGATCACTAGACCGCTGAGGTGAGCGGACACCGGGGATGACCACAGCTTCACCGGGGCGTCTCCTGTCGCACCGCGGAGGTCGGGCGTATTGTGGCGGAAGTTAGCCGCAGGGCGAAGATTGGCGACGACTGTCCGGTATAATGGGTGCCCGCCTCTTAAGGTGTAACTGAGGTTTTCCGAACTTGGCCAAAAGTACCCAACAGACTCGAACCATTGATATCGCGCGCGCCTATGCCGATCGCGTAGTCCTCCAGGGAATCGCGAACGTCGAATCCACGCTGAGGCTCGGTGACCTGGCGGTCGAGCTCGCGCCGCTCGGCATCAACCTCGCGGGCCTTCGCAACTTGTTGGCGACGAACCCGGACAGGTTCGCCTACAGCGACCGCCGCTGGATGCCCACCTCGCGAGTTACCGGCGCCGACGGACCCCTCAATCAGCAGGTGAAATCGACTCTCGAAGGATTCGGCTCTCCGGTTAGTGTCTCCGATTTGGCCGCCGAGCTATCGCGGTCGAGAAAGCTTTCGGAGGAGTATTTCGAATCTAAGCTGCCCGCGATGCTCGGGGCCGATCCGCAGATGTTCATAACTCACAGCGGCCAAGCAGGGCTCGCCAAGTGGCTATTCATGGCGGACGGCGAGAAGCCGGAGCAGGCTCTTTACCTGAACGGCGTCACTGAGCAGGATGTGGCTTCAGCCGAGAAAATCCTGGCCAAGCTCGATTACTCGAACTCGGGAAGGGCGGCCAAAGAGGCCCTCAAGCACGCCCCAATCTCGGTCAAGTTGATCGGCTATTTCGCATGGAAGCACCTCAATCCCGAAACCGACTACGCACGCCGTTACTACGACGCGCTCGAATTGCTAGACGCCTTGCAGGCAGTTCCCGGATATGTTTTTGGCGCGGATAGCAAGATGCATCCTGAAGCCGAGGCCCCCAAGTGGCTAAGGGCAGCTCTGAAGGAAGCGGAGAAAGCCAAACCGGCCGTGGAGGTCGAAGACGTCGCGCCGCTCGAGTTCGGCGACCCGGAGGTCGGTGAAATGGTGCAGGCCGTTATGGCCTCCCCGATTTCCGTCGGCGTCGGCAAGTTTCTTGAAACGAAATACGAACTCACCTCGGCAGACCGCACCTATCCGGAAGACCTCGCCAACGCGATTGCTGCCCTTGAAGCCAGCGACAAGGTTTGGTTTGTGGGTGGAGACCGGTTCCGCAAATCCGATTCGGCGCCGGAGTTCATTGGCTCCGTTCCCGAATTCTTCAACTACGTGGATTACGACTTCCGGGATTCAGACGGAGAACCGATTGACATCGAGCTTTCAGACGACGGCTTCAGCAGTGCCCTCCGCAAGGAGATGGCGAACGTCTTGGCGCAGGACGTTCTCGACGAGGACCCACAGCCAAAGCCTAAGAAGCAGCCGGACCAGTTGCGGCTCGTTCTAAAGTCGCTGCATCGCGAAATCGGCACATTTCCGCTTTGCCAAATTCCGACGGGCTGGCTCGAGGAGTCGCCCTCTATCCAAGAGCTGATCTTCCGCGACTCGGCCGGTAGAGAGCTCAACGTCTGGCTCAATCACGACACTCGGTTGATGTTCAACCTGATCGACTGGTGGTTCGAACAGCCGGTAGAAAGCGGCGCAGCATTCACTCTGACAAAGACTGCCGAGCCGAACGTTTTCGACTTCGAGTGGATATCTGACCCGGACCTGCTGATCTACGTCAGCAGCGACCGGATGGAGCAACTTCGCAAGCTCGCGGCCGGGTCGAGTGAACTATCCACATACGAGATAGTACGAGAAGTGCTAAGCCACTACTCGAAGGGTGCGGATTACCTAACGATTCTCGCTGAAACCAACGTGGTCCGGCGCGTTCCCCGCAGGCTCGTTGCGTCGATCCTGACCGGTTATCACGCCTTCCATCAGCGGCCGGGTTCACCGGTTTGGCACTTCGATCCTAAGAAGGAAGCCCAAGGCTTCGACAAGGCCAAGAGGAAGTTCGTTAGAAGCTAGATTTGACCCCCGTCCCGCGGACCTGCCACAATAACCCCCCGAAGATGAAATAAACATGCCTAACATCAAATCAATGAACAAGGACCTGAAGCGGAATGAGAAGCGCCGCGTTAAGAACCAGGCCGTACAATCCGCGCTGAAGACCTACATCAAGAAAGCGCGTACCGCTTCGGGTGAGGACGTCGCTTCTGCGCTCGCAACCGCCTGCAAGCAGCTCGACAAGGCCGCCCAGCGCGGCGTTATTCACAAGAACCAGGCCGCCCGCCGCAAGTCGCGAGTCATGAAGGCTGCCAGCAAGGCTGCTGGTAAGTAGCTCCGGGTTTTCGCGAGGAAGCTCGGACCTCCAGATTATTGAATTGTAAACGTGCCGCTGCTGTATGAAGCGGCGGTATTTCCTTGAGCATCTTTGGCGTCGACTCTTAGCTTGAAACGCCTTAGCGTTGACGTAGAAGGTACCGTCCAAATATGGGTCCCGTCGTTCGACGTATTACGGATGATCGGGACGGGCCGCGTCGAACCGAACGGGGCGTCCATCAACAAATCGATGCCCGTCACGGCGTTGTCGTCGTCGGCGAGCCACTCGATCTCGATTTGCTCTCCGGGTGTGAGAACCTGGGGCGAGCCGCCCTGCGGACCGATAAGATACGCGCCGGGCAGCGCACCGTTCAAGTTTTTCGGCACGTGCATGACGACGCAATGCAGTACTCCGGCGGCAGAGACTATTTTCGTGGCGTCGATCTGGACGATTGTCTTTTCCGGGACAGCAGCCTCCCACGTCGCGAGAGCCTGGGTGTTGTAGGCGCTCATACCCTGCTGCAAATACTTCGGGATCATCACTAGATCGTTACACATCACCGCGTTGGTATACGTGAAATGGCTGCTTGTCGCCAGAGCCGGCGTTCGGTAAACCGTGTAGCCTCGTTGCGCCATCAAAGACGCAGCTCATCGCAAATCTGGTCCTGAGTCGAGCCGGGAGCCGTAGGCCAGTCGCTGACGACGACCCTATCGTCGGCGATGACTTGCATCCACATGTCGAGGTGCTGGGTAGAGTCAACGCCCTGCGGGAAGGGATTGAAGAGCGTCGTATTCACGTTCTGGAACGCGAACCATTTAGCGATGATTTGAGCCTCGGTGAGGCCTGGGTTCTCGTTGTTGATCAGTCGCGTAGCGTAACTTCGGTATACGGAATCGAGGTGGTAATTGCCGCCCCCGTGGACAAGCCCAATTTCGTACACAGGGTGGGCCTTGAGGGAAGAAAAATAGAGGGGGAAGACGTCGTCGAGAGGCCTGGGTCGGTTGTAGATATGGTCGACGATCGCCCGGCAACCGCCTTGGTAGATGTACCTGGGGCCGTAGTCGCGGATCCAAATTGTGTCGGTCGGCCGAACTACATAGAAGACGTTCGACACGTCCACACCCGCGTTGGTTAAGGTTGTGTTGCAGGAGTTTTGTTCGGACTGGTCGTCCACGACCATATAGACCCGTGCGCCTCCCAACGGGCCGGTGACTTCGAGAGCCATGGCGGCGAGAATGTTCTTCCAGGAGGCACTGCCCTCCCACGCCATGAGCAGTCCGTCCATGGGCTCATATTCGGACGCGCAACGGACCGGGCCCGTCGGCGGCGGTCCTTCCCCGTCAGCCTGCCCGAAGTACCAAAGGTTTTCGCTTAGCCAAGCTCTTTCCAAGTTCGTGAGCGAGCGAGGGATAGCCGCGCCTTCTGGATATTGTGGCGACCGAGTCTGGCTGCTGGAGCCGACCGCGCTAATCGCGACCAGAACGGCTGCTATGGATCGACATGTATGGGCTTTCATGTCTGAACTAGGAGATTATGACGCGGTGACGGGTTGGTTTCGGCTCTTGAGCATCTCCACATGCTTCAGGCAGCAAGCACGCGATCTGGCGCGTATGCGATTGATGTAGGCGACCCGCTCGGTCGGTGAAAGGGCTCCGCGAGCATCGAGCAAGTTGAAGACATGCGAGCATTTGAGAGCCAAATCGAAGGCGGGATGGGCCAACGAAATCGGGTCCTTCTCGCCGGAGGTGCTGAAGCGGCTTAGGTCTTCGGAGTATCCCGCGACGGTTTCGACCACGCGCTTGCTTTCTGCTTCGAACATGTTGAACAGGTTGAAGAGCATATCGACATCCGCGACCTCGAAGTTGTAAATGTTGTGCTGCAGCTCGAGGTCGTAGTTGACCTCCTTGTACGAGACCCCGTTGCCCCATTCGAGGTCTTCCCAGAAAGACACACCTTCATCCAGCATCAGGCACAGCCTCTCTGGCCCGTACGTGATTTCGACAGAAACGGGATTCAACTCGATTCCGCCCATCTGCTGGAAGAATGTGAACTGGGTGATTTCGGCGCCGTTCAACCAGACCTCCCATCCGACGCCGCTCGCGCCCATGCTCGGCGACTCCCAGTCGTCCTCGACAAGCCGCACGTCGTTCTTTTTGACGTCGAAGCCGATCGCGTTCAGCGAACCCATGTAGAGGTCCACGGTGTCGTCGGGGCTAGGCTTCATGATCACCTGGTACTGATAATAGCGCTGGTTCCGCATGGGGTTGCGGCAATAGCGGCCGTCCGCGGGCCTTCTGGACGGCTGGACATAGGCGACATTCCAGGGGTCCGGGCCGAGGGAACCGAAAACCGTTGCCGGATGCATCGTTCCGGCGCCTACCTCGACGTCGTATGGCTGGAGGATGAGGCAGCCCTGCGCGGCCCAGTATTCGTTTAGCTTGAAAATCAGGTCCTGGAGAGTCATTCGCACCGAAGTTTACTTCCTGGGAAGCTTCATACTTACATGGAATGGTGTTCGCGCACGAACTGGGCAAGCGCTTTGGCGCTCGCTGGGTTTTCCGCAGGCTCGAGTTTTGCGTCGCTCAAGGCGAGTGTCTTCTCGTGACGGGCGTAAACGGTTCGGGGAAGTCGACGCTGCTCAGGGTCCTCGTCGGGCTGGAGACGCCGAGCGAGGGACAGATGGAATCTTCAGGCTTTCGAATCGGTTACACCGCGCCCGATTTGCGCCTCTATCCGTCACTCAACGGGGCCGAGCACATGGAGTTGGCGGCAAAGCTACGAGGGTCGGACACAAGGGTTGACTTGTTGGAGGAGGTCGGGCTTCCCGGCGCGGTCGGCCCCACTTCGAGCTACAGCACCGGGATGCGCGCTCGGCTCAAGCTCGCGCTGGCGCTACAGGCAAGTCCCGATCTGTTGATTCTCGATGAGCCGGGGGCCGGCCTCGACGAAAGCGGCCGGTCGCTGTTGGACGGAGTAATCCAGGCGCAGAAGGGTCGCGGCGCGGTGATCGTTGCGACGAACGACCCTCTGGAAAGGAGGTACGGAGACCTTGAGCTCAGGCTGGGCGGCTGAAACGGGCGCAATACTGCGAAAGGAGGTCCTCGGAGAACTGCGGGGTAGGCATGGGCTGTTCACGTCGCTGCTTTTCTCGGTAATGACTGTTGCAGCGCTCGGCATGGCCTCCGCCAGAACGTCGCCGTCACCAACGTTAGCGGCAGGGATGCTTTGGATCGCCTTTCTGTTTGCCGCAATCACCGGGCTGGCGCGAACTTTCATCCTGGAGGAAGAGCAGGGAACCGGCGACCTCCTGCGCCTTTGGGCGAAGCCCGGGCCAGTGTTTTGGGGCAAGCTGCTCTACAATTTCGTGCTCGTGCTCCTCGTCGCTGTCCTTGTGGTGCCTCTTTTCTCTCTGTTGGTGGGAATTAGCCCCATCAATTGGCCGCTGGCGATAGGTGGAGTACTGGCCGGGACGGCGGCGCTAGCTGCTGGGATCAGCGTTTGCGGCGCTTTTGTGTCTCGTTCGTCGAGCCGAGGGGCGCTCGCCGGGGTAATCTCGATACCGGTGCTGCTGCCCGTCATTTTCTTGGGAGTCGGCGCGATGCGAATCGCATTTGGCGACCCTGGAACATCGGGCTGGATATCCGTTGCGGGCCTAGCCGGAATCGCCACGGCGTTCTTCGCGCTCGGACCTTATCTATTCGTAGCAGTTTGGGACCAGTGAAATCTCTTTATCGAACGGCACTTATCATCGCCTCGGTCTTAGTGACGTACCTTTACGCCACGGCCCCGCCCGCGCGCAACTTCGCCGAGCCTGAGAGCGCCAAGATTCTGTTCTTCCACGCGCCGGAGGCGATGCTTTGTACGGTATTCTTCCTATGGGGAGCGATCATGGCAGGGAGATACTTAAGAACCCGCGATATCGCCTTCGACATTCGAAGTTTGGCCTCGATCGAGATGGGGACCCTGCTGTGTCTGCTGGCCACCGCGACCGGCATGGTCTTCGCATATGAGCAATGGGGGGTGGCCTGGGATTGGGACTTCCGCCAGGTTTCTATCTTCATCCAATTGCTCATCTACGCCGCGTATTTCGCGCTGCGAGCGGGATTTTCGAGTCGAGAAAGGGCGGCCGCGAACGCGGGGGCGTACTCGATCTTTGCGTTCCTTACCGTGCCGTTTCTGATTTGGGTATTGCCGCGTTTGCCCCAGTTCGCCACGAAGCATGCCGGCGCGAACCAAGCGGTCACCGGCGGCGGATTGGACTCGACCTACCGGGCGATTTTCTACTCCTGCGCCGTGGTGATTGGCCTCGTCGCGCTGTACTGCTACAAACTGCGGGTTAGAGAGGCCGAAGCTTTCGCCCACTCGGAGAAATTCGATGTCATTCAAGATAGCTCTTTTGATTCCACCTCTGCTGGTGTGGTCCGCCCTGTGCGGCTACGCGATACTGATTGAGCGCCGCCGGACTTCGCGCAAGTAGCCTCCTCACCCTTCGGAGGGGCGGGGAGCCTATCGCGAATTTCGATTTGGTTAGCCGTGTGCGCCGCTTGCCGAAATGAGTTCGCGCAGTTGGATGATTAATGGACCGATGTAGGTCTGATCGGTTCCAAAGGAGAACTGCAAGCAGGTTGCATCCTCACCAACATTTCGAATTCGCCCGCTAACTTCGACGTGCCCCATCTTGTCGAAGTCAATGCGTATTTCGTTGCCGTTCAGCGATTCCAGGATTGCAAAACCGCGAAGCTGTGCGAACCGTTTCTCGAGCTCCCTTGCGAATCCGACAAACTGGGTGTCCAGAACTTCCAGATAGGCGTTGCCTCGGAAGTCCTGAGCCTCAACCTCGATCTTGAAATCGATCAGGTCTGGGAGCGAGTCCCCCACGCACGTCCTGCGCAGCGTAAGCGACCCATTAAACCCCTTCAGCGACAACTCTCGATTATCCTCCGATGCCACGGCAGCCGAATTACACTCCATTCAACCCTCCGGGGGTGAAGAGTTGGCTATGTACCTTCCGTCCAGCTCGACAGATAGCGAGCCTGATCGGGAGTAAGTTCGTCGATCTGGAGGCCCATCGTGTCGAGCTTCAAACTCGCGACCTGCTTGTCGATCTCTTCGGGAACCGTGTAAACGCCTTTGTCGAGCGTCGCGGCATTCTTGACCATCCACTCCGAGCAAAGGGCCTGGTTAGCGAAGCTCATATCCATGACGCTCGCGGGGTGGCCTTCGGCAGCTGCAAGGTTGATCAGGCGGCCCTCGCCCAAGAGATACGTCTTGCGGCCGTCGGCGAAGATGTACTCGTCGACGAATGGGCGCGCGCCCCGCTTGGCAGCCATACTTTCCAGGGCCGCGATGTCGATCTCGGCATTGAAGTGGCCCGAGTTGCAGATGATCGCGCCGTCCTTCAGCTTCGCGAAATGGCGCTCTGCCAGAACGTCTTTGCAGCCGGTGACGGTGATGAAGACGTCGCCGATCGGGGCAGCCTTTTCCATCGTCATGACCTCATGGCCGTCCATCGCTGCCTCGATCGCCTTGGTCGGGTCGATTTCGGTGACGATCACCTTGGCTCCGTGGCCCTTTGCGCGCATCGCGATTCCCTTGCCGCACCAACCGTAGCCCGCGACGACGACATTTCGGCCCGCGAGCAGTACGTTGGTGGCTCGGAGAATTCCGTCGAGAGTCGACTGGCCAGTGCCGTACCGGTTATCGAAAAGATGCTTGGTGTCTGCATCGTTCACTGCGACAATCGGGTAGGCGAGGACGCCGTCTTTGGACATCGAGCGAAGGCGAATCACGCCGGTGGTGGTCTCTTCGGTTCCACCGATGATGCCGGGAATCAGCTCCCGCCGCTCACTGTGGATGATGCCCACCGTGTCTGCGCCGTCGTCCATCGTCAGCGTCGGTTTGATGTCGAGGGCCTGGTTTATGTGTCGGTAGTAGGTGTCGTTGTCCTCTCCCTTGATACAGAAGGTCTGAATTCCGTAGACCTCGGCGAGCGCGGCGGCCGTCTCGTCCTGGGTGCTAAGTGGGTTGCTCGCGCAGATCGCCACCTCGGCGCCCCCGGCCCTCAGTGTTAGAAGAAGGTTTGCGGTTTCGGTTGTGACGTGAAGGCAAGCGGTGATGCGCTGTCCGGCCAGGGGCTTTTCAGCCTGGAAACGCTCGGCAATGGCCTTGAGCACCGGCATATCTCGTGCGGCCCATTCGACGCGCCGCACGCCCTCGGACGCTAGCGAAGGATCTTTGATATCGTTGGTAATAGTGTTCATTTGCTCTCTAATGTCAGAAGACGCAAGCCATCGGCTCGCGAAAATTCGTAACTGATTATAGACTATAGGGCTGATTCGCCGCGTTCTCCGGTGCGTATGCGAATTGCGTCGAGCACTTCGGAAACGAAGATCTTGCCGTCGCCGATTTCGCCCGATCGCGCGACATCAGAAATGACCTCGATCGCTTGTTCCAGCTGATTATCCCGCACGACGACTTCGATGCGCACTTTGGGAAGGAGGTTGATGGAATACGTGCTTCCGCGATAAAGCTCCGTGCGGCCCTGCTGCCGGCCATGGCCGCGAACGGGCTCGGTCGTCATACCGACGATGCCTGCTTCTTCGAGAGCCGCCTTGACCTCCTCGAGCTTATTGACTCGGATGATGCAGTCCAGCTTCTTCATGAATCGCCTGCCACAGAGTAATCTATTATCCCAGAGCGTTGCCTCCCACCACAATGAACTCAGTGGACGTGTCGATCATTCTCCCAGTTTATAACGAAGAGGCTACGCTCGGGCAGGTTCTCGATAAGCTTTCCAAATTGGCCCTCGACAAGGAAGTCATCGTTGTAGACGACGCCTCGACGGACACGTCGTCTCAAATCATGCATGGCAGGCAGGGGGAAATCGTCCATATTACGCAGGCGAGAAACCAAGGGAAAGGCGCCGCGATCAGGGCGGGAATCGCGGTTGCGAGAGGGAAGGTTACGGTAATCCAAGATGCGGACATGGAATACGATCCCGACGATATTCCGCGCCTGGTTCAGCCCATATTAGATGGAAATGCTGACGTTGTGTACGGATCGCGGTTTACTCACGGCATGCATCCGAAAATGGCGCTGCCGAATAAGATTGTCAATGTACTGCTCGCATGGTTTGTGCGAATTCTATATTTCAAAAAGATTTCCGACGAGGCCACTTGTTACAAGGCGCTTCGCACCGATATTCTGCGCGGAATGAACCTGCGATGCAATCGTTTCGAGTTTTGCCCTGAAGTTACTGCGAAGGCCCTGCGCATGGGATACGACATCAAAGAATTGCCGATCAACTACGAACCGCGATCGAAATCTGCGGGAAAGAAAATAAGGTGGACGGATGGAGTGGAGGCCTTTTGGACGCTCTCGCGCTACCGCTTCTCGCGACTCTAGCCGATAACGACCCTCTCGTCGCCGATTCGCTTCGTGATTTTCTTTTCGTCGAAATATTGCAATATCGGCAGAGCATATTTGCGCGAAGAGCCGGTCACGTCTCGAAATTCGGCCACCGTGAACGCCTTTCCTAAAGAACGCAGCTTTGTTTTTAGTTCGTCGAGAGTTTCGACTGGATAGAACAGACTTTCTTCGACCTTGATAATTTGCTTGGTTTCTACACCGAGGCGGACCATTTCGGAAACCGCTTGGGGGGGGGCGCCGACTTCCAGGGCAAGGTCCTCGACGGAAGGGGCGACCGCCCCATGTGACTTCATAGCTGATAGCGTCCGATCGAGTAGGGCCGCTTGCTTCTCGCTCAACGATATCTTGTAATCAGGATGCTTCAGGTCGCCACCATGCAGCTCGATTTGGCCGTCCTCGGCCATCTTCGACGTGAGCCGGTCGAACGCCTTCGGCTGCCAATCGATGCCGGATTCTGTCATCACCCGATTCTTCGAAACTGCTGCGGCTTGAGGATTCTGGCCGTGCAGCGTCATTGTGGCTGCCCGGATACGCTCCACGAACTCTCTATACTGACGGGCGTCGAGCCAGCGGCCCGCGAACCCTAACGCCTTGCCTGCCTGCTTGAGGGATTCAAACGCCACGCCGAGCGCCTGTGGCGATTGGCCCATCGCCTCACAAATCGTCTCCGTCTCAGTTCCTGTTGGCCATCGTGTCAACTCGGCCATGATGCGCTCGGGCAGCCCGGCCTGCGATCCACCGATTCCGCCCACGATCCCGGCGATCTGCTTGTCGTTCTTGCGCCGGGTCTGTGCGTTCGGTGTCACGATCTCGGCTCCCGCGAGGACAGTGGGCGGAGAGTATTTGCGGATAACCGCGCGCTGGCCTTGCGCGCAGGCCACTTCGCTTTCCAGGCGAATCTGGCCGAATCCGGGAGCTTCGTCGAATAAAAAGAGCTTGCCGATGAACTCTCCCGCGCCGATATGTAGGCGTACGCGCTGGCCGTGCTTGAGTTCAACAACCGGTGCGAGCCTTACATTGATACAGGTCGTTTCGAACAGTGCACCAGGAGCGCCGATGGCTTGGCCGCGGTGAAGCGCCTCCTTTCTAATGCCGGCAACGTTTAGAGCTGTGCGTTGGCCTGCCTCGGCGTGCTGCGCGTACTGTCCGTGTGTTTGGATGCCGCGGATTCGAATTTTCTCCGATCCTGGCATTAGTTCTCCTTCGACACCGGGCTTAATCGTTCCGGCTGCCAGCGTACCGGTAACGACCGTTCCATGCCCGGCGATCGTAAACACGCGGTCGATGGGTAGGAACCAACTTTGGGTTTGCTCACGAGGGCCGAGCGAAGCAAGGGCTCCGGCGAGCGCAACTTTGATGCTCTCGATCCCCGCGCCGGTGTGGGCAGAGGCCCGAAGGATTGGCGCCTCCGCATACGGCGATGCGGCCAGCAAATCGCGAGCGTCGAGTTCGGCGAAGGCGTGCGTGTCTTCATCAGCCAAGTCGCATTTCGTCAGCGCCACGACGACCTTGCGTGCTTCAAGAAGTTGTAGTATTTGCAAGTGTTCGCGGGTCTGGGGCATGACTCCTTCGTCGGCAGCAATGCAGAGCAGGGCGACGTCGACTCCCGACGCTCCAGCAAGCATGTTCTTGATGAAGCGCTCGTGTCCTGGGACGTCGACGATGCTAACCTTGCCTATTTCCGGCAACTCGATGTAGGCGAAGCCCAGGTCGATGGTCATGCCTCGGGCCTTCTCTTCCGGAAGACGATCGGCGTCGATTCCCGTTAGCGCCGCTATGAGTGTGGTCTTGCCGTGGTCCACGTGGCCAGCGGTGCCAATCAAGTACGCCATGGCCAGATTCTACGTTGGCCAGTCAAAAAATTGCCCTGGCGGGAAAAGGAGAGAGAGGAAACCCGCCAAGGCATTCCGTTTCTTCGTCGATCTCTTGGTTCGTGGCTACCTTGAGGGGCTCGCCCGACCGTTGGATCGCTCACTTCGTTCGCAGCCCTTGCAGAACTACGTTCTTACTATCTAATTTGCCGCTCGCGGCCAATTTGTGACAAGAAATTTCGGAAAGTCGAAAAAAGTCTGAGCTCAGTGGTGAAGGAGACAAAAAAATTGCCCTAGCGGGAGAGAGGAGAGAGCAAAGAACCCGCTAAGGCATTAGTTTCGTTCTGCAGCCACTGGCGCTGCTTTCTAATATATGTATTGTCATGCGGTGCGCGTTTTGTGACATACCATTGGAGACCCAGTAGGGGCGCGGGTAAAATTAACCTGTCCGCACGTAGCTCAGTGGATAGAGCACCAGTCTTCGGAACTGGGTGTCGGGGGTTCGAATCCCTCCGTGCGGGCCAGACGACTGCGGGAGAGCATGAATTCGCGCGCTTTGGCTGGAGGCGCGAATATTCGACAACCATAATGCGGAAGCGCCCTGCATATATCCTGATATGCCGCGAAAACAGGCGTCCGGTTTACGAAAGAGACGGTTTGGCAACGCTAAGGAAAATTTCTACGTTGAGGAAGTGGCTCTTCGAAACCTATTCCTTTTCGGAGCGCGTCGGGCCCATCGAGGTACACAGGCGCAAGGATTACATCAAGGCGAGCTGAATCTTGCGTTGCAGTTCGCTTGGTTTGAAAGGCTTCGCCAAGAACCGGGCGCGGCCATCCGCTATGCGCTCTCCGAGCTGTTCGTCTGCGATGTACGCGGACATAAAGATGACTTCGACTTCGGGACGCTCGCTCATTAGTTCTGTCACCATATCGAAGCCGCCCTTGTTCGGCATGGCGACATCAGTCAAGACCAGATCGAGAGACGGAGTTTCCTGGGCTTTCCTCAAAGCATCCTCCCCGTCGGAAGCCAATATGACTTTATAGCCCATACCATCGAGGATTCTGCCAATGACGGCGCGAACTTGAGGGTCGTCGTCCACAACTAGAATCGTTTTTCCCATAGGTTCAAGCTTTCGTATTATTCATACGTGATCGCTTACCAGTAAATACGCCCATCGGGCATAATCTAGAGGCATGGCGGACCTAATCTCACGCGTTGAAGAACTCGCCTCCTTGCTCGACGAGCATAAACTCGTGGCGATCAAAGTGAAGGAAGGGGACGTAGCAATCGAGCTTCGCCGCGAGGCCCTCGGTAGCCGTCTCCAGGTCGGGTCTGTCGCACCCGAGGGTGGCGCCGAGCCGCAGGGGCCGATTTTGCCAAGTCCGCTGGTCGGGGTTTTTTACCGTCGCGCGTCCCCTGGGGAAGCCCCCTTCATCGAGGTTGGTGACAGAGTTTCCGTCGGCCAAGTCGTGGGCATTATCGAAGCGATGAAGGTTTTTAACGAGATCGAATCGCCCGTCGCAGGCGTTGTCGTGCGGTGCGTCGTCGAGGAGGGCGCCGTCGTGCAGGAGGGTGAAGCGCTCTTCATTCTGGAAGGTTAGCGTTTGAAGATCGGATTGCTGGGACTCGGAACCGTTGGGTCGGGCGTCGTAGACATGCTCACCACCAATGCCGACATTATTTCTGCGAGATGCGGCACCAGAATCGAGATTATCCGATGCCTTGTGCAAGACATGCAGAAGGCGCGCCCTGCCAATGCGCCATCGATCACTAAGTGTTTTGAGGACATCCTCGCTGAGCCAGACGTCGAAGTCGTGGTGGAAGTTATGGGAGGAGTGGAGCCGGCATGGACCTACATTGCGCGCGCTCTAGACTCGGGCAAGCACGTTGTCACTGCCAACAAGGAACTGATGGCGAGGCATGGGCGTGAGCTGCTTAAGTCCGCCGAGGACAAAGGACTCGATCTTTTGTTCGAAGCCGCAGTGTGCGCCGGAATTCCGGTCATTCAATCGCTCAAGAACCAACTCTCAGGAAATCGTGTGCGGAGCGTCATGGGCATCGTCAACGGCACCACAAACTACATCCTGACACGGATGCACGCTGACCGGGCTCGCTATAACGAAGTGCTCGCTGAGGCACAAGAGAAGGGTTTCGCGGAGGCTGATCCGACAGCGGATGTCGAGAACTTCGACGCTCAGAGCAAGCTCGCGATCCTATGCGGGCTGGCGTTTGCCTGCGCGGTTCGTCCCGAGGACATTTACCGGCAGGGCATTGGGCACATCGAAACTACCGACATCGAGTATGCCGAGCTTTTGGGTTATCGGGTCAAGTCTGTTGCCATTGGCCGACAGGAAGACGGAAAGATTGAAGCGAGGGTTCATCCGGCGATGGTTTCCCTTGCCAATCCGCTCTCGAAGGTGGACGGGCCCAACAATGCGGTTCTCCTGCAAGGCGACTTCGTGGGAGACCTCATGCTCTTCGGGTCGGGCGCGGGCAAGGATGCAACGGCTAGCGCGATTGTCGGCGACCTAATCGAGATCGCACGCAATCGCCATTCGGGAGCGCACGGACGGATCGGTAGCACGAATTTCCATGAGATGCCGATCCAGGACATCGCAGAATGTGTGAGTCGCTACTACTTGAGAGTTACCTCCGAGGACCGGCCCAGAGCCCTTGGCCAGATCGCCCTTGCATTCGGCGATAACGATGTTAGCTTGGCGGCATTGGAGATGCACGAGCTCCCCGGAGCGCGCAGCGAGCTCGTTTTCCTAACGCATCAGGCACGCGAAGCAAATTTTGTGGCGACGCTCGAGGATATACGCAGGCTTCCGATGATCGAGACGCTGGATAACTGGATTCGGGTCGTGTCCTGATGGTTCGGGTTGCAGCCGTCCAATACCAGCCGGATTTCGCGGATGCGGGATCCAATGCGTCACGCATTGCCACCCAGATCGAAATCCTCGCCGGTCAGGGAGTCGAACTCGCCGTTTTTCCCGAGGCGGCGGTGACGGGCTACTGTTTTGGGTCGGAAGACGAGGCGCGCGGAGCGGCAGTTTCCCTGGAATCGCCAGAGATGAAAGACCTCGAACGGGGTGCCTCGGGCGTCGGCATTTGGGCTGTCGTGGGCTTTGCCGAGGATTTCCGTGGCCGCTTGTTCAATAGCGCGGCTCTCTATGGCCCAGATGGCTTGGCCGGCATGTATCGGAAGACCCATTTACCTTGTTTAGGTCTGGATCGATTCGTCGCTCGTGGTGATTCGCTGCCCGTATTCGACACGCCAGTGGGAAAGATCGGCATTTTGATTTGCTTCGATATTAGGTTTCCCGAGCCCGCCCGAACAATGGCGTTGGCTGGCGCTGAAATCATTTGTTTGCCCACGAATTGGCCAGAAACTGCGCAATCAGCCAGCGACGTTCTTTGCCCTGCGCGTGCCATCGAGAACCATGTTTACGTGATTGCGTCGAACCGCGTCGGCACCGAGAACGGCTTCGAGTTTATCGGCCGCAGCAAAATTATCGCACCATGCGGCGAGGTTTTGGCGGCGTTGGACAGCAAGGAAACCGGAGCCATCGTCTCGAATATCGATCCCACCAAGGCGTCGGACAAGCGGATCGTGCGGAAGTTAGGCGAGTATGAGATGGACCTTTTCGAAGCGCGCCGGCCCGAGCTTTACACATAAAAAAGGCCGCCTAGGACGGCGGCCTGATCTTATGGTAACGGTGGATTTAGTTCTTGCGACGGCGAGCGGCGAGTAACGCCACACCAAGCCCGAGTGCGAGAACCGTAGCCGGTTCGGGAACGACCTCAAGTGTAATGTTGTCGATACCCATGAGGTTACCTGCCGCGCCGCCCGCGAAGAATCGAAAGGCAGTCGGTGTGGGAAGACCCGAAGATGAGCCGCCCTGAAGATACCAACCGACCGGATTGACCGTCGTGGTAGTACCCGCCACGATGTCGGTAATCGAGACCTCCGATATCGTGTTGTCCGCGAACGAGAAGGTCGTCGACTGCCGATACCACTTGTTAACGTCTAGGTTCATCCACTCGGCGCCTGCACTTTGGTTGGCAAGTGCCAGGCCCGTGGAGTCATAAACGTTGTACTCTGCTTGCCAAGCCGTGGCGGTGGTCGGATCCATCCAGCGATTGAGGGCGATGAAGCTCTTGGTGGTCGCACTATCTTGAAGCGAGAAGCTGCCCAGGTTATCTGCCGTGGGGAGCTGTCCGACATACATGCCAAGGATGTCATACGAGGCCGTCCAGACGGGGCCAGATGCCCAATCGTGATCTCTCTGAGCTCTTGCGGGTGTGGCTCCGGTAACGCCAACAGCCAACTGATCACCGCCGGTCGGATTTGAAACGATGCCGTGAGTGTTGCCGGCATACGTGAATACGTTCCAGTCAGCGCCACCAACTGGAGGAACATACCAGCCGTTCTGGCCGGTCAACACGGTACCACCCGCGGAACCGTTGTATTTGGGGGCTTCGAAGTCGATTGCGCTCGCCGTAGCGACTACAGCCGCAAAGGCGCATAACATAAGTGTCCTTTTCATTTTTGTCTCTCCTGCATTTAGGGGTCAGATTAGCCGCGCCCTATCAGCGGGCACAAACTATACTTATCTTACGCTATTATGGTGAGGATTCGACTAGCACCAATACCGGCTTTTCCATAAATGGTTACTGGAGCGAACCGCCCTCGTCAGAACCGAAAGGCGCGGTTCGGCGTCCGAAAACCAATGGTGAGCAAGATTGTTCCAGCAATTCTTCTTGGATGGGCATACGCCGGACCGTCGATCGGCGATCTGAAATTTCTTCTCGGCACATGGAGTGGGGAGGTTTCGGTCGAACAGGGAAAGGCGTCGATCACAATGTCAAATCGGAAAACCCACCGTGCAAGGTACATCGAGTCGTCGCTCAAGGTAAACATCCCGGGAGTGTTTTCAGCAGATGAGATGTGCCACTTTTGGTGGGACCGCCACGACGAGGTATTTCGCTCGTGGGCGGCATCATCGCTGTCCGCCTCACCGAGAGAAGAAGTCGGCCGTGTGGTAGATAGCAAATTGGTCATGGTGAGTTTGCCTTGGGAGGTCAAGGGCAACTCGCAGACGTTGCGACGGACATTGTCGCTGACGGAAATTGGGGATCTCGATTTCTTGGTCGAGCTTCGTGTAGGCGAGAATTGGCGCAGGCAAGCTCGGGGCCGGTTGAAAAGGAAGAAATAGGGGCGCGACACATGCTTCCTTTGGCTAAGATGTCGATAGATGATTCTAGTCGGAAACGTGGTCGCAACTCAGGACCTACCCAACACAGCCTACGCTTTCAACTTTTGGGCTAAGCGCGAAGCCGGCCTGGGAATCGGCTCGATGGTCAAGGTTATCCTCGAGGACGCAGCGATCTACGGAATCGTTACCGAGGCGAAGGCTTACAATGACCTGCCCGCGCCGCTTGCAGACTTCTTGGGTGCGCAAGGCGAACCCGGAGGTCAGTCACCCACCAATCGACCAGAAATTCGTCTTTTCGAGGCCGCAGTGCTTCGACGAATTCCCGAAGAGCCAGTGTCGGCTGTCGGTATCGGCCCCGTGTATCTAGCAGAAGCCGCGGACGTCACGACAGCCCTGAACGCAGACAAATTCGCAGACGGAATTCCGGTTGGAGTCTATGGCGCAAGAAACGACCCGATGCCCGTGTTAGCCGATCCTGAGTACCTCTTAGGGCCGGAAGCGGGACATTTAAACGTTACCGGAACGAGTGGGCTGGCAGCTAAGACCAGCTACATACAGTTTATTCTCCAATCAATCTTCCAGAGGTTCAGGGGTATTGGAGAGGAAGGCGTCGCCACGGTGATGTTTAACGTGAAGGGTGGGGATTTGTTGTTCTTGGATCTTCCCCCGATGGGATCGCTGCCGGAAGTGGACCTACGGATGTACCAGCGGTGCGGGCTGAATCCAGTCCCGTTCGCGGAAGTCGAGTACTCTGCGCCCTACTCGGATGCAACGCGCACGGAACTCCAAACTCTGCGCAACCACCCCGCGCTGATGGCCTCCAAACCCACGCGCGGCTTTTGCTACGGTTTGAAGGAGGTCTTGAAACACGCAGAGGTGCTTCTCAATCGCGAGGACTTGGACGTGAAGGCTGATGCTTTTCTTCAATTCCTGGTGGGCGACGTAGCAGGCCGCGACGCGTTTAGACTGAACGATGAGAGCCCTCCAATGAAGGTAAGCAACTTGAAGGAACTCGTTGCCGCGGTCCAGGCGATGTTGAATTTGGCAGACGCCGGCGATTACAAGACGCACCACCCGGCGACTATCCGCAAGATGTTGAATCGGATCGACAATTTCTCCGTGCGCTTCCATGGCCTGATCTCGAGTTCTGGTGACACGATCAGTCCTCTTCCGAAGACGTTCAAAGATCGGACCGCCTACGTTATCGACCTCTCGCAATCCGACGTGGAGGCACAGGATTTGGTCTTCGCCGCAGTGATCAGCGATTTGCGAAGCCGCATGGAGCAGGGCAGGCTCGGCGTCAAGCGTTTGATCGTTGTGGTCGACGAGTTGAACAAGTACGCCCCCAGTTCCGGGCACGAGACCTATGTTGTCCGCGCACTGCGGGACATCGCTGCTCGCGGCCGATATCTAGGCTTGGTGCTCTTCGGCGCTCAACAGTTCCGGTCAAGGGTCGATCCCCAGGTTGTGGGGAACTCGGCTAATTCTGCGTACGGGCATATTCAGTTAGAGGAACTGGCGAATTCGATCTATACCGTGTACCCTCAGGCGGTCCGCGAGAAGCTGGCCACCGCGGACCCCGGCCTCATGATGATCCGGCACCCACACTTCAGCCAACCGGTCTTTGTTCGGTTTCCGCTGCCTTCGATTCTTCGCGGGAACGATGGCATGAGCCAATATCCTTGCTCGCCGTCATTGCCCATCGAAATGAGGATCTTGAAGCAAGCGGTCGCGCTGGGAGGTGGAAAGGTATCGGAGGCACAAGTGCGCGAACAACTGGCTCTGCTCGATCCCAACGAGAGGGAAGAGAGTCTGATCAAAATATGCCGGGATTTAGCGGCTTCCCAAAACAGCGACCCCATGAGTATCATCGGTAAGACAGGCAGGCGTGTCCCGGCCCAGAAAATGCAAACGCCACCCATTTACTCGAGCGACGACCCATTCGCTGACTAAACTTTCTTGAACGTTTGCACCGAAGATTGTTCGCTGGTGCGGGTTCCTTCCTTGGCGTGCGTGAGCGTCGTCTTAACGCTGCGGTTCACTTCTCCTTGCACTATCTTGCCTGTAGCGGGGTTAAGTAGGAAGTGGCCCTTCACATCGATTCTCACCTTCATCGCGACGTCACCTTGCTTCTTTGATTCGCTGTCGGACGTAGAAAAAACGATCTTGCGCGCGGCCTGCCCGTTGTAGGTCGCCGTGCCGACGAGCTTGTACTTCACGGGCATGGCGCGGGTCGCTCCAGGAATCGGCATCCTGATATTGGCGGTCCATCTCGTGTTCACATTCGGAGCTCCTTTGGGCAGGATGAGCATCATAAAGGCGCCGTCCTGGATCGTCATCGATTGGCCGTCCTTCATGGGGATCGAGTAGGTCGATGAGCCATTGCTCCTGACCGTTTGCGACCTCGCTCCGCCGGAAAGCGTCGCTTTGATCGCCCTAGCGGCTTCGGCTTCGATTTTGACCCTGTCTTTCTTGGCCCCCTCAGGCAAGCTGGTCGCCGTTGCGGCTGATTGGCTGCTTGTGTAGGAAACCGACATGAGCGCCTTTCCGTTCGCAACCGATTTCACACTAATGACCATCGTATTGCTTCCTGACATCTTGATCGCGAAGGTTTCACCGCGGTACTTGGCCGACTGGCTCGCGCTTACCGACGACAGATACCGTAATGTCTCGCCCTTGGCAAATTTGAGGGCCAGAGGCGACTGGGCTCCCACAGAGGCGAGCGGCAGCATTGCAAGGAGCAGGGGGATTCTCAATTTCATACGTCTGGTTTAACGTCTATTAGGACGAAGGATTTCAGCAAGAGTATACTTAAGACAATGATTCGCGTCCGCGACCTGACGCACAGGTTTGGCACAAATACTGTGCTTCGGGCAGTATCGCTGGACGTGCCCAAAGGCGAAACCGTTGCTGTCATGGGTAGCTCCGGGGGAGGAAAGACCACGCTTCTGCGTTGCATGGCGGGCCTCTTGGAACCCACTTCCGGGAGCGTTGAGCTGTTCGACAAAGATATCCACTCATGCAAGCCACGAGAACTCGAGGGGATCCGCAGAAAGGTGGGCGTCGTCTTCCAGGGAGCGGCGCTGTTCGACTACCTCAACGTAGCTGACAACATCAGCTTCGCGGCAGCTCGCCAGCGGAGGCTGAGGCCCGATGAAGTTCTCGCGCTGGTATCCAAAAGCCTCGAAACCGTGGGCCTTGCCGATACCGGCCCGCTTTACCCGAACGAATTAAGCGGCGGTATGCGGAAAAGGGTAGGGATTGCAAGGGCTCTGGCCACTGATCCGGAGATCCTATTTTACGACGAGCCGACCAGCGGACTGGATCCCGTCACGGCGTACGCAATCGATGGATTGATAAAAGAGGTGGACGACAAGCTACAAGCCACGAGCATTCTGGTCACGCACGACTTGAACTCGGCGCTACGGGTTGCAGACCGTATCGTCTTTCTTCATCAGGGCAGCGTTATCTTCGATGACCGGCCGTCGAAGTTCGTAGGATTCGATGACCCGCGGGTTGCGGACGTCATCGACAAAGCCCGCTCCGAAACGGTGTCTTTAACCAAATCGGGTAAAAGCGAGCACATTTGCTAGGCAGCTTTTCACTTTGTGTGCCGTATACTAGAACAACCGTTCGATTGAGCGGAATTCTAAATTCGCTGGGGCTTTTGCTCCAAAAGGGGAGTTGTATGAGAGCATCAAGGTTCATCGGAGTGTTATGTGCGTGCGTCTTAGCCGCCGCCGCCCAGGCGCAAGTCGTTTACAGCAACGTTATAGCTACGGTTGCGTTTACACCCAAAGGTTTCGAGGAAATTGAGTGGACAACACAGGGAAGCATGAACGAAATCATCGATTTCCTGACCGGTCAGGTTCCTGTTATTGTTGGCGACTCGACGGAACACACAACCGCTACCGTTAACATCATCTACGAGGCCCATTCGTCGTTCGCTATTGGGCAGATCGGAATGGTGATTCAGGGCTCGGTCTTCGACTGGGGACGAATCACGTGGACCGAACTGGTGGAGGATATGAACAACAGCAATGAGGTGATCGGAACTGCAGAAGGCCAGTTCTTGGGCGCCGCCTACAAGGGTGGTGAAAACGGTCCGATTAACTTCCACGACATTCTGACGCTGGACACGGCAAGCACCGACATCAAGGTTAAGAAGGCCTTCATTCTGGACATCGCCGATCAGGGGTTGCCGAGCACGAGCCTGGCCGCGCTGTCGCTGGTGGAACAGAACCTAATTCCTGAGCCTTCCTCCATCCTCGCGCTCGCCGCGCCGTTAGCGTTGTTAGCCGTCCGACGTCGCCGACGGTAGACTCAAAGGTTCGGACCAGGGCCTACTTGTGAACGGGCCCTGGACGCTCCTAATGGGGCTGAGGCGCCGCAGAGAATAAGGTCGAACGATTGTTCCGCCCTTGGTGAAGGTGGGAGTTCCTGTTCTGGGAACTCCCGCCTTCTGCGTGGGTGATGTACAATCAATCCATGAACGGCGAGATGTCGTTTGAAATTGCCTGCATCCGGTGCGGACGACCCGTGGCCACGCCTTACGTGGACGATGCGCTCCTGGATGAGCAGGGCATGGCCCACGTCGCGTGCGGGTGTGGCGCCGAGGTCCTTATCCAAATACTAATGCCTCACGAGGGCGGCGCCCTGAGTGGGTTGGCCACTATTCGCACCGCGCTCTCCGCCCTCGTGATTTGGCTGGTGATCCTTGGCATGGTCTTGTTGTTGGTTCCGGTCTACCAGCGCTCCGACAATGTTGAACCGGCTCCGACGCCGATCAAGCTTGTGTAGGCATGACGGATAGGTTAACCTTGCCGGGCATTCTGTTAAGCAGCTGCGAGAAGTGGGGCGACCGGCCCGCGCAGTCTCGCAAGATTAACCAAAAGTTCGCCTCGATTAGCTACAACCAACTTAAGACGAACGTCCACCGACTGGCTGCAGTACTGAGGTCGCTTGGAGTGAAGCCCGGCGTGACGGCCGCCATATTCGCCGAAAGTTCTCCGGAGTGGGCTGCCATGGATTGGGCGATCACGAGCTTGGGCGCAATTTCCGTCCCGATCTTTCCAACGCTCATGCCCGAGACCGTAGAATATATCCTCAGGGATTCTAATGCAAGGTTGTGCTTTGTCGGCGACGAACGCCTCATGAAGAAATTCGACGAGGCCGTGAAGAATGGGATGCTTCGAGTAACTCCTGTCGTAATCGAGACGGGCAGCCTGCAGAGACTAATGGATCAGACTGGGACCGGACACTTGTCGATGGGCGACTGGGAAGAAGAGTGTCACCGCAGAAACCCGAGCGAACTCGCGGCGATCATTTACACAAGTGGCACAACCGGGGAGCCCAAGGGCGCGGAACTCACGCACGAGGCGTTCGCATTCCAATGCACATCGATCCGTAAGAATTTGCCGGTCGACTCGGCGGATCGGTTTCTTAGCTTTCTTCCGCTTTCCCACGTATACGAGCGCTTGGGCGGTCACTATTTCCCGATCTCGTGCGGCGCCGAAGTTGCCTATGCGGAATCACTCAAGACGCTGGCTCACGATTTGGTCCTATCCAAGCCGACTATCGTGACGGCGGTTCCGCGCTTTTTGGAGGGAGTTCGGTCCAAGGTTATTTCGGCCGCGAAAGACTCACCGCCGCTCAAGCGATTGATCTTCTTCGCCGCCATGAATCGAGGATCGTCGCGGCTCAAGAACAATTTGAAAGCGCAGGGGTTTTTCGGCCAACTCTTGGATGAGATGGTGGCCGTCAAGATAAGAGCGAGATTCGGCGGCCGGCTGAGGTTTCTGGTTAGCGGAGGCGCAGCGTTGCCTCTCGACCTCGCAGAATTCTATGCTGCATTCGGAGTCAAAATATTGCAGGGTTACGGGCTGACGGAAACCGCTCCGGTCATTTCAATCAATCACCCGGATCGAAACCGGCCCGATTCCGTTGGGGAAGTCCTAGAGGGTGTCGAAGTAAAAATTGCGGACGACGGAGAGATTCTTATGCGTGGTCCGAGCCGCATGGTCGGTTACCATTGCAAACCCGAGGAAACGGCGGCGGCGATCGACGGTGAGAGATGGTTTCACACCGGCGACATCGGCCGCCTTGAAGGTAGGCGTCTTTGGATTACGGACCGTAAAAAGGACATTATCGTGATGTCTAACGGCAAGAATGTTGCCCCTGCGATGATCGAAAACCGCTTGAAATCCTCCCTGTATATCGACGAGGCGATGGTGCTAGGCGACGGCGAAGATCGGATTTCGGCTTTGATCGTGCCGGCGTTCGATGCTCTGCGTCACTATTGCCACAGTAAATCCCTCGGCGGTTCGCACCTTCAGGAAATGATCGAACATCCTGATGTGGCGCAGCTTCTGAAGAGAGAGGTCGAATCCGCAAACAAGCACCTCGCGGACTATGAAAAGGTAAAGAGTTACCGGTTAATGTCGGCACCTTGGACGCAGGAAACGGGTGAATTGACCCCGTCTCTCAAGGTGCGCCGAAAACTGATAAAAGAAAAATTCGCGGAGGAAATCCGAGCGCTTCGGAAATGAGGAAAGACGCGATTGATTGCCCGCGGCTCTCGATCGTGCCTGTTTAGCGATTGTGACGGATGACTATGTCACCGTCCACAAGGCGCCCCGAAGCCTCGTATGCGATAGCTCCATCGGACCGCCGGCAAACGATCCGAAGTGTGTCGGGATTTTCAGTGCCCGAACCGTCGAAGGCTCTAACGAAAACGCCGACCCCGTGGCCGTCAAATTCGCCCCTGCCGCTAAACATGACCGCGTTTTGAACGAAGTATGCCTGGGTTACTTCCGGCAATCTAACGACGTGAAGAGTTTGGTTTTCGGTAGCCTCGCGATATTCTAAGTTGCCTTGCACCGATCCACCCCTGCTCGCGACGTTGAAGTAGAACTGGCCCCTGCTGTGTTCGGTTACTTGAATGGCGCCGCGGCCATGCGCAAAGTGAGTGGCTGCGGCAAGCGCAGCAGCCGATACAATGAATGTCGCCAACCATATGAATGACTTCTTCAATTTAACTGCCTCCTTTATCAGACCTGGACGTTAAGACTCGCAAATGAGTCGAAAGCTCACTCGGCGGACGGAGGCGGAGGATCGGCTGGTGGTGGAGTCGTCGGTTCGCGGACAGGGGGATCCGCGGCGGCCGCGGGTCTTCGCTTGGCCCTCGGCCTGGGTTTAGCGGCAGGTCCACGAGCGATAATGCGTGAGGCCCCTCGATAGTTGTTCTCGACAAGCTTTTCTCGGCGAGTTTCGGTGCCGTCGCGGATGATCCGCCAAGTAATACAACTGCGTCCGGCGCTGCCGCGTTCGATCACTTTGGTGCGTCCCGGAGCGACACTAGAATCAGTCACGTATTTGACGCCGTTTCCCCAACTAGTATGATTGGTCGTTGCAAGAGAAACCGACATGTTTGGAATCTTGGTCCCGAGGATGCGGAACGTTATAGACCCGCCCACGACTTCGCTAGTGACGGAGACGGGATTGTCGGTACTGTTCTCGATCTTGAGGTCGATGTTTCCGAAATCGACCGTCGCATCTCGCCCGAGCGGAACGTAGGCAACCGGCATCGAATGGTTGGTTCGTGAAACGATCTTCAAGTTTGCCAAAGCGGCGGCGTTGAACAGGGTAGTGCTAACTTGGCAGATTCCGCCGCCGATGCCCGTATCGTGGCGGCCGTTCGCGTACACACCGGCGAGCTTGTACCCGCGCTTAACGGTCCTTTGCCCAACGGTTTCGTTATAGCTGAGAATGTCTCCCGGCAGCAGGACGATGCCGTCGAATTCGGAGGCCGCGAGCCGGATGTTGCTGCTGCGATTTAGATTTCCTCGGTTGAACTTGGTGGTGAATTTACTCACGACGTCCTTGATGGAACCTACCGCTTCCTTAGAGACGCGCGGAGGCTCGGCCTCCAACGGCAATTGGAATGTCTTCTTACGCTGCTCGATTGCAGCTACAACAGCCGGTCCGACGTTGCCTTCATCCAAGCCCACGCGGGTGGCTTCGTAAGTGCGTTGCAAGGCCCCGCCCTCGAACCACACGCGTGCGGGTGCACGCCGGCGGGCGTGGTCTGCCACGAACTTAGTCAGTACAGCCAAGTCTGCCCCTTGGGCTCGCCAAACTATCGTAATGGGATGCCCGCTCTTGGCCCGGCCAAGGAGTTTGGCGGGGTAACTATCGAAATGAACGCTCGCTACAGTGGCGTCCAAATCCGGCTCGATGCCGAGTTGGTGCAGCGACATCGGTCTGGGCTGTTGGGTCAAAGCCCCGGAACGCGGCCGTATCATGCGTGCTTTCGTTTTGTCCCACCAGACGTTCAAGCGGGCGTACAGGTCGACCTTCGTAAGGCCGCCGAGATCCTGGCCGTCGATTGTCGTGCCGCTTGATGTCAAGGGTTCCTGAAATGCCGCAAAGGCGGCGAACCCGCCTCCACCAAGCAGCAACACACCGGCAATGTAGCCGATCGAACGTTTCATCCTTGAGTCACTTCCTTCGCCATGTTGTGCCTTCTACTGAATCCTCCAACAAGATGCCGATTTCGCTCACATCGTCCCTGATGGAGTCGGCCATCTCAAATTGCTTCTGTTTGCGCAACTCTTGACGCCATTGTATCACTTTTGTCATCAATCCGTCCAAAAGGCCGTGCTCCTCTTGAGCCTCTCGGACGGGTAATCCCAGGACCGAGGTGAAGAGCAAGGCAGTCCTATAAATGGACGCCGGACGTTCCGTCTCGGTTCCGATCCCTTGGGCCATGATTTCGTTCAGCGAACTGACAGCGTCATGCAAGGTTGCAACGGCGGCTGAAGTGTTGAAATCCGAGTTCATCGCATCCGAGAATTGTGCCATTTGTTCGTCGTCGAGCTCGCCCTCAGCGACGTCGCCAAGCTTCTGGCAGACTCTGGACAGCGACGTCTCGATGCGCTTGAATGCGGTTTGGGACTCCGCCATCCTGCTTTCGGCGTAGTCGATCGGGCTGCGGTAGCTGCTGTTGAGAAGGAACAGGCGGACCGCGCCGGCGGAGTACCGCTCGATTGCCTCTCTAGCGGGAAGCACGTTTCCTTCCGATTTGCTCATTTTTTTCTGAGAAAGCTGAACAGATCCCCAATGCATCCAGATTTTTGCGAACTCGGCCTTACCCAGATAGGCCTCGGACTGGGCAATTTCGTTCTCGTGGTGAGGGAATATTAGATCGACCCCTCCGGCATGAATGTCAAAGTTTGGGCCTAATTCTTTCAAGGAAAGTGCAGAGCATTCGATGTGCCAGCCCGGACGGCCCTCTCCCCAAGGGCTCGGCCATGACGGTTCACCGGGTTTCGCGGACTTCCAGAGCGCGAAGTCCATGGGATGCTCCTTGCGAGGGTCGACCTCGACACGGGCGCCTTCCTTCATCTCCGACAGCTTCCTGTGGCTCAGCTTGCCGTAGTCGGGGTCGGATAGGACTCGAAAATAGACATCACCATCGACCTCGTAGGCGTGGCCCCGCTCGATGATCTTCGCGATCATCTCGAGGATCGCATCCATATTCTGGGTGACATAGACCCAGCGAGCAGGTTTTGCGTTGAGCAGCGCCAGGTCGCGCAGATATTGGTCTCCGTACTTCTCGGCGACCTGGGCGGCATCTATGCCCTCTTCTAGGCTTTTCCGAATGATCTTATCGTCGATATCCGTGAAGTTCTGAACGAAGTCGACCTCATAACCCAAGTGGCTCAGCCAATTGCGGACTACATCGAATAGGACTGCGCCGCGCATGTGCCCGAGGTGCGCCGGCGCCTGCGGAGTCAAGCCGCAAGCGTAGATGGAAACGCGCCCTGGATCTCGAGGTACGAAGTCGACCAGAGCGCGCGAAAGAGAATCATAGATCTTCAGATCGCCCACCAACGATATTTTAGCCGGATTAGTTGCTGAACTCTTCGTCCAGCATACGCTTCATCATGTCATTGATTGCTGTTGAGTCGGGCAGCATATTTGCGGCAGCACTGACACCCAGGCCGTTGCCCTTGTCGACGAAAACCGAGTACCTATTGGGCTCTCGGTATTTCGAGCACAGCGCGCCGATGCGATCGTTCGTTTCAGCGGCGCCTGCATCAATGCGTTTGTACGACGTGCCTTGCAGCTTTTCAAGAGACGCGGTGTCCCCACTGTTAATCCCGGATATGACTTCGGTGAGGATGTTCCGGGTCTCCAGAAGGACGGAGGAGTACTTCTCGGCGATCGGACGGCATTCGGCAGGCGGCGCAAGGCTTTGAAATTCGCGCGTGAGATCACTGAAAAACGTATCAACGGAAGCCACTACTTGGCCAGCTTCGCCGCTTCGTCTGGCCTGATCGGCGTTCGCTTCGGACTCTTCTATAAAAGCACCCGGTCGCAGTTTCGCAATCGATTTTAGGAGGGTCTGCGCAAAGTCGCTGTTGAAACGCTCACGCTTTTCGTCGACGCGCTTCATGTGTTCGAGCCACTTGCGAACGTCTTCCGGCATACGTTCGCTGACGGCTGCAACTGTGGGTGGAGCGGCTCTCTGTGGAAGGGCGATGGCGTTCGGTGAGCCAATCGCCGGCACAGCAAGGGCCCGATGCTTCTGCCCTTCGGCTCCAATCAGCAGGCTGCGGACGGCTCCGATTGTTGCGATCATAAGGAGCGCGGCGAGGCCTGCGATCAGCCAGAACGCCCTCCTACCGCGAAAACTGCCCGCGTCATCCAATGCCGCGCCGCAATTCATGCAGAAATTAGCTCCGGTCTTTTGAGCGCCGCATCGTGGACAGTTCATGAGTTAGGTCAATGCTTAGACGGCAAAAAATACCGCCTAGTTCCGCCCTATCAACTCACGCAAACCCTGTGGCGTGAGCAGCGAGCGCCAGGAACCGCCCAGGAGAATTCCGCAAGCGGGAAGAAATACGACGCCGAATGCCAGAGTCTTGACGGCAAGCCGCGCTGATTCGTCATGAACGGCTTCGCCTAATACCAAGGAAGCCGCTACGGCCGCGGCGGCGGACAAGGAAGCAGGGACGAGCGTCGATAGAATCGATCCGACGGGCATGCGCATTGCGATCGAGGTCGCGCCCAGGCTCATAACAAATCCGAACGCTCCGTACGCGGCCGTGATCTGGCCCCCGGCGAGCGCATCGCCCTGAGCCATCGGGACCAGGAATAGCAGCGCCGCCGCAAGGACGAGCGTCGAAGTCCATGTGACGATAATGTAGATCGTTTTGCTCGCGGCAAGCAGGACGGAGGCGAGTACGAACGAGTACATCTGGAAGATTCCGGCCAGGGCGATCCAGCGGGCCGCAGGAACTGCGCTCCGCCATTTCTCGCCCAAGACCACCGGAATCAGTTCCGGCGCGGTTGCGATAATGAAGGTCAGCAGCGCGATCGGCAGTACGGCTGCGCCCTTGAGGGATCGCAGAATGCTCGCCTTGAGCTTTTCGGCATCGTTCTTTAGTTGCGCGAAAATGGGAAACAGGGTGATATTCGCGGCGTAAGAGAGGCTCGTGGCGGGCGCTGTTAGCTTCGTCGCTAATCCAAAGGCTCCCCCCGCGGCCTCGCCGGCCCGGCCGAACACCGCAATGGACGGCAGCGAAACCAGCGTGCTGCTCGGCAGATTGAAAGCAAGAACGCCCACTGATCGGCGAGAAATGAGGCGGAAGAAGGGCCAATCGAATTTGAGAGCCGGGCGGTAAGGCTCGAAATAGAGAAACAGCAACGCTTGTCCGACCGACCGGACCAGGTACATCCAGACAACCGCGTAAATGCGCTGCTCTCTCGGAAGTATCGCCAGCCCGACAGCGGCCGAGACAAGCCCCGCGATGAAAGGCACGGTCTCGGCGATTGTGCGCTCTTTGAAACGCAGGTGCCTCCAGATAAGCGCGAACGGCACGATGCGGATGCTATCGATGAGTTGCATGACAGAAAGTGCCCGCAAAACCGGTGTTAGGCCATCGGAGTTCAGCCAAGAGGCTATGAATGGCGCCCCGAAGAATAGAGCAGCACACATTGCCAACCCCGAAAGCAAGCTGGCCCAGAAAACGGTGTGGCGCGCTTCGGTGTCGTCCCCTTCGTAGGCAACGAACGCCTGAAGGATCCCCGATACCCGAAGTAGGGTGGCGTAATCCAGAATGGCAATTGCGGCGATGAGGACACCGTTCTCCTCTTTCAGCAACAGCCTCGCGAAGAGCAGGTTCGCGATGAGCTGAATACCCTGTTGCCCCACCAAGCCGAAGGCCTGCCAGAAGAACCCGGAGATTGCTTTTCGTTTGAAACCGCTCAAGCGCAGGCGGAGTTTACCGACTGGCCGATTTTCGGATCGGCAGCCGGGCCTTCAGAGACAGGAATCCGCATTCGCAAGCTTACTGGACGCCTAGCCTCCCGCCGCAACGTCTCATACTTGAAGATCGGAGCGGAGGGCAATCTCGACATGATTCGAACGATGATGCTATACGGGCACTGCACGGAGGTGCAGCCGCCCGAAGAAGAGGCGATGATCACGTTCAACTGGACCGAGGCGGTCAATTTCCACGACATTGCTTCGCATCTCATCGCCGGCGAGTTCGAGAATGCCGTGATCATCGCTGTGAACTCGACACACGGGGTGGGAGAAAACGCAGCCGTTCGAGTCACCGTGGATCGCGAGGCGACGACCTTCAAGGGGTTCAGCGTTCGTTTTTGGCTCCACGACAAGCCGTACGCCAAGAAGTATCACAAGGGAAAGCTCGAGCCGCTCGACTTCGACTGGGTTGCCTATATCCCTTGTGCGACTTTCCTGACATGACGGATACTCGTGTATCGCGGCCATTGTAGGAGCGATGCGTTGAACGACTCACATGCGTGGGCCGTCGCTTAGCATTTTACGAAGCAGTTAATGCCAACTATCGATCTAAACGCCACGACATGTAGTCGATACCGATCGTCCATGGGTATTGGAAAATTGCCCCAGTTGCCTTGTATCGAATTCGTGACCTCACTTTGCCAGTCAGAGCCTGCACGAACCTGCCAGGGTTGAGGCCTGCGTTTACGACAGCGAGCGAATCGGATGTCGTTGCTTGCCTCAGGTCTACGGTCTGATAAGCGCCGGCGACGAAATCGTAGAACTCGATGCGCTGTTCGATATTCGTCGACGCGGCTCTTCCGTCGAGAAGCATCCGTAAGCTCGAGACCGGTCCGACAGGAACGGTTGAGTCCACGATCACGTGAATCGGCGATTGCGAATTTACGAAGACGGGACCAGGGCGAACGGTCAGCCTGGAGTCGTCATCGTTCACAAGCGACGCGACATTGCCGGAGATCAAGCCGCCGCGAAAGATCGAGAAAGCGTTAGGAGTTCCGATGATTCCGGTATGGGGATTGCGGTACACGCCCTCGTAGGGTGTAGTGCCTACCACAGACATTGACGCAATATATCGCCCGTCATCCGAGATGTCTGAAAACCATCCGAATGGTTCATTGTAAGTGCCGAGCAGAGTCATTTCGCTTACATCGTAAATATAGATTCCTCGGTTCGATCCCCAAATAGCAAAATCCCCCGTGGCATCGGATTGGAATGTACCGGTCTCATGATGGCCAAGCGTCCCAATGAACTGGCCGTTGTGAGAATTGAAAATATGGATGTCGACCGTCTGAGTTTCATAGTACACGAATTCACCGGCAACTTTGTCCGGTCCGGCGAAGCTCACGTAGTGGTTTACGGGGACGTCGAGTGGAAAAGACGAAATCACGTCATCATCCGTGTTCCAGACATGTAACCTGCCGTCACCAGCAGCCCTGATTGCGCCGCGGCTTCCGTCGGCGGAGAGGTTGGGACCGAACAACTGCATGCCGCCGTTCGAAAACATCAACGTGCTATCCGACGATCCCACTCTTAGCTTGACGAGCGAGTTGGTTTCCTTGGCTACGATCTGTCCGTAAACAAACTCGCCGGTCGTCGTCAACTTCAAGTTCAAATGTCCGAAGCTCCCACCACTCGGGGCTCGCCAGACGAACTGCCCGTCTTCGACGCGATAGACCGCGTCATATTGGGACACGTAACGACCATCACCTGAGAAGGAAATGTCGTGCGTCCAGTCATAGGGGATCGAACTCACGAGCGCGCCAGTAGTGAGGTCACGAATCTCGCTATTTCCCCAAAGTCGGCCTATCCCCGCAAAAAGACAATAACGTCCGTCCGATGAGATCAGCCTCGCAGCCGCCTCCTTCGGCTCAGGATCGATCCATACCCGTTCCAGCATTCCCTGGCCGAGCGCGCATGCGGCGATGGAGAATCCGGAGAGAAGAACGGGAAGTCTCGCGCCCATCTTGGTGATCGACGTGGCGCCGGATGAGATTTGCAATAAGCTTTTCATGGTGTACCTTCCTTACACGTGAGGATACCTGTACGTGCAAGTGCAATCGTGTATCGCCTATCGATCTAAGCGCCACGACATGTAGTCGATACCGATCGTCCACGGATATTGGAAAATCGGCCCGGACGCTTTGTATCGAATCCTCGATCTCACTTTGCCGGTGACAGCTTGCACGAACCTGCCCGGGTTGGCGCCAGCGTTCGCGACAGCGAGCGAATCGGCTGTCGTTGCTTGCCTCAGGTCCACGGTCTGATATGCGCCGGCGACGAAGTCGTAGAACTCGATGCGCTGTTCGATATTCGTCGACGCGGCTCTTCCGTCGAGAAGCATCCGTAAGCTCGATACCGATCCGGGAGGGACGGTCGAGTCCACGATCACGTGGATTGGCGACTGCGAATTGACGAAGACAGGCCCGGGGCGAACGGTCAATCTGGAATTGTCATCCCTCACGAGCGATGCGAGGTTACCGGAGATCAATCCGCCACGGAAGATCGAGAACGCGTTGGGAGTTCCAATGATTCCGGAATGCGGATTAAGCCACACCGCGAACCCGCCGTTGATTAACCTTGGGGTGGAAATGTATCGCCCGTCATCCGAAATGTCTGATCCTTCAGCACGGACGTTGTAGGTTCCGAGCTTTGTCAACGTGTTTACATCGTAAATAGACAGGACGATCCCCCACGCAGCAAACCTTCCTGCCGCATCGAATGAAACCTGACTGGTTCCGGGCATATCGCCGATGTGCTGGCCGGTGTTAGAATTGTAAATTCTCACCAAGCTCCCCTGCACGGCAACTTTGTCCGGCCCCGCGAACTGGGTAGGTCCACCTTCCTGGATCGGAAAAACTCGAAGTTGCCATCGGTATCGAAGAAATACAGGTTAGTACCGAAAGTAAATGCACCGCGAGATCCATCGGGTGAGAGCGTTGGCTTACTTGGAAGAACACCGTGGGGAAACACAATCGACCACTCCGATCCGGCTCCCACTCTGACCTTTGACACAGCCGACCCGCTCTCCTTGACAACGTCCCAAGATCGAAGGTAAACGAATTCGCCAGTCGGCGACAATTTAACGCCGTCGATCTCACGATTGGCTCCAAAATGGGGCCCCCAGACGAACTCGCCGTTCGCTACCCGATACACCGCCGGTGGGCCGTCGCCAAGTGCGGACAAGTATCTGCCATCGGCAGACAGCGAGATGTCGCGAATGCCCGGGTTCGTGCTCATGATGGCGCCGGTCGCAAGATCCCGTACCTGGCCCTCTCGGCCGCTGACGGATTGGACGCCGCTGAAGAAGACGAAAGTCGCGTCGGAGGAGATCAGCGACTCCTCTGCGGAATCCTGTGGATGGATCCATACTGGTTCCAGCATTCCCTGGCCGAGGGCGCACGCGGCGATGGAGAATCCGGAGAGAAGAACTGCGAGTCTTACGCCCATCTTGGTGATCGACGTTACGCCAGATGAGATTTGCAATAAGCTTTTCATGGTGCACCTTCTTACGCGTGAGGATACCTGTACGTGCAAGAGGAATCGTGTATCGCCTATTTGCGAGCGATCACAAAGCAAAGCAAGAGCCCGAAGGCCCCTGCTTCAGCTACCAGTAAACCGCCGCGATGTTGCTGGTTTCGCCGACCCGGTCGCCCCGCTTCGGGATAACCCGGGTACTTCCTCGTCACGCTGGCACCCGCGCGATGATCACGGTTAACTGGACCGAGGCGGTCAAGTTCCACGGCATTGCTTCGCATCTCCTTGCGGAAGAATTCGAGAATGCCGTGATCATCGCGGTGAATTCGACTCACGGGGTGGGCGAAAACGCAGCCGCCCGAGTCACGGTAGACCGCGAGGCGACGACCTTCAAAGGCTTCAGCACACGGTTTTGCCTTTCACGAAAGCCTTACGCCAAAAAGTATCACAAGGGCAAACTGGAGCCCTCGACTTCGACTGGGCTGCATACATCCCGTGCGCGAGCTTTCTGACCTGATAGCCCGTTCCGCTGATTCCACGCCCTTCCACCGGGTGTGGGCTGCCATGCGGACGGGTGAGCGAACAAGGGAGTGAACCCGAGAACCGTCGTGGTCACGAACACAGTCGCATTCGCCTCGTCCGGATTCCTCCACCGCGTCAGCCCGCGGGACATAGTCCTACTTTCGCCCATTGCCATCGGTGATTCTTCTCCTGCCACACCCCGTGGAAGGCGTGTGGCATCAAAGATCTTCCTCCGTTTGTATTTTCTTCGCTTCGATATGTCCCATTTGTCACGTCTGCCATCCCATTCTGGACGATGCTAGCGATAACTGCAAGCGCGATCTCCCAAACTCGAATTTGGATGGTAAAGACGCGAATTTCGCTGTCCCAAAACGCAATTTGGATGCCGCCAATGGGAGACAGGTGCCCCCGGGCGACTGCGAATGCGCCTTGCCGCTGCGCCGTGCTACTGCTTTTTCCAAACAAGGCGCTCTTCACCGGTTTTCGTAACGAACTCGCGGACTTGATCCATCGAGCGTGGTGAACCGGATACAGTTCCATGAAGCTTGATGCCGTTTTCCAAGCGAACGTAAATCTTGGTGACTATGGCGGGCTTGCCTCGCTTAGCGGGGATGCCTGCAGCCTTCCAGATCCCCGGAAAATGAGAAGAATTCATTGCTCCCGACGCTCGGCCATCAGGTAATAGGGACACATCGTACGCGCCGGACAAAAACGTCGCTCCGCGCGATAATCGTAGGTATGCGGCCTTAGCCCGACGCCCTTCGAAGTGGAGGCTCCAATCGACTTGGACGGTGACGGCGGCCATGCCGGGCACCGAGAAATAAGTACCTTCTTGGTGCTCAATCAGCGGAAGAACGTTTATCGTCATCGTGGGCCGAAAGCTTACCCAGCGCCGAGGATGGGCTTTGCGAGCCCAGTTATTGAGAAATTTGAGGCGGCCGGCGTGTTTGTGAATCTCTCCAAATCCCCATCCGTACCCACCCTCGCGGTAAGCGTATCCTGGGCCGAACTGCCTTTCAATCCCTTTGTGGGCACGTTCGAGGTTGATCTTGTACTCGCGGGTGTACTGCCTTGCAGCTGCGGTGGACTTGGCCGGTTTGTATCCTTGAAGAAGCTTTATCGGCGGGAACTCCTTTGGCGAGGCTACGCCGTGCTGCGCGCATAACAAGACGGATGCAGCAAGCACTGCGATCATGTTGCGAATCCTGGCATGGATGTGCTCGTCGTGGCGAGGTCGATATCTACTCCACCTCTCAACCCAGCATCATGGATTCCAACGGAGATTTTCGAGCGATCACCCCTTATGCTCTGCGCGGAGCTTTTCGAACTCCGCGACCAGGCTCTCCATCGCTGCGAAGCCGCCTTGCCAGAAGGAACGGCTCTGAAGGTCGATATCCATCAAAGCCATCAACTCCTTCGGCGTCTTCGACCCGCCGAGCTTGAGCAGTTCGACGTACCGATCCGCGAACGGCTGGCCTTCGCGCTTGGCCATCTGGTAAAGAGAAAGGACCAACAGCTCGCCGAACGAATACGCGTACACGTAAAACGGCGCGAAGATGAAGTGCCCAACATAGCTCCACCAGCTGGAGTGCTGCTCGCCAAGCTCGACCGAATCGCCGAACATCGCCTGCAAGTTTCTCTGCCACAAGTCCCCGAACTCCGCCGCCGATAGCTCGCCCTTCTCGCGGCGGTGAGCGTGGCAAGCCTGCTCGAATCGGAACATGGCGGCTTGCCTGAAGACCGTCGCAAAGACCCCTTCGATTTTCTCGGCATAGAGCGCGAGTTTGTCCTTAGCGCTCGCTTCCTTCACCAAGTTCTCGAATACCAGCATCTCGCCGAACGTGCTCGCCAGTTCCGCCAACGGAAGCGTGCCGTGGAAGTTGAAGAGGCTCTGGTCGCGGCTATAACTGGCGTGGACGCCATGGCCAAGCTCGTGCGCGAGGGTCATTACGTCGTCCATCTTGTTGAGGTAGCTCATGAATACGACCGGGTGCGTGTCGGGCGTGTTGTAGCTGCAGAAGGCGCCGCCGCCCTTGCCTGGACGCGGCTCCGCGTCGATCCACTTGTTGTCGAAGAACTCCTCCGCACGTCCGGCGACGTCCTCCGAAAAGGCGCCGAAGGATTGCAGGACGATATTCTTGGCGCGCTCGAATTCGACCTGCTCCTCGGTATCGAAAAGCGGAGCGTAGCGGTCGATGTGGGTGAGCTTCGGCAGACCGAGTATTTCTCGCTTGACATTGTAAAAGCGCCCCACGAGGCCAAAGTTCTCGGCGCAAAGGGAGACGACGAGGTCGACAGTCTCCTTGTCCAGTTCGTTGGCCAGGTGGCGGCTCTTTTCGGCGTATCCGTAGCTTCGGATCTCGTCGTCGATCTTCTTGTCTTGAAGCAGGTTGTTGTAGGTGAAAACGAGCACTCGCTCGAGCGAGGTGAGCCCCGAGGTTAGCGCATCCGCCGCCGCTTGGCGAACACCGCGATCGGGGTCCCGGAGTAGGGCGACCGTCTCTTCGATGCTAAGGTCCTCCGTCGGTCCGTCAGGGCGCTTAAGTGTGCACCGATGGTTCGCGGTGACCTCCTCGAACAACCTCACCCAAGCGCGGTTGCCCGTATTAGAGGTCTTTTCGAGCACGACCTCCTCGGGTTCGCTCAAGCGGTGAGGCGAGTAAACGCGAACTTGGTTGATCCAGTGAGCGTACTTGGCGAGGCCCTCGTTATCAAGAAGCTTGTTCAGAGTTTCACTGGGCAGCTTCTGAAGCTCCAATTCAAAGAACAGCAGCTTGACCTGGATATCCGTGCACCGCTCTTGCATGCGCTGCATGAACGCGCCGATCTTGGCGTCACCGGTGTCGGTTGAGAAAAGCAGCTGGCCATAGCTAAGCGGTTTGCTCAGTTCGTTTGAGATGCGCTCCAGCGAGGTGATTCCGGAGAGCAAGGTCTCGGCGGACAGACCCGCGTCGTCTATTCTGCCGCGATACGCTTCGGCGAATGCGTCCGCTTCTTTGGACGCCCATTCGAGGATCTGCTCGATCTTCGGATCGTCGATTCCGGAGAAGAGCGTGCTGAGATCCCAGCGAACCTTGGGATAAGTCATTTCGGCGGCTGTCGGCATAGTCGGATTTTAGCTCTTACTCGGAGGCCGGGGTTTTTGTTCCAGCAAGTTCCCGCCTCAGGATCGTGATCGTTTCGGCACAGTCTTGTGCCGTCAGCGTCAACTCATGCCGGCCCGACGTTATGTCAAAGCGTACGCCAATAGGTTCAATGAACAAATCCATCGTCTCACTCTGGCCCCTGAGGCGGAGGGTTAGAACATCGTTCTCTGCGGAAGCGTCGATAATCGCGTCGATCGGCACTTTCAAGGGTCTCTTTCTCGCGGCGAACTCCAACATTCCGTCTCCCAAGGTCAGTTTTCCCTTTGCTGATGTGACCCATTCGTCGCCTTCAAGGGTGACAACCTCGGCTGCTGCGTCCCAGCGCAATCCATGGCCGCGCCGGCTGAACGGTGTAAGTTCGCCTTGAACGACAGCCTTCCGCAACGTTTCGTAGAACCGCTCTAAGAACTCGGGCTCATCCTCTCTTGTGGGAAGCGACCGCGAGAGGCGATGCCAGTCTTCAAACGGCCAAGCCTGATCAGTGTGCGGGGCTAACTCGTCATTCTGCGTAAAGCGAAGGCGCAAATAGTCTCCCTCACGGTCGAACTCCATATCGCACGTGTCGCAAGCCGGCCCTGGATGGCCGCTCGCTTTACCGACCGCGATCCATCGAAGACGGTCGAGCCCCAGCCGACGCCCCTGATAGTGGGCAAGGAAACCGAAGTAGTCGACCTCCGCATCGATAAGGGTGAGGCTGTCACCTTCGGTGTAGAAGTCCGCCCCGCATCGATCGCAAACTACATTGCCGGCATCAAGATTCAACCGCGCGGCGACGCGCGCCCATTCGTCCGACGTGAGTGACCTATGCTTTTTGGCAACTCCAAGCGGGTCCTCGAAGACCTTGACCAGCTTCATATCACCTGAGGGCCACGAGTCCCACTGAGCGTTGCATCCATCGCAACGAAACACAACATCCGACCGCCCGCTAAGTGGGAGCCAAAAGTCGACCTCTGTTCCGGTTTGTCCTTGTTCGACCAACCCCGGCCGCGGCGGCGGCGACACCAGCGCAAGTTCGCCACGACGGGGAACAGTAAACGTCGCGGAGCAGGAGGAGCACTCGTACCTATTCCTCCTCAGTAGGCCCTGCTGCGCTAGGCGGCCGAACTTGCAAAGCGGGCAGTAGATCATCGGATCGTGGTTGCGCTCTTTGGCGAGCATCCCCGTTCGGCAAACGGGACACATTCTCGAGTCGAGATTTCTCGGGCGAATCCGCCCCTCTCGGCAAACTGGGCAGGCACCCACTTTCAACGGCGTCGGTTCGTCCATCAGGCCGCCGCAGGACGGGCATTCGTTCCTACCGACCTTTAGCTTCTTGAGTTCGAGCATGGCGTTGTCCATTCGCTCGACATCGCTCGTCTCGTGAGCCGCGGACACTGCAGCCGCCGCGAGCAGCTGCGAGAATTTTGCGGCCGTGGCGGGCCGGTCGGCTGCCTTCAACGCGAGCCCTGCGTTTATGGCAGCCATGAGCTCGCACGGAACATCGCCACGGAATGAATCGACCGGGCGGATGGTTGCCCCGGAGACTCGGTCCACAGAAGATGGGGGCGGGATACCGACGAGCATTTCATAACCCATTGCGGCGAGCGAATAGATGTCCGTTGGTGGTCCGCGCCGACCAAGCTCGCTCAATTGCTCGATCGGCGCGTAGCCTGGGGTGAACAATGAGGTGTGTGAGACGGTCGCATCGGCTTGCCACTCGCGCGCAGCTCCGAAGTCGATGAGCACCGGCTGGTCTCCGGGCAGCACGAGCACGTTCGACGGTTTGATGTCCCGATGAAGATAACCCTGCGCGTGCACAAGATGGAGCGTCCCGGCTATTGAGAGCAGCATGGTTCGGACGCGCTCCGGATCCAGAGGGCCTTTCGAGCTCAGCAGGCTCTCCAGCGTCGTGGCATTCTCCACGAACTCCATCGACGCGTAGACCGTGCCGTTCTCCTGGAAGGCATCGTAAATCTGCACCACCCCAGCAATTCGCAACCTTGCGAGTAGCTTGGCCTCTCGAAGAAACTGGTGGATGATCCTGTGGGCCGCGTTGGCCGTCGTCTCTGGCAGGCGGAGACGTCCGTCTTGCCTCAGCGAACCGGTGGGCGCAAGCTCTTTCAGCACTACTCGCCGGTCAGCCAACTCATCCTGGGCGAGATACGCGATTGCGAAGCCGCCGCGGCCGAGAGTTCGTTCGATTCGGTAGCGATCCCCAACAAGCGTTTCGGGCGGCAGTTCTAGTTCCAAGGGTAGCTCCGTGAGGTCGCCGACATCACGAGGAGAAGTATGGCGCAGGTTCGGCGTCACATTTACTTGTCTTTAGCCAGTAGCATATCTGTACCTGTGTGCACTGGAATGCGCAGGAAGAGTCGAACACCTACTTAGAACCAGTCTCCCGTTGCCAGCCTCGAAGTGGCCAGGGGAAAGGTAGCCTAGGCCGAAGTGCATTCGCTCGACCAGCCCCGCACGCTGCCATCATTCCTGACCGACACTTCCCCCTTCCCAGACGGCGTTTCCCCCTTCTGCGCCCGGGGCGTTCCTGCTCCTGCGCCGCTAGTAGTTGCGTGTGAAGCCGCCCGGGATGGTCACACTCTCCGAGTTTTTTGACATGTCGGGCGCCACTGCCTAGCTCATCGTCGTATAGATTAACAGTGCATCTGCACTAAAGAATGACGACTTCGAAAAGGTCGGGAGGAACATCAAATGAATATCAAGAAGATACGCTTTACGTCACTGGCGGCGCTCGCGGTTTTGTCGGGCGTGGCACACGCTAACCTGGTCGTCAACGGCGGCTTCGAGACCGGCGACTTCACGTCCTGGGGGCTCGACCCGGCCGGTTCCGGCTCGTTATTCGGTGTCGCAGGTGGAGGCGGACACAGCGGGGAGTTCTTCGCATATTTTGGGGCAGTTGAGTTCGAGCACGACGAGATATTTCAAAGCCTTGCCACGTCCGCTGGCATAAGCTACGACGTTTCGATTTGGGTGCTCAATGGCGGGCAGGGGGACGACAGCCTCCAGATCTGGTGGGAAGGATTCGTCGTCCTGGACATGACTCCCGTAACGACTGTAGAAGGATCCTGGGAAGAGGTGACGCTTCAGGTCGCCGCCACAACCAACGGATCGGAACTGCGAATTGGTAGCTACGACGTTCCCTCTTTTAATTTCATCGACGATGTCTCTGTAGAGGCAGTACCTGAGCCGGGGTCAATCGTGGCTGTATCTTTGGGCCTGGGGGCGTTCCTGCTCCGGCGGCGGAAATCCTGAGGCTTAGTATAGCGACAGCAAAGAGGCCAAAGTGGGCTGGGCGAATGCTCGGCCCACCTTTTGTTTGAGCGAGGCCACCCTGGCGGTTAACTCGTTCGCTCAGGCGTCAAAATGAGGACGACTAAGCCCTATGAACCTTATTCCCAACGGATCATTCGAAGCCGGCCTGAGCGAGTGGGAGAGCACTCCCAGCGGGGTTACCTTCGTTCGCAACGAGACCAAGCGATTTGTGATGCTCGCCGGCGAGAGCCACAGCGCGGCGATATGCAGCGAGCCTCTTACTGTCGTTCCCGGTGCGGCCTACCATGTAGAGGTAGAGCGCGCAATCCGTGGCGACTGCGATCTTGCCGTGATCGGCGCAAATTCCTTGCTCAAGCCGGATCAGTCGGGTGAAGTCGTCCCGACCGAAGGCCGGGTTCGCGTTCAGGTGACGGCGCGGCCGGGCCACCACGTGGGGATAGCCAGGGTCCTCGTTATGCCGGTAGGGGCTCGCGCACGGATTCTGAATATCCGTTCGACCGCGGCGTTCAGGCAGCCGGGCAAGCCGTTCGAAATTCTGTGCGATATTCGGAATACCGGCTCTGAGGTTATCGATAGCCAGATCGCACGGCTGGTCACGACACACCACGACTTGGTGGAGGAGCATCGGCACGAGGTGAGGGTGCGCATGTTGGAGGTTGGCGATTCCACGGGAGTGTCGTTCCCGATCCTAAAGCAGCGCGGGGCGTACTCCCCGTTTGAGATCGAATACGAATACCCTGGGGGGGTTATCAAAGCCGAGGGCGCAACACTTCGGCACGTTCCGAGCGCTGAGGGACGCCCCGTTCAGAGCGTCGTGTCCGGCAGACGGTGGTACTCGGTTGGGAGCCGTTCGTTGCGGATGACGGCGCACGAGACGGACCTTGATTTCGGCCCGGCGCTGCTAACGACGGATGACGGAGCGGAACTGGGGATCTTGCAGCAGCTTGGCCAATTGGTCCCTTCCTCCGGTGGCTCGATTCCCTTTTGGTCGAAAGTCAAAGGCGTTACGCCGCGTGGCGTCGAGCTTGGCGGTTCAAATGAATTCGCCAAGTGGACGCTTCTGATGAGCGCCGATCACGCATCGAAGGGAATAGCCGTCGAGCTCAAACTGACCGGGCGCAAGCGGCTCACGAATGTGAACCTCGAAATGCTGCCCTTCCAGACAATGCTACCATTGGCACTCACAGGTGGCTCCGTTGTCGTCACGGCCGCCAAATCCAAGCTTCCGTTGGCGTGGCGAAGCGCGGGACGGCTACAACTCGCCTTAGAAGTGAGCGAGGAATCGGGCCTCGCTGTTATGCGAAGCGGCCAAATCACTCTGACGCCTGCAACGCTTATGAGAGCGACGGCTATCATCAACCCTGCTGAACGCGCGATCGTGCGTGGCAAATGACCTTGCTGACCTACGAGGAAGCATGCGAGGCGATTGCCGGCGCTCTTCCAACGGCGGGGGCGGAAATCGTTGCCGAAGGCGATTTCGCAGGTCGGGCTCTCGCCGAACCGGTTTACGCAATCCGGCCGGTGCCTCCGTTCACCAATTCGGCGGTCGATGGATACGCTGTCGGAAACGAAGAGGACGTGGAGCCTGGAAGAGTCTTGTCAGTGTGCGGAGTAAGCGCTGCCGGGGACGCGCCACCGCCGAACATTCCTCGCGGCGCGGCCCTGCGTGTGTTCACCGGAAGCCCCCTGCCCGAGAATGTATACGGTGTCGCCATGCAAGAAGACGTTGCCATCACGGGCGATGGGGCCATCCTGGGAGAACGAGTCTCGACAGGGCATCACGTACGACGATTGGGTGCCGATTTCGGCACCGGCGAGCTGCTGCTTTCACCGTCGGTGACGCTCGGGCCGGGAAACTTGGCTCTGTTGGCTTCGCAGGGAATTGTCGAGGCGAGGGTCTTCACGCGTGTTCGGGTTACGATCCTGACAACCGGTGACGAGCTCGTCCCGCCAAGTGTAAAGCCAAATCCTTGGCAGCTGCACGACAGCAATACGTTGATGCTCGAGAGCCAGGTACGGAGCGCCGGCGCCGTCATAGTAGGTGCGATGACAGAAATAGACGATCGAGGCGCAATTCTCGACCGAATACGTGCGGCTTCCGAAATCAGCGACATCGTTCTCATTTCCGGTGGTGCGTCTGTCGGCGAGCATGACCACGTCGCGTCGGCCGCTGCCGAACTTGGTCAGGTGATTCTTCACGGAGTTAGCGTCAAGCCAGGAAAGCCGTTCTTGGCTGGGAAGGTGGGCAATGCAATTCTGTTCGGCCTTCCTGGCAACCCAGCGAGCGCCTTCGTTTGTTTCGAGATACTTGTTCGCGAGGCGATTGGGCGTCTCGCAGGGCATGGGCGCTCGGCCTTACGATGGGTGCCGGTTGGCTACCTCGACTCTCACATCGAGTGCGACCGGGACGAATTCGTTCGGTGCCAGAGCAGACTAGAAAGCGGTCGGCTTGTCGCTCGCCGGGTGCACGAGCAAGGCTCTTTCGGTCTTAGGTCGCTAGGCGCCGCGGACGTGCTGGTTCGAGTTCCGGCAAATGTGGATCATGCTGCGGGAGACGCGCGGCTCGGATTGCTAATCGGCTAGGGGCAAGAACCGCCCGAGCCGCTTCTTCATGATGGCCATCGCTTCCGGGTCTGAGTCGACGAGGGAGAATAAGCGATTGTTCTTAGCCGCGGCTTATCCGGTCGTGCCGCTGCCAGCGAAGAAGTCCAACACCGAGTCACCGGCCACGGAGTGCACGCAGACGGAGTTCGAAAGAGTCAAGGTAGCCCTCATGCCGGTCTGAATACGGCTGCTCCCCAAGCCTTTCCGCTCGATAATGCTTCCCTCTGAAAACGAGGCGCGTCCGTTCACTTCGGCAGCGAACCTTGACTGAAATCCGTCTTTAACATTTCGACCGTGTTGAACGGAGGATCGTTGTAGATCAGCTGCCGGTAGGTTGCGTAGGATGTCGAGGCAGTCACCGAGCACGATGTTGTTTCGTCTCGATCGATCGAATTCATGGGGGGAAGTTCGGAGCCCGCTAAAGCTCTGGCTCCAGCAACCCGTAGTTACCGTCACGTCGCTTATAGAGAACGGAGAAACTCCCGGAATCTTCGTTTCTGAAGACGAAGAAAGGATGGTCGACCAATTCCATCTGCAGACTGGCTTCCTCGATCGACATGTCTTTTACCGTGAAGACCTTCCTTTCGATAATCGGGCGCTCCTCGTGCGGTTCGATGTCGTGTGGCTCCAGGAGTGCCGGCGGCAGCTCCTTTATGCCACCCCGCCGGTGAGAGTCGACAATACGCGTTTTAAGCTTCTTGAGGCGCGTTTCCAGTTTTTCGGTGACCTTGTCGATGCAAGCGTGCAAGGAAGTGTCGTGCTCGTCGCCGCGAATGGTGAAGTTATCCGCAAACACAGTGACTTCGAGCCTGTGCTCACCCTTCTGCTCGGAATGGACCATTTCGACCTTGGTCGCCTTCTTGAAAAACCGTTCGAGTTTGCTCAGTCTCTTGGCTGCGTAGTCTCGTTGCGATTGGGGCACATTGCCTTCGGCGTTTCTTACCAATAGTTCCATTCTAATTACACCTCGAAATGAGAAAGTGGGCGGATGACGGTAGCAACGGCCATGGAGGCTATACCCTCTTTTCTCCCGATAGCTCCGAGACCCTCCATCGTTGTCGCCTTGACGTTTATATTACTTTGTGCGACGCCAAGCTCATTCGACAATATTGCACGGATCTGCTCGCGAGCTTCACCCAGTTTGGGCGTCTCTGCCAAAACGGTGATGTCGATGGCGGCGATTATGCCGCCTTTCGATGAAACTAGCCTCGCCGCTTCTCTCAGAAATACTAGGCTATCGGCATTGTGCCACGCAGGGTCTGCGTCCGGGAAGAGCTGTCCGATGTCTCCTAAACCACACGAGCCCAGGAGAGCGTCGGTGACCGAATGCAAAACGACATCGGCATCCGAATGCCCCTGAAGGCCCTTCGATCCTGTGAAACGGACACCTCCTAAGATAAGCGGCCTTTCCGGGTCATCCGAGAATCGGTGGACATCGTATCCGAAACCCGTCACAGTAATGGTTGCGCTCCACCTGGGCAAATCTGTTCGCAACGTCACCTTAATGTTGCCCGCACTGCCGGGCTCGAGTTTTACCGGGTATCCGGCCGCCCTTAGCGCCGAAGCTTCATCCGTCGCGTGTGTCGCCCTTGTAAGAGCGTCTAATAGCCAATCGCGGCGTGCTCCTTGCGGCGTTTGAGCGCGAAACAGGAGCTCGCGGTCCAATGACGCGTCGACCCACTCGTCGCCGCGCACAATAGTGTCGTGAACCTGCATCCCCGGGATCGCTGCGCCGTGCGCGCTGGCCGAAAGAATCACCGCTTCGATCAGCTTGGCGTCGACGTAGGGCCTGGCCGCGTCGTGAACCAAAACGATATCTGCATTTTCCGGTGTGGCAGCGACGCCGATGAGGCTGCTGTCTTTACGCGTATCACCGCCGGCGACCACGAATAACGCCTCGGGTAGATGGAAGTCAGATTCTCTACCTTTGGGGCAAATGATCCCAACGCCCGAAATCGACGGATGGCTGTTCAGAGCATCGAAGGATTTTCGCCACAAAGGCATTCCTTCAGGCATCGCAACCTGGAGCTTATCCGAACCGAACCGAGACGAATTGCCGGCTGCCAACAGGACGGCAATCGCCATTAGCGCAGGCGGCGCCGACCCCTTCCTTCGGCGCTTCCTTCGATCGTCGCGAAAATCATCCGGCCGGCCGCCGATTGGTGAATTTGCGTCACGTGAACGTCGATGCGCTCACCCAAGTGGTACTCGCCGTGCTCGATTATGACCATCGTGCCGTCCTCCACGTAGCCGACTCCTTGGCCGGGCTGGCTGCCCACTCTTTCGATTTCGACGGGCATGGTGTCGCCCGGCAAGACGACGGGCCGCATCGCCATCGCAAGGTCATTGATATTGAGCACGGAGACGCCTTGCACCTGGGCGACCTTGTTCAAGTTGAAATCGTTCGTGACTAGTTGTGCCCCGAGCGCTTGGGCGAGTGTGACCAGCTTTTGATCGACCGGGTCGCTTACGTCTCCGGCCAGCCGGTCTTGCGTCCCGATATCGACGCTGAAGCTTCCCTGAAGGTGCTTGAGCATGTCCAATCCGCGCCGCCCGCGCTGACGCCGGTTCGGGTCGTGACTGTCCGCGATCACCTGCAACTCCGTAAGGACGAACTGCGGAATATAAAACTTTCCGTCGAGGAAACCAGCCTTGCAGACCTCGTAAATGCGGCCGTCGATAATGACGTTGGTATCGAAAACCTTGGTGTTGCCTTTGCGCGCCGCTCCGGCTTTCCAAGGCATCGCATCTTGCATGCTACGCATGATCGCGATGCTAAACGCAACCAAGACAATCATAAAGAGGAAGCTGCCGATTACGAAGACGGGACCGAAAAAGAAGGCCACCAAGTGGAAAGGAATGCTTAGCAAGACACCGATAAGGACGCCGACGAAGAGCGTAATCTTGTCGGCGCTTCCCATATGCTCCCAACGGTAGATCCATTCCTCCATTTTCGCCGCCGTGTAGGTGCCGACCAAGCCCAGGATGATCGCTCCAAAGAGGAAGGTTGCGCCCAGGGTAAAGGGAACGCGAAACGAAGGGATGTCTTCCCCGGGCCGGTCGGCGACGTTCGACAGGAGTCTGTACGTGGCCTCCATCATCGAGGGCAAAGCCAAGCCGGCGATAACACCTCCGGCAACCATCCAAACAGCGATCCAGACCGCCCTAAGTGGCCTCAACCGCCCCCCTCACTTTTTGCGCGTGACATCGAGCACTCTTATCTTGACACCATCGAGTGTAAAACTAATAAAGGCTTTATCCGGGTTGCCTTCGGCGAACTTTATATGCGTTGCGTCGGCTAGGCCGCCCCCGAGCGTCGGGTCCATGGCAATCCAGGTCTTGCCGTCCCAGGCCTCGACCCATGCGTGGTAGTAGAAGGCTCCGTCGAAATAGACGGCCCCCGTGACCACCTTCGAAGCGATACCTGCCGCGCGCATCAGAGTCGTCGCCAATGTTGCGTAATCGCGGCATACTCCTTCTTTCGTCCGAAGGATCTCTCGCGCGTCGCGGACCATACCCACATTGGCCTTGGGCTTCATGATTTGGTTTACTTCGTTAGAAATGGCCAGCGCGGCCTTGTGATGATCTCTTTCATCGCCGACGATCGTCTTCGACAGTCTCATGAATTCTTCATCGCCCGACGGAACATTGAGCCCAGGCTCCAGATATTCAGGCGCCGGCTTCTGCGTCGCAATGCCAGAGCCATTGACGGGCGGATGGATGTGGAGCTTGATCGTGTCTGAGTCGAGTCGGGTAGCGGTTTGGTAGTGATCGCTCTTCAGCCGCTTGAGGTCGCCGCCCTTGAGTTCCAATACGAGCCGCGTAACATCTTCGTGATTCTCGATGGGCCTGTCGGGCGTAATCTTGGTCGCGGTCGCCAAGTCTACTTCCGGCGCATACGACTCGTCGCCAAGGGCTTCCTGCCGCGTGATCGGCTTCAACGTTATGCCCAATAAACCTGAGGCATAAACGAACTCACCGGCCTTGTCGACATAGAGATCGGTCGTCGCGCGGGGATCGACCACCTTGATCAGCAAGGCCTTCATTTGTTTTCCATCGACCGTGATTTCCTTCTCACCCATGAATTCGGCTTCGTTCTTGATCAACTCCAATAGCATCGGATCGAGCGAGTAAAAGACAAGTTTCGATCCCACCTCCGGCGCTCCCTTACCAACAATCCCAAACGTTGGGTCGTCGATAACGAGTGCACCGTCCGGAATCTGCACCGTCTTTTTGTCCGTGGCGCCATCGGACGTCCGGGTGATGCTAACCTTGTCGACTTCATACACCGCAGAGATGCGCTGGCTGCGCCCACCGCTCTCGACGACAAAGACCTGTTTCGACAATCGCCCTTTCTTCGACCATGACTCCGCCTTGATCTCCATCTTCATCGCTTGGCCGAGAAGGATCGCGTTGATGTTCGACGATGTCACTGTGCGGTCACCGTCCGCTTCGTGGAATCGCACAGTGTGGACGTATCCAATCCTCTTGCCCTGCATAAACATTCCGACGAATTCGGCATCGGCTGACGCTGAGGTCAGGGCAGCGAGAAGCAACAGCGAAGCGAAGGTGGGTCTCATTGGTTCACTTGGTTAACGCTTAATCGCGACGGAAAGTTTAACGATAGCGGGTAGATTAGCGAACCGCAGCCGCCTAAGCGGATGCCGCATCATGGCGAATGGCAAGAAGCTGATCATAGTCGAGTCTCCGGCCAAGGCAAAAACCATAGGCCGGTTCTTGGGGAACGACTACATCGTCGAAGCGAGCATCGGCCACATACGCGACCTGCCGCAGAATGCAAGCGAAATCCCAGAATCGGTCAAAAAAGAGAAATGGGCCCGTCTGGGTGTCAATGTCGACAAGGGGTTCGAGCCGCTTTATGTAGTTCCGGCTGACAAAAGGAAGCACGTTGCGAAACTGAAGGCGGCCATGAAGGATGCCGGCAGCATCCTGCTCGCGACGGACGAAGACCGTGAGGGCGAGAGCATCAGCTGGCACATACTTCAGGTCCTGTCGCCGAAGAAAGGGATGGATATCCGGCGCATCGTATTCCACGAAGTTACCAAGGAGGCGATCGAGGAGGCGCTAGGCGCTCCAAGGCAGATTAATGACTCGCTCGTAAAGGCGCAGGAAGCGCGCCGGGTCCTTGACAGGCTCTTTGGATACACGCTTTCGCCGCTATTGTGGAAGAAGGTCGTGCCCGGGCTGAGCGCCGGGCGCGTCCAGAGCGTTGCGGTGCGGCTCACGGTAGAGCGCGAGCGCGAGCGCGCGGCATTCAGGTCGTCGGACTACTGGGACCTCGTCGCGAAGATACAGGCAAAGGCCGGCTCCTTCAAGGCCCGGCTGATCCGGATCGGCAGCGCCCTCTTGGCCGACGGCAAAGCATTCGACCCGGAGACCGGAGCGATCAAGTCGACGAGACATCGGCTCCTGGCAGAACAAGGGGCGAGAGACCTCGCCATAAGGGCGATCGACCTGTGTCCGTGGGTCATATCAAAGCTCACCGAGTCGCCCGGCACGCAGAGCCCGTACCCGCCGTTCACCACTTCTACACTCCAGCAAGAGGCCAACCGCAAGCTGCGATTCACCTCCAAGCGAACCATGCAGGTGGCGCAGCAGCTATATGAGGGGATCGACCTCGGCGGCGAGCGCGTGGGTCTCATCACCTACATGCGAACCGACAGCGTGACGCTCTCTGAGAAAGCGCTTGAACAGTGCAGGCGGGTAATCAAGGAGATGTACGGCGCGGAGTACCTGCCGCCGGGGCCGATACGCTACAAGACGAAATCGAAGGGCGCCCAGGAAGCGCACGAGGCGATACGGCCGACCGACCTATCGAGGAGGCCCCAGGACGTTCGCAAGTACCTCGACGACGATCAGTACAAGATATACGAGTTGATTTGGAAGCGAACGGTCGCATCGCAGATGGTTCCGGCAAGGATCAAACGCACGAACGTCGAGGTCACCGTCGCCGACATGGTGTTCGCGGCAAGCGGCAAGCAAATCCTGTTCCCGGGTTACCTGCGGGCTTACGTGGAGGGATCGGACGATCCGGAAGCCGAGTTGGAAGACCAGGAAGTCCTGCTGCCCGCACTTACGCAGGGAGAAGAAGTCCAGCCGCTGAGCGTCGACGCGGAAGGGCACTCCACGAAACCGCCCGCGAGGTACACCGAGGCGAGCCTCGTCAAGAAGCTCGAAGAGGAAGGCATCGGCCGCCCGAGCACCTATGCCACGGTCATCACCACCATTCAAGACCGCGGATACATCTTTAAGCGAAAAAACGAGCTTGTGCCGACCTTCACCGCGTACGCTGTAACCCAACTCCTCGAGACCCATTTCGACGATCTCGTCGATCTGAAGTTCACCGCGCATATGGAGGACGAGCTCGACGACATCGCACGCGGCGAGATGAGCTGGGACCAGCCTCTGAGAGAGTTCTACTTCGGCAAGAAGAACGACGGAATCGCGGAGCGCGTGAAGATCGGAGAGGCCGAGGCGGAGTTCCCATCGATTCGCATCGGCGACCAAGTCGTGGTAAAGGTAGGAAGGTATGGCCCTTACGTCCAACGGGGCGAGGGTGGCCAAGGCAATGTCGCGAGCGTGCCGGAAGACACCGCACCGGCCGAAATGACCGAAGAGGTCGCTCTCAAGCTGATCTCCGATAAGGGCGCCGAGCCTGAGACACTTGGCAGCGACCCTGAGGGTAGGCAGATCACGCTGCAAAGGGGCCGATTCGGGGACTACCTTCAGGTCGCTGCAAACGGAGACGACAAGCCGAGAAACATCTCGCTTCCGCCGGGAGTTGCCGCCTCGGAAGTGACGCCCGAGATGGCCGCCCAACTGGCCTTGCTGCCTCGGGCCATCGGCGCGCATCCCGAAACGGGCGACGAGATTTCGGCAGCGATAGGGCGCTACGGTCCGTTCGTCAAGCACGGGAACGAGTACCGGAACCTCGACGACTGGCGACAGGCCGCCACGGTTACGCTCGAAGAGGCGCTCGAACTCCTCGCAAAGCCCAAGGAATCCAAACGCGCAGGCGGCAAGCCATCGATCATCAAGGAGATGAACGGCCTCAAAGTGATGTCCGGGCGATTCGGGCCCTACGTGACCGACGGCGAGACGAATGCGACGTTGCCCAAAGGAACGGATCCCGCAACGCTCGCTGAAACTGAAGCAAGAGCATTCCTTGAAAGGAAGAAGGCTGCGGGCCCGCCCAAGCGTTTCAGGGGAAAACGGAAGTCTTAAGTCCGCCCATTTGTGTCAGCGAGCGTAGGTTAGAGCCGTTCCAGACGCCCTAAAAGACAAAGCGTCACCTATAGCCTTGCGAACCCGAACCGATTGATCGCATAGCCGCTCCGCGCGAGTTAAACGTACTGCGGTAGCCGTAGCCCAATATCATCATCGCTATCTCCGCGAACTTCGAAAAGAGTCTCAGGGTGGGTCTTTCGTACGGACTTGCGATAGACCGAGGAACGGGGAACATCGAGCGCATCCCCGCCCCCCTTTACGGAACGCGGATGAACCGAAGAAGCAAGCCGAAGGGGTCCCAGCCGCTTCCGACGAGCTAACCGCCGAAGACCACGACCTTACCCCGGCCTATGAGGAAGAGTATAGGCAGCGCTTGAAGGTTCCAGGCTCAAGGTAAAACTACCCTCGCGTAACCAGAAACACTTATGGGACGAGGCTCGCTCCTTCGAAGGCTGCATGTTCACCAACTGGCTTCGCAAAATCCCGAATGAGTTCGTCGTCGGCTACGGCATCGATATGGGAATCGATATGGCAGGAGTATCAGAACTTTGAAGGATGTAGGCTGGCTGACGCGCGGCTGACAGGGGGGTTCGATTACAATATGCACTATGGAGTCTGCGGCGCACACAACGGAATACACCACCAAGGAGACCCACGCAGGTGCCGAGCATATGATCAGCGTCATGGAACGGCTTCGACCGAACCTCAAGGTTGCGAACCTCCTGGTAACCGGATGCGGCGAGGCGCATGAGGGAGAGTTCCTCGCCAAACGGCTGGCCTGCAACGTCAAAGGAATCGACATCGAACTGCCCGAAGTTGCGCGCGCCCGCTCTCGCCCGGGCCTCGAGTTGATCGAAGGATCTGCGCTGGATCTACCTTACCAAAACGAAACCTTCGATGCCATATTCTCGCATCATGTAATCGAACATGTCGGTGATCCCAACAAGCATTTATCCGAGGCAGTTCGTGTCCTTAGACACGGTGGCGCTTTATATGTCGGCACGCCGAACCGCCATCGAGTCGTCGGGTATATCGGCTCGTTTTCAGCGACGCGTGCTCAAAAGATTAAGTGGAACCTGCAGGACTATCGCGACCGCTTGCGAGGTCGTTTCAGAAACGAACTGGGCGCGCACGCCGGATTTTCGCAACGAGAATTGGACGGGCTTATGAAAAAGCACGTCGATGGTGATACGCATAACATCACTGCCGACTATTTTCGTTTTAAGTACGGCAAACGCGTTCCTGCCGTAGTACTCGTCCCCCTGTTGGCATGGCCGATCATCGATATTGCGGTGCCGGCGGTTTACTCGGTCGGTTTTCGGCGAGGCTGATCGACATCCGGGCCGGAACAGAGAATGCCTTGCCGTCTTCTCCGAGCCAGAGCTGGTGGACATTGCCTGACTTATCGCTAACATTGAGGGGAGTGGGTTCGCTTGGCGGTCAGAATTTTGTAGCCTCGGCTAAAGCTTCCGCAAAGATTTGGCCCACTGTCCCCCAGCCGTAGTGTCTTTCGGCCTCCGATCTGGCGCGCCTACCCATCTCCGCAATTTCGGCGGAGGGTGTTCCGGCAAGCCGATTCATGCCTTCGGCCACCCCGTCCGCCGTATTGCCGACAACCCAGCCGACGCTCAGTTGCCGAATAAGTCCTGCCGTATCGTAAGCATCCCCGCTCAGAATAGGTCGGCCGAGGGCCAGCGATTCGGGCAATTTCGTCGGAGTCGCGCCGTTCTTATACCTCACGGCATCGTCATGAGATGCTGCGTATACCGCTCGGTGATCCGAGAACTTGTACCTGACCCAGCCGCTACGCAGCATGCGCATTACAACAGAGTTGTCGCCGCCGGATCGGCGGCTATATATGACCTCGCTCTCAAATCCTCGGCGCTCGACTGCCTCGCGCAGACGGTCTGCACGGTGATAGTAGGCGACGTTCTCGCACTTTCTCTCCTCGCCTTGCGTTCCGCCCAGGACGTATACGACCTTTCGATTATCTTCCGCAACCATCGAAAGACGAAAGTCTACTCCCGCTGGTACTCGCGATGCCGGAGGCGCAGTCTCGTGATGCCGGAGGCGCAGGCAGCCGCCGTTCGAAACGCGCGATAATGGGAAAATATGTTGTGTCCAATGATCATGCGTAAGGCCCATCTATTCCTACTCGGTACATTGCTCGTCAGCTGCGCGTCGGCGCAGAAACCCGGCTACCCTGTCTTCGAGACGGACAAGATTTGGCCGGCGGAGTATAAGCAGCGACGCGAGAAGGTCAAAGCCGCGTTGGGCCCGGGAACCTTCGCCGTGTTCTTTACGAACCCCGAGCGCAATCGCAACAACGACGTGGACTTCCAGTTCCGCGGCGACTCCAACTTCCTCTATCTGACCGGGTTCGAGGAGCCCGACGCTGCCCTGGTGATGATCCCGGACGGCGTGGAGGTCAAGGGCCGGCGTGTGACCGAGGTTCTTTTCGTCAATGTAGCCAATTCGATGTCCGAAACTTGGCTGGGCTATCGCATGGGGCCGGAGAACACAGAGGCGCTTCTCGCCATGGAAGCCGCCTTGCCGAACACAGAGTTCACCGCCGTTCTGCCGTCGATCGCCGCGGCCGCAACCGGCAGGAAGGTCGGTGTCGCCAACATCGAGGAGGGCATTCGGGGGACGATGGGTCAGATGCACAACGCGTACCGGGCCTGGCGCACGGACTCGGGATTCGACGACCTGCAGCGGGTGAGCCGGATCGTGACGAAGCTCCGCGAGATCAAATCGCCCGCCGAGATCGCGCTTCTCAAGAAGGCGGCGGAGATCTCCGCCCGTGCTCACATCGAGGCGCTACGAAGCATCGAACCGGAGATGCGCGAGTGGGAGATCAGCGCGCTCGTATCGTACATTTTCGCCCGGGAGGGGTGCGAGTACACGGGCTACCCACCGATATGCGGCTCGGGGCCAAACTCCACGATCCTCCACTACAACACGAACCGGCGCCTGATGAAGTCGGGCGACATCATGTGCATGGATACGGCCGGCGAGTACCACGGCTACTCGGCGGATGTGACCCGCAGCTTCCCGATCAACGGCAAGTTTTCGAAGGAACAGCGCGCGATCTATGAGCTCGTGCTCAAATCTCAACAGGCGGGCATCGACGCGTGCCGCTCGGGCGTGACGACGGGCGAGATTGGTCAGAAGTGCAGCCAAGTGCTTGCAACGGGGCTCATCGAGCTTGGCATCACTAAGAATCCGAACGAGCTGGGCAGATACTACATGCACGGCTTCGGCCACGGTATCGGCCTCGATGTGCACGACCCGATGCCCGGGACGCTCGCGCCCGGGGCGGTGCTCACGGTCGAGCCGGGCATCTATATCAAAGCCGGCAGCCCGTGCGACGAGAAGTGGTGGAACATCGGCGTTCGGATCGAAGACGACATCGTCGTCACCGCAGGCGATCCCATAAACCTATCAATCGGCTGCCCCAGAAGCGTGGTGGAAGTCGAGAAGCTCATGGCCGAAAAGGGCCTCGGCAACGTGAAGCAGAAGCCGATTAAGTAGGCGAAGGGCCCATCAGCATCGACCCCCAACCCTTCGTCGCATACAATGATTATTGCGAGGCGATTCATAGGAGGGTTCGATGGACAAGTATTCGGATGAAGTGAGCATCTCCCCACAAACGCCGGAAGACGCTCGGCTAATGGGGAGCCATGGCATCATGCTTCGGCCCCTCGATGACGGCGGGCCAGAGCCTGACCCGGACGAGGATCCAACGCCACTGCCGCCTCCGCCCGTTAGCGTTCCGGACGTCGGCCAAGTTCTGCCGTGCTTGGAGGATACGCCTGGCGCACCGCCCGGGCTGGAAGTTAAAGCAGAAGTGATCGCTGCAGTCCGGAATCATTCGGGTTCGGGGCAGACGTTCGCTACAGCTGCGAAGCGGCCGAATCGGAATATGGATGCGGCCATCTACCGGCACGAACACCGACGCGGCGCGCGACAGAGGGCTGGCCAGGCTGAACCTCGTTAATCCCGGCGAGCTCTATGGAATATTCGTGAACTCCTCCTTCATCCGACGCGGAAGGGAAGGGACTCCACCACCGCCAGGTGCAGCGGGCGGCTTGGAACTGGTTTATAGGTGGCGTCCCGTTCCTTCTACAGGAATTGGCGATTAGGGGCAAACGGCCGCCCGGAAACAAAGGCGGGGCGGGAGTGGCGGCTGCGTCACTACTCCCGGGCGAAATTATGATTCGCGGGGGCAACAAGATCGTCGCTTCTTATTCGGGGGTAAACGTTCACTCGGGAGGGCTGTTCGCCGGCGGTTTCCTCGTCCTTGTCGATCGGACGCCGCGTGCCCGGATCGTTGGCGAGGACGGTATTGCCTTCGGTCCAGGGGAGACAGACGCTAGCTCTGAATACGTCGTCCTTCTGAACGACCTCAGGCGGCCCGTAAGCATTGTGTGGGAGTCCGACGGACTCGTAGTTAGCCAGAACAGCGTGACTACGACGATCGGCTTTAGCCTAGCCGAAGACGCCAAGCGAGCAGAGCAGAGCAGAGCAGAAAATAAGTGTAAGAGTAACGGATGCCGATGGCCTCTCGGTGGAAGATTCGCTTACCGTTAAATTGAGGCGAGTATCCTTCGAGCCATCCCTGCCGCCGGTTTGCAAGGTCAAGCCTTGGCTCGAACAATGTAATCCCCCGTAATGGCCGGGGCACGATTTGGAAACGCCGCGTTGTGTTGAGCGTAATGTCTTAGAGTGATGTTTTGGGTACAGCTAACAATACTGGCCGCCGCCTCTGGAGCCGCCCAAGACGGTCATTCGGTTGTCTACAAACGCCAGCCTTCCATAGTCGAGTACAAGTTTAATGGCGAGGTGTTAAGCACCTATGTGGGGGCAATCGACGCCCCACCGACCAGACAGGTCCAGATAACGGGGACATACGTTCTCAAGACGGAGAATCGCGGTTCCAAGTGGGTCGTTGTCGGGCTTACCGACAAGCTAAAGGTTACGAAGGTTGAGAAGGGCGCCGGTTCTGCCCAGGCAAAGCTCGCGCTTAAGGGAGTTTGGACTCAGGTGGTCGCCGGCCCATCCAGCTACACTCTGAAGGGCGCCGTGATCTTACCCACGCAGCTTAATGCTCCCCTGTGGCCGATTGCATGGGTTCCGATATCTCCGGCGGCATCGATGAAGATCGGCGACGAATTCACTCAGACCTTCGAGTTTCCGGCGCAAGCGTTCCTGGAAGACGATCCGATCGGCAGATTCACATTGCCGCTGTCGTTCGTTTTTAACGGTTCCGAATATCCGTCGAGCAAGGGCTTGTACTCTTTCTCGTTGAGGGCGAGCCACGACGTGGACCAGGCGGTGAAGCACCCGGAAGATCCCGCCCTACGTTTGAAAGGCCACATCTTGGTAGACGGCCGCCTGAAGGTGAGCCGCAGCGACGGCAGACTCGAATCCGCCAATGTCATCATGAGCGCGGACCTGTGGTTGGAAGGGAAGAATTATCCGTTCGGCTTCTCCAAGGCGAAAGGCTCGGTTACGGCAACCCTCGAACGTATAAAATAGGCGTCGATGCCTGACCCGGCCAAACGTGCGGCTGAGCTTCGCGAGAAGCTTAACTATCACAGCCACCTCTATTTCGTTCTCGACCAGCCAACGATTCCGGACGCCGACTGGGATGCCATGTTGGCAGAACTTAAAGCGATCGAGGAAGCGCAGCCCCAGCTAACCACGCCTGACAGTCCGACGCAGAGAATAGGCGCAACCCCGAGCCGGAGATTTAAGTCCCATCGGCACGCAAAGCCGATGCTCAGCCTCGACAACGCTTTTGGCGCAGAAGCTCTGAGGGCATTCAGCGGGAGGGTTTTGCGGCAATTGGGGCTGGCTCCCAGTGATGAGATCGTGCTGGTGGGTGAGCCGAAGTTCGACGGGTTGTCGGTTTCCCTAACCTACGAAGACAGCGTTCTGCAGGTAGCCGCGACCCGGGGCGATGGTACGACAGGCGAAGACATCACGCCGAACGCCCGCACGATTCGATCGATCCCGCTGCGCCTCGGCCGCGCGGCTCCGGGAATCGTCGAGGTTCGCGGCGAGGTCGTCTTGGATCGCGCCGAGTTTGAGCGAATCAATAAAGGGCGCAAGGAAAAAGGTGAATCCGAGTTCGCAAATCCACGAAGTGTCGCGGCTGGATCGACGCGACAACTCGATCCGAGAGTTACGGCATCCCGACGCTTGTCTTTTTGGGCCTGGGGGGTCGGCGAAGCGGCCGGTCTCGGTGTGAATTCGCAAATGAAGCTGTACGAGTGGCTGAGCGAAGCGGGCTTTCGCGTGAGCGACGAAATGCGGATGCTCGACGGGATCGAAGATGCGCTCGCGTTCGTGGATCAGTGGACCCTAAAGCGGACGAAGTTACCCTTCGATATCGACGGACTCGTCCTGAAGGTCGACGATTGGGAGGCACAGACACGGCTTGGTTCGACCTCGCGCGGTCCTCGTTGGGCCATCGCCTACAAGTTCGCAGCAGAGCAAACCACGACTCGTTTGCTCGCGATTTCGTGGAATGTAGGACGAACCGGGACGGTCACGCCGGTTGCTGAACTCGATCCGGTGAAAGTGGGCGGCGTTACCGTTTCGCGGGCTACGCTCCACAATTTCGACGACCTGAAAAGGAAGGACGTGCGCGTCGGTGACCAGGTAATCGTGCAGCGAGCGGGCGACGTCATCCCCGAGGTCGTCGGCCCCGTGTTGGACGCCGACCATACGGATCGCGCCATTCCCGACCCTCCATCGGTTTGCCCGGTGTGCAAGTCCCCCTTGGTGCGCACAGAGGGGGAGGTCGCGCTCAAGTGTTTCAATCGATTGTGCCCCGGGCAGACCGCCGAGAAGATTCATCACTTCGCTTCTCGGGGGGCCATGGACATCGACGGACTGGGTGCCAAGCTTGTGCTACGCCTCTTAGACGAAGGCTTAATAAGTGATTCGAGCGGCATTTATCGACTTCGCGAAAGGCGAGCAGAACTTGAAGCGATGGAGAGGCTCGGGGAGCAAAGCGTCGCGAATCTCCTAGACGGGATCGAAGCGTCGAAACGACGGCCCCTCAGTAGGCTGATCCACGCATTAGGGATTCGTCAGGTCGGTTCCACAGCATCGCTGGAGCTCGCCAAGCATTTCGGCACGCTGAGCCGTTTGCGGAATGCCACATTCGAAGAATTGGTTCAAGTCCGCGATATCGGACCCAACACAGCCGGTGAAATCGTCGAGTATTTCCAAGAACCAGAGAACGGTTCGATGCTGGACGGGTTAGTTGCCGCTGGCATCGATCCCCGGCCGGTAGAAGCGCCGGTCGGCGGTAAATTCAGCGGCCTAACGGTCGTTTTCACAGGCAAGCTCGAGCACATGACGCGGGAAGAGGCTGAGAACCTTGTGCGCGACCTCGGAGGTGCCGCAGGAAGCAGCGTAGGACCAAGGACAGACCTCCTGGTCGCTGGCCCCGGGGCAGGAAGCAAACTCGACAAGGCAACGGAGGTCGGTATCGAGGTGATCAGTGAGGATGAGTTCCTGGCGTTGGCGAGCAAGTGACCGTGATCCCTCGCGAGCATTTGGACTTCGGCGCGTGCGTTTCGAGTGGCCAGGTCTTTCGATTTACAAAGGCAGGCAATGCGTGGGTTGGCGTCGACGGGTCGAACATCGTCGAGGCGCTTGAAACAACCCGCGGCTGGTCTGTCCGGTCCTGCCCGGACCCTCGCGCTTGGATGGCCTTTTTGCAGATGGAGCAGGATCTGCCGGAAATCAAGCGGGCGGTCGTAGGGTGCGAACCGCGTTTAGCTCGGCAGTTCGATGCCTATCCCGGGCTAAGGCTATTGCGGTGTCAGAGGGCAGACGAGACTCTGTTCTCATTTCTGTGCACCCCGAATAACAACATGACCCGGATCGGCAGAATGGTGCACGAATTAGCCGCGTATGGTAAGGATATGGGAGAGGGATTGTTCGACTTTCCCAGCGTGGAGCGAATCGCAGGTATCCCTGAAGCCGAACTGCGCGGGAAAGGATTCGGGTACCGAGCGGCAACAATCACCAAAGTTGCGCTTGAACTCGCCCAGCGTCCGTCAGGATGGCTCGAAGGCCTACGTCGGACGCCGTACGAGAACGCGATCCGCGCACTTTCGGAGTTGCCCGGTGTAGGGCCGAAATTGGCAGATTGCGTTTGCCTGTTCGGGCTACACCATCCGCAGGCGGTTCCGTTGGATGTCCACCTCTGGCGAGCCGCGACCGATCTGTATTTTCCAGCATGGTCCGGCAAGCCTTTGACTGGCCCCAGGTATCGTTCGGCTGGGAACGAGTTCCGCAGACGTTTCGGGAACAACGCCGGCTGGGCACAACAGTATTTATTCTATGAGCGCATCGGCGGCTCAAGAACGTCTGTAAGCAATTATTAATTCGCCAAAGGAGTAAAAAGTAGTATCATAGCCAAAGAAAGGAGATGAGCATGATTAGCCTTGATCGTTATAGTTTTGCATTTGCTCACCAAACCTCGACAATGAGAAGCAAATCCCTCGGATTGTCGATAGCCATTGCCGGAGCCCTGACGTTCTTGCCTGGGCAGGCCCAAGACCACAGCTACGACGTCGACGTATTTCGTGATTACCAGGTGGGCGTATTCCGAACGGAGGCCATCGGGGGCACTCACGGACGGGATTCGAACGTCGTGTACGCGAATCAGTACAGCATCACAACAACCTTGCCCGCGACAAGATTCCTCCGATTTCGACACGGGTGGGGCGGTGCCGTATGCACTGGGGCCCGGGCAGTTGAGTTTGCGGTCCATGGCGGCAACTCGTCCATTTTCAGTTCTATCGGTATCCAGGTGACGATGTCCAATCAGACAGGGCCCCTGAGAGTGCTAGCGGACTACGCTACGCAAAACGTCGGCGGGTGGACTTACGTGTCCATTAACAAGAACCTGCTCGGCATCGGCAACGGCCGCTTTTACCAGCTCGACTTCATCAACATCGGATCTCAGCCCATAACCTTTTGGCTAGACGAGATTCGTCTCACAAGGACGACCGGGAGTACAGCCACCATCAACGTTAATCCGAACGAGACGCTACGCACCTTGAGGGACGAAATGTTCGGCATTGCGTGCAACGTTTGGGACGAAAGGTTCGACGAAGCGAGCACCAAGTACCGGATGCGCGAAGCCGGAATTAAGATGATGACCTATCCTGGAGGAACGAACGCCAACGTTTACAATTGGCAGACCAACACCGAAGTTGTGAACGGCGCAGTCGGGCTAGTCGATACGAGCACCTTCATAAAGGTGGCCGACCAGGTCGAGTCCGGAAAAATTATCGCCGCCAACTATGGCTCGGGCACCCCGGAACTTGCGCGCGACTGGGTTTATTACGCCAACATTCTCAAAGGTGGCAACGTCCTGTACTGGACGATCGGCAACGAGAATTATGGTGCGTGGTCATATGACACGCACGAATTCCGTCACGACGCAATCACATATGCCGCCTTCGTAAAGGACTGCATTGAACTGATGAAAGCTGTCGATCCTCGCGTTAAAATCGGCGTAACCGGAACGTGGAGTGAGTTCGCTTACCCTCAGCGAGTCACCGTTCAGAACCCAGTCACTGGCACGTGGACAAACGGTTGGACGCCCGTTCTTTACACGGAATTGCGGAAACTCGGCGTTACTCCCGACTACATGGAAATGCACTTCTATCCGACCGGGCCATTTGCGGAAAACGACAATTTCCTGATGCAATCGAATGACATGTGGGGTTATGTCCTTCCTCCCGCCCGGAGATTGCTCCGTGAGTACCTCGGCGCCCCCGGCGAGACCGTGCCGATCTTCATGGGCGAGAATAATAGTAACTTCTTCTTGCCCGGCAAGCAGTCGACCAGTATCGTCAACGCGCTGTACCTCATCGAGTCGTGGACCGCGGTTAATAAGCTCGGCGGAAACGGGTTCATCTGGTGGAACCTGCACCAACAAGCAGACACCAGCGGGAACATGAGCGAACTCCTGTACGGTTGGCGTATGTACGGTGACTACGGCATTATGTCTCGTGCACGGCCGGCAGACATCGCACCTCCGATTAACGAGCGCTACCCGGTGTTCTTCGCGTACAAACTGCTCAAGCTATTTGCTCGCCCAGGTGACCGCCTCGTTGAGGCGAGCAGCGACAATGGGTTGTTACAGGTTATTGCGAGTAAATCTGTCATCACCGGAAAAGTAAAGCTGTTGATTACCAACTCGTCCAGAGAGCGGGTGATTCCGGCGGTCATTACATTCTCTAACTACAACCCGAGCGGGTCAATCCTTACCTATCGGTACGGCATGGCTGAAGATGCAGCTAACGCGGATCTGACCGTGGTCAAAACCGTCAACTCGCGTACGTTGAACGCCGGGCTAAGTTCGTATAGCTTCCCGCCATACTCGATGACATTGATCGAGCTATAAAGGGGGAAGGATGGACTGTAGGGGCCGGTGGGGCTAAAACCGCCGGCCCTTTTTGCCGCCGGTATAATCAGTGGATGCGGTTGGGTCTTTTAAGGGCGGTTGGTGTGATCGCCGCTGGCGTTGCAATTACGCACGAATCCCAGGACCAGGCTTCCGGCCCAAAGACCGGGCTACTATGTACGCTTGCGAATCACAAGGTCGACGAAAGCAGCGGGGTTGCGGCCTCTAGGCGCAGGGCAGGGCTGTATTGGACCCATAATGATAGCGGCGACGGCCCGAACTTCTATGCTTTCGACCGTAAAGGCCGCGATCTAGGCACGTTTACCCTCAAAGGTGTGCGTGCGATCGACTGGGAAGGTATGGCCTCGGCCAGAATCGCGGGACGGCCATATTTGTACTTCGGCGACATCGGCGACAATGCTGAAAGGCGGAAAAGTGTCCTCGTTTATCGCGTTCCAGAGCCTCGTGCAAGACCGGGCATGCACCAGATCGACGGGTTTCGGACTTTCACATTGCGCTACCCGGACGGCGCTCATGATTGCGAGACTCTGATGGTAACTCCCCAGGGCGACATCCAACTCGTCACAAAGAGTGAGTATGGAGCATCAGGAATCTATCGGATGCTCCGTCCGGAGAAGAGCGGCACTTATCGACTGGTCAAGCTTGGGGAAATGAAGGTTGATGCCAGCAACGTTTATAGCCACATGATAACCGGTGGAGACATCAACGCAGCGGGCAACCGCGTCATCATCCGGACCTATTTCACGGCAATGGCTTTCAGGACCGGGAATCTAGACCGGTGGTTCAGGTCAAAGCCAGTTGACGTCGATATTGCATTCGAGAGGCAGGGCGAGGCGATATGTTTCGACGGCAGCGCCGCCGGGTTAATAACGACGAGCGAAAGAAGCCCATGCAGGGCCTCTTTCGCCCGATTGCCTTAGGCCAGCCTATTGATTTTTGCCGACGTCGGCGCCGAGGCTTTCAGCTAAGGTCCGGAGGTCGCCGACCTCGGTCTCCTCGAGTTCCTTGACCTCCTCTCGCGGGACCTCTTCAGCTTCCTCGGCGTCTACCAGCGCCGTGAGCGATTGAGAGGCCCATGTTGGCTGGCGCGTTAGTTCGACAGCTACGTTTCGGTAGTCAGGGAAGCCTGTTCCGGCCGGAATGAGTCGGCCGATAATGACGTTTTCCTTGAGGCCGATTAGGTCGTCGGACTTTCCGCGAACGGCGGCGTCGGTCAGAACCCTGGTCGTCTTCTGGAACGACGCAGCGGAGAGGAACGACTCCGTATTCAACGAAGCTTCCGTTATGCCCAACATAACCCAGTCGGCGGAAGCGAGGTGTGGCTTGCGCTTAACTTCGTTGCCTTCTTCGTCCGCATAGGTAATCATATCGCCTGCTTCGATCATGTCTTGCACCCGCTCGTTTTCGCGATTGAAGGCAAAGCGATCCGCGATCTGGCCAGGCAGGAAGTCCGTGTCTCCGGCCTCCTTCACTCGGCGCTTGCGGAGCATTTGCCGGCAGATGACCTCGATATGCTTATCGTTGATGTCGACGCCTTGAGCCTTGTACACCGACTGAATCTCGCGCACCATGTATTCCTGAACGCCGCGGACACCGCGGAGTAATAGGAGCTTGTGCGGATCGAGCGGCCCTTGGGTAAGCCTGTCGCTCGCGCGAACCTTGTCTCCCTCACGCACCTCGAGGTTGCCGCGGTAGTGAACAAGCACCAGTTCGAGAACCGAGATGGTCGGCGACTCGCCCTTCTGGCGCTTGGCCTTACGCAGCTTGATGAGAGCCTTGTCCGTTACCTCTTGGCTGGCGTGGATCTCGATCTCACCTGTGTCGGGGTTAATCACGTCCCGAGACGCGGCTTTACCCGCGAGGTTGGATGCATCCAGTTTTAGCGTCGTTTCGATGGCGACCCACCTGCCCCGTTCTCCCTTGTGGATTCGAGCGATCACTCCGTCGAACTCGGAGATGATCGCTTCACCCTTGGGATGACGGGCTTCGAAGAGTTCCTCGACTCGATGGATCCCGCTGATCTCGCTCTCGAGCAGCTTGACCAGCTTGGTCATCCAAGTGCGGGTCGCCTTTCGGGCGCGTTCCTCGGCGATTTGTTCGGCCGGTTTGAGTCTATTGGCCTTCGTCGGCTTGGCGACCTTCTTGATCTCCTGTTGAACGGTTGCTTCCGTGATATCGCGGATGACGAGCTGCTGCTCTCCCTTAAGGTCGAGAATCTCGTCACCGGAAAACTGAACGAGGCCGCGATCCTGGTCGCTCATGATCTCTCGAAGGGCGCCCGCCTTCTGGCGGCGAACATCCTTTACGCCTGTGAGCACGTTTTGAGACGCAATGCCTCCCGTGTGGAATGTACGCATTGTCAACTGTGTTCCGGGCTCGCCGATCGACTGAGCGGCGATGATGCCCACGGCTACGCCCACCTCGACAGCCTTTCCGCTGCTCATGTCGTGGCCGTAGCAGTTTGAACAGATGCCTTGCTCGAGTTCGCAGGTAAGGGCGCTTCGCATGGACACCTCGAGTTCGCCGTGGTCGCCGACCTTGAAGCCGGCTTTCTTGTACTCCTTGTGAAGCGAGTCAAGGGCCTTGGCCGAGTCGCCTGCGGACCCCGACTTCGCGTCGAACTCCTTGTCCAAAGCAGAAATCACTAGAGCGGCTTCCTCAGTGACCACTGCGCCTTCGGCGACGAGGTTTGTGCCATTTCGTGGGTCCGTCAGGTCGTTGAGGGCGGTGCGGCCTCGGCAACGATCACCGAGGTTCTCAACAGTCTCACCCTCGCTCACGATCTTGTGAACCGAGATGCCCTCGGTGGTCCCACAGTCGATGGCCTTGACAACCACATCCTGCGCGACGTCAACCAGGCGGCGCGTCAAGTAGCCGGCATCCGCAGTGCGCAGGGCCGTATCGGCGAGACCCTTTCGCGCGCCGTGAGTGGAGACGAAGTACTCGAATACGCCAAGACCTTCGTGGAAGTTCGACCGAATAGGCAAGTCTTCAATAATATTACCGAACGGATCCGACATCAGGCCGCGCATACCGGCGAGCTGCGTCAGCTGCTTTTTCGACCCACGGGCCCCGCTGACCGTTACAATGTCAAGAGGGTTGAACTGATCCATACCCTCTATAATCGCATCGGCGACCTCTTCATAGGCCTTGGTCCAGTTTTCGAGTACCTTCTGTCGGCGCTCGTTGTTCGTGATTAGCCCGCGGTCGTACTGTGTCGTCAACTTCTCAACATTAGCTTCCGTCGTGCTGATGATCTCGAGCCGCTTCTCCGGAGGATCCATGTCCGTAATGGCGATCGTCAGACCGTACTTGGTGGCCCACCTAAAGCCAAGCTCTTTAAGATCGTCGAGCAGCCGGATCGTCGTCTCACTGCCGGTTGCATGCCTGACCTCGCTGATGAGCTTGGCCATATTCTTCTTGGTGAGGTCGAGTCCAATCCAGTCGTCGTGATGCTTGAGTGGGTAAGGGAGAATCTCGTGAAAGATCATCTGGCCCGGGGTCATAACGCGAAAAACCGTTTCGGTTTCGCCATCGCCATTCTCTGCGGGGTTGCCAATAGGGCGCATGATCCTGACCTGAATCGGGTCGTTCAATCCGATCCTCAGGCGATCGTCAGGATGGCCCACCAAGATAATGGCCTCGTCCGGCGAAGCATAGATGCGGGGCGCCGGGTTCTTCTCAGCGTTCTTCTTGTGCGCGGCCATGGCCTCGTCGAACTTCTGTTTGCCTTGCAGGCTCACGAAGGTCAACGCATATCCACCGAGGACGATGTCCTGAATCGGGGAGATCGTCGGGCGCCCGTCCGCAGGAGAGAAGAGGTTATGCGTGCTGAGCATCAGGACGCGGGCCTCGGCCTGCGCAGCGGCGCTAAGTGGTACGTGCACGGCCATTTGGTCGCCGTCGAAGTCCGCGTTGTATGCATGGCAGACCAGTGGGTGCACTTGGATCGCTTTGCCATCAACCAGCACCGGCTCGAAAGCCTGGATGCCCAGCCGGTGGAGAGTGGGAGCTCTGTTCAAGAGAACCGGATGCTCCTTGATAACTTCCTCGAGGCCATCCCACACAGCCGGATGAACACGGTCGATCATCCGCTTTGCCGTCTTGATGTTCTGCGTGAGCTTGCGCTCAACCAGGGTCTTCATGACGAAAGGCTTGAACAGCTCGAGAGCCATCTCTTTCGGCAGGCCACACTGATGTAGCTTGAGATGGGGACCGACAACGATGACCGACCGTCCGGAGTAATCGACGCGCTTTCCGAGCAGGTTCTTTCGGAACCGACCTTCCTTGCCTTTAAGCATATCGCTCAAGGATTTGAGGGCGCGATTGTTGCTGCCGACAACCGGACGCGTTCGGCGCCCGTTGTCGATGAGCGCGTCCACGGCCTCTTGAAGGAGGCGCTTCTCGTGGTTGATGATCGATTCAGGGGCTCTGATCTCGATAATCTTCTTGAGACGATTATTGCGGTTGATGATTCGTCGATACAGGTCGTTCAGATCGGATGTCGCAAATCTGCCGCCGTCGAGCTGAACCATCGGTCTGAGTTCGGGCGAGATGACCGGCACGACCTCGAGGACCATCCACTCGGGCCGGGTACGCGAATGAACCAGGGCTTCGGCAATCTCAAGTCTCTTGATCGACCGAAGCCGTTTGGGACCCGTGCTGCGCATGATCGTTTGGCGAAGCTCACGGGCCAGCCCCTCGAGGTCGACCCGGGCCAGCAACTCCTTCATTGCAGCAGCACCGATCCCGGCGCGGAGCATCGCGCAATAATCCTTTCCGGTTCGCCGCGTTACGGCGTCTAGCATACGGTCCACAGCGCGGAACTTGTCTTCTTCGATCAACTGGTCGCGTTCGAGCTTCGACAGCACTTCGATCGCGACGTCCATCTCCTTGATTCGGTCGCCCGTCTCACGCTGTTCCGCCTTTATGCGGTCGGTGATGGCTTTTGTCCGCTCTTTAATGATCGTTTCGTCGTATTCGTCTTTGTTCTCTTCGAGTTCCTCGGCGAACCGGTTCCTGATCTCCTCCTCGAGTTCAGCCATCTGCTGGTTGACGGCTTCCTTCTCGAGTTCCACAGCGTCCTTGATTTCTTCCGCCCCGGCATCAAGACCTTCACGGTCGATGTCGATAACGATAAAGCTAGCGAAGTAAGCAACCTTTTCGAGCAGTCTTGGTGATATCTCAAGGATCAACGAGATCGGTGAAGGTACACCCTTCAAGTACCAGATGTGGCAAACAGGCGCTGCCAGCTCGATATGGCCCATCCGCTCTCGGCGGACACGCGCACGAGTAACTTCGACGCCGCATCTTTCGCAAACGATCCCCTTATACTTGACCTTCTTATACCGTCCGCAATGGCACTCCCAGTCCTTAACAGGACCGAAGACCCGTTCACAGAACAGCCCGTCGCGCTCGGGTTTGAATGTCCGGTAGTTGATGGTTTCCGGCTTCTTAACCTCACCATGGGACCATCCGACAATATCTTCCGGACTGGCGATGCCAATCCGGATGCGATCAAATAATGTTACATCCGGCATTATTTCTTAGCGAACTCCTTTAGTTCTTCTACGGTCTGCCGCGCTTCTTCGGTGCGGCTGCAGCGGAGGCCGTCGTTACTGCCTTCGGCGGCCTGCCCCGTCTCTTCGGAGCGGTCGAGGTCGCGACACCGGACTTCGGCGGTCTGCCCAGTCTATTCGGAGCGGTCGAGGTCGCGACAGCGGACTTCGGCGGTCTGCCGCGCTTCTTGGGAGCTGTGGTGGATTGCGATTTGGGCGGACGGCCCCTGCGGATCGCCGGCTTTGCCGCGACCGCCTTTGCGCCGGTGCCCGGTGGGCGTCCGCGCCGCTTAGGTGCGACCGAGGCTGACATTGTCCTCGCGCCCGCTTTGGCTGGACGGCCGCGCTTTACCGTACCGGCTTTCGTTGCGGCGGGTTTTCGGCCTCGCCTGGCTCCGGCCGCCTTGGCTGTAACTCTAGGTCGCGAGGCGCCTTCGTCGAGAAGCAATTCGACATATGCAAGTCGCTGGGCGTTGATGTAGTGGGAGCCTTTCTCGCCGATGATTTCAATGAGGGACGCACCAGCGTCCAGGCGCTTGCGAACGCCGGTGACCATGAGCTTAGCCCCGCGATCACTCTTCGCCTTCACCGTGATTTCGGTGTCCTCTTCGAACACAAATCTTACACTAGCCATATCTTTGTTCCTCCGTCCTTGGGCCGTTCGAATGTTCGCCCCAATTTAGTTTTACGAGAATCCCACCGATCTAGCCAAACGCATATCGTCGCCCGGCATGGGTTCGTCGATATCCTTCAGATTGATCTCTCTGTTGTTAGCGTCTTCGACAACAACTTTCAAACAGAGACTTCGCAATTCATTCACGAGAATCTTGAAAGACTCGGGAATTCCCGGTTCCAGCATTGTATCGCCTCTTACAATACTTTCGTACGTTTTTACGCGCCCCATGACGTCGTCCGACTTAATTGTGAGGATTTCTTGCAGAATCGCTGCAGCGCCGTAAGCCTCCAAAGCCCAGACTTCCATTTCGCCGAATCGCTGTCCACCGAACTGCGCTTTTCCCCCAAGCGGCTGTTGAGTTACCAGCGAATAAGGTCCGATGCTGCGTGCGTGAACCTTCTCTTCTGCGAGGTGTTCCAGCTTGAGCATGTATATAATTCCGACCGTGATCGGATTTGGCACCGTGTCGCCGGTGAGACCGTCGCGGATGACACTCTTTCCGGAATGCTCCTCGATTCCGGACCGCCGCCAGACATTGTCTCGAATATTGGCGATGATCGAACTATAAACCTTGTCATTTGCCTTGTGCGCGGGTTCGTGATCTAACACGACGAATTCAGCGTCAGGATCCATCTGTGTCACGCTCATCGCTGGTTCCGCGGCGGCGATTCGAGAAATCTCTTCAAGCCGCGTCTGACCCAATGTTCTCAATGATTTCTCGACTTCAGCGAGCATCTCATCGACTGAAGCAGTCTTCGGAAAATCGACATCAAGACCCATTTCCGATTTTACGTATGCCTGCAAGACGTTTCGGCGCGTCAACTCTGCCATGCGTGCCAAATCCTGCATAATTTCGTCTTCGGTACTGCCTTCGAAAGCCGGGCAAATATAGTTGACACCGAGCTTTTGGCCCGCATATCCAAGATGCGTCTCGAGAATTTGGCCAATATTCATTCGGCTCGGAACGCCAAGCGGATTCAGGACGATGTCGACAGGCGTGCCATCCTGCAACACCGGCATATCCTCCACCGCCATGATCTTCGAAATAACACCCTTATTTCCGTGCCTACCGGCCATCTTGTCGCCTTCCATCAGCTTTCGCTTTTGGGCAACATAAACCTGGACCGTCATATTTGTGCCTGCCGGCAACTCATCGGCGGGGAGTTGGTCGAGCTCTTCACCGGTAATGTCGCTGACGAGCCGCTCACGTTTCTTGGATTCGTTGAAAATCCTGCCGGAGTCTTTTCCGCGATATTTGTATCGGCTGAACACTTTCACATCGACGACAGCTCCCTTCTCGCCGTGCGGCAAGCGCAGGGAAGCGTCGCGGGTTTCCTCGGCTTTCTTACCGAAAATCGCGATGATCAAGCGCTCCTCAGCGGTCATCTCGACCTGGCCCTTGGGAGCTACTTTTCCGACGAGAATGTCTTCAGGACGAACTTCGGCGCCGATGCGTATAATGCCGTTCTCGTCGAGGTCTTTCAGTGCCTCCTCGCCGACGTTGGGAATATCTCTGGTAATTTCTTCAGGTCCGAGTTTCGTATCTACTGCTTCCGTGTCGTGCCGTTCGATGTGAATGGACGTGAAAACGTCTTCCGTAACCATGCGCTCACTCATGAGAATCGCATCTTCGTAGTTGTAACCGCCCCACGGCATGAACGCAACAAGTAGGTTCTTGCCCAAAGCCAAATGGCCGTCATCGCAAGTCGCGCCGTCGGCGAGAGGCTGGCTGTCTGCCACGATCTGATCCGGGAAGACTACGGGTCGGTGCGTAAAGCAGGTCGATTTGTTGCTCGGCCGCATGTGCTCCAAGAAATATCTATCTAAGTCGCCGTTGTCGGCCCGAACGGTAATTTCCTTCGCCGTAACCGACTCTACCGTACCGCCGCGCTTAGCGACGATCGAAGCGCCGCTGTCGAGCGCCGCCCTCTTTTCATATCCGGTGCCCACGATAGGCCTGTCGGAGCGTAAGAGCGGAACTGCCTGACGCTGCATGTTCGCACCCATTAGGGCCCGGTTCGCATCGTCGTTCTCGAGGAACGGAATGCACGAAGTGGCGACCGAAATAATCTGAACGGGTGAAACGTCCATGTAATCGATTTCCGATTTGTTGACAGTCGGATAGCTTCCGCGGTGGCGAATCTGCACGCGTTCAGCGAGAAACTCGCCCTTTTCGTTGTATTTCGTATCGGCGGGAGCGACACGGGCGTCATCATCTTCTCCGGCGGCAAGATAAACAATCTCGGCCGTAACGCGTCCGTCCTTCACAATCCGGAACGGGGTCTGGATCAATCCGTACTCGTCGACGCGAGCATAAACCGTCAGCTGCGAAATAAGGCCGATGTTCGGACCCTCAGGCGTCTCGATCGGGCAGATACGGCCATAATGGCTGCGGTGCACGTCGCGCACTTCTAGCTTCGCACTATTTCTTTGCAGGCCGCCCGGGCCAAGGCTGGACAGGCGGCGCTTGTTGGTCAATTCGCTCAGCGGGTTAGTTTGGTCCATGAACGTGCTAAGCTGGTTGCTGCTGAAAAAGCTCTTGATGCTCGCACTGACCGGCTTTACGCTCAGAATGATTCCTGGTAGCAAGTTCTCCTGCTCCGCGCTGGTCATTCTTTCTCGGGCGACCTTTTCCATGCGAACGAATCCAACACGTAGTTGGCTCAGCAACAGCTCTCCGACCGAGCGCACCCGCTTATTTTGCAGATGGTCGATGTCGTCGCCATAAACTTCGCCTTCACGAAGCTTAGTCATATAGTGGATGGCTTCGACCAAATCCTCGATGGTCAAATTGCGGACGTTCAGCGGAACGTCCAAGTTGAGACGGCGGTTGATCTGTCTTCGGCCCACCCGCGCCAAGTCATAGCGGCGCTTATCGAAGAAAAGACCGAACAAATGCGTTTTTGCCGTCTCTTCATTCGGCGATTCGCCGGGACGCATGCCTTTATGAAAATCGAGGAGCGCGTCCTTGGTTGTCTTGGTCGAATCATGCTCGACCGTCGCATCGATAAATGGATTGACGTTGAGCACGTCGAGCTTCTTAAGACCAAGAGACTCGATCTTCGCCGCGGTTTCCCGGTCTATTCGCTTCAGCTTGCCCACGATCAGGTCCTCGCCTTGCTTGATATCTGTGAGCGGCCGCATCGAATACAATCCCGCGGCCTTCGGCTTATCCAAGGTGACCTTTGTACCGAACGTCATCAAAAGTTCTTCGTTCGTCCCGACCGGTGAATACGTGAACACCTGCGTGTTACGTAGCTTCTTGGGCAGGCTATCGACGAAGTCTTGGGTGATCAACGTGTCAGTTTCAGCGAGCACCTCGCCGGTGTCCGGGTCGGCGAGCGGCTCTGCCAGCCTGCGGTGGATCGCGTTCGACGGAACTCGGTGGACGGGATAACGTGCTTCATCAAAGGCGTTGAGGGCCTTGATCAACTGGGTGACGGGGATTTTCTTGGACTGGCTAATTGCAGATCGAACGACAAAATTCGGCTCGCTTTCTAGCTCGAGCCAAGGCCCTTCGTTGGGAATAACCCGCGACTTAATGAGGATTTGCATGGACAAATCCACGTCGTCGTCGAAATAGATGCCGGGGCTACGGCTGAGCTGCGAAACGATAACGCGTTCGCGGCCGTTGATGATGAACGTCCCCTGGTCGGTCATCAGCGGCAAATCACCCAAGTACACTTCGGACTCAATAACCTCACGATCCTTGCCACCGAGGCGAACCTGAACTTTCAGCGGCGCCTCGAAAGTAATATCGCGATCGCGACACTCCGGTATCGTGTACTTTGGTTCACCTAAGGAGAAATCGAGGAACTCGATATAGTTTGTTTTGGTGAAGTCCCAAATGGGAGTGAAGCTTTTGAGTAATTCCGGCAGTCCTTCCCGCAAGAACCACTTATAGGAATTCAATTGGAGTTCGATGAGATTCGGGACCTCGAGGACGTGTTCGATGCGCTTCGAGGGGTGCTTAATCTCCTTCATTCATACCTCCTGGCGGTGTGGGCGGCAAACAATAAACTTACCTCCAGCGCACTGCGGAAAGCAATGGTTTGGCAAAAAAGTGCAAGATTCACATTTGCTGTCGCTAACGTCGGTAAAGTAGGGCAGCAGTTCATGGATGAATTGGCAATTCAAGGGAGGGGCCGAAGATGGGCAACTATCACTATAGCGCAAACAAGCTGGTTTGCGCATTGGCTGTCGCGTGCGCCGGGACCAACGCACATTGCGTGGATAGGGAGTTCCCGGTTATCAGGGTCGGTTTGGCGAGCATGGGCAGCCATGAGCGATTCAAGCTCACGTCCGAGGGCGATTTCGGGGTCTACGACCCCCGATCGCCGGACTTCTTCGGATGGTGGAAGGCGGACACCACCGCCATGGTGGTCGCGGAAGGCGATCAGGTCAGGGTCGGGGACAAACTCTATCCGGCGGTTTACTTCAGTTCGTCGGGACCGTGGATCAAACTGATTGGCCCAAAGACGGCGCGGAGGTACCGCGGATGGCTGCACTTCACCGCAAGAAGAGGCAAGCTGACCGCAGTTGACGAGCTTCCTCTGGAAATGTATTTGATGGGGGTGATTCCTTGCGAGATGCCCCCTAGTTGGCACCCCGAAGCGCTGAAGGCGCAGGCTATCGCTGCCCGGACATACACGATCGGCAAAATTGGTGCCTTTGTCGGCCAGGGCTTCGACGTAGACGACACAACCCGGTGCCACACGTATAAAGGTGTCGACGCCGAAGATCTACGTTCCGATGAGGCCGTGCGTGTAACGTCGAATCAGATCATCATCTACGCCGGACGTCCGATCGAAGCGCTGTACGCAACGGTGTCGGGAGGAGTAACCGCAGACGCTTCCGAATCCTTCAACGGTTCCGGCTTGCCGTATCTTAGGTCCATTCGTGACCTGGACGCCAAGGGCCGCCCCTACGCCGCCGAATCGAAGCACTTTTACTGGACGAAGGAATATACGACACAGCAGCTATCGGCTGCTCTGTCCAAACGGGGCCGCATCGGCGGGCTGCAACAACTCGTGGTCCAAGTTAAAGGTCCGAGCGGGCGCGTGCTGTCGGTCAGGGCAGTCGGTGACACTGGAGAACTGAATTTCACAGGTCAGGACCTCCGCCGCCTTCTAGGGCCGGATGCCATCCGCAGCGCGCTCTTTCACATTCGGCGGACAGAAGTCGGTTGGAAATTCGTGGGCAAAGGATGGGGACACGGCGTCGGAATGTGTCAGGCAGGAGCGAACGGCCGCGCCAACGCCGGACAGACCTACGACCAAATCCTGAAAGCGTATTACTCGGGCGTCGAGATTATCAGGGTTGCCGGCTCGCCCATCGAGTTGAGTTCGCGGAGCAGCCGCGTAGATCGGCGCAAGTTCTCGAAGAACTGGCGCGATGGGGCTCGAGATAAGAGCCGCTAATCTCGACGGAAGAGATAAGGCGGCTCATGGCCAGCTAGCGACTCCCATGGAACACCGCGCAAGGCCGCTCGGAGCTGCTCGTGCTCCCGCAACACGTGTGCGCATGCCTCGCAGGCGTCCAAGTGCTCGATCATCTTGTTCGACTCCTCGTAGGTGAGTTCGTCCTCTACAAACGAATGCATGTCGTAACATGCTTGTTCGCAAGTAAGCGGGCGCAGCGGGTCGGGACTGTTGTCTGTCATGGCGTAAACGGTTAATTCTCTTTAATAATTGGAGTCTCGCGCCTAAATCGTGACCCCTTTGAGTCGTAATTGTACTGGCAATCACCTGATTAAGTTCTTTTTTGTCGCTTTTTTTGGGCAATGGCGGCAGCGCCGCGGCCAAAAACACCTTGCGGCGGATCAGGTACAAGTTCACAGCATGGATTCTTCATGGAATCGGGCGATCATTATCGGCGGTTCGAGCGGGATCGGCGAGGCCATCGCGCGGGAACTCGCTGCGCAGGGTTGCCGCGTCGGACTTGTAGCCAGGCGGTACGACCGCCTGCAGAAGATAGCCGACGAACTGAATGTCGAATCCGCGAACATCGTACAGGTCTACGAGAACGACGTGACAAAACCGAGTGAAGCAGAGCCATTGTTTGCTCAGATAGTCCGAGACTTAGACGGAGTGGACCTTGTCGTGTACGCCGCAGGCGTCATGCCGAAGATCGACCCGACTGAATACGACACTGAGAAAGACAAGGCGATCCTCGACACGAACTTAGTTGGTGCTATCGCATGGCTGAACGCGGCAGCGAAGAGGTTCGAACGGGCGCAAGCGGGCACCATTATCGGCATTAGCTCGCCATCGGGCGATCGTGGCCGACGCGGCAATCCGGCATACGGCGCGAGTAAGGCGGGCCTCGATGCTTATTTGGAGTCATTGCGCAACCGGCTGGGCAATCACCACGTGTCCGTGGTTACAGTCAAGCCTGGTCCGGTCCGCACGCCGATGACCGAACGCCTCGGCGCGGTCCATGGATCCATCTCCCCGGAACGCGCGGCGCAGCTTATCCTTAGGGGGGCACGCAGGTTCGGACGGACTTTTTACGTCCCAGGCAAGTGGTGGTTAGCTTCGCGAATACTGCGCATGATCCCGTCTCCCATTTTTCGGAGACTCAAGGTTTGAACCCGCCCGCCGAGAGACTCGAGCGTATCGAAGCATGGGGCATGTCGTCCGCCAGCGTATCGTATCTGTATCGGCCGACGACGTTCTCAGGAATTTTAGATGTCCTCGAGACGGCGCGCTCCTACGGGTTGCCCGTCGGTGTAATGGGTGGAGGAAACAGCTATGGAGACGCCTTTCAGAATGCGGAGGGTGTGCTTCTCGATCTCTCCCGAATGAACAGGATTCTTTCATTCGACCCTCATACCGGCGTTATGCGGTGCGAGGCCGGGCTCACAATTCGTGACCTCTGGCGGCACGTGATCGACGACGGCTGGTGGCCTCCGGTCGTCAGTGGGACCAGCCATGTCACCGTAGGAGGTGCCTTGAGCGCAAACATCCATGGCAAGAACAACTATCACGCGGGTCCAATCGGCGACCACGTAAAGCGTTTCGATATCCTGCTCGCCTCCGGTGAGACACGAACTTGCTCGCGATCGGAGAACTCGGAGATCTTCTACGCAGGCATAGGGGGATTCGGGCTTCTCGGCGTCGTAACGGCCGTCGAGCTTCAATTAGTGCGGATATTTTCCGGTCTCCTCGAGGTCCAGGCGTTCTCGGTGGCAGACTGGCACGAGGCTTTCGCAACGTTCGATGCCAACCGCCAAGCCGATTACATCGTTGGTTGGATCGACTGCTTGAAGGCAGGACGCGGGGCGGGGCGCGGGCTGATTCACGCGGCAAACTATAGAAAACAAGGAGATGACCCCCACCCCGAGGAGTCCTTGAACTTGAGGGCCCAAGAGCCTTCGGATACAGTCGTGGGCTGGCTGCCACGGTCTCAAATGTATAAGGTTATTCGCCGCTTCATGAGCGCCCGCCGTATGGCACTCATCAATGCCGCAAAGTTCAAGGCCGGGAAGCGAGAGCACGAAATTCGGAAGATGCAGCCAGTGGCCGAGTTCAATTTTCTACTCGACTCCGCTCCCAACTGGAAGTGGGCGTACAAACCAGGCGGGCTAATTCAGTACCAGCCTTTCGTCCCGAAGGAGAACGCAAGGCGAGTGTTCGACGAGATCACGACCCTGTCTCGCGATCGGCGGCATCCACCTTATCTGGGTGTCATGAAGAGGCACCGAGCCGATCCGTTTCTTCTCAGCCACGCGGTCGATGGCTATTCGCTGGCGTTGGACTACCCGATCGGCCGTTCGCGAGAATCGCTGTGGGACCTTTGCCATGCCATGGACGAGATCGTTCTGAATGCTGGTGGCCGGTTCTACTTTGCCAAGGACAGTACGCTCAGACCCGAAGCGGTTCGAGAGTTTCTAGGGGAGGGGACGGTCCAGCAGTTTCTCGGCCTAAAGCGCAGGTTGGACCCTGAGAACCTGTTTCAGACCGAACTCTCCAAGCGCCTGTTCGGCCGGCTCCGCAGCAGGCTTTCTCGCCAAAAGGCGGAACCTCAGGATGATACTAGATTACTACGGCCATTCTGGGCCAAAAGCCCCACGGCCACAACCGAGTCGCCTGCAAATGATGTAACTTCAATATAGGAGGGATTAAGATGAAGATTCGAATGCGTGGCGTATTTGCGCCGAAGATATTGATTCCGCTGCTCGCAGTGGGAGCGGTCGGTGTCGGCACGGTGGGCGTTATAAGCCTGCTGGCTCGCAGTGGTGAGGCAGCCACCGGCATGATCCCCGCAGACGCTGTCGTCGCAGTCACTTTCGACAACACGCCTTCCGCATCACAGGTCCGCCTCTTTAATGAGATCAAGGCCGCGATGCAAGACAGCGGTATGAGCGACTATGTCGACGATTTCCTCAACGAGCTGGATCCAAAGACGGGAGCTTTCAAGCAGCTGCGATCTCACGTCCGCGGCAGTTTCGCCATGGGGCTTTGGGGCGCCATCCAGAGCGAGAAGCCCGATATGATGGTGGCTGTGGCTTTGATCGACCCGGCCGGCGCAGAAACAATTGTCTCGAAGCTCGCCCCCTTGACCGTCGAAGCTGGACTTAAGGTGTACAAGCCCAAAGAGGCCCCGATGGTCATCAGTTTTCACGAAGACTACGCGATCTTCGCCACAAGCGCGGCCACCGCGGGCCGAGCGATTTCAGTAGCGAAGGGTGAGAGCCCGAATCTTAAGGATGACCCCGAATTCCACCGTGCCCGAGAAGCGCTTCCTTCCGATGCCAGCCTGATGTACTTTATCAACGGGCAGGCGATTGCGAAAGCAGATCCTAAGATTAAGAGACTTTATGCATCGATGGGTGTAACTGAGTATGGCTGGATGGCCGGGGGAGTCACGCTCCGGGATGAAGGAGTCCAGATCGACGGCTTCCAACCAATGCAGGCCCACGGTGAGTTCGGGAAGATCATGTCGACAATGAAACCGCTCGGCTACTCGTCCCTGGGCAGGCTCCCGGCCGGCGCGATAGGTATTGCAGGATTGAGCAATCCGGGCGGCCTTGTCGAAATGTTCGAGAAGGTGACGAGCGCCATGCCGGAAGATGCGCCCGAGATGCAGAAGGGAATCGCCGAGATGGAGAAGGAGACCGGCACCTCCTTCGAAAAGGACTGGATGCCTGCGCTGAGAGGCGAGGTCTACGTGGCCCTCTATCCACCGAGCGGCGATGCAAAGGAGCCGGGCGTTATCGTTTCAGTTGACAACGGCAACGGTGGGACAGCCACCGCTCTCGTGAAGAAGCTAATCGAAAAGGCCAACGCGGGCGAATTCGATTCAAGGGAGAAGGTTCGATTCACCGAAGAGCAGCGAGGGGACATTTCGGTATACATCCCGAGTAACGGACAGGACCAGGCATTCCTGGGCGTGTCAGGAGAACAAGCGATGCTGTTCACCCAACCGCAGCTCTTGGAGAAGGCAACCCGACCCTCGTCTTCGCTTCCGGACTCAGAAGGGTTGAAGACCTTTACCCAAGACGATCCCTCGCAGTTCCAACTCCAGCTCGACTTGTATGGGCTGGTCGACATGCTCACTCGGATGGGACAGGCGCCGAAGGACATGGATCTGAAGCAGGTTCTCTCCTCCCGCTCGCTGACAATAACCGCGAAGTGGGACGGCGCCGCTTCCCGGATGCAAATGCTGATTCCGATCGACATTCCGGAGCTGATCCGGGTTATCGGCAAAGAGGCAAAGAAATCGAGACCGCCGCAGGGAGCAGGCTCGGACGGCGGCTTGGACTTCGAATAGTTTCGGCTACTCGGAGGGTTCGGTTGCAGCCTCGGCTTCGGCCGGGGCTGTTCCCTTGGGCTCGGTTTTCTTGGTGGTCTTCTTAGGGGCTGCCTTCTTCACTGGCTTCTCTGCAGTCTCAGCAGTTTTCTTCTTGGGAGCCGACTTAGCTTCGACCTTCTTCTTGGGAGCGGGCTTAGGTTCGACGGTCGCGGCGCTCTTGGCAGGCGCCTTCTTGGCTGCGGCGATCGCCTCCTTTATGGCACTTTTAATTGCCTCTTCCTTGCGGTGGCGACGTCGACGGATTTCTCTGTTCTTAATTCGCATGATGGCCTCGCGGATTATACCGTCACATAGACTCGGGCGCTGAGATGCCCAGTAGAGCAAACGTCTCACGCAGGGTCTTTCGAGTGGCCCCGCAAAGTGCCAATCGTGCGCCTGCGAGCTCTTTTGATTCGGCCCTGATGACCGGGCACTTATCGTAAAAATTATGATAATCCCGGGCCAACTCCGTGCAGTAAGTCGTTAGCCTGTGAACGCCCCTGTCCTCCGCGCATCTCACAATTTCATGTGGCAGGTCCCAGATCTTCTTTATCAGGTTTCTCTCTGCTTCGGACGTGAGCAGCCCCATGTGCGTCTCATCCGGAACGAGCCCCTGCTCGGCGGCTTTATTGATCAGTGACGACAAGCGTGCATGCGCGTATTGAACGTAGAACACCGGGTTCTTGTCGCTGTGCTCGCGAGCCAGGTCAATGTCGAAATCCATGTGCGTATCGTGCGATCGCATCAGATAGAAGAACCTGACCACGTCGACCCCCAGCTCGTCCATCAGGTCTGACAATCTGTAGTACTCGCCGTTTCGCTTCTTCATAGGAGCAGGCGCGCCGTTCTGGATGAACCGGACGATTTGCGTGATGATAAGCTCCAACCTTGCCTTCGGGTACCCAAGCGCCTGAATCGCGGCCTGGGTCCTGCCCACGTAGCCATGGTGGTCGGGGCCCCAAATATTGATGAGGTAATCGAAGCCCCGGTCGAACTTATCCTTGTGATAGGCGATGTCACTGGCGATATAGGTCGGCTCGCCCGTGCTTCTGACGACGCACCGATCCTTATCATCGCCGAAGTCGGTGCTCTTGAGAAACAGTGCGCCGTCCTGATCATAAACGTGGCCCTGTTTGGTGAGGGCATCGATCGCCTCTTGAACCTCGTTGCTCTCGTGCAGGCTCTGTTCACGAAACCATCGGTCGAAGGTCACCCCGAACCGTTCCAGGTCCGCCCGTTGCCGCTCCAGCATCAGCTCTTGGCTGGAAGGCTGCCAGAAATCGAGCCCATCCTCCGGATGGCCCTCACCGTACTCTTCCTTAATCGATGCAGCGAGGTCCGCTACATCTTCGCCCTTATATCCGCCCTCGGGAAACTCGAAGGGTAAGCCGAGCGCTTTCCGGTAGAGCGCCTTGACACTCAGGCCGAAGAGCTGCATCTGTGTAGAATTGACGCCGTCGTTCACGTAGTATTCGCGCGAGACGTCGTTGCCGGCAGCCTGCAAAACGCGCGCCAGCGTGTCTCCGAATGCGGCGCCCCTTCCGTGACCCAGATGAATTGGGCCGTTTGGGTTTACGCTTACAAACTCGATTAGGATCTTCTGGGGGTGTGGCTGCTCGGGCCGTCCGATTGGGTGATCGCCGCCGGCCCTCTTTGCCCACTCCGTCAGGTATTCGTCGGCAAGTCGAAGATTCACAAATCCCGGGCCCGCGGTTTCGGCGCTTGAGAACGCAGCATCGCTTCGGAGTTCATCAGCGAGCATCGCTCCCAACACCGGGGCGGGCACGCCGGCCTCTTTGGAGGCAACGAGCCCGTAGTTGGTTGCGAAATCGCCGTGCTCCGGACTGCGAGGTTCCGAGAGCTCGGGAGCGATGGTAAAGGCACAGTCCAGCTTGCCGTGGGCCCGAAGGCGAGCGACTGCTTCCGCCAACCTCTTCGTCAAGTCTGTTCTAATCACGGGTGAACCTTAGATGATACCGGTACAATCCGGCATATGTTTTCTGAGCACCACGTCCGGATTATCGGCGTTCCGCTCGGCCTCGGGGGCCGCCGAAAGGGCGCGAATCTCGGACCTGACGCGCTACGATTGGCGGGAATCGTCGAGCAAACGCAGCCTTTCGTGCGTGACGTGTTCGACGGCGGTGACATAGAGGCTCTCCAATCTTTGCCGACAGCAGACCGGGGGCCCGGGTTGGGCTATTTTGAAGAGGTCCTCGCAAACCTTGTCGAAGTTCGAAAAGCTGTGGCGAGCGCCATGGGTTCGAAGTCGATCCCGATGATCCTGGGCGGTGATCACAGCATCGAGATGGCTACCATCCCGGCGGCGATCGAAAGCGGCGATTCGCCCCTCGGCGTCCTGTGGATCGACGCTCACGCAGATTTCAATACGCCCGACACTTCGCCCAGCGGCAACCTCCATGGGATGGCGCTGGCGGCAGTGTGTGGATTGCCCTGCGGGCCATGTGAGGAGCCAAAGGAGGAGCAGTGGGGGCGGCTCCTCGACGCGATCGCCCCGAGTAACAGGTTTCTGAGTTCGGAATCGATCGTCTGGTTCGGGCTTCGCGACGTGGATGCAGGCGAAGCAGAAAAAATAGGGCAGGGAAGCGCTCGCCAAGGCATCAGCATGCACGAGATCGACCGATACGGAATCCCCGCGATGCTCGAGCAAGCGATCGAGCACTTCCGTCTAGCTGGGATCGAGAGGCTCTGGGTCAGCTTCGACGCCGACGTTCTCGATCCTCTAATCGCGCCGGGGACGGGAACGCGAGTTAGGGGCGGGATCAACTACCGCGAGGCACACCTTTTAGCGGAGTTGCTCCATGAAGTCCTATCCACTCAGAAGGCGCAGTTCGAGCTGGTCGGATTGAAAATCGCGGAGGTGAACCCAATTCTCGACCACCAAAATGCGACCGCCAATATGTGTGTGGAATGGGTGGCATCCCTCCTTGGCAAGCGCATACTTCCTCGGTGGGCCGACAGCCTGCGCGAAATCTATGTCTGACATATTCGCGGAGCTTGTCGGTAGTCTCATCTCGGCTGAGTTCATCGACGGCGGCCGCATCGCACAGCTTTGGGTCTCGGACCCCGACATGCCGGACGAGCGAGAAGAGTTCCAGTTCAGTCTCGGCTCGGTGCTCTTTGCCGACGAGGATTCGAGCGATTACCTCCCCGGGACTTTCCTTGTCGGCGTTCGGACGGGCAAAGACGACCCATGGGTTGTGTCGCGCAACGAGGAAGCGCGGCTCATTGAAGAGAACGACGACTTCACCTCCATTTCGTTCGAGTACGATCTGCCGCTGGTGCCGGACCTGAGGGCGACAGGAAGGTTCTACGAGCGCAAAGGGCCTTTACCGGTGGTCGTCTGGGAGCTTTCTCTCCGGAACGCGTCGTTTCGATCCCTGGAAATCGGCGAGCTGGGCTTTCCTTTCGCGCTCAACAACTTTTGTGAAGGCTTCGGACCCGGTGATGACGAAACATCCAGGCTCTGGGCGTCCCGCGCGTACATCCACAAGTTCATCGGGGGCGGCGCGAGCTACATCTTCGGGCAGCGTATGACGGGCAACGGCCCGGGGCTATTGATTTGTCCGGGCAGGGAAACTGCGTGGGAGTTTTACCATCACGCGCAATCGAGTCTGCGTTCCGAGCATCTGTGGGAGGGCGTGCCGATTGTGTATGTCCACAGCCGCGCCTCCATAGAAAGGGAGGGCTGGCCAGCTTGGAGGAACGGCCACAGTTCGCGCACCTTGAATCCCGGTGAGACAATGGTCACCGAGACGCTTTTTGCCCCCGCGGTCACGGGAGCGACGGATCGGCTGAGCAGGGCGCTCGTGGCCCTCAAGAAACCCGCCATTCGCATCTTTCCGGCCGCGGTAGCTCCCTACAACGTGGGCGCCAGCGTCGAGGTTGCGGCTCCGGGCCCAGTGGAGTTCGACTGCGGCGAGAGCGCCCAAATGGAGACGGATTCCGACGAGTCCGGGGGCTTCGCATTTCTGAAAGCTTCCCAGCCCGGAGAGGTCAGGCTCGATATCAAGCCTTTTGGAGAGCTGCCTAGCTCGATTCACCTAAACTTCATTCCGGAAATCGAAACGCTGATCAAGGCGAGAGCAGGTTTCATCGCGGAGCGTGGGGGACAGCTCGCCGACTACCTGTTCTTGGCTGAAAAGAACGCGATCTACCCCGTCGCATCGGAAATCGAGAAACTCGAATCGTTTATCGACGACGAACTCTTCGCGAAAATGCAGAATCCCGGCACGTTGGCAGTCGCGCAAGAGGTCGACCGGCAGACTGGAATGGGCGCCAATTTCGGAAGCCCGCAAGCTCATGCAATCGTGCTCAACCTCCACCTAGCGATGTTCAGGAGCGCTTCGACCTACGGAGGGGCGGCGCGATCCGCGGAAGAGTACTTGCGATTTGCTTACGGTACGGCCGAGGCGATGTTCCGCGAGGCTTCGCGATTTGGTTCCGGTCGAACCGGCTCGCTTGGGATCGACGGCTCGATGGAAGTATGCAGCGAGCTGGGCGAACTCGGCCGGCACGATGAGCAAAAACGTCTCTTTGAGCGAATTTCAAATTACGCCGACATACTGATGGACCGCCAGCTTCCTTGGGGTGTGGAAGCTGCAACGGACACGTCGCCGTTCGCGGAGGCGTTCCTCTACGCCGGTATTAACGACGAAGGTCGCCAGGCGGGGATCCTGCATCGGGCTTATGCGGCTCGGTCACTTGCTCCGAGTTGGTGGTGGTATGGGAGCGACAAGCGGATCGAGCGGGAAGCCGCCGACAATGGGGAAGCGTGTATGGCTTGGCCCACAGTTGCGAACTCCCGGCTGTTCTTCACAATGCTGAGACGGGACTATTCCGAACTCCCCGAAAGGTATCTGCGTTTGGCCTTCGGAGGCATGCTCGGACCATGGGCGTTAGTGAACGCAGACGGCTCGGCTTCCGAATCCTATTGTCCGGACGTGGCGAGCAGGCGGTACGGGCCGGCGCCGTCATCGGGAAGCATCGGCCTTGGCCTCTACGAGTACCTCCGTTCCGTGGGCGCCTTCGTCTTGCCCGGCGGCCGTGACTTTCAAACCTTCGGATGCACGTACGAGTTTGCCGACGACGTTCACGAAATCCATCCTTGGGACGGGGTTGGACGGCGGGTCGCGCTTCGTCAGGTCTCAGCGTTGTTCGTGCTGTCCTTTGGCACTTTTGTCTCGATCAGGCTGGATGCCCGGAAGCGATGGTTCGAGGTGGTAGTGAAGAACCCGGCGGATAAGGCGATGGAGGCGAAGTGCTTGGTGAGCGGCCTTTGGGGAAGCGGCCTCACATCCGGTGGCAAGACCTTCGGTATCGACAACGGTGACTTCAAGATTGACTTCCGGCTGCCCGCGAACGATAGCCTCACAATTCGAGGCGAGGTCTGCGAATAGGGCGTATGCCAGAATGACCGAGTGCCCGCCAAGCCTCGAAGCCACGTTCAGCGCCTGACCCCCTACATCCCGGGCAAGCCGGTTACGGAAGTGCAGCGCGAGCTCTGCCTCGAGCACGTCGTAAAGCTGGCGAGCAATGAAAACCCCTTGGGACCCTCCCCCGCGGCCATCGCAGCGATTCACGAAGGAGCCTCCTCGGCGCACATCTATCCCGACGCCGCATCGTTCGAGCTCAGGGCCGCGCTAGCCAGGAAACACCAAATATCGCCTGACCTTATCATGGTTGGAAGCGGAAGCGACGAGCTTATCCACTACCTCAGCCTCATTTTTCTCGATCCCGGCGACGAGATCATCATGGGCGACCCCGGCTTCTCGCGATACTCAGCCGGAGCGGACCTGGCTCAGGCGAAAACCGTTCTGGTGCCGCTGGACGAAAACGAAAGGCACGATCTTCCGGCAATGGCGGCGGCGATAACCGACAATACGAAGCTCATCTGGATCGCGAACCCGAATAACCCAACCGGCACGATCATTCGCAGGCGTGAGTTCGAGGAGTTTCTGGACCATCTCCCCGACACGGTCGCGGTGGTTCTCGACGAGGCGTACTTCGAATTTGCAATCGATCCCGAGTATCCCAATGCACTCGATTACATCCGCCAGGGTCGACAGGTCATCGGGCTGCGGACATTCAGCAAGACCTACGGCCTCGCCGGGTTGCGCGTAGGCTACGGGTTCGCCTCGGGCGAGATCGTCAAGGTGGTGGACGGCGCTCGCGAACCTTTCAATGTCACCTCTATCGCCCAGAAAGCGGCGGTCGCCGCGCTGGCCGATGAAGACCATTTGCAAAGAACGATCCGAGCGAACCAAGCCGGCCTTGCGAGGCTCACGGGCATCTTTGAGAGCTGTGGAGTCAAGACCGTCGAGAGTTTCACCAATTTCGTCTGGGCCGATCTCGGGCGGTCCGCCAACCAAGTTTGCTCGGAATTGCTTGGGAAGGGCATTATCATTCGCTCCGGCGCCCTCTTCGGCCGGCCCACGTGCGTGCGGGTTAGCATCGGTTCACCAGCCGAAATCGACGCGTTCCAGGCCGCCTTCCGCGACACAGTCCGTGCGTGAAACAGGGCTATCCCGAAGATAACCTCGTCCGCGTGGCCGGATAGGTCGGATGGATTATAATGTAGCGCTGAGAGGGTACCGAGAAGCCGAACACAGCTATACTAATCCTGCGCTTCAAATACCCATAGGACGAATCCGGCGCTGAATGAATATCCTGTCCCCATCGATGCGACGCCTGGCAAACCGGTTGCTTGTTGTTGAAGCCGACGGCCGTCCAAGCGCGGGCTTGCACGAAGCGGTGCGCGTCTGCGAGAAGCTGCGCATCTCGCTGACGCAGTTCGCAGGAGCCGACGGATTCGCATCGCTGCTGCGAAGGTCAATGGCCCTGGCACGGGTTGAGGTGCCTTCCCTTAATAACGTCACGGTCAAGCCCGATTGCTCGATGGAAGGGCTGGAGGCGCTCGCTGATGACGATACCGACGGCGGAGTCGCCGCGGCAACCGCCCTCACAGCCCAAATGCTTGGGCTGCTCGACACGTTCATCGGCGAACCGCTCACGCTTCGTTTGGTGCAAGACGGTTGGCCCGATGAATTGTTGGACGTAGAAGAGATTTAGGAAGATGAGAAGACGACCGAAAGATAAGAACCCGACGCAAGTCCTACGCTCTCACTCACCAGTGCAGATTAGGCAAATGACCACCGGCGTGCCCGGCCTCGACGAGATCCTCGGAGGGGGGCTGCCCGAGTATTCCTTCAACATTATCGCCGGCGCGCCAGGAAGCGGGAAGACCACGCTGGCGCACCAGATCATGTTCGCCAACGCTAGCCCACAAACTCCCGCGATCTATTTCACCGTGTTGGGCGAGCCGGCCATCAAGATGCTCCGCTACCAGCAGCAGTTCACCTTCTTCGATTACGCCAAGATGGATGGCGCGATCAAGTTCGTCAATCTCAGCAAGTTCGTCCTGGAACAAGACCTCGGCGCCGTCCTGGATGAGATCATCAAGGAGGTGGAAGCTGTCCACGCCAAGATCGTCGTAGTCGATTCCTTCCGCACCGTGGTCCGCAAGGCCCACTCCCAATCGGCTGCGGGAACAACGAGCGAAATGGAACTCCAGGGCTTCGTCCAGCGACTGGCGCTTCACCTGACGAATTTCCAGGCCACCACGTTCCTCATCGGCGAGTACGTCGAAGGCGAGCTGCGCGACAACCCAGTCTTCACTGTCGCCGACGGGTTGTTCTGGCTCTATCAATCCGTCGAGCGCAACTCGATCGTCCGCAAGATGCAGCTCATGAAGTTGCGCGGGCAGGAATCTGTGCCCGGCCTGCACACTTTCCGCATCACCGATGGCGGCCTGCAAACCTTCCCGCGCACCTTCGGGCTCAGCGTCGAAAACGGTCACGTCAAGGGCAAGTACCGTCTTTCAACCGGGATCGACGAGCTCGACGGCATGCTGGGCGGCGGCATCCCCGAAGGCGAGAGCATGCTCCTGGCCGGCCCGTCCGGCTCGGGCAAGTCCACCTTGGGCATGCAGTTCATCGCCGAGGGCCTCAAGCCCCGCAACGGCCACCCCATCGAGCCGGGCATCGTCGCCATCTTCGAAGAACTGCCCAGAGAGCACGTGCAGCGCGCCAAGATGTTTGGAATCGACTTCGACACACCCCAGAAAGACGGCACGCTTAAGCTCATCTACCTGCGCCCGCTCGATCTCTCGGTGGATGAAACCGTTCACGAGATCGTCAAGAGCGTCAAGGAGATGGGCGCCAAGCGGCTGGTGATCGACTCGCTGGTCGGCTTTGAGATGGCGTTAGCCCCCGGCTTCCGGGAGGACTTCCGCGAATCGCTCTACCGCATGATCGCCGCCCTCACGCGCCTGGGCGTCACCATCATCTCCACCGTCGAGATTGAAGAGGACTTCACCTCAATGGACCTCAGCAAGTTCACCGTCTCGTTCCTGGCCGACGACATCATGCGCATGCGCTACGTCTCGATCAACGGCCAGCTTCGCAAGATGCTCATGATCATCAAGATGCGCCGCAGCATGCACTCGATCGACATGCACGAATACCAGATCACGACCAAGGGGTTGGAGATCGGCGATCCACTGCGCGGTTACAGCGGCCTCACCAGCGGCATCCCCCGGCCGTGGTCGATAGGGTCCGGCCAGGAAGCGCCGGAATTGCGCCCCTCTCCCGACCGTGCGCCAAAGCCCCGTCAGAAACCGACCAAGCCCGCGCGCCAGAGCGCGGGCACGGGCGGCAGAAGGAAACGATGATGGGCGCGTTTCTTGGTCTGAAAGACATGCTTCCTGGGCGCAAATGCGCGTTTCCTGTCCCAAAAGGTGCCTTTCCTTGTCTAAAAGGCGACTCTCCTAGTCTAAAAGGCGTCTTTCCTTGCCTAAAAGGCGCGTTTCCCAGTTGAGGGGGCCTATATGTGACCAAGCCCATGAACGACCCTTTACGCCCGCCGGCGAATCCGTGGCCGCCTGAGAACACCTGATGCGCCTTGCGGACTTCATCCTGGCGAATATTGAACCAATCCTCGCGGAGTGGGAAGTTTTTGCGCGCGACATCTGGCCAGGGTCGATGACTGACCCGGCCACGCTGCGCGATGACGCTGCGGATGTGCTCCACGCCACCGGGGCCGACATGAAGTCCGCTCAAACCGTAACCCAGCAGGCCGACAAATCCAAGGGCAACTCCCGGGGGGGCGACGGCAGCCTGCATAGCGCGCGCATGGACCGCGCATCGGTCGCGCACGGGCGCGACAGGCACGGCTGGGGGTTCGACTTGCCTGAGGTCATCTCGGAGTACCGCGCGCTGCGCGCCAGCGTCATCCGGCTCTGGCGCAAGAGCCGTCCGAGTCCCGATGTCCGCGACCTAGAGGATCTCACGAGGTTCAACGAATCGATCGACCAATCGCTCACCGAGGGGGTTGTCGCGTTCGACAAGATTGTCGAGCGGCAGCGCAAGGAGGCGCTGGATGTGCATAGGCGACTGTCCGATGAACTGCGCGAGATGAATGAGGCGCTGCTGGTGTCGAGCGTGCAGGCGCAGGAGGACAGAGACACAATCGCCAGCGTCGAGCGGGAGATGTCGGACTTCTTCGAGACCGCCAGCATCGGCCTGCACTGGGTCGGACCCGATGGGACGATTCTGCGCGTCAACCAGGCCGAACTCGACATGCTTGGATACGGGTTTCCGGGTGGGCGCGAAGAATACCTTGGCCATCACATCGCCGAGTTCCACGCCGATCAGCCGGTGATCGAAGACATCCTTGCGCGGCTCTTGCGAGGCGAGACGCTTCGCGACTGGCCCGCGCGTCTGCGCCGCAGGGATGGATCGATCCGCGATGTCCTGATCACCTCCAGCGCCTACTTCGAGAACGGCCGATTCATCCACACACGCTGCTTCACCGACGACATCACCGAGCGCAAGCAGGCCGAGCAGGCGAGGGCGCGCCTCGCCGCCATCGTTGAATCCTCCGAAGACGCCATTATCTCCAAGGACCTGGACGGCGTCATCGCGACGTGGAACAGGGGCGCGCAGCACCTGTTCGGGTACAAGGTGGAGGAAGCCGTCGGCAAGCGTGTGACGATCTTGATTCCCGATGACCGCCTCGATGAGGAGCCGCGGATTATCGAGCGCATCCGCAGCGGCCATGCTGTCGAGCATTTCGAAACCGTGCGCCAGCGCAAGGACGGATCGCTGGTGGACGTCTCGCTGACGATATCGCCGATTCGCGATGCGGCGGGGATGGTCATCGGCGCGTCCGAGGTGGCGCGCGACATCACCCAGCGCAAGCGGGACGAGATGGCGCTACTGCAGATGCAGAAGCTCGAGAGCGTCGGAGTGTTCGCGGGAGGCATCGCGCATGATTTCAACAATCTGCTAACTGGGATTCTCGGGGCGAGTTCGCTTGTCTCGGAAATGCCGGACGTGCCCGACGATGCGCGTCCTCTGCTAGAACATGTATCCAACGCCTGCCTGCGCGCCGCTGATCTAACGCGCCAAATTCTCGCTTATGCGGGCAGGGGCCGCTTCATCGTCGAGTCGCTCGACCTCTCCGGGCTCGTGCGGGAGATCACCGAGCTGATTCGGGTCAGCGTGCCGAAGAACGCCGAGATCAGACTCGAGTTGGCGGCTGATCTGCCGGTGATATCGGGCGACCGCGGCCAGCTCCAGCAAGTCGTCATGAATCTTGTGCTGAATGCGGCCGAGTCGCTCTGGGGCGAGCCCGGGGTCATATCGGTCTCTACGGGCATCTGCCCGCTGGACAAGGATAAACAGGGCGAGTGGCACTCGCCCGTCGAAGCCGAACCAGGGCAGTACGTAGTGTTCAGGGTGCAGGACCACGGCTTCGGCATGGACGAAAAGACGGCCGCCCGCATCTTCGATCCATTCTTTTCGACCAAGTCCGACGGGCGTGGCCTCGGCCTTTCGGCGGTTCTGGGCATCGTTCGGGGGCACAAGGGCGGCCTTCGTGTTTACAGCGCTCCCGGAGACGGCAGCACGTTCGAGGTGCTCTTTCCGTTTGCCGATGCGGGTGCGCGCAGCAGTCCGCGCGAACGCGAAATCGACCCGCCCGCTGCGATATCTTTGAAGCGGAAGCGCTCCGGTACTGTCCTCGTCGTCGATGATGAGGATTTAGTAAGAGATGTCGTAAAGAGCGCCCTGGAGCAGTTTGGCTACACGGTTCTAACCGCCTCGAACGGCCGCGAATGCGTCGAACAGGTCGAGGCTTCCGACAACACGATCGAGCGAGTGCTCCTGGACTTGATAATGCCGGTGATGGGCGGCCAAGACGCCCTCAAGCGAATCCGAGAGCTTAGACCGGAACTGCCCGTGATCGTAATGTCGGGTTATACCCAGCAGGAGCTAAATCAAAGCGTCGCCGATGATGGCCACGTCGCCTTTCTCCAAAAGCCCTTTACTATGGCCGAACTCGCCGCGAAGCTCGACGCGCATACCTGATGTCGCAATCCTGGAGGGCGACGCTTCAGCTAGCCCCGATTCACCGGTCGACCACCACACTGTTCTTATCCCTAACGGCCACCTGAGCCGCCGCCAGGCGAGCGATCGGAACCCGATACGGCGAGCAGCTCACGTAGTCGAGGCCCAACTCGTGACAAAAATAGATGCTCTCGGGATCGCCGCCGTGCTCTCCGCAGATGCCGAGCTTCAGCACCGGATTCACCGACCGGCCGTCTTCGACGCACATCCTCATGAGTTTTCCGACGCCGTCGAAGTCGATGGTTTCGAACGGATTGACAGGCAGTATCTTATCCTCGACGTACTTTCCGAGGAACTTGCCCTCGGCGTCGTCGCGGCTGTAGCCGAACGTCGTCTGGGTCAGGTCGTTCGTGCCGAAGCTGAAGAACTCCGCGTACTGCGCGATCTCTTTGGCGGTTAGCGCGGCACGTGGAATCTCGATCATCGTCCCGAACTTGTAAGAGATCGGCTGGCCGGCCTCCGCAATAACCTTTTCGGCGACCGCCTCGAGCTGCTCGCGGACGACCTTGAGTTCGTTCACGTGCCCGACGAGTGGAATCATGATCTCGGGCTGTGGGTCGATCCCCCGCTTCTTCACCTCGACCGCCGCTTGGAGTATCGCCTTAGTCTGCATTTCGACAATGCCCGGGAAGAGAATCGAAAGGCGCACACCGCGCAGGCCCAGCATCGGATTGGATTCGCGCATTCCTTCAACTGCGAGCAGCAGTTCTTCCTTCGCCTCTATCGCGTCCGCCATATCGTGGCCGGGATCGTGCCTAACAGCCGCGCGCAGCTCCGTCACTTGAACCAAGAGTTCGTCATAAGAAGGGAGGAACTCATGCAACGGCGGGTCGATTAGCCGAATCGTCACGGGCTTGCCGTCCATGACTTCGAAGATCCCCTCGAAGTCATGCTGCTGGTGTACAAGGAGCTGGTCGAGCGCACTTTGCCGAACGCTCTCGTCCTTGGCCAAAATCATCTGCTGGACCACCGGTAGGCGATCGCGCTCGAAAAACATGTGCTCAGTGCGGCATAAGCCTATACCCTCGGCGCCGAATTCGATTGCCTGCTCGGCATCGCGCGGGTTGTCCGCGTTTGCCCGGACGCCTAGTCGGCGAGCGTCGTCGCACCACGCCATCAAGTCGCCGAAATGACCCGAGACCTCCGGAGCGATGAGGGCGACTTCGCCCTCATAGACCTTGCCGGTGCTGCCGTCAAGGCTGATCAATTCGCCCTCTTGAATCGTCACGCCGTTCACCGACAAGCGGCGATTTCGCTCGTCCACATTGATCGCCTCGCACCCGGCCACGCACGGGATTCCGAACCCTCGCGCGACCACCGCGGCGTGCGATGTCTTGCCGCCGCGCGCGGTGAGGATGCCCTGTGAGGCGAGCATGCCGTGAACGTCGTCCGGGTTCGTCTCGTCCCGAATCAGGACTACCTTCTCGCCTTGGCCACCGAGTTCGGCGGCCGTATCGGCGTCGAACGCAGCTTTGCCGACCGCGGCGCCCGGCGATGCCGCTAAGCCAACCGCGATCGGGCCGTTCGACAGGCTCTGCTCGTCGATTCTTGGATGGAGAAGCTGGTCGAGATGCGACGCAGTCACCCTCTGGATCGCCACCTCTTTGCTGATCAGTCCTTCCTCGACCATCTCCACAGCAGCCCGAACGGCCGCTGGCCCGGTGCGCTTCCCGGCGCGGCATTGAAGCATGAACAGGCGGCCCTTCTCCACCGTGAACTCGACGTCCATCATGTCCTTGTAGTGGGATTCGAGGGTGTCGCAGATTCCTATGAATTCCCTGTACACGGCGGGGTTTTGCGTTGCCATGTGCGAAATCGGAACCGGTGTGCGAACCCCCGCAACGACATCCTCCCCCTGGGCGTTCATAAGGTATTCCCCATAGAGAGCTTTCTCGCCCGTGCTGGGGTCTCGTGTGAAGGCGACGCCGGTTCCACAGTCCTCGCCCATGTTGCCGAAGACCATCGCCTGGACGGTCACCGCAGTGCCTATATCGTCGGGAATCTTCTCGCTGCGTCGGTAGACTATTGCGCGCTCGTTGTTCCAGCTTCGGAATACCGCGTCGATTGCGAGTTCGAGCTGCCTCCAAGGGTCGGTGGGGAAGTTGTCGACCATTGAGAGGAAGACGCCCGAGATGTGCTTCAGATCCTCGGCTGAAAGGTCGGTATCGAGTTTCGCGCCGCGCTCTTCCTTGTAGTCGCGAAAAACATTATCGAAATCGTGCTTCGAGACGCCGAGCACCACGTCCGAGAACATCATGATGAAGCGGCGGTAGGAGTCCCACGCGAAGCGTGCGTCTCCGCTGGCGGCGATCAGGCCCTGGAGCGTTTCCTGGTTGAGCCCTAAGTTGAGGATCGTGTCCATCATGCCGGGCATGCTGAACTTGGATCCGGAGCGGACGGAAACGAGCAACGGCATCCCCTGCCCTGAACCCCCCAACTTCTTGTCGAGGTCCTTTTCGACGTTCGCCATGGCGGCTCGCACGTCGCTCATCAGGCCCTCGGGTAGACGCTCCGCTTCCTCGTAGAACTCTCGGCAGACATCGGTGGTGATGGTAAATCCTGGGGGAACGGGAAGACCGATGTTGGTCATTTCGCAAAGGTTCGCGCCCTTGCCTCCTAAGAGGTCTCGTTGGTCTGCGGCGCCTTCGCGAAAGAGGTAAACGCGCTTTTCCGGCATAGTGCTCCTTTTGGGTCTAAGTTGCAGTCCGGCTAAAGTGTCGGAGTGCGGCGGTGGGTACCGAGTTTACCTGTCGAGCGTTCTCATGCCTTGCCGTCGAGCAACGTCGAGATGTAGTAAATCTGCCCCTCGTGGTAGGCCATGTTCCAGTAGTGGTAGGCCAGGACGTCGGCGACTTTGTACTCGCCGGGCCAAGGCATCTCGACCTTATCCGTAAGCTCGTTCTCGCCCACGGTGCGCATAAAACTCAGAAGTTCCTCGGTGCCTTCGCGAGTCATACGTTCGAGCTCGGCGGGGTCGCTCACCTTCTTGCGGTCGGTTTCGTATTGCGCGAACATCTCCGGAGTAAAGTCGAGGCGGCGGTTCTTGACGGTCTCGGGAATCGACCGGAACACCGCCGCGACCTCCTGGAGCTGATCGAGCGCGCTGCGCGACTTGGGCGTGGGCTGCCAGTCCAGCTTGTCGGCCGGCACGGCATGGACGGCTTCGAAGAAAGTATCGAGTTGGCGACGGGTCAAGCTTTCGAGAAGTGCAAATGAATCCATGCCCGGCATTATGGCGTCGCAAGCACCCTCCTCGGCCGCGTCGACGAGGATCGACAGTGATTGTCGTCATTACAACAGCTACGAGCCAGGGTTTGTGTGACGTGACGACGATTTCGCGTCTCGCCGCTAACCCGTGGTACGATTGGTTGAAATGTGGACAAGCGGGGATAACACAGAGGTGTAGCACAACATGGGTCACAACATGGGTTGGGAAACGCGCAGAAACGGACGGAGCTACTACTACGCGAAGATGCGAATAGGCGGAAAGGTTTCCAGCATCTACATCGGCACCGGACCCCAAGCAGAGCTGATCGCCGAGGGTGTCGAGGCCGCATTGCAGGCGCGCAAGGCAACGACGTCCGAACGGGCGGAGGATCTCGAGGTGGATCGCGAGCTGCGAAATTTGGAGAAATCGGTTCGAGAAAGCAGTGGAACTTCGTCTATACGAATGTGGCTACCACAAACATAAAGGAAGCTGGCGGAAACGACGCAAACCTGACCAAACATGAGAGGTCATTTTTGGACGCGGCCAATGGCCGCAAGCTCGATAAAGAACGAGCTGACGGAGCTGGGAAGGATTTTGCGCGACAAACCCGATGCGTGGAGAGTCTTGGGCGACCTGTGCGAGCAGGTTGTGGCGCACGCCGTAGAGTATTTGCGGGATAACACGGCTGGCTACCAGAGCGTCGTCGTGGGGCTCGAACGAAGGCGGGAAGAATTGGGCTTTGCCCTGGCGAGCGGGGTCGAGCGACTGCTGATCGAGCAGATACTCACGTGTTGGGTGCAGTGCTCGGTGGCGGGACTGAGGCTCGAGAATGTATCTGCGGGCCAGCGCTCTATAGAAGAGGGGTTGTATCTGGAGCGGCGCTACGATTCTGCCCAAGCCCGCCTTATTCGAAGCATCGAGTCATTGGCTCGGATCCGAAAGCTGAACCTGCCAAACGTGCAGCTAAATATCGCCGAGAAGCAAGTAAATATCACAGGATAAGTGCCGGCACATCCGTCTCGACCTGGTCCGCTCGTTGAGGCCACTCTTGATGGTCTCCCTATCGGATATTTGGTGGCCGTCCTGATTGGCCACAAGCACGTCCAACGCAACGGCTCCGGCCGCCCTATCCCGGGAAGGCCCACCAAGCCCGGTCGATACTGCTGAGCCAGGGGTAGACGAACGCCGAGCCGACGGCGCGGTAGCTGACCCGGGCTCGAATAGCTAGGGAGAGGTGTTGGATGAAGCGCGACGGGTTGCTGTTGACAGTCACGTTGACTGTGTCATCAGAAATCGTGGCCGGGCGCGTGTCGAGAACTTCGTACAAGCCGGTCACATAGTTGTAGAGCGAAATCCTTTGTTCGGCGTTGGCGATGCTCGCGTTCGACTCCAGCGAGAAGCTAAACGCGCTCGGTGAAGAAGTCGGCGCCCTCGCGTCGAGAATGATCTGTATGGGGGGCTCGGCATTGGAGAACACCGCCCCGGGTCTTATGACCAGCCTGTTGTCGTCGCTCTCCTGCAGCGATGCCAGGTTGCCCGAGATCACCGAGCCTCGGAACATGCTGTAGGAGGCGGGCGCGCTTGCTCTGGAAACCCACATCAGCGCCTCGTAGCGCGGAACCTTGGGGTTGTGCCCGAATCCGACCACATACGTGAATGCGCCATCCCGCCAGACGCCGCGGGCCACGGACGAATCGAATTGCGGTGGCAGGAATCTTTGAAGGTCCACCCGCGACCCGGCAGTGCCGGTCCAAAGGCTGGCTCGCAGCGTTCCGTTGAAGACTGCGAGAAATCCGACCTGCTGGCCATCGTGCACGGCGTAGGCATACGAGTGGTTCGCTCCTCCGGAGTGTAGGTTCACCCACGAGTCAGCCGAACCGGTCCAAAGGCTTGCGTTAGTGTAGTCGCCCACATTGGCAGTGCCCACCTGCTGGCCGTTGCTCACCGCGAAGGCCAGCGAACCACTTGACCCGGCTGGGTTTAGGTCGACCCACGAGTTGGCCGTGCCGCTCCAGAGGCTGGCCCGAGCGACGCCGTCAGCGGAAGCAAAGCCCACCTGCTGGCCGCCGCCAACGCCAAAGGCCCACGAACCAGCCGACCCGGCCGGGTTTAGGTCTACCCAAGACTTGGCCGTGCCGCTCCAGAGGCTGGCGTGATGATCGCCGCCCACGATGGCATAGCCCGCCTGCTGGCCGCTGTGCACGCCGAAGGCCTCCGACTGAACGGCCTCTGAGGGATTCAGGTCCACCCAAGAGCCTGCCGTGCCAGACCACAAGCTGGCGTGTAGATTGCGGCCTACTCCGGCGTAGCCCACCTGCTGGCCGCCACCCACGCCGTAGACAAGGGATTCACGCGCCCCGGCGGGGTGCAAATCGACCCATGAGCCGGCCGTCCCGGTCCATAAGCTGGCGCGAACGACGCCGCCCACCTCGGCATAGCCCCCCTGCAGGCCGCCGTCTATACCGAACGCAGCCGATTGAGTCGCTCCCGCGGGGTGCAGGTTGACCACCGTCCATTGGGCGTTCGCGCATGCCGCGAGGAAGAGGGCAATGGCGCCGGCTGCATATTTCATTGATGTTCTCCTTATTTCGGGAAGGTAAGTACCTGATGGTAATCCAGACCGACTGGTCTATCTTCGTACCTCAGTTCGAAGATAGACACCCAGACGAAAAGCGACTCCAATTTCCTTGTTCTACTGCGTGTCCCGCCACTCGTCCCAGGTCAAGCCGGAGGCATCATGCGCCGCATCGCCTCGGTCGGTAAGCGACGAACCTCATGACTTTACTTCACGGCACGGCCCCGCGGCACGTATCACGGCTAACCGCGCGGGGGTAGGTGAAGGCGAAGGCGCGGCGAGCGGTTACCCATGCCACCCCAGTCGCTCCCGAAGTGTACGCGCTTAGAACCGCTTTGAGTCTTACCCCACGCTAAGCCTTGTCCATCCATAATGAGGGATGGAACCCCTCAAGAGCAGCCTCATCATTGGGCTCGGCGCGGCAGTCGGCGCGAATGCGCGGTACTGGTTCGGCCACTGTACACGGGCAAGTGGACGCCAACTATCCCATGGCACACGCTGATGATCAATGTCTCGGGCTCACTCGTCTTGGGTGCGTTCATGGCACTAGCACTCGCTAAGGGTTGGGGAACGGGTTGGCGACTGTTGATTGCAGTCGGGTTCGCCGGTGGATTCACTACCTTCTCAGCCTTCGCCGCAGAGGGGGGTCACGCTGCTTGAAGAGGGGCGTCTTGCCGTAACGTGCATCTATGCAATTTTGAGCGTGGCTCTGAGCATGGCAGCATGCTTCGTGGGGCTCCACTTTGCTCGCCTGGCGGTTGGCAAGTGATCGCGCTCGCCCAGAAATAGATGGACCACGGCACCGAGATTCTTCTTAGCCTCTTTGTCGTCTTCGTAGCCGGGCTGGTCGGCTCCGAGATCGCGCAGCGGCTCCGCTTGCCCGCCCTGGTCGGCCAGATCGCGGCAGGCGTCGCCATCGGTCCATCCGCCCTCGCCTGGATGAAGCCCAACGAGCCGCTCATCGTCCTTGCGGAGATCGGCGCGATCCTTCTCCTCTTCTCCGTCGGCCTAGAGACGCGCCTGGGAGACCTAAGAAAAGTCGGCAAAGTAGCGGCGGGCGTCGGCACGGCAGGAGTTGTCGTCCCCTTCGCGCTCGGCATTGGCTGGGCGCTCTTGTCGGGATTCCCGATCGAGAAGGCCGCGTTCGTCGCCGCCGCCTTCGTCGCCACGTCCGCCGGGATCACCGCCCGCGTCCTCCAAGAGCTCGGAGCGCTCGCCCGCATCGAGGCGCGCGTCATCCTCGGCGCGGCGATCATCGACGACGTGCTCGCCATGCTCCTGCTCGGCGTCGTCACCGCCCTCCAGACCCAGGGCGGCGTGGACGTCATTAACCTCCTCCTCGTCCTCGCCCAGGCGGCGGGCTTCGTGATGGTCGTCGCCGTGCTCGGCACAAAGATCATGAAGCGCTCTTCCCAGCTGATGGAAGCGCCGATGGACGCCGAGTCGCCACTTTCGATCTCGCTGGCGATCTGCCTCGGCCTCGGCGTCGCCGCGTCGTACATCGGCCTCGCCGCGATCATCGGCGCATTCCTGGCCGGGATGATCCTCGCCGAAACGCAGCATCGAGAGGAACTGGAGCGCAACACCCGCCCCCTCATGGCCCTCCTCCTCCCCTTCTTCTTCGTGCTGACCGGCTCCTACGTCGACCTCCCCCTGCTCGGCCAGTGGCCCGTGATCGCCGCCGTCCTGATCGTTACCGCCCTCGCAATAATCAGCAAGCTCGTCGGCTGCGGCCTAGCCGCCCGCTCGCTGGGCAAGAAGAGCGCCCTCATCGTCGGCGTCGGCATGGTGCCGCGCGGCGAGGTCGGCATCATCATCGCCAGCCTCGGAAAGCAGGCGGGCGTCTTCGGGGCGTCCACCTACGCCGTCATCATTGCCATGTCGCTCTTAACTTCGGTCATCGCGCCCCCAGCGCTAAAAGCCTTGTTAGCACCTTCTCCCCCGCCATCCGATGAACCTGTGCCAGACCTTTGAACAAAGAGATAGACAGAACCCGGAGCCGTTCGAATCCCGTCCGGTCGCTGAACTCAAAACAGGTTCAAGAAGGGGTGTACTCCCGATGGGATTCGAACCCGCGATCTTCGCCGTGAGAGGGCGATGTCCTAAACCGCTTGAGTTCCGCGCCGTGTTCATACTTTGGGCAGCCTTGCCAGTGGCCGCCAGGCGTACATCCATTCCACGCAGCAAGTAGTCGACGCCGAGAGAGCGCGTTGCAAGCCCCCCTGTCAACACCGCGCAAGCGAGCCGTAGGAAAGGACATGAACCTACGCAACGATATCGAAGAGCAGCAGCTGGAGAAGGAGCGGTCCAAACTCGTGCAGCGCGTGCAGGATTGGTTGGAGGTCCCGATGTTGGTGCTCGCCTTAGTGTGGCTAGCGCTCCTGATCGGCGAGTTCGTCTGGGGAGAGAGCACGCCGTTTTATGTCCTGGGCACTGTCATCTGGATGACCCAGCGCTACGAGGCGTTGATGTGGGCGTCCCGCTCCTTTGAGCCGACGTCCTACAGCATGTTCCGCGGCTCCGTGATCTCGGGCAATTTGGGATCGCTGCAGGATAGCGACGACGATCGCCTCGTGATGAGGCCGGGGGCAGTGTTCTCGTCGGGTGAGCCGCCGATCCAGGTCATCCTCGACTCGACCGCGCCGACTTTCTCCCCGAGCGGCTTCAGTTTCTCGCTAGAGTCGAACGCGAACATCGCCAATGCCGAGCAGAAGATATCGCTCTTCAACTATGTGACCGGCCAGTACGAGGTCCTCGACACGCGCTTGGCGACGACGTCCGACGACACCGTCAACGTGAACGTCACGACCGATACATCCCGCTTCATACAACCCGTTACCATGGCCATTAGGGCACGGGTCAGCTACCGCACCGTCGGAGCGACCTTCATCTACCCTTGGCTCGGCCGCATCGACAAGGCTTGGTGGACCTTCCCGGGATGAAAGACAGCCTAATCCTAAGCATCTACGCTACTTCACGTTGCGAATCATTTCGCTGGTCGATGCGGGCTAGCCAGGGCCATACGAAGACCGGGGAGTCGTGGCGATTGGTGACAAAACAAGAACGAGGACAAACCGCAACATTCGCGACGCAGTCTCAACCGGGAGGATTTCCCGGGCGGTGGGAGAGATAGACCCTAAGTGAATCGACGACTTCTGGTGTTATCTTGCCTCTCGCTCACGCTTGCGCCGATACTCCTGTTCGCCTCATGTGTCGTCTATGATAAGTGAACCGCGCCCTGGCCTTTCTCACGTCCCAACTGAGCGAATCGCCTGTCTCGTCTTTGCCTTGGGCGTCGTAGCCGGACTGCTTGGCGTATGGTTGTACAGGCTGTTCCGTGCAAAGTAAAGGTGATGGCGGCTTGGAAGCAGCCCGTTGGTGGCAGGACATACACCTGCTCTTGGGTAGATTCTACGCGGCGAAATGGGCGCTATAAAAAGCGCGCACGCGCGCGCGGCATATCCCTTATGGCCTCCCCTGCCTTTAGACTTTCCTCAAAGTATCCGCGGCCCTCCAGCGACGCAAGATGGCCGTCACGCGCACACGGATCAGCTGATCATTCACAGGGTAGTCGCCCAGAGGCGTGATGCGGTGTGGCGATGGCCGCGGAAGGGCGACCATGGTATGTATATTGTGGCTGCCCGGGCCAAGCGTAGCCAATGGTGAACATAGAAATGAAATGTCTATTTGGCGCTCTATTGTGCTTTATGATGACGTGCGCCGAAGCGCAATGGACGGTTGTCGATCTGCACCCAGCAGGCGCGACCAGTTCGCCGGCACGAGGCGTTCATAGCGGCCAGCAGCACTACACACAGAAAGAAAGCGCGTGCTCTTCGCGATCCTATATAACCACTATGCGGGCAGAGCTGCGCGACGGAGGGAACTTCAAGACATGATCATCGGGAGAATTTGCCGTTTGACCGAACCAGCCTTTCGCGTGAACGCTGACCCCACCAAAGGAGTCCCATTAACTATGAACTGTCGAGCGCTTCACGCATTACTAGTATGCCTCGTGGCATGCGCCGCCAACGCACAAGGGATGCTCGAAGAGGTGTGGAGTGTCGATACTGGGGGGTTCGTCGAGTGGGTCGAGATCTCGTCCGATGGTACTTTCGTCTTGGTTTCTGGACAAGGCCCGGACCCCCGATTTGTCATGAGGGATATGAAAACCGGCGAAGTCACTGGACAGATTGTTATGGAGGACGGCTGGCGTGCATTTAATCCCTCGCTGTCCTCCGACGGGCGCTTCCTCGTCTCTTATGTCGACAACGGCCAAACATGGAGCACCCGAGTCTACAGGTTGTCGGACGGTGCGTTGCTCCGCGATATTCCATTTGGTCTGCGCGGACGCCTTTCCCCTACCGGCGAGTATGTGTATTACGCCGACCCGGGAAATAATCACCTCAGGAAGATGAGGGTCTCGGATGGAAGCATCATTTGGTCGGTGGACTTTGGCTTCGTCATGCCTTCTGAATGGGACACAGCGGTTACTACGGACGGTTCGCGCGTCGCTGGCGTCGCGTTCGTTGACAACCAATTCGAGATGATGAGGGAACTCGATGCCGAAGACGGAACGCAGGTAAGCCAGTTCCCGGTCGCGGGTCAAGGCCACGCTGCTTGGCGAAGCCTGCAATACACGCACGGAGGCACGCGCATCGCCTTTGCCCGGCAGGACGGTCCATACGGTGGGATGGGCCTGCTATACGACGTTGAGCAGGGTGACCTCCTGGCATCCTTGTTTCATCCGAGCGGGCTCTCAATGCAGTTCGACGCACAAAGCAGACACGTGGCGACAGCCGGGTTAGACGGATGGCTCCGGATATGGGACGGATCGAGCTTGTCCCTTCTCGGTGTGTTCAATTCATTGGTGTCTTTTTCATCAGACATCTCGGATGACGGGAGATTCATCGTGGTGCAGGGCAATGAAGTGGAGGGCCCCGCGCGAGTGAAGCTCGTCCGCAACCCACTATCGTCGATCATCGGAACACCGGAGTCGGCAGTTGTGAAGCGCGGGCGTACGCTCTATGGCGATGTGGGCTCGCTGACCGACAACGACTCGCA
>JBPCLO010000025.1:0-43407 GCA_051003155.1 Fimbriimonadales bacterium | reverse complement strand
ATCTCCTTGAGAACCCTTATGATCTGGTCCTCGCTGTAGCGTTTTCCTCTGTTCATTTTCGCGTCTCCTTGTTTCTTGAGACGGAAACTAAAACTCAGGGGTGGTCAGATTATGGGGTACCAGTCATCTTGGCTGACGCGATACTGATGAACCGTCGCATCGTTTTGAAGGTCGCCCTTGAACTGAACACTTACGTTCCTTGTCGTTATGATTCGACCCTCTAGCTCCCACGTTCCCTTTTCTTGAGTATCGACCATCCTTAGCATGAATGTTCCGTCTCGTTGCAATGTTAACCGGGCCGATGACGCTAGTCCTCTTGCCATCGATTCAACGCCCGGGTCATTGCCGACTTCAAGGGCACCCTTCCACGTGCCCGAGAGTCTGTTCATGGGTTCTTGCTCAGAATGGCACCCAGGAAATGCAATGGCGATGATGAGCCAAACGGCCAGCAATAAGCGCGAGTTCCAAACTCTACAGGAATAGGTCATTGTTCTGCACGATGCATTCGTCGAAGACTGAGTGGCGAGCAACTGGATCTTGGCTCTACCCATATCCCCGAGAGAACTTCCACTCTCGACTGTCTTCGAGCTACGCCGCGAGTCCCCGGCGCTGCATTGTTGTCTTGGGGACAAGGGCGAGTAAGTCAGGAGGTACCGGACGAGCTTATTCTCGTCTCAGAGCGAAGTCAACTTCTCGGCTCTTGTCGTTCAACATGAGCAGTTGTGATGGGTCCTTAGACAGTCGCGCTTTCATTTCTGGCTTGTTGCCGCCTTTGGCGGCGTAGTCGACCATGGCCTTGGGCTCGCGCATCGTCATTACGAGTTCGTTGCCCCTCAGTTTCCATGTTCCCTTCAGCGTGACCATAATTTCCATTACAAACGAGTTGTCAGCGCGCAGGCTCAGACGCGAACTCTTAGCCTGGCGCCGTACAAACTCCTGCGCTTTCCTTCTGGCGATTTCGCGCTTGTCGTTTGGGTCAGCGGGCGGTTTTGAAGGCGGCGCGTAGGTTGTGTCAAAAACATACTTACCCACTAACTTCGCTTCGCTGGTCGATACAGTCTTGCCGCCGACCTTGTCTTCGGCAGGCGGATTTCGCGTAAACGTCATGTCGGCATCGCCAGGCTCCTTCGTCTTTGCAGCGAAGAACAAGGTCTTTCCACCGTCGCGCAACGTGCCGACCATCGGCTCCTTAAGTTCCTCCAACATAAACGCCAGAGGACTCTTTGGGTCATCTATGCGTTGACCGGAGACCGATTCAATCTTCAGCGTGACCTTGTCGCTAACCACAGTATAGAAACCCGTCATCGGCGCGCTCATCATGGTGAGCGTAAATGTCCCCTCAGGAGTTAGCTCCAAGGTAAGCGGCGAGACGGCCGCGATATCGACAAACTTCTGCAGAGCGGGGTCGGGCTCGGCGCCCTTAACAGGTCTGGTCTTGCCATACCACTTGCCGGTGACTTGGTTCGCGATGCGCGTTTTCTCACCGGATGTGCAGCCGGCGATGAGCACAACACAGACGCTCGCCGAGGCAGCAGCTCGAACGGAGATCATGTGGGCATTATGGACGGGTCCGTTACACCGCGACCAATCGGCGGTTGAAGGAGGGCAATCTTCTGCTCTTCCGGCGAGATGGGCGTGGTGATCGAGCTAGTCAAGCACCCGGCCCGTTCCCGCGGACGGTGTCGGCAAAGACACGGGCGATTTCGGCCCCGCGGTGGTCACCAGCCTGTTCGTAAAGCTCTACGGCCTCGTCGATCAGCTCCGGAGACTGTGGCGAACCGCTCAAAACCGAGGGCGACAAGGCAGGTCGCTTTTCCGGCAAGGCTTCCGCAAACCTCGAAGCACGCGAGCGCCTGTTCGACCGTCGCGCCCTCGACACCGTCCGCACGGGTCATCCGAAAGAGTGTCCATCCCTCTTCCTCCTTATCGCCGATCTCGCGAGCGATCGCGAGCGATTCGCTCAGCAGCGCCTTGTGGTGCACTCCCGCCACGAGCGGGACGGCGGCGACCCGAAGCGCGCGCGCCAGCTCACTCTTGTCACCCGTCTGCCTGAGCAAGTCGACTGCCTCGCGACCGAAGCCTGCCGATGCAGGGAAGGCGTCAGCCCCGTCCTCTGTACCCACGTGTTTGACGCAATGCGCTAGCCGTGCGAGGCAGACGCCCAGCTCACGGGTCTGGCCAGAAGCGCGATAGCGCGCGACCAGTTCGATGAGGGAGCGACGGCCGTCTTCAGTGACGGGCACGTCCCACGATTCAGGACTCATCGGCGCATGTTTACCCTTAATCGACCGCCAGCAGGTTGTCGAACGGAACTCGCCGCTGTACGGAGTCGATGGCCAAGGCTGCTTCCTCGGCATCCATTCCTTCACGAAATACGTCAACGTGGCTTTGTTCAGCGGTGCAGTGGAAGTTTGGGAACAAGGAGCCAAGTGTTATGCTCGAGGTCAGGCCAAGAGAGGCCGACCGGCTTCGCGCTGAAGGAGTTGGACGCCTCCGTGACCTGTTCCCTGTAAAATGACCCATCTTGGATTTTGGGTTGGTCTTCAAGAGAAGGACGGACACAGATGAAAGGCAAAAGATATTCGGAGGAGCAGGTCCAGGCAAGGAGAGGCGTAAATTTGCACGTCTCTAGGGGAACCGAAGGGGCCGTAATGTCATTCAGTGGAACAACACGTATATACGGCACGCTCACCGCTGCCGTGTTATGTGGTGTTTGCCCATGGCTACTGATCGGTTGCAGCCGAACTGGCTTCGAGACAGAAAAAACGACTAACACATCGTCGCATCCCAAGCTTAATGGGACCATTAGCAAGCCTGATTTTAGGAATACCGTGGCGTTAACCGTTCCCAATATCAATTTGGTCACCGAGGGCACAAAGCTTCTGATCGTGAAGGTTCCTCCTACAGTTAAGGTTGAGCTCTTTCCTGGAAATCTGGTTTTGAAGGGCAAGCAAGGAGTTAGGGTCGGATTCTACGTGGGCAAGAATCCTGATAAAAAGCATGCGAAAGCAAGCGTGAAGCGGCAAATTGAGAACCCAGCGCTGGACACCGTCATAGCGGGGCCTTGGGTCGGACGGCTTATAATGACATCAACTCGACATGGAAGGGATTGGCGGTCGTACCATTTCCTATCTGAGGACGAGCACATGGGGGTGGGGCTGGAGTTTCCTTCAAATAATCTTGCAGCGGAGGCGGAGGCCATGGCATTGCTTCCGTACATTTTATATAGCATCCGTCAAGTCCAGTGAATGCGAGAGACGCGCCATTTCCCTGTCAATCGGACGTCTTCACCCTCTACCACGGCACAACCTTCAAGAGAGGACTTGTGGATCGAAAATGCATTTTTTGAGTTCGTGTTCGCCGTCTACTTCGATATTTTCAACCGTTCCTGCACCGGAATAGTGGACCTTAACTGACCAAGTATTCCCTAGATTCACGTCAACGAAATAAAAAAACCACCCGATCGTCGGATTCATATTCAGATTCGTCCGGCGGGCCAAGCAACATCTCCATCTCGCCGCGTGTATATCTTTCCAACTGGGCGCCCAGCAACATTCCTACGACCTGCTGCCTATGCGCCAGTTGCGCATATCCCAAGTATTGTGCCCAGCCTATGCAAGCAATGATAAATAGGGCCAGCATGCTTAGTGTTACTATCCACTTAGTGGATGCCAACCATTTTCTCCTTAGGCGCAACCGGGAACTGCGCGAAACTACGAAAGGTGACGAATAGGATTCCGATCACTATTGCGGACCGAGTGCGTTGGCACCCTCGCCTGTTTACGCCGTTCGTTCCAGAATGCATATTTGCCTACTTCCAAGGCGCCTTCTGACCCCACCATTGCCACCTCATCCCGAATTCCCTCAGCGGATCATTCTCCTTCGCAACGATTTCAGGCACGGGATAACCTCCTGGGCCCTCAGGCGAATACTTTCGTTTCGTCTTCTTTGACGACACTTGCGAGATCGCGCTGCCGGTCACCCGAAATTCCCTCAGGATGTAGTGATGGGAGTCCCAGTGACCCCTATTGGTGTCGTAATCGAAATCCCAGACGAAAAGCCTATCGCCCTTGGCAAAGAAGGACCCCCTGTTCGAAAAAATCGGTGTCGGACCCGGAAGTGGAGTCCACGCTCGGCCATCCCAGCGCCACAGTATGATTTGCGCTTCTTCGTGCACTCCGACTTGAGCAGCGACGACCAGGCACCAAATGATCGGCTCGCCCTTTAGCCAAATAACGCCGACCGCGGGCCTGCTCCATTGATGCCCAATCCAGTCGTAACGGTTGATAAAGCGCCGCTCGCGCCCAGCGTTCAGCCGTTGGCTAAAGCTGGCGTGTGGTGCTCGCAACTGCACGAGGCAGATCATATCTGACCAGCTTCCGCTGATTTCGACTGAGACGTGCGTGTCCCCTCGCGTGAATCGATATGAGTCACTTTGAATATCGGCAGTAACGCTGGCGGAAGTAATAGATGTCACAATCATTTTGATCGCTTGGTACACGGAATCCTTCGTCTCCGGTTTATCCATATTCCAATGACCGGTCACAAGCAATGTGTCATTATCGAGATATATGTATGCAGCGAAATCTCCATCTCGGCGGAAGGAGTCCGTTTCTGTTTCCATGTAGCCCGAGAATCTATCGGATCTCGCCTTCTGGACCAAGGTTGTGTTGTAGGGTCCATCGTGGACAAGTTGCTTAAACTTCTCGTATCGCGAGGCCATAAACGACGTATCCGAAGCTGTCTTGGGCACCATCGCAATTGCAATGCTTGAGTCGCCCGATAACCGGATACGGCTCAATCCCATCGAAGCGTCTCGTGGCAAGGGGACTCGTATGTGTGAGTTTGCACGCTTACCGTGGCGATGAGTTAGCACGGGAACGCCACGCCAAGTACTATCTTTGGGAATTTCCGTGCGCAAGTCGATGACCACGTCCTTCAGGCCACATGAAATCAAGAGCAGCGCACACATACCGATTAATGGAAGGCATTTCACAAACTTCGCACACTTTGCCAATTTAGAGCTAGTAGAAGTCGCACGGCCCTTGATTGTGGAATATCAAAGCTGTCAACAGACGGCCGTGCTGGCGGAATCCGCGCCGCGACCGGTCCCACTTAGTACCATACTTTGTCGAAGAGGCCTTTGGCACGCTCGAGAGTTTACTAAGGCTCCGGGGGGCGAATGGGCTATGGGTACCCGAGGACCGTGGACACCCACTTCATCCGCGAAGGAGACCAGTCAAAGGCAATCTGAACATGACTTGTTCCGTTCCGCGGCTTCACGCCGGCCTCCAGTGCCTCCGGAGAGTCGGCTTCAACGTAGTAGATGATTCTTGCCCCTCGGCGCGTGCACTTAGCTATCAATGCGTCCGAGTACCACGGCTCGGTGTGACCATACACCTTTCCCGTGCCGGTTATTGTAAATGCCTGAACGGCCCGATAGCCTCCGATCAGGAGCACAACGCTCCCATCCTTGCGGCGAAACCAAGCTAGTTTAGATTTTGCCCAACATATGCCGACCAACTTCTCAGGGCGATCACTCGCCAATGGCCGTAGGTAAGCCTCTGCCCAGTCATCGCCGACGCTGACCGGGCGAATCTGCACAAGGAACCTGTTGCCGTTGCTAAAGTAAATTCCCGTGCTCGGCGATCCAAGCGAAAGTAGGTTTAGCGGAATAAGCACGACTACAACCTCGATCGAGGAAATGGTACTGCCGACGGGTGGACCTGGTCCGGAGCCGCGGACAAGTTCATAAAAGCCAACAGTGCTAATGACGACATCGTATTCTTAGATTCATTAGATGGGTCTCTATCTGACCTGTTCTTCAGGCTTATCGCCCCTATGAGCTTGCTAACACACTATCCTGAGGCTCGGAATTCTTTTCGATACTGCGCCCTCCAAATGTGCTATGTTCGCCGAAATACTGTTGTTCCGTTCGGGTGGACGCCTGGGTCGAGAACGAGAACTAGAATGGCTCCATGATAAGACATTTTGTACGCACCCTTACCCATCTTCTTGGCGCCAGTACTGTCTATCCATGTGAGTTCCAGTGTGTTGTTTGCAATGGACCAGTCAAACCGCTGCTCAAATGCAAAGTTGGGCGAAAGAGTGTATCCGGTTCCATCAGCGCTAAGCACAAATCCAACGGTTGTTTCCGCTGCCGCAGAGCTCGGGTCCTGTGCCCACCGTTTGTGCACTCCCATCCAAGGGGCACGAATGTCCTCCGGCGAGGAACGGTCACTCTTCCAGCAGGCGCATAGCGATAAAAGCAAGAGCAGGCCCGTCGATGCGACGAAACCCCGCCTAGAAGTCTTTCTCATTTGATGGTGTTCGATGGTACGCCTTCCAGGCAGCACCCTCGCCGTGGCCGGGCTCTGTCCGGCCCAGCACGCGTAGCTCACTCCAGTCGTGACTGACGACCCATTCGAACTCGCGAGTGCTCGTAATCTCGCCCTCCTCGTCCTGTGTTTGAATCCGCAGCCTATTGCCATGGGCGCTCCATAACAGCAATCCGTTCAGCCCCATGCCTGTTATTCTATGGCCCGTTCCGCCAGGGCTAAACAATAAACCGTTGATGCTCCCTTCGTTGAACCAGATACCGTACAGGCAATTGGGTTCCGGTTCCGGCTCGGGCTGGCATCCAAGCAACGAACATCCGAGCAGGAATCCTAGTGGAAGCGACATGAATATGTATCTCTGCGTCGAACACATCCGTTCTTACCCCGTAGCTGCCGGATTCCTGTCCCGCCACAACAGCAGAACCTCCTCGGCTTCTACGTCAGCGATCGAATTCAACGAACCTTCAGGCATGAATCCTTGTCAACACCTATCCCTCGATATCATACCGTCAACTGGCCGGGCTAGCACACACGGGTGCAAGCCCTGTCACAATCAATGCCGGAGGAAGCCTACGCCTAAGGTGTCTTCACAAGTGGTGTCGGTCCGGCCGAGTAATGCCAAAATGACTCGCTTGAAGGATTGGTATGCATTCTCGAAGATTGTTGTAAATGAATATGCGGCATTTAACGATAGCCGGACTATTAATCATGGGCATCGGAACGCTATTTTTGCTTATTGGCACCGCATGCGAAGACAAGAAGAGGGTCCGGAGCCTGACAGTATCAAGTTTACTCGATTGCCTCAAGCTAGTTGAATAATTTCATCGGAGACGTTTCTGATATGAAGACCTTCGCGAAGATAGACAAGCGGCTTATTCCGTTTCTTACTGGAGCGCTCATGACCGTGCTTTCGGCCGGGATCGTCATTAGCGGCTGTTCAGCGAAATCCGAATTGGGACAGACTCTTACCTGCAAGTCTTTGCAAATGGTCGACGACTCTGGCCGAGTGCGAGCCGACCTGAGTTTGAAGAATGACGGTCACTCGGTGGCTCTGACCATGTTTGATTCACGTGGCAAAGCGCTAATGTCGGCTATCTGCGTCGATGATTTAGAGTCCTCGATTACCGTCACAAGCCCGGATGAACAATGGGCCTGTTCGATCAGTAATTTGGGACTGATAATATCAACGCCATCAGGTCCTAAGGCGCAAATTACACCCGACGCGTCCGGACAGCTCAGATTATCTGTTCGTGATCAAAACGGCGCAGAAGTATGGTCGGCACCAGTAAAGAAGTGAAAACAAGCCAGTTCTCGACTCTACGACGTAGCTGCGCATTCTCACGCTCAAGAGCGCGAAGCTGACGCAGGTCATCGGTTCACTGCTTCGTCCAAAGGGAGAAAGACTACTCTTTCGACGTCTTCATTTTCGGAGGGCAGACCAATTCCTTCACTGCCAGCAGGAGTTTGACCTGGCAATAAAAAGGTACCGATTGGAAGGAAGCCAGATGTTCTTTTTCCCGAGCCAATACTGCCCGGCCCGTGCACCATGAGATATGCGCGAGCGACTTTTATCGTTTGTGGAGTTACAATCACACTCGAAGCAATTGGCTAATATATTGCGAGAACGATTGAGGTGCTTCCTGTGAAAGAGGTCTGTTTTCTGATACCCTTTTGTATCTTATGTCTGGTCGTTGCCTGTGGGCAAGGAGGATCACATGGCGCGAACCAGCCTCAAGCTTTGGATTTTGATCCCTGGTACCCGCCCTCAGACGCATCAGAAGCTCTCAAGAACGTTCAGAGGGAAAGCTTTAGCGAGTTGGGCATAGCATTCAGTTTGGCTGAGGGGCCGGGCAAAGAACTCGCCGTTGAGTACAGACCGTCTTTACGTAGTGCGCGAATCACTTATAGGATGCCTTCCAGAGCGTTGTATCGCATAGTCCAACATGAGTACTCTCCGCAGAATCAAAGCGCTCCGGAACATCGAACCGAACCTATTGCGACCCATCTGCAAATTCAGCTGCGCGGGCTAGACAAGTCAGAGGGGCTTTCTCCATGGTCCATGGTGTGGTGGGAACAGCCGCAGCTCGGCGAAGTGGAGATTGCCTCGGAAACGCTCTCAATGTCTGAACTCGTGAACGTCGCGGAGATGATTATTAACAACGCAAGTAGTAACGGTGATCCAACACAGTAGATGACGATCCTTTTTCGCTCTGGGTTATTGTTGCGATGCGAACGGCGGGCAGGTACTTAGGTTGTGGCCCACGCAGTCGTAACCGGGCCACTTTCATTTACTGGCAAATTATGCTCGGATTAGTCGTCGCGATTGCCATGCAAACTGCGGGAGGGCCAGCGCTAAACGAGGTAGCGCGCTTACCATTCAAGGGTGGAATAGCAGCGGTCGTAGCTAGACATGAGGGAAAGTCCTTCACTTTAATCAAAACGCTTGACGAGCCGTCGAAGTTCATTGGACTTCAGGAATTAAGGGGCTTCAGATACGACCTGGTCTCAAAGGGACTAGTTGCTCGCCGACTGTCTGACAATGCCATCGTTTGGCGACGGCAATGCGCTGATGCCATATACAAGAAGGACAAGTTATATTGCTTAGTGGCGAATGATCTCCTCCAAGTCAACGAGAAGGGGAGGACCGTCTCACGAAAAAGACTAACTCGATCAAGCATCGAGTGGAGCTATCTGGATGCAGGCCTCAGGTACGCCCTCGGATTTCGGCCAAAGCCTGAGAAGCTTCACACGTGGCCTTTATTTATGTTGGATTTGAGCACTTTGAAGGTCCGCCAACTCCAAATTACATATGACCTCGGAGGGCACGTGGATCCGATAGTTGTCTCCAGCCCAGATTCGCTTATCTTGTATGACCTTTTCTACACTCACATCGTCAAAATCAAGGGACTTGAAGATCCACCCTGGGATGCCGCTGGCTCCGATTACTACACTTTTGATCACATCTTGCGCAGGAATCAATTGCTGCTGCTTGAACGAAGCGTTGCGACCAGCAAAGTCCGGATTGTAGATGTGTCGAATCGGCGCGTGGTCGCCGAGACGACGATTCAAGTAACCGGCTTCGTATTGCAGCAGAGCAAGTCTGCTTACGTTTACTCCACAGGCAACGGCCTCGTCACGATATACTCGATTACGATGCCTGTCCGCAAGCACTCTAATGAGTGGCTATCAATGTGGGCTTTTGGCGGTTCAAAGCGGCGGGGATGAAATGTTGGGCATGCGGGGAATTTGGCGGCGGCGTGCCTAAGATGTAGTAGCTGTTATGAAGAAACTTTGTCGTATTTCCAAATGGACCGTTGGACTTCCGCTTGCATTGGTCGGGATGTCCCTCATGGCTGTCGCGGTTGGTCACTTGATAGCTGGCAAAGCGGCTGGTCTTATGTTTGAGGGGTACCTTTTGGCGGGCCTTGGATTGTACGTCGCGGCGCCAAAATATGTGGATGCATATTTACTACTGTTTTTTACGCTCATCCCATTTATAGGTATCTGGCGCGCGGACCTCGCATGGGTGAAAATGTTATGCATTCTGCTAGTTGCGTGTGGCATCGCGCTATCAATTTACATAGTGAGGAGACGAGCAGCAGAAGAGTAAACTCGTACTTTGAGACCGTAGCTTGTGGAAGCTAGTTCGCTTTTTTATCGTTCCATACCTCTCCCAGCTGTCAATGGCACCGGCGCAGGGGCAAGCATCTCTCTGCCTGCGCCATTCTTTTAGGTGTTTCATATGCAGCCAATTGCAGCTTTCGCTCAGAATCGGCAAGTGTAAAGCCTGCTTGGCGTTATCGTCGAGCCAGATAGGAGGTAGCCGTGATTCGTGTGACCGCTTGTTTCGTCGTTCTAATGGGCCTGAACGGGCTCGTTCGCTCCGAGGTCCGGCCGATCCCTTCAGAGAGAGGAGTTGCTCTTCCTTCGCCCTTCATCCAGCAAACCGAAGCTGATAAGAGGGCGCGGAGCTTGTTGAGAGCCATGATCATGTTGGATCCTGCGTCGCAAGAGGACAAAGCTCACCAACTCGTTGCCATGGCCGATGATGCCGTTCCTTATCTGAGGCGGGAGATGCTGCATGGAACAATGGCTCCATGGGAGGCGGCATACGTTCTGGGCATGTTAGGCACCGACGCCGCAATAGAAGCCCTCAAGGAAGGCGCAATAGACGCGGAGGTCTTCATAGTCAGGGTGCGTTGCATAAAAGCTCTGGGTGAAATTGGGAGTAATAGCGCCAAACCATTGCTAGTGCGTCTTGTCCGCGGAAAATTCTCAGCAGAAGGCAGCGTGGCGGCCGATTCGCTGAAACGGATAGACGAGGTGCTCGCCTCCGAGGTCATCCTCGTTAAACTGAGAATGCCTGACGCCAATTGGTCACCCGGAGCCGTCAACGCTCGAAGCAAGCTATTGAAGACGTTCATGCAATGTAAGGACAAGCCGGAAGGACCTGCGCGTGATCTGTTTATCGCTCTCCGAGCTACTGCGCAAAGCGAACTCAAAAAACCGGGTTCTGCCCAGGGCGTGTTACCGCGCTTCTTGCAGGAGCTCGATGAAGCAATCCGCATCCTCGAAAAAGAGGTGAGCCTCGTGGAGCCGTTTGAATGCGTCGTTTTCGAGCAGGGGCAGACCGCGGTAGCAAGAAAACGTCAGTTCATGCGCGTGACCTGCCTCGGCATATGCCAGCCGCTGTTTGCGCTTCTCCGCCACGAGCCGATTCTACTTGCGCTCCGGCGAAGGACGTCGTTCACGGACGCGCTGATTGTGAGTTATTCATGATTGGAAGCAAGGGTCGCGTGTCCGTGCCACCCATAGTTGAGGTAACTGGAAGGTCACGCCCACCCGGCCGCCGAATAAGAACGGTAAGCCAAAGCGTGGAGTGCCACGAACATCCAGGTCACCAATAACAGACTGCAAAGACGGCCTTGACCAATGCAACGACCGGAAACTGCCGCCCGGGTACCCCTCATGGACAAACCTGTGCCTTGTCTGCTATTGGCGATGCCTGGATATGGATGGAACTTGGCCTAGCGACAGCGATTGCGATTATTGGAGTCGACCAAAGCTTTAGAATCTTGTTTTTGTTCTGAGTTGAATGAATGATCACTTTTGAAGAGGTTGAGCGAGTGTCTCGAGCGATTCTTGCCGACGAGATCGAGTTGGCTCGTACATTAACCCGGGAAATGGGCGCGCTAGAAATGTTCGAACGAATAGTTCGGAAGCGAAGCCGCAAAAGCCTGATTACCGCAATGGCTTACGCGACCTGCTTGCTCGAGATTGAGGCACGCAAGCACAATCACTCGGGGTTGCGCAGAGTAGTCATGGCTGTCTCCGCGGTTGAGAGGGCGACTAAAGGAATAACCGATGTCATGGCTCTGCAACTCCTAAACTTCCTTCATAAGTTCTATCAAGAAGAACCCGTCCCAAGGGCGCAACTCGGAATGTTTCGAGCTGTCTTGACCAGTCCCCTTATCGTTCGGAATATCGACAAGGTTTCTCGAGATAACTATGGGGAACTATTTGGCTCCTTGCGCAAAAGAAATTCGAAAGGTTGACCGTCATGGCGAGGACCTGTCTACGCGTAGTCCCGAACCCAGCGTGCGGCGGGTGGCCGAGCACATTGACATGGTTCGCCATGATCACGTATGCCCAAACCATAAACCCATGCCGCTTTCGCGCCTTATCGAGGGACTTTAGGAAAAGCCGTTGAATGCGTCGTTTTCGAGCAGGGGCAGACCGCGGTAGCAAGAAAACGTCAGTTCATGCGCGTGGCCAGCCTCGGCATACGCGACGCGCCGTTTACGCTTCTCTGCCACGAGCCGATTCTACTTGCGCTCCGGCGAAGGACGTCGTTCACGGACACGCTGACTGGGAGTTATTCATGACTGGAAGCAAGGAGTCGCGTGTCCGTGCCACCCATAGTTGAGGTAACTGGAAGGTCACGCCCACCCGGCCGCCGTTTTTGTTACGATGATGGTGACGCCGGGCCCCCAGGTCTACGAGGTTGAATCACCTCGCTGTTTAGGCGAACCGGTCACAATGTGAAGACATGACCTGTCCTCGGATTGCGGGACTTTTGCGCATTGGCAATGGGCGTACTTACGTTTACTTGGCGAGGTAGAGATGGCATCGCAGGACCTTGACTCCAATGAACTCCTTGCGGTCGCAAAGTTCATCGTCGATAATGCGTCAAAGGAGGTTAGGTCGTCCAAGTGACCGGGCGGCATGAAATGGTGAAGCATCCACAGCCCCGTGTTTTCGTATTGGCAAGTCTTTTGGCGTCCGCATTCAGCGCACCGGCAGCTTTTCTCATCGTTCTCGGTGCGGCCTCCGCCAGCTTGTATGACGGCGGGATGATGGCGCCGTCAACCGGCAACTCACTGGAAAGGGCTTTGCCCTATGCGATTGCTGGTGCGGCCCTCGGGTTGATCCTTGGTTCAGTGCTGGTACTTGTGAAGCCCTATTGGTACGGAGTTTTGTTCGCGATGATTCCTTTCCCCCGCCCATTCATCATAGCGCTGTTAAATGGCAACCCCCTGGATATGGTCGTAATGATCTTGGTCTGCGTTGCGATTGGCTTGATTGCCAGAATCTCAGCGAATGCGGTCGTGGCTCGATATGCTTGACGAATTTCAGTCGGGCCGACCAGCGGCTGTTCTCGCCGGGATTGGTCCTGCTCCACCTGTTTCCGCTCGATCTCTTCGGGCATCGCACGGGTGCGCAATTGCTGCGGTGTTGTGCGTCACGCTATTTGCGCACGGCTGCCGAAACGTCGCCGACGATGTTCGTGGGAAGTGGGTTTTCGATGCCGATAAGTCCAAACTTAGGGTCCCAATGCCGCCAGATTCTCTTATCAATCCCCCGACGATCGTTCTTGACGAAAGACGCTTTACAATACTTCCTGGCCACGTCGATGGAAACTGGAGGACAGATGGAAAAACAGTTTGGTTAACGCCCGACGCAAAACTTTTGATGTTCGAACTGCTTCAATATGAAGGTACGGCAAATGGCGGCAATCTTTACGGAAACTGCGTGGAACGTGCTTGTGGCGATCTCGATGCTCGGTTTGGTCGCCGGCACGGTAGTCTCTCTAAACCGGAAGGCGGCGGTTGCCGCAAGGCGATGGTTCGTTGCAGTCATTATATTGTCGGTTCTTGCGCTCGTTTTCTTAATCTTCTTTTGGAAAGTGTTTGCGTCCTCGGAAGCTGCGAAAAGGCTTGCCCCGCCGAGCCATTGGAATGGCCCCCGGTAACCGCATTGAGACGAACTCTGGAAGTGACATTGTGAAGGTCGTCATGAGCGGCGCTTCGGGTTTGATCGGGGCGGCGTTGGCGGAAGCGCTCGCCAGCGACGGGCATGAGGTAGTGCCGCTGGTGCGGCGTCAGGCCGGCCCGGGCGAAGCGCGGTGGGACCCTGAAAACGGTTATGTGGACCTCGAAGGAGTCCGGGGCGTGCATGCGGCCGTTCACCTGGCGGGCGAGAACGTCGTGGGGCGATGGACCGCCGCAAAGAAGCAACGAATCCTGCGTAGCCGGCAGCAGGGCACGCGCACACTGGCCGAAGCGTTGACCGGGCTCGACCCGAGGCCACGGGTGCTCCTCTCGGCCTCCGGGGTCAACTACTACGGAGACCGCGGTGACGAGGTTCTGACCGAGAAGAGCGCGCCCGGCGAAGGGTTTCTGGCCGGCGTCTGCCGAGAGTGGGAGGCGGCTACCGCCCCCGCCACGAGCGCGGGCATCCGGGTGGCCAACCTGCGCCTCGGCGTAGTGTTGAGCGGAAAGGGCGGGGCTATTGCGAAGATGCGCCTTCCGTTCGGGCTGGGCTTGGGCGGACGAATCGGCAGCGGCCGGCAGTGGATGAGCTGGATCGCACTGGACGACGCCGTCGCAGCCTTTCGGCACGCGCTAAGTGCGGATACGCTGTCCGGCCCGGTGAATACGACCTCCCCGAACCCGGTTACCAACGCCGAGTTCACGCGCACGTTGGCTCGGGCGCTTCGGAGGCCGACATTCCTGGCGGTCCCCGCCTTCGCCCTACGCATTGCATTTGGGCAGATGGCCGACGAGTCCCTCCTGTCCAGCGTCCGTGCCGTCCCGCTGAGCTTGCTGGAATCCGGCTTCCAGTTCCGATACCCGAGCCTGGATGCCGCGCTTCGCCATGTATTATAAGAGAAGCGAGGATGAGATAATCACGCCGATGGCCGGGAGCGCCGCTGCGACACACGTTTGCGGAGAGGCGCCCTTATACGCGCGCATCCTTGGCTCGGATTGGCAGCGCCTGCATCCCGCTATCCGCCGCGCACACTCGACCGGACATGGACTTTGCGCCCGAGGACGCTTTCGGATCGTGCACGGGCGTTCCCGGATCGCCGGAATCATCTGTCACCTGATGCCATTGCCGCGCGAGAGCAATGAAGTGGACACCGTATTGGAGGTTTCGACCTCTACTGCCGGCGAGATGTGGCGTCGGCGATTCGGCAATGACGTCGTGTGCACTACTCAGCGCTTCTCGGCGGCCGGCCAAGTATGGGAGCGGTTGGGACGACTGGAGCTGCTGCTAACCGTTCGGTTACAAGGCGACGGGCTCACCTACCGGTCCATCGCGGCTCGTTTTCGAATTGGGATTCTCCGGATACCGCTTCCGAGCTTTTTAGCGCCGAAGGTCGAGGCGCACGAATCTCCGGTGTCGGTTTCCGGTACGCAAGCGCAGGTTTCGGTGATGTTCCCTGGCAGGCGACTTCTCATCTCGTACACCGGCCGGCTCGAGTTGGGCGATCAGCTGTGACCGTCGCGTTGTGGCTGCTGGCCGCGCTGGGCGTAATTGGCGCGTTCGATACTGCGTACTACCACGAGTGGAAGGCTCGGCTGCCCGCGAGGGGCGCGACCGCGGCTCCGGAATTGAAGCTCCACGCGGCGCGGGACTTTTTCTATGCCATCCTATTCGGCTCGCTTCCCTGGATTGCGTGGCAGGGTGCATGGGTCATCGCGCTCATTGCCGTGATCGTAATCGAAATCGTGCTGACCCTGTGGGACTTCGTGGTGGAGATCGCGGCGCGGAAGACGTTGGGCGACGTCTATGCGGGCGAGCGCGTGACCCACGCCGTGATGGGAATCGTTTACGGAGCGATGGTCGCCAACCTGATCCCGGTTCTAACCGACTGGTGGTCGGCGCCCTCGGGGGTCTTCATGCGGCCGGCGCCAGTGCCGGAATGGCTGCCCTGGGGCCTGACAGTAATGGCAGTTGGAGTATTCGTCTCCGGGCTGCGTGATCTCTACGCCGCGCTCGGACTACCTCACGGGGGCTGGCCCTGGACGAACGTCGATCGGCAGGCGGACGCATGATGCCGCGGCGCCGGTTCCACCAGGCAGTCTTCGCAGCCGCGGGAGTGTACAACATAGGCTGGGGGCTCTACTCAGCGGTCGATCCGCAGTGGTTCTTTCGCTTTGTCGGGATGCCGCCGCTTAACCATGCTCCCATATTCGCATGCCTCGGCATGGTAATCGCGCTCTACGGGATTCTCTACCTTGAGGTCGCTCGATCACCTGAGCGCGGCAGGCTCATTGCGGCCGTAGGACTATTGGGAAAGACACTCGGGCCAGCCGGGATGGCCTACTTGGTGGCAACCGGCGTCTGGCCCGCACGCGCGGCCGCGCTCTGCGTGACAAACGACCTCATATGGTGGCTCCCGTTTGGCCTTTACATTTACGATTCGTCGAGGAGTGCGTGAAGCAACAAAAGTGCCTTGTGGGTAGTCCGCACGGACGAGCGGGTGCATCTCTGTTGTGAACGGCCTATTTCCGGTCCGCTCATCCGTGCCACCCAATTAGAGGTCAATTGCAAGGTCACGCCCACCCAGCCGTCGGCGGCGCTACCAAGTAACGCTACTTCCAGTGGATTGATATACTGTCAAGCAAATTCGCAGAGCATAACGGCAACACGCGATATTGGTCATTACTCATGCTAAGCTTTAAGTCCCCGTTCCGAAAAAACACGGTGCCGTGCTCTCGATCGAAGTGGAAGAGCGCGTACATTTCTGGTTGGTTGCTCAACTGCTCAATCTTCCAGTTCTTCGTATCCAGTCGCCAAAGCTGCTGATCGTCTTTCGGCTTGCTTGACATCTTCTGGAAGTAGAGCCAGCGTCCGCTGAGACTCCACATAAGCTTCATGGAATACGTGTCCTTGTCGATGGTGCGACGGCCCTTGCCCTTCAAATCTCGTACGTAAAGCTCTCCGGGTTCTTCGGACTCAGCAATGTAGCGTCCATTCGGCGAAATGGCCAAGCCGTGGACTTGCTTGCCCGAAGGCAACCTCGTACACATACCGGTCGACACATTGAGGATGTAGTGATACAGCGAGTAGCCGTCGCCGTCGTAACCCTCGGGTCCCACCTGCTCTAGCCTCAGCCGATTATTATCGAGCCACTCAAAGTTTGTGTACCACGAATCCGTCGCAAGCTTTCGAATCGGTCGCAGTTGCTTGTCGTATAGCCAAACGTCGAATGGACGAAAATCGCCGCGATCCGGTTTCTCATACGCAGCTTTTAGCTTCGGGTTGAGTCGTAATACGGCAAGCCACTTTCCATTGGGTGATCGTGCGACGTTGTCGACTCCCGCCAGTTTCCTGCCGCCCTGCCCTCTCAAGTCGTCGACGAAGGTGCCGACACCATCCCTGCTATAGATAAACGATCGGCCATCTGCTGTCCAAAGAAGTGGTCGGTCAAAACCCTTGGCCCTTGTAATGGTCGTTCGCTCTCTGCCAGTCAGGTCAGTGATACGTAGCTGCGTGGCCTGGGACCCTGGGCCGCGCCAAGCGTAAGCGATTCTTGCTCCAGTGGGAGATAGAATTGGCTGATGTAGATCCGACCCCGCCGACCTTAGGACGCGCGCTTCCTTTGCACCGCTGCTCCACACATGTAGCCAGCCAGATTGCGTGCAGAAAACGACTGTAGATGGCGTATTGGGTGCGCCTCCTACAATTGGAGGTAGCAGAGCCACCAGAAGCAACAGGAGAATCATGATGTCACGTTTGCGCAGTCGCATTATGGCTCAGCCCCGAATGGACAAGTCCAGGGGTCCCGGTTCTAATCCCTGGCATCGAGCGAATAATCACGGAGCCCTATGGCGAAGGGCCATCTCGGCGTGCGTGCGTACCCCTCGCTGCTTATGCTTTGCGTACAACCCCATCAGGGGCGCGTACCTTGATCGCCAAGCCTGTAATCGAAGCTCAACTGTAATCCGGTACCCAAGCCTGCAACATGGCTTGCTTGCTGTTGCCACTCTTAAACACGGCATAATCCTTGTTAAACTTCAACTCCAAGGGCCAGCCCTCGCGATTTTGAACCTAGATTTCAGCAATATATGGAGTTCCACGTGCCCAGTTTTGCAATTTGACGACAACCCGGCAGGTTACTGAGGGCGCCTCGGCGTCTCCTGGTGTACCCGCATGTCGAATTAGGTTATCTGGGCCAGATGATGACCTTCAGCATGAGTCATCGAACTTTCGCGTGTGCTTCCCGTTTGGCCTAAGAGTCCAAGTGGCTCGATAGCCACCGCCTGCATCGGCACCGCTCATTACCACTGTCACACGCTTGCCGTCCTTCGAGATCTTTGCGGATAGATGGTGCTCTAGGCCCAAATTCGGATCGAAACAGGTTTTCCATAGGCGGTCGGGAACAAGAACTTCCCGCCCCTCGGCCGGTGGATTCGGATGGTCGTCCTTTCGTATCTTAAGGCCGACATCCTTTGCAAGAGAATCCTCGGTGATGACGAACCGACCGTCGTGATGCTCTGGCCATAAACGCCGGCGCCTAAGGACTATGAGCGGGCGGTTGCGATCGAAGCGGAAAATGCATGTCTGCCACTTTACAGCCGCCTTTAACGACAGGGATAAGAAGCATTCGCCGCTAGGTTCATCTTGGAAAAACCCTACGTCATGAGGGAAACCAACGTTTCCCACTCTCGTAGAAGAAACCAACCGGCGCTCGCCGTGGTGGCCGCTGAAAACTGACACCACGGCCGGCATTACCGAGTCGGTCGACACGTCTTTCGGTTCGAGCCAGGCAACTTGTACCGTGACTGGCGGCTGCCCAGTATGTAGCTGTACATCCTGAAAGAACTTGGACTGCCAACCTTGGGCTGCGCCGGCAACAGTAATGATAAAAAGCAAACCGAGCATTTGCTCATTATGTCGCGTTTCCTAGCGATTGTCGATCGCACTTTCAGGGGACCTTGGGGGGTCGAGGCATGGGCATGCACCGTCTAGGAGTAGAGGATACTTTGCGGATATGGTGAGTATGCGCAGCCTTGATTTTGTCCATGTGCGCCGGAGACGAGTGAGAGCTCATACCTCTTTCCGCCACTCGGCCAGCACGACCGGACGCCGAGAGCCTTCCCGGGATAAGGAAACATCAATGAGATATGCAGTCAGCGCCGTGGCCTTCTATTACGCAATCCGGTTTTGGGTCGGTCTCGACAGCCCCCATGCCTTCATCCCTACTTTGAAGACATGTGGAAGGAGAACGATCTCAAAGCATTAGTCGTGTTCCTGCCCGGCGCCTTAATGTTAGGAGCTGGCTTGAAGCTGATGATCGACCACGAAGGAGACTAAGATCTTAGGGACGCGAGATACAAAGGGCGATTTAGCCCTGCCAAGCCCGGTGCGCTGGTGACCTTGAAGTAGGTTCTTGCTTCGGGCCACCCGCCAGGACCGCACCGCGACGGGTGGCCCGAGAAGGGGTTGCCTCTCGCCAGGGTTGGGGTACCGTTCCCGAATGTTGACTACCGTGCTCGTGCTCACTTGGATCCTGAGCGACGCGACCTTCCACCGAGGAGTTCTCGATGTATTTAGGCCAGCAGTTGCGGTCGAAATGCGACCGGGCTTTTGGGTCGCGATGGATTCGAAGAGGTGGGGCCTCCTGAAAGCGTGGAAGGGCCGGCTCGAATCGAAGGAGGGTTCTTTGCGCTCGGTGGGCAAGGTCCTCCTCGAGACTCCGAACGACCAAGCTCTGTGGGTGTTCAACGATAACGACAAAAAGCAAAACATCGAGCCGTTACTGGTGAAGATGGTCTTGGCGCGGGGTGCGCTTTCGTTGGAGTACCGAATGGGACGCCCAGGCCGGCGCGACGCCGCAACAGTGCGTGAGGTGATCCGCCCTACAATCAAGAGCGAGCAGGTTGTGGGACTGTCGAGGACATTCGAATCGAAGGGGCTGCCCAAGGGGTGCTCCCTCTATTTCGTCATGCCGCGAGGACTCGACTACAAGATGAAACATGCGTTCGTTGAAGATTACACCGAAGGTCTTCACCTCATCGGCCTCTGGGCGAATCAACGCAGCGTCGTCGCGGGCACTTTCTCAAAAATGATCTCCGCCGGCGATGAGGCGAGAGACCTCTTCGCCGAGTTTGAGCGAGATTTGAGAACTTCTCAGTCGGCAAGTGGCGATCTCATTGGCAGGGGAAGAGGTTTGGGGCCATTCAAGTCGACATTTCTGCTGCAGAAGCCGAAGTCATTCCGCGTGATCGACGGCCAGATCAACATCTTCTGCAACGGGAAAGTCCAATTCAACCATCTGGTTGCGGAGAAGGAGTACTTCAAGCGGGATGTGTCCAAGGGATTCGGCTTTGGCGCTCCCTACGCGCTAGATGCATTCTTCGGTTTTCCGACGGGCGCCACTGCTCCCTACTTCGAAAAGAGGACCGAGTTCCGAATGCAGAAAGTGGACGGACGAGTATGTGCTGCCAAGGCCATTCATTTCGAAAGCTTCGATCGAGACGACCGGTTAGTCTTTTTTGTCGACCGCGCGACGAAGCAGATATTGGGCTGGGATCAGGTATTTGGCGACACGAAGATGCACTACCGATTCGAGAACATGCGCTTTAGTGTCAAAGTTCCTGCGGGCGCTTTCGACTGGACGCCAATGCCAGGACTCAAGGAAAGGTCATCAAGCCGTTACGGCACCCGCAGGGACTTGGGGTGATCGTCGGCTGGGTGGGCTTAACCTCGTTCTCCACACTCTTGGGTGGCACGGACACGCGACCAGGCCGTCCCGCTCGCGAACATTCTCCGTCAGCGTGTCCGTGAACGCATACCTTCCAATTGCAGAACTACGTCGCATCGATCCACCTGGAATGTCTTAGCAGATCAGCGTCCATATGCCAGCCCGGAGCGGCAAGCCATGCTCCCCTTGGGCCAATCTGACATGAGCCGATTGTACTCGCGCGCTGGCGAAGGCGTCGATCACGGACACGCTGCTTGCGAGGTTTCGTGAACAGAAGCATCGAATCGCGTGTCCGTGCCACCCAAGTAAAGGTCAATTGCGAGGTCACGCCCACCCAGCCCGCCGAAACAATATTCGCTTTCCGAGGTTGCGCAGACCCGGTATCGGCCTAACCGTAGTCACTAGGATTCGTTGGCTTGGTCCTGCGCCATAATCGGCGCAGTATGGAGCGGCAATACCTTGTTTACAACCGAGAGGAGAAGGGGTTGCCTAGGTTGATTTCGGTGGCCGACGTTCGGTCGGATAAGCGCGAGCGCTTGCCTTATGCGATTACGGTCCGGCTGCCTTATCGCGCTCAAGAAAACGGCCTACCGGCAAAGGGTGAACTCGGGCGCGTAATGGATCTCGAGGAGAAGGTCATGGATGCGCTCGAACCGATGGGAGTGCTCCATTTGGGCCACACCACGTCGAACGGCGAGATGAAGGTGTTCTTGTACAGCCGAGAGCAGGTCACGGAATTGTTAACCGTCAAGGCAGGGCTGCTGAAGAAGGAGACGTTGAAACTCGAGTCCAGGCTGGACCCGGATTGGAGCATCTACGAGATGGAGATGGCGCCCAGCGAAATGGAGTATGAGCGGGCCAAGTTCCACCAACTGTTTGAGGTCTTGGATGGGCACGGCGACGTGGCTTCGAAGCCGCGGGAAGTGGACTTCAAAGCCATTTTTTCAACAGAGACGCAACGATCGGCCTTCATGAACGATGTCGCGGCGGAAGGCTTTTTGCCGAGCCCGGAACCAGTTTGGGAGGGCGACGACGGCAAGTTCTGGTGCGAGTTGATCAAGACGACCTCCGTCGAGCCCGATGTAATTTGCGCTGAGACCGCCTATTTGCGAAGGAAGGCGGAACTGCACGGCGGCGAATTCGACGGCTGGGCTTACCCCGTTTACACGTAATGCCGCATTATTCGCTGGCGTGGGCGGCGAGGAGCTTGGCTTGCTCATAGGAAACCAGCGCGTCCACTATGTCTTGCAAATCGCCGTCCATGACACCGTTCAGGTTGTGCGCCGTGAAGTTGATGCGGTGGTCGGTGACGCGGCTCTGCGGGAAGTTGTACGTGCGGATCTTCTCGCTCCGGTCGCCGCTGCCGATTGAGAGCCGCGCCTTCGATTGTGCCCTGTTCAGTTCGTCCTGCTGCTTCTCGAATAGCTTCGCGCGAAGCACGCGCATCGCCCTGTCGCGGTTTTGCAGCTGGCTCCGCTGGTCCTGGCAGGTCACGATGACGCCGCTCGGCTTGTGTTTGATTCGCACGGCCGACTCGGTCTTGTTTACGTGCTGCCCGCCCGCGCCGCCTGCCCGATATGTGTCCATCTCCAAATCCTCGGACCGGATGTCGACCTCCACGTCTTCGGCCTCGGGCAGGACGAGCACGTTCGCCGCGCTGGTGTGAATCCGCCCCGACGACTCCGTCTTGGGGACGCGCTGAACCCGGTGGACGCCGCTCTCGTGCTTCAGCTGTGAAAACGCCCCGTCCGCGTCGATCGAAAACGTCACGCTGGAGACGCCACCGATTCCTGTCTCCTCCATGTCGATCACGTCGTACTTCCACGCCCGCCGCTCGGCGAACCGAGTGTACATGCGGAACAGCTCGCCGGCGAACAGCGCTGCCTCCTCGCCCCCCGCGCCCTGCGTCACCTCGATAATGACGCTCTTCTGATCGTTCGGGTCTTTTGGCAGGAGCATGACTCGAAGCTCCTCCTCGAGCGTTTCGATCGTCGTCTTGAGTTCGCCGATCTCCGCGAGGGCGGCATCTTTCATCTCGGGATCGGATAGCATCTCTTCGGTGCCTTGCAGTTCGTCCTTCGCCTTTTGCAGCCGGCGAAAGTTGGCGACGTACGGCTCCAGCTCGGCGTTGAGCTTGCCGAGCTTCTGTAGCTGTCCGATGTCGGATGTTATGTGGGGGTTTTGGAGGTCTTCTTGGACCTTTTCATACCGCTCTTCGATTTCGCGCAATTTGTCCCACATGGGCGAAAAAAGTATACTCGCCGTGGGATGAGCCAGCCCGTCGCCGTTTATATCCACACGCCGTTCTGCCCGTCCAAGTGCGGGTACTGCGACTTTAACAGCTACGCGATGTCGGGCGACATCATCGAGAGGACAGTCGCCGCGACCGTCGCAGAAATAGAGTATGGCGCTCACCGCCGCCGGCCCGCCAAGACGATCTTCGTCGGCGGCGGGACACCGACTTTCCTCGAGAGCGGCCAGCTTTTGCGCATCCTCGACGCGGTTGTCGGGGCGCACCCGCCGGTCGACGGCTGCGAGATCACCAGCGAGGCCAACCCCGGGACGGTCGACTCCGCCAAGTTCAAGGCGATGCGACGAGGAGGCTTCAATCGTGTCTCGCTCGGCGGACAGAGCTTCGACGCGCGCGACCTGATCCGTCTCGGCCGCGTCCATGCCAGTTCGGACATAGGCATCGCCGTCGAAAGGGCCCGGGAGGCCGGGTTCGACAACATCAACGTCGATCTCATGTTCGCCCTTCCTGGCCAGAGTTTCATAGCTTGGGAGCAGAACCTCGCGAAAGCGATCGCACTCGGCACCGAGCATCTCAGCCTCTACTGCCTTACCATCGAGCCGAACACGGCTTTCTACAAGCAGCATCTGAAGGGCCAACTCGACCTCCCCGATGACGGCGCGCAGGCGCTTATGTACGACCGCGCAGTGGAAAGGGCGTCTGCGGCGGGCCTGGAGCAATACGAGATCAGCAACTTCGCCAAGCCGGGCCGCGAATGCCGCCACAACCTCTGCTACTGGCGCAACGAGGAGTACATCGCGTACGGCCCCGGGGCTGTGGAGCGGGTGGGCGACGTTAGATGGACGCATCTGAAGCATCCGGAGCTTTACTGCCAAGCCGTCGAGGCGGGCCGGAATCTTGCCTGCGAGATGGAAACGATAACCGCCGCGACCGGCGAGGACGAGCGAATTATGCTGGGCCTGCGATTAAACGAGGGGCTTGCCATCGGCGAGATAAACACCGCCGCAGTCGAAAACTTGCAGAACAAGGATTGGATCGCATTAACCGGAAATCGGCTTCGATTAACGCCATCAGGAAAACATTATTGCAACGAAGTTATTGTTGCGTTGATGTAACACCGATCACGAAATCTCCGATGCCGCGCGCTACTTTCAATGATTGCTTATCCTTGGGAATATCGACCGTGGCCACGGTAACGCCATCGAGGCCGGTGCGACGCTTTATCCGATAATTAATTCCCTGGCCATACATAGTGTGGCCGTTACCCGCAATGACGACGAATACTGTATTGTCGGTCACCGATGTTTTCATCAAGTATTTAATGGCCGTATCGGCCATGCCTTCATCCCACAAAACTTGAGCTGCATAAACGTTCGGCGAGGCAATCGGATGGCCACCCATCAACGCATCGAAAACCAGGCGGTGCTCCTTATTGTCCATATAGAGGCTCGGCAGCTCCTTCTTTGCGTCGTCGGGCAAGGCGTCGTACCCGCCGCGCCCGACCGCTCGCACCCAGTCGCGGGGAATATTCAGCCCCACAAGGCGCAGGCGGCGGCTGTTTACCACGTCAAAGATCGGGCGATAAAGGGCGTAGTCAAACCCCCATTGCCCTTTCCAGTCGGAGCGCTCGATGAAATCTTCTTCCGATAATTTACCCAGGGTCCACAAATTCATAAAATGTTGCTTCGGACGGGTGTACATCTCCATACCCACGATCACGCTCCGGCCCGCATCGGACAGGGCCTCGATAATATCTGCCTGCCACCGGTGCGCATCGGGATTATCATGACTCTCACCCACAAAAACAAATCTCTTGCCCCTGGCAGCGTCGACGATATCCTTTAGGGTTGCGGAATTTCCATCCCGTGTATTTAACACAAGGTTCACGCGCAGTTCGATGTGACCGGGCTTGCCGATGGGCAAGTTGTAGACGTCGATATCGATGCAATTAAAGAGAAGTCCGATCATCATTGTAGGTCACGCGTGTGAAGAAGCCGAGAATTTCATTCCCAAAAGCGAACGAATTTGCACTACCGTAAATCCGATAAGAATAGCACCCATAACCCAAGCGGCAGCTGTCGCGTAGCCGAATTTCAGGAACATAAATGCATTTTGCCAAACTTCCAGGCCCAAAGTATGCGTTGCATAGAGCGGGCCGCCGCCGGTCATGATAAATATCTGCTCCATCGCCTTAAACCCACCCACGAAGGCGCCCAGTAAATTGATAAGAATAAGTGGTTTGAGAGCGGGATAGACGACATACCGAACCTTGTGCCGCCAGCTCGCCCCGTCCAAGTCTGCAGCCTCATATCGTTCGTCAGGAACGTTCTTCATCGCAGCCAGATAAAGGATGCTCCCAGGCCCAGCGCCTGCCCAGATTCCCGGTATCACGACCGCGAACATCGCAAGCGACGGGTCACCCAACCAGTCGTGCGTCAGATTGAAATGTGCGATCGATATATGAAAAATATTGTTGAGAAAATCGATGCCCGAATTGAGCAGTCCGTAAACGGGCGCCATGACTTGGTTCAGAAACCCGGTCTCGGATTTATCGTAAAAAAGCCGCCACATAAACGCTATTACTAGGCCGCTCGTCATTGCCGGCAAGTAAAACACGGTCCTGAAAAATACTTTGAACTTCGGTATCTCGCTTAGAGCCAGCGCCAAAATGAACGGCAGAAAAAAACCGATTGCGATCGTCAGCCCAACGAACAAAAAGCTGTTCATGAGGCCCTTCCAAAAGGTCCCCTGTGTAAAGACCTCGATGAAATTGTCGAGGCCGATGAACTGCGGCGCCTTCATGATCCGATAATCTTGGAAGGCGATAATCAATCCCCGGAAAAGAGGGTAATACGCCCACACCAAAAGGCTCAAGACGGCAGGCGCGAGAAACAGCGCAGCCAACCGTTTGAACCGGTTCGATTTCGCTGCACCCGCCGGGTTCTCCGCTCGGTCGTTCCGCCAGCGCTTCACCACGAAGTACGCCGCGATCACCATCGTCGCGAGCATGACCAGCAGTATCCCGAGTGCGAACCCCCGGCGCCTTGCCATCTCTTCCGGCGCCACGTACCCCAAGAGCTTAGCGTTGATCGATTTCGCCGCATGATCCAAAATCTCCTTGGCGGGCTTTTTCGGGTTGAGAAGCGCTTCCTGGATCGGCTCATCGAGCAACACATAGAGCATCTGGCAGTTGCGCCCGTAAGGCTCGGGCCTTCCGTTCTCGAACTGCTCTTTGCTCGCCTTCACCAGGAGCGGGTCCGACTGCTGCGCCAGCTCTTCGTGGCCGAACTTCTCCAGAAGGTCGGGCTGCACGAGGTTGCCCAGGCCGTTCTCCACGTAGCTGTTCGTCGCCACGCGGGCCGCGTCCTCGCCGATGAAGAACTTTATGAACCGCCAGCACGCCTCCAGCTTCTTCGGGTCCTTCAGGGAAGCGTTGATCGCCCACATTCCGGCATTGATCTCATTCGCGCGCCCACCCGGCCCTGCGGGCATCGCAGCCACCCCGATAAGTGCAGGATTGGTTCGAGTAGCATGCATTAAAACGTCGTTCGTGTAGTCGAACCACATCGCGCCCTTGCCGTCGTCGATTTCGTCTCGCCACTTCATCGAAAGCCCCGCTGCCGGGCCGATCTCCTTGCCGTTGCGGTCCCATTTCGCCAGCGTCAGCTTGCGGAAGAAGTCTAGAGCCACCGCGCCTTCGGGTGTGTTGAACGTACACTGCCAAGCGCCGGACGGCGTTGGCGCCACCGGCTCGCCACCGGCTTGGCGCAGGATGTTGATCCAGTGCCACGCCTTCCCTTCGGGGGCATTATTGAATAGGAATCCGTACCGGTCCTTTTCGGGCCGAGTCAGCTTCTTGGCATAGTCGTAGAACTCCTCCCAGTTGCGCGGCGGCATCGCCGGGTCGAGGCCTGCTTCGCGATAGAAGTCGATTCGGTAGTAAAGCGCCATTCCGTACTGGATATACGGGATGCTGTAGATCTTGCCGTCGTAGCTTCGCAGAACCGCCTGCACCTTCGACTTCACCCGGCTTAACACCGACGGGTCTCGGGCGATCAGGTCGTCGAGCGGGCGGCAGAACCCCTGCTCGATGTAGTTGGTCATCTGCCGGAAATTCACATAGAACACGTCCGGCGACGTGTCGCTCGCCATGCTCATTAGGAACGGCGCGTCCGGCTGATTGCCGGCCACCTGCAGCCCGGCCGCGTTCACCACGCGAATATCGGGGTTCTTGCGATGGAACTCGTCGAAAATAGCGCGTCGGGCAATACTCCCGGGGTCGGCGGCATCCTTAGGAGGAATGCCCCAACTCGAATGCGCGATCATCCGAACCGTGGTGACGTCGTCGGCGTGGCCCGCCAAAGAGCACAAGAACGCCACCGCAACGAGCAGCCACCGCATCGCTGTAATCATAGCCTCTATTTCCGTGCTGCCTGCGCCCTGTCCTTACGACTAGAGCGGAGGAATCCGGCGAGCCGTCAAAGTCCGCGCCTGCGCCAGCGTTACTTCGTCGACGTTCGGGCGGCCGCCTGCGTCGCCCCCCGATGCCGGTACACTCTCACACGCCAAGAAATGAAGCCGAGAGAGGAAATCGAGACGCTGGTCAGGGCCAAATACCCCATCCTGTACGTGGTCACTTGGGAGGAGCATCGGGTGGCAGAAACGATCGAAGAGATCGCGGGCAAACTCAATCGGAAGACGTATTGCTGGTCGCTGACACAGGGCCTCAAACCAGAGATCGATGCCGTGCGCCAAGACCACCGCCAGGGCAAGCTTCCGGGCGAACTCGAGGCGCTCATGGACATCCATGCGGCGCCGGAAGGGGCGATTTTCCACCTGAAGGATTTTCACCCGTACCTAAACGATTCGCGGGTCATCCGGGTCATGCGCGATCTGTCGGCTCGGCTCCGAACCCGCTCGCAGTGCATCATGATCACGGCGCCCCTGCTGAAGCTCCCCATCGAGTTAGAGAAGGAAATCACCGTCGTGGACTTCGGCCTGCCGGAGGCAGCAGAGATCACGGAAGTCCTCGATTCGCTCATCGAAGGCGTGAAGAACACGCCCAACGTCAGCACCGCGATGACCGACATCGAGCGAGAGGCGCTGATCAGGTCGTGTCAAGGGTTGACGCTGGATGAGATCGAGTCCGTTTTTGCACGGAGCTTGGTGGAAAACAGGAAGCTGGACGTGGACGTGGTGCTCGAGGAGAAGAAGCAGATCGTTCGCAAATCCGGGGTGCTCGAATACTATCCGGCCAACGAAAGCCTGAAGGACGTCGGCGGCATGGAGCACCTGAAGGAGTGGTTGCGCAGGCGCGCGCAAAGCTTCGCCGACAAAGCGACCGAGTTCGGACTGCCGCCGCCCAAGGGTGTTCTGCTCCTCGGAGTTCAGGGATGCGGAAAGTCGCTGGTTGCCAAGGCCATCGCGAGCCAGTGGGGGCTGCCGATGCTCCGTATGGACGTGGGCAAGATTTTCGGCAGCCTCGTGGGACAGAGCGAGGAGAACGTGCGCCGCGCGATCCAGGTGGCCGAGAGTGTGGCTCCTTGCGTTTTATGGGCCGACGAATTGGAAAAGGGCTTCGCGGGAGTGCAGGGCAGCGGCTTCGGGGACAGCGGCACGACGGCGAGGGTTTTCGCGACGTTCATTACGTGGATGCAAGAAAAGACTGCACCTGTTTTCCTGGTGGCGACGGCGAACGACGTTTCACAATTGCCGCCGGAATTATTGCGAAAGGGTAGATTCGATGAAATATTCTTTATTGACTTGCCCGATCGCGAAGAGCGGATCGAAATTTTCGGCATCCATTTGAAGAAAAGAAAGAGAGACCCGAAGAATTACGACTTAAACCTCTTGGCCGATAAAACGAAGGGATTCAGCGGCGCAGAAATCGAGCAGGTTATCGTCGCCGGCCTTTTCGCCGCGTTCGATCAGAACCGCGATCTAATCATGGAAGACCTGGTCTCCGAGGCGAAAGCGCTCGTGCCGCTCAGCGTGATGATGAGCGAAGAAATCGCCGCGTTGCGCAGCTGGGCGATGCTAAGAACCCGCCCCGCCAGCAAGAACGACGACGAAATAGCGGCCGTTCCGGCTACAAACGCGTGATCCGAAAGCCTGCGCCTTCGCGAAGGAATCGCAGGCCGAGTCCTTTGGCAAGCGCCTCGGCTGGGACCAGCAGCGATCCGTTATAAGGAATTACAGGGTGTTCGAGTTTGGTGTTCCCCTCGGGCGTCTCAAGTTCCCACGAAAAGGGGGAGGTCTTTACAGTGCGTTTCTTATGAGTAATCTTTGTCGAAGCATCCTGGGCAGTTACATGAAAGTCCTGCGCCTGTTTGATTGCACTTATATGTACTAGAGGCATGTCGTCGACCATCTCGGTCGAGACCTTCTTCTCAAAGATTACTCCTTCAGATTGAAGCAGAGCGCCAATCGCCAGTTTCTCATTCATCCGAATACGAAAATCAACGGCACGCGCAAGAGCCTCTATCTTTGATCGGTTTATATCTTGCCCGATTGACCAAACACGAACGACGGCTCTGCCGCGCTGGAAGCAAATCCAGTACCAGTGAATCTGGCGATCGTCTCGAATCCAGACCTTATCCGCAAAGGATTGGTGAGACGGCAGATTCAGTTTTGGATCGAACCTAATGCTCTTGGCGTCCGTCTTCGCTGATGCAGCTGCTTCGGCAGATGTCGCGCTGATCCGGATACGAATCATAAGCTTCTCGCCGAACTCTGCCGGAAGGTCAACACCGCCCTCGATCGCATACGATCTGTCGATGCTTGCCCGATCAGTGCGCACGAGAATGTTCGTCGGTGCGGCAGACGAAGCCATATAAGGCGGAATCGTCTGAAAGTTCATCCTAGGTATTTCGTCCTCATTGAAGACTAACCGGAGGAGATCGGCTGCCACAATGTCCGTAGGTGAAGCTGAAACCGAGTAGTTCATTCCGTTCCACGGCGTTGGCAGGAAATATATCATTTCACCATTCTCGACACCACTCTTGAGCAACGAAGTTGGCGGCAAAGGTTCGTCGGAAACGGAGCCGGAGAGTGACATCGATAGAATCACCAGTATTGCTGTCATTTGAATCTCCTTGAGGCGTATATTATTCAGCGAGGGTTGGCGGTCACGACGGGCACAAGCGCTGCGGCCGGTGTCGGGTTCCAAGGATTGCCTGCGGCATTAGGTCCCTAGTTAGTAGTTCACGCGCACGCTGTGAAGCTTGGGCTTCGCGGGCGGTTTCACAACTTCGATCGAGGACAGATGTCCAGGCAGGAATCATCGGCGCTTTCGGCGCCGCAACTACGATATAAACCGTGCTGTCCGGCAGGGGAGGCCCAACGATTCGCCGAATGAAGATTCGTGCTCGACATTGACGGCAACTTGCAGCCCAGCGATGTCTACGATGCCGGGTACGGCAGGCAGCATGTGGGTGGCATTCGGCGCATGCCACTCATTCGGCCCGTCGGAATTCGACCAATGCGGTTGGCTGCCAGGCTCCGTGCTCGTAAGAATAGCGGCGGTTACCTGCCAACGAACCACTTGCTCACCGGGGTCCGGCACCAGCTTTAATCCAAACGCGGAACCTTTCGAAACACACACAGGCGTCCCCAGGTAGTAGGGTGCAACGATGTTATCGGGAGCACCCTCGGCATTACCGTGCCTGAGCGGATGGAAAGTTCCGGCGACCAGTTCCACCTTGTATGCGTTGGCGGCGGTGACGCAAGCCGTACCGCACGCAACGAGCGCGACGACGTTTGCACGAGAAACAGTCATGCGGACATTATAAGGGCAACATCGGGCAAGACCCCCCCCCCCGCGCGCCGAAAAACGTGTTTTTTCTTGCAAAACCTCACATAATTGCTGGGCTACTTGAGGTTTGGGCGCGCCGGTGTCGGTATCGCAGGAACACTTCACTGCCCCACCGGTTCCCCTCGATCAGATCGTACTTCTGAACCTGTTTTCTCGGCAATGGCTTACCGTCCGCGTAGGTCGGTATATCTTCACCGAGTTTGATTTTCGGAGCGAGCGTAAGGAAAAGCTCGTCGGGAATATTCAAGTGAAACAGCTGCGCATTGATTTCGCTGCCACCTTCGACCAAGAGGCGCTTTATGCCGATTTCCGAACGAACAATCGATAACGCCATTTCAAAATCGACGTCCGTTTTTCCTGCGCGAATAACCCGAACACCGTCGGGCAATTCCGGCAAGTTGGTATTTTCCGGACAGACGACGAAAGCCATGTCCGGTGCATCCGTGAAAAACCGGCTACTCACGAGCACGTTCCCGGAGCGCGTAACTACAAACCGATACAACTCCCTCGGATACCAGATCTTTTCGCTGCTTCGCTGGGCGCCGGCTCCGATCAAAACTCCCTCCGCCGCGGCTTGGATGCGCCGCATCATCAAATGGTCGGTCTTGCTGCCCAAATCCTCCACCGGCTCGCCGCGGTTGCCTGTGATGATTTTCCCGTCGATCGTCGTGACCATGTTGATAAAAACATACGGCCTGTCGCTTTCGAAATATGGAAAATCCAAATTGCCATAAAAACCGGGCACGCCTTCCGGCTGCTTCAGGGCATTTGCAAGGCGGGTCCACGGCTGCTCGGCGTATCGCTCTCCGTCGATCCAAAATGTCGGAACGTTGTAAACGCCATTGGCGAACGCCGCCTCGTCGAACTGTGTGATTTTGTTGGCGAATTTACGCGAGATAATCGCTTCTCGGAAACCCTCCAGATCCTCGACTACGCCATCGGCGATAGATATCAGCGCGTCGATGTCGGAAATGTCGACATTTTCTTTCCAATAAGCACAATAAATCCGTTCGATCAAGGGGTCTTGCAACCCGGAGAGTTTCGCAAACTCCACCGCTTCGTGCGCGGCGTGCGAATCCACCGGCGGCTTCCGAACCGGTTCGATTTCCGCCGCTTCGTACGCCAGGGTCAGCCGGCCCGGTGTCAGCGGCTTGTTGGGTGGCACGGGCTCGCGCGACTTCTTCTCCTCCACCAGCCCCGCGGGAAACAGTTCATAGCCGAGCCAATCGATTTCCACACCGAATTCTCGGCGCATCCGCTTCGCCTGAAAGAGCCCGATCCAGCACCACTCGCAAACGAAATCGTGGGCAACCGGAATGATGCGAGCCATGCAAAGATTATGCAACAGCTATAATTTGTCGATGAAAGCCGTTGGCGCACTGTTTGCCTTGTTGATCGCAATTCTCGTCGGGTGCAGCAAAGACGTCCCTGTGGTCGGCACATGGAAGATGGAACTGCCGAAGGAAACCGCCGACATGATGGCCAAAGCGGGGGCGCCGCCGGCAACGGGCCAGATCGAGTTCAAAGAGGCCGGCACATTCACCCTCAAGATGACGGGCCTAATCAAAGCCGAGACTTCGGGCGACTACACCGTCGAGGGTAAGAAGGTTACGCTGAATCCGAAGGGTACCGGCGCGCCGCCGACCGAAGGAACCGTCTCAGAGGACGGCAAAACGCTGACCGCCACGGGTATGAAATTCGTCAAGGAATAGCTATTCGCCCTCGATCACGATCTTCCCGAAGTCGCCGATTCGCTTGAAAAGCGCGTCCACGATCGCTAGGAGCGCGAGCCGATTGCCCCGAACCGCTTCGTCGTCCGTCATCACCATCACTTTATCGAAGAACGAGTCGATCGGCCCCTTTAGAGTGCGCAGCGTCTCGAGGTCCATCGACAGACCGTTGCCCATTTCCTGTTCCGCCGCCTGCGCGGCCGCATAAAGGCTGCCCTCCTCCTCTTCCAAAAAGAGCGCCGGCTCGGGCGATTTCGGGAAGGCGATTCCTTTCTTGCGCGACGACTCCACGATGTTCGCGGGCCTCTTGGCTGAGCGCACGAAACTCACGTCCGCCGAGAGACCCCCCAGCGCGCGGGCCCTAACCAGAAAGGCGGCCGTGGGTTCGTCCCAACCTGTCGCCCAGGCGGCGTCGAGCGCATCGTACGGAATGTCGGAAAATAACGCCTCGTAGCGTCCCCGCAGCACTTCTCTGATAAGTTCGTTCACAGAATCGGACACAGGAATACCTTGCGCAACGTAGCCCGCGCGCGCGTATTCGCACCAGCCGGCGATCGACGCCATCTCTGCGTCCCAGTCGCGTTGCGCTTCGATGAGCATGGTCGCCGCGCGCCTAAGCGCATAGGGGTCGCTGCTGCCGGTCGGCGCTTCCCCGATTCCGAGATAGCCTGCAAGCCGATCGGCTTGGTCGGCGCACATGGTTATTAGAGCCGCGCGCTGACCGGCCTTCTCGGGTTTCGTATTGGGATCGTAATGCTCCGAAATCGCCTCACAAACTGTTTCATCGATGCCGTCGCGCCTCGCGTATTTTCCGCCGATCTTGCCCTGAAGAGACGGCAACTCACTCACCAAACCCGTGCTCAGATCGCCTTTGCACAAGAGCCCCGACTGCCGGCATATCGTGACCTCGTCTTGGGGTAATCCGGCCTCCTGGGCAATCCGAGAGGCAAGCTCCGCGATGCGATCCGCGCGCTGTCGCACGGTGCCGAGTTTCTCCTGAAATACGATTCGGTCCGTCTTCTCCAGAAACTCCGCCAGCGAAAGCCGCGAATCCTCATCAAAAAAGAATTTTGCGTCGTTGAAGCGTGCGTTCAGCACCCACTCGTTGCCTCGCCTGACGGTGTCCGGATCTCCGGCATTCGTCACGCTGACGAAGGATTGGGTGATATTCCCATCCGAATCCTCGACCGGGAAAAACCGCTCGTGCTTTGCCATCGCTGTAACCAGCACCGGCCGAGGGAGGCCCAAGAACTCCTCCCGGAAGGACCCCGAAATCGCAACCGGCCATTCGGTGAGGTAAACGTTCTCTTCGAGCAGCGCATCCGTGATAACCGGCTTGCCCACGCCGAGGGATTCGGCCTTGCTCCTGATGGATTCCTCGCGAACGGCCGGGTCCGGCTCGACGAATCTCTGCCGAAGCCTGTCCAATAGCTCCACCGATGAAGCAACCTCAAAGGAGTCCGGCGACAAAAACCGATGGCCGACCGAGCGGTTTCCTGCCGTCACGGTCTCGAATTCGAAAGGAACCACCTCGCGGCCGATCAGCGCGACAATCCACCTAATCGGGCGAGAGAACCGAGTTCGCCCACTCCCCCAACGCATCGTCTTCTCGAATGAAATCTTCCTGATAGCGCTGGGCAGGAGCTCTATTAACACCTCTTTCGCCGTGCGTCCGCGAACTTCGGACTTCACCCAGACATAGTCATCGCGGACCTCGGCTTTCGAAGGGTCGACCCCCGCTCCCTTCGCGAACCCGATCAGCGCAGGGGTCGGTGAGCCGTCGGGTCCGTAAGCCCCCTTCGCTGCCGGCCCCCGCTTTTCCACGACCTGGTCAGGCTGGCGGTCGGCGACATCCGGCAAAATAATGATCAGCCGCCTCGGAGTCGCATACCAACGGCCATCAGAAGCGCCACCCAAACGCGCCTCCCGCACGGCATCGGAAACGAGCCCCAAAAGCTGCTCCGCGGCCGAGCGGACCATGGACGCCGGAAGTTCCTCGACACCGACTTCAAGCAGCAATTCGGGCATGAGCGCCGATTTTACCAGGGGCTCAGTAATCCACCGGGCGCAGGTAGTACTCACCGATGGCGGTCGTCGAAATCATCGCCACGGTGGGAAGCCGTCTCTTCCAATGCGTGCCTGCCACCCGTTTGCGCACAATCTCCACGTCGTTCTGCGCGAAGCCCATCTCGACCAGCTTGTCGGGGGAGTACCCGCCGGTCAAGAGAACGAGAATCCGGTCCGCGCGCTGAATAGTTATTCCCCAATCGCCCTCGTCGGTCTGGCCCTTCACCAGGTCAGCGGTCGGTGGTTTACTCAGAATCTCTTCGGGCAACTTCAAATACCGCGCCAGGTGATACACCTGCGATTTGAAAAGGTCGCCCAGAGGGTTGATCGGCGGCGCGTCGTCGGCGTGCCAGGTGTAATAGCCGAATAGCCGCTCGGTCTTGTTGCCCGTCCCGACCGGCAAGCCGCCGAGCTTCGCGCTTTGGTCGAAGAGCACGATCATCCGCGAACGCGCGCAGATATTCCCGATCCGCGTGGCTTCGGCGTCGGGTTCTCGAGCCAGGTAGCCGTCCACCATGCCGGTGATGTCGATCGTCCTCTCAACGACCCCCGACTGATTCACGACGAGTTGCGCGTGGTCCATGCTTTCTTGGGAACTGATCTTATAAGGGAGGCGGAAGACGTGCGTGTTCTCGGGGCCGAAGGCGAGCGCGCAGAGGTGGGCAACGACTGCCGAATCCACTCCACCGGAGAGCCCGATTATCGCCTTCCTCATCCCGCGCCTGCGAATACACTCGTCCTTGAGGAAAGCGACCAGCCACGAGCACACAATCTCCGGGTTGATTCGGAGCGCCTCATCGGATTCCGGTGAGTACGCCCCCGAACGGATTACCTTTAGGGACACGTCGCCTCGTTCACGTCGTCGATCTCGCGGGTCACGTCCTCGAGCACGCTGACCAGGTCCGCCAGCATCGGAGAACGCTCCCGGACGATGCCGATCAAGTCCATATCGACTTCCGAAACCAGCATAAACTCCTCGCCGACGGGTCCTTTTGCAACAATATTGCCATATGGGTCGGCGATGATGCTTCCGCCCACGAAACCCTTGCCACCCTCGAACCCCACGAGCATCGCGTTGACCGTCCAAACGCCGTGCTCCTGGCTGATGCCGGTGATAAGCTTGTGGTAGGTCGCGAGGTTGCCGATCTCGTCGCCCGAGAAATCACGCGCAGGCGATGCCGCAATCGCCACGATCACCAAGGCGCCTTTAAGAGCCGCGATCGTCGGTGTTATCGAGTGCCAGACGTCCTCGCAAATGAGCAGCGCGAACCTGCCGAACCGGGTGTCGTAGGCCGAAATATCCCGGCCCCGCGAAACGAACCGCTCCTCGTCGAACACGCCGTAAGTGGGCAGGAAGAACTTATGGTGCACATGGACCAGCCGGGCTTTGCCGGGACCGAACTCGATGTGAGCAGCGGCGTTATAAATGTTTCCGTCGCTGCGCTCGAAGAAGCCGATCACCGCGTCCACCGGGCGGTTTAGCTTCCCCGCGAGCTGCTCCTCAATATCCGATACAACTCGCGAAACCGGACCCGCGACATCGGCGACGCCGCCCTCCAAGAAGTAACCGGTAAGCGAAGCTTCGGGGAAGACGGCCAGGTCGGCGCCTTCTCCGGCTGCAGTTACGATCGCCTCCGCAACCCGGGCGACGTTGCCGCGGTAGTCGCCTTTTGCGGGAGCGATTTGAACCGCGGCGGCAGTGAACTTCACGCCCGAAGTTTACCGCTGAATCCCTCCGGGCTCGGGCTCCGTAGTATAATCCCGAACAGGGAGTGGAAAAGCTACGCCTATGGGCAGATTCTTCAACTGGATAAAAGCAATTTTCAACCGCATGATGAACCGACTGGAAGACCCGGACCTCATGCTGGATCAGGCACGCCGCGACATGCAAGACACCCTGCGCGACAATAAGGAGAAGGCTGTACAGGCCATCACCCAGCGCAACAACCTGCAGGCGATGGTCGACGACCACGAGCGCAAAACGGCCCAGCTCGAGCAGCAGGCAATCATGTCGCTCAAGCAGGACAACCGCGACCTCGCGCGTCAATTTCTGCGCGAGAAGGCGAACTACGCCAACACTCTAGAAAGCCTAAGGGCTTCATTGGGCCAGGCGAACCAGACAGTCGACGTCGTCAAGGTCGCTATCCGCCGCCAGGAAGAAGAGACGCGTAAGAAGACCGCCGAAGCGCTCGCGATGAAGGCCCAATACAAGCAGGCCCAAATCGAAACGAGCATCAACAAGGCGCTGGAAGGCTTCACGACCGAGGCCCAGTTCGGCACGTTCGAAGCCGCGGCCGAGCGCATTCGCGACGTGAAAAGCGAAGCGGCCGCCCGCCAGGAAATGATGACGGAGAGCCTCCAGGGAAAAGTGATGGCGATGGAAGACAAGTCGTTCGACTACGCCGCTGAGGAAGAACTCAAGAAGCTCGAAGAGCGCCTCGGCATGGCCGCCCCCGCCGAAGCCCACGAAGCCGCCACGACTCCGGTCGAGGTGGCGGACGTCGACAAGCAGCTCGACGAACTCGAGAACCGGATGAACCAGGGCCAGTCCTAGGCGGACGACCGGCCACTGCCGGCTGCCGATTGCCGATTGCCGATTGCCGATGGAGGGCGAAGCTTCAGAAAGCCAAGGGGTTCCGGTTCACCCGCAAATGTCGTCATCCCGTCTGGACGCTGCCAGTGCATCCAGTCAGCGGCTTACCCATTAGGAGAACCGGACATCAGTGACGGACGGCGGACATGAGCATGCCGGCCAAGGATAAAGGTTTAATGGCTCATCCTGATATGTTGGACAACTCGGCAACCCTCGCCCTGAATTACGTGAGGGAGGCGGCCCGTGAGATTGATGGACTTCCGCTTCCGAGGCCGCTTCCGGTTGACCTCCTTTTCCAAGAGCGTGAACTTCGGGCCAGGATTGCAAAGCTGGGAGATCAATACTACCGCGCTGGATCGGCTAATTCCGCTACGTTTATACTCGGGGCGAAGAAGCAATATAGCTTTCGCACTCACGCGCGTCTGACGCTGGCTAGCCAAATCGCTTATGAGCTCATGGCCAGAGAGTTTGCACTTTGCGCAAGATCCGAATGGTCAGGCTCCTGCTACTCATTCCGTTTCGACGAATCGATTCCGAAGAGGCTCTATCCGGAAAAGAAGCCGAATGACCGACAACGATGGAAGAAGTTTGACGAACAACGGCTAAAGCTCGTTCGGCGAATAGGTTTACATGAAAAGGACGGCCTTTCCGGACTTACCGCTGATGTCAGCCGCTATTTTGATAATGTGCGCCAACCAAAGCTCTTGGGGGAGCTTAAGCGATGGTTTCCAGCAATGGAGGCGAGGATCAATGACTTCGGCCGATTACTTAGGGCAGTTATGGGTGAAAAGGATGGCTTACCCGCTGGCCCACAGACGTCTTTCTTCTTCGGAGACCTCTTGCTCATTGATGCCGATAAGAGCGCTTCTGCAAGATGCGAGCACACCATGCGGTGGGTGGACGAATACTGGTGGTTTGACAATTATCCCAGCAAAGTTGAGGCGGCATACCGGGAGACGCTTGGGGCAATCGGCGAGCTTGGTCTCGTGTTCAACGACAGCAAGTCGAAGCACCTAGACCGCAATCACGAATTGAGCGCCTGGGAAGACTTCAAACTGGTACGCGAAACGTTTTACAAGGACTTAGGATCTGCGACTACCTCGACAAAATGCAGCTTCATTTGCGGCTTGATCTTTGAGCGGGCAAGCGCCGGCACCCCGCAGACATCACTGGATAAGTTCTTGCTTAACCGTTTGCGCGAACTCTTTGCTCTTGACAACGTTGGCGCGTCGGAAACCCAGAAGTTGGTTTTGCGCAGCTTCGTTCAGAGCTATCGCCGATCTAAAGACGCTCTCGGTCAATGGTGCGACATTCTGCTGATGCTCCCCGACCGAGCTGCAGTATTCGATGCCGCTTACGATGCCTTCCAACATGGCAAATACCCCTTGGATGTCGATAAAGCACGGCTACTAGACATGATGTGTGTCCCTGAGCTTGCTGCGTCTTATGAGAGGCAGATTCCTAGTGCGAAGCTTGAAGAAATGGCGCGTTCATCCGCTAATTGCCCTACCTTGCGCGGGAGCGCGCTTAGGACACTATACAGTCGTACAAGAGACATGGGACCTGCATTGGAACTGGCGCGTAATGGCGGTGGGCCACGCCTATTCAGGGAATACATCGCCGCGGTCGGGGTGCTGGGTCCAAGCACCGCCTGCAAGGAGGTAATCCACGCGCTACAAACCACCCAGATTGACGACGAAGAAGGGATTGTCTTGGCCGCGTACGACCGGCTCACGCCGTCAGAAGACGGTGCCGCGGGCCTTCGATTGCTTCCGGCCGATCCATTCATACTGACCCAGCAATTGCGACTTGCGGTTAGCCAGCGTTACTAGATAATTATGTACACGAGGTGGCTGCCGTCGTCCGTGTGTCGGGCTACGGGTCGCTGAAGACGTGTGTGCTTCAAAGAGCGTTACACATAGTCGCATGCCGCGATTTACCGACGCCCTACGACGGGTGGCCCGGACAGGTTCGCTCTTTCGATGTTCGCTTGCCGAATTCTCCGCAGCGAATCTGTCCGGGTGACGAGCTTCCATGTTGAAACATTACAGCTAGCTGTCGAGTTTCAATAGGTTGTGTAATCGGGTGATGGGCTGCGGGTGGGTGGCCCGGACAGGTTCGCGGGCGATGTTCGATTCGCCGAAGTCTCCGCAGCGAATCTGTCCGGGTGACGGGCTCGCGCGATTGGTAAGTGCAGATGGCTAGCTGAATCTTCGCCCTCCGGGTCGATGGCCAACCCCTAACCACCAACCACGAACGCTATTTCGCCAAACGGAGCCGGTTTTCGGCGCGTTCTAAGGCGGATTTGGCGCGGGGGGTGTCGATGCCGTCGCGGTTTGCGAGGCGGTCTTTGGCACGGGAGGCGGCGCTTTCGGCTCGGGCTCGGTCGATGTCCACGCCGCGCTCCGCGGAATCGGCGAGGATGATCACGTGGTCACCGCTAGCTTCGACGAAGCCGCCGGAGACCGCCACTTTCTGCTCCTGGCCGGCGCCGTCTAGGTACGCGACGACGCCGGACTTAAGCTGTGTAACGAAAGGCTCGTGCCCCGCGAGCACGCCGAAGTAGCCCTGAACGCCGGGCGCGGTCACCGACTCGGTGACTTCGTCGACGATCGTTTTGTCGGGTGCGACGACGGAGAGTTGGAACGTGTTCGCCATCGATTAGACCGCCGCGAGCGCTTTGGCCTTTTCCTTGATGTCGTCCATACCGCCGCACATGTAGAACGCCTGCTCGGGAAAGTCGTCGAGGTTGCCCGCGAGGATTTCCTTGAAGGAGGCGACCGTTTCGGCGACCGGCACGTAGCGGCCCACGTTGCCCGTGAACTGCTCCGCCACGAAGTTCGGCTGCGAAAGGAAGCGCTCGATCTTGCGCGCGCGGGCGACGACCAGCTTGTCCTCATCGGAAAGCTCGTCGATACCGAGAATCGCGATGATGTCTTGCAGTTCGCGGTAGCGCTGGAGGATCACCTGGACGCCACGGGCCACCTGGTAGTGCTCTTCGCCGACCATCCGCGGGTCGAGGTTCTTCGAAGTCGAAGCCAGCGGGTCGACCGCCGGGTAAATGCCCTTCTCAGAGATTCGGCGCTCGAGATAGACGTAAGCGTCGAGGTGGGCGAAGGTCGTCGCAGGGGCCGGGTCGGTGGGGTCGTCGGCAGGGACGTAAACCGCTTGGACCGACGTTACCGAACCCTTGGTCGTCGAGGCGATGCGCTCCTGAAGAGCGCCCATCTCGGTGGCGAGAGTCGGCTGGTATCCGACCGCGCTCGGCATTCGTCCGAGAAGCGCCGACACTTCGGAGCCCGCCTGGACGAAGCGGAAAATGTTGTCGATGAAGATGAGAACGTCGAGGCCGGCCTCGTCGCGGAAGTACTCCGCCATCGTCAGCGCCGAAAGAGCGACTCGGAGGCGAGCCCCGGGCGGCTCGTTCATCTGGCCGAAGACCATCGCCATCTTGTCGATAACGCGCGCTTCGTTGCCCTGGGCGTCCTTGAACGTGGTCTCCTTCATTTCGCGCCAGAGGTCGTTGCCCTCGCGCGTTCGCTCGCCGACTCCGGCGAACACCGACACGCCGGACGCCTCGACCGCGATGTTTCGGATGAGCTCCTGGATCAAAACGGTCTTGCCCAATCCTGCGCCGCCGAAGAGGCCGATCTTTCCGCCCTTGTTGAACGGGACGAGAAGGTCGACAACCTTGAGGCCCGTCTCGAGAAGCTGCGTCTCGACGCTCTGGTCCATGAAGCTGGGGGAGCCCCGGTGGATCGGCATGCGCCGGACGTCCGGGCTGATTTCGCCGGCTTCGTCGACCGGCTCACCCAACAGGTTGAAGACGCGGCCGAGGGTCACGTCGCCCACGGGTACCGTGATCGGGCCGCCGGTATCGACGGCGTCCATGCCGCGAACCAGGCCGTCGGTGCTCGCCAGCGCGACGCAGCGAACCATGTCGTCGCCGAGGTGCTGGGCAGCCTCTACCGTGATGTCCACGTTGCGCTTGGCGTCCGTAATTTTAACGGCATTGTAAATGCGGGGAAGCTGCTCGGATGGGAAGCGAACGTCGACGACCGGGCCTAAAATTTGAGTTACCTTGCCTGTTGCGGGCATGCGAAAACGAATCCTCCTGTGGCTTGTGAAGCTTCGGAGCCGCACACGACTTCGGCTCCGGGCGTGATTTTACCCGACGTCGCCCCGCTCCATCCTCGGGGGCGCGGGTTTGGCGTTGCGGTAGGGGCTGCGTTCTTGCGGGATATAAAACGTGAATCCGGTGGTCAGCCAGGGCATCTTGGGGAGATCGTCGATCTGGGCAAAGCCGGTCTGGTTCTTGGCGTCGTATTCGCCGAACGTCATCGCGTCGCCGGAACCTATCCATACGCAGTCCATCTTCTTGCCGAACCAGTTGAGGTGCCGCCACCTGCCCTCGATGACTGCCTTGCCGGAGCCGAACCAGACCTGGCGGCCCATGTCGTCGAACTCCTTGCGGATACTGCCCGTGATCTGCGGGGGTGGCCCCGAATGGTTGGAAAGGAGAAGCGTGCCGTCGAAACTGAGCACGACTTTGCCCTCGCCTTCCAACGTGAAGCTGCCAACCTCCGCCCAGAGGTGAAGTTTGCCGTATTTCGGCTTGGCGGGCGGCGTGGGGTTGGCGCCCGATTGGGCGACGGCTACGAATGCGGCTAGCGCAACCGCTGCGGCGGCGCCTATGATTACGGGGATTTTCGAACGCATTCGGTGTTAATTGTAACTGATAAGCGGATGTTAACGTTCCGAGGACCCCTCACTCGGTTCGCAAATTCACTGGACTCACCCACAAGGGGAGAGGTGTCTGGGTAAGGTTCGTGGAATGCGGAGGGGTTTGGTTACAACCGTTGCTTTGGGGTTGGGGGCGGCTGGGTGGTTGGCATATCGGCAGCTTCCTGCGCAGCCTCAATTTGCGCTGGGCTCTGTGTTTCATGACAAAGATGGGGATGGTTTTCGGGATCCACGGGAGCCGGGCTTACGCGGCGTTCGGGTAAGCAACGGGCAGCATATCGTGCGGACGGATCCCGAAGGCAAGTGGGCTTTGGAGCATGGCAACGACACAGCCTTCTTCGTGATCAAGCCGCGCGGATGGATGACGCCGACCGACTATCACAAGCTTCCGAAGTTCTATTACATCCACAAGCCGAATGGATCCCCGCAGGTGAAGTATGGCGGTGTAAAGCCGACCGGGCCGCTTCCGAAGTCGATCGACTTTCCGCTCCAGCCGCAAAGGGAGCCTGACAGGTTCAAGGCGCTCTTCTTCGGCGACACGCAGCCTCGGGACAAACGAGATGTGGACCGACGCACTTTGTGGTCTGGACGATGTGAAGTGGACCGGCGCCAGCGCGACCGACAGGGGCAGATATGTCGGCGGGCTGGGGCCGAAGCAGATGGCGTGGATTAGGCGCGATCTCGAGATGATTCCGAAAGATCAGTTGGTCGTGCTCATGATGCACATCCCGTTGGTCGAGGTCGAGGATCGGCAGGAGCTGTATCGTTTGATCGAAATGCGGCCGTATGCGGTGAGCGTGAGCGCCCATACGCATTATCAAGAGCACAAATTCATCACGAAGCAGGACGGCTGGCGCGGGCCAAAGCCGCATCATCACGTGTTCAACGTAACCGTCTGCGGGAGCTGGTGGCAAGGCTCACCGGATGAACTCGGGATTCCGCATGCGACGATGCGCGACGGAGCGCCGAACGGCTACAGCATCTTCACGTTCGATGGCCACGAGTACTCGATCGAGTTTCGCGCGGCTCGCCGTCCGAGCGATTACCAGATGAACATCTATGTCGGCGAAAGCGTTTCGTCGAACGGAAGCGAGGTGGTCGGCGTCAATTTTTTCGCCGGCAACGAACGGACGAAGGTGGAGATGCGCGTGGGCAATGGCGAGTGGCTGCCGATGGACAAGGTCGCAAAACCGGATCCCGAGTATTCGGCCGCTTACACCCGCGACCTTGCGATGAAGGCGCCGTACCGTCCGCTCCCGATGCCGATAAAGTCGCCGCACTATTGGGAGGCGCAGCTACCCGCAGACCTGCCCAAAGGCTCGCACCGCCTATCCGTTCGCGCCACGGACATGTTCGGGCACGTACACACCGCCAGCCGCCTGCTCAGGGTCGAGCAGAACTTAGTCGAAAAGCTCCCTTAGCCGCTCCGGCTTTGTCGACGTAGCCGCCGAGATCTAAAGCAAGCCGTATGTGACTCCTGAAGATCGCACGCTCGGGACTGCCTCAGAGTCTCTGCCTGCCTATGCGGCAGCCGAGGCGAACCGCTTCGTAACTGCATTCCAGTCAATCACCTTGAGGAACGCATCGATGTGCGAGGCACGTGCAGTGCCGAAATCAAGGTAGTAGGCGTGCTCATAGACGTCGAGTCCGACCAGGGGCACTGTGTTCCACATGGCGAATGTGTTCTGGGCATCGCCGATGTAGTTGAATAGGCCCTTCTCCTCGCGGTCGTAGGCGAGCCAAGCCCACCCGCGGCCGCCCATGCCGGTGGCTTTGAGGTCCTTCTGCCAATTTTCGAGGCTGCCGAAATCGCGGTCGATCATGTCGCGCAGCTTGCCCGTGGGCTCGCCCTCGCCACCCAGGATGTCGAAGTAGA
>JBPCLO010000024.1:0-5771 GCA_051003155.1 Fimbriimonadales bacterium | reverse complement strand
AGCGAGGACTGCCGATGCCCTGGTTGGAGACTGCCCCTGTGGAAGAGCGAATCCAGTTTATTCAGGATGCCCTGAGCGACCGGTTCACGATGTCGGAGCTGTGCGCACGGTACGGCGTCAGTCGTCGGATCGGCTACAAGTGGCTCGCACGCTACGAGGAGGAGGGCCGGCGCGGTCTCAAGGATCGTAGTCGAGCACCGCACCACTGCCCACATCGGATCGACGCCGAGCTCGCTGAACTCATCTGTACGCTTCGACGGCAGCACCCGTTTTGGGGGGCGCGCAAGCTCCTGCGCATCCTCGGCACACGGCATCCCCGCGTGACGGCGTGGCCTGCGGCGAGCACGGCCGCCGATCTACTCGCGCGCCGCGGCCTCGTGCTGAAGCGTCGGCGGCGACGGCCGCATCACCACCCGGGGGTCGTGCCGCCCACGACGGCGGCGCCGAACGATCTGTGGACGGCGGACTTCAAGGGTGAGTTTCGCACCGGTAACGGGCGCTACTGCTATCCGCTCACGATCGCGGATCAGCACACGCGCTTCCTGCTCACGTGTCACGGCCTCCTCTCGACGCAGACCGTGACCGCGCGGCCGGTGTTCGAGCGCGCCTTCCGCGAGTACGGCCTTCCGCGCGCGATCCGAGCTCAGGCATGATGCCTCCCTGGCCAATTTGCAAAGTCTTCAAGTGTCCCCCGGTGAGTTCGTGTCGACCGCTCAGTGGCTTGAGACTATTGCCACTTCTCTGGCCTCAGCGACAAAACGCAAGTTGGTCGCACTGCTCGAAGAGGATGGGAAGCAGATGGACCGGTCCGCGCTAGGGGCACTCCAGATGCTGGACTACTCCGGGGCGGAACCATAGGCCCCTGTTCGGCGAAGGTCTCGATCATCATCAACGGGGGCGAACTGAAGCGGGCATCGTGGCCCGAGCCAAGATGGCGAGACGGACGGGCCTCGTGACCATCGCTTATCGATTCTCGCCGTGCGAGATCATAGCCTGGCCAGCGCGCTGTAGCATCCGGATTCACGTCGAGCCATTTCCTGAACGACAGAATTTCGCCTTCGCTCAGATCGCCGTCACACACCAGCCCTTTCACGAGGCCGAGCATTTCCTGTATCTGGCGCGCGACCGCGCGGCTGTAATAAAGAGCCCGCGGCGGCTGGCCGTCTGCGTCCAGAATGGAGTCTGTCATTGGAGATCCCTTCTCATCCTCGTCCACCGGTCAGTTGCCTATTCGTCGGCGCGGGGCCATGTCAGCGAGCACCATCGCACCGAGCCCGACTAGCCACCCCTGGAACAGCGCAACGAAGGCGATCATGAACGCGATGCCGGACAAATCGTCTGATCCGATCGCGAACCACACGAATGCGGTCAAAGTTGAGAGAACGATCCAGATGATGCCCATCACGCGAAGCCCCTGAGCTGAGCGCGTGTAGTCCATGCGCTCGCTTACCCACTCACCGCACGACGCGCACTTGCAAGCGCGAGCTGGCATTGCGGACCGGCAGAATTCGCAAGTGCGATCGGGTTGCGGCTGACCGAAAGATGCGCGCGCTGGCATTAGGCGGACTCGCTCAACGGACGCACTTCTCGAACAGCGCCCGATTTTGTTGAAGCGGAATCAGGTCGAACGTTGCGCTGCGCGAGTGGATTCCATCCTCTAGGACAAACGTCTGGCGCCCGGCAAGGGCGGCCCGCAAAACGGCGCGCTGCGCTAAGGGCGATGCCGCGCCTACCGAGCCGTCGGAAAGGTTAAGCCATTGCTGCGCTACGATTGGCGCGTCGTCCACGCGGTATCGAATGGGCCATCGCTCAGTGAGGGCGCGGGCGCTGGCGAAACGCACGATCACGTTGGCCTCTCTTCCCCTGCACCCAAAGGCGATCCATGTGGGCTCACCCGGATCTGTGTCTCGGACCGTTGCGTCCGAAAGTATAAGCGTAACGTTCACGGACTGATTAATCCGGTTGGTATCGACCTCGAGCGTCCATGACTGTGACGCGGGGCCGGAACCTCGTGCGGGTTCCTTCTCAGGGGGCGCGCAAGCCGCCAACAGCAGTACGAGAGCCCCGGCGACGCAGATCAGCAGGGTTTCCTTCACTGCGGAAACCTCACCACGCCGGTTCGCTGCGCATCCGCGCGTGGAGCAAAAAGGGCTATTGTTAGGGGCCACGACACGGCTTTCATCGTTCGTATCCGAAGCTGATGAGTGGCCAAAGGTGGCACAGAGCTAAACGTTCAGCAATCACACCCCCACGCGGAGGCCTCGACCGTGAGCAGTTCAGGTAGGGAATCGAGGCCGCTTTCGGCGGACGAGATAGCGGGGCTCGAACGGGATATGCCGAAGCTGCTGGACGAAATGAGGGAGACGGGCGAGCTGCCGCCTAATCCCGACCGTCTGACGCCGTCGGAGATTGAAGAGCTAAAACGAATCGGACACGAGCAATCCCAGCAGGCGCGGAAGGCATTCGCTCATTTGCGATCGAAAGCCGGGCGTTCCGAAGAGTAGCTCTGCCCCGACGCTTAACAGCGCTCTCAGTTCAGAAAAGTCGCCCAGAGCTGACAGACAAAGCCGGCACTGACATACCAGAACCAGCGTGGAGCGGCCCCTGTCACGGCTCCGGTCCCAACTCTAGCCGCTTTCCTTCTAGGTATTCTCGGAGACTCTCGGGGATTTTTTCAGACGCGAAGTTAGGTCGGTGGGCAACCTCGCGGACGTGGTTAATCTCTTTCTCGAGCAGACGGCCGCGCTGAACCAACTCGTAGTCTACGCCGGACAGGTCCCCAACAGCGGTTATCTGTTCCGCGATTTCCATCAGGACCTGTGCAGACTCGTTGATCTTCTCGAGTTCCCATCTAGTTCTCTTCGGGACATCGCAATTGTGAATTATTTCCTGAACGTTAAGGGATTCGAGCCACAGGTTTGATGTCATTTCCCTCGCTTGCTCAATCGAGCGGCGCGGGAGCGCGTAATCCAACGCACTCCGTGCCGAACCCATGAACTTCATACGAAACGGGGCGAGAGCCTTCATCATCCTTCGCGGTTTCGTCAACGACCGGAAGAAAGCTAAAAACATTGAGCAGTAGCCCGCTCTCCATTCCCGGTAAGTCCGGGCGCGGGAGAACAACTCATATTCTGGGAGCTCTTTTACATCATCAAGCATGGCGTCAATGCCTCCTCGTCGACTAACAAGCCTCACACCGCCGGGCCAAAGCGGCGAAAGAGAAGCATCTACCGCCCCGCTTCGCGCATCTCACATACGGTCGCCTATACGGGATGCCGTCGGGGCCCCGGTGACTAGAGTGACGCGGACGCTGAGGTTGAGCGTAATCGCGGGTTCCGGCGGGTTGACCAGGCACCCCGCATCAACCGGTAGCAATGCGAGGATCACGGGCAGGTCGCGTGAGAATCACGTATGAGACATACGCAACTAACAGCAATCCAAAATGTGTCTTGCTTCGACTGCCGAGTGCGGAAAACAAAAGCAAGTTAAAAACCCAGAATAGGACGGCGAACACCACGGCGCCGCGCTTGCTCATCGGCCGCCGCAATATGGCGAATCGTGCTATGAGCGGGGGAGCTAACCCGATGCCCCACATGAGGAGCAAAGAAATCATGAGAGTAAGAGCCCAAGATTCGCCGTACAGCTGAGTCATAACTGAAGGAACGGGGCCCGCGCTAGCCAGTGCATCGGTTGGCTCAACCGTCGGTTCCTCGGCTGCGGGAACGAGGCGCAAAGACGCAATGATCCGGTCAGCGATAGGCCGAATCGGTATCGCACTCGTCTCTGCATACGATACCGTCAGCGTGAAGGAACGTTCGGCCGAAAAGACTCGAACCAGCCTCACGCGAAAATCACCGGCGACACCCTTCGCCGCGCGCCTGTACTCCGTTATGAACGCCGTCACCCCGTTGATCTCCGACTTTGTGGTTCCGAGCCAGGAGTTAACGCGAAGGTTGAAAGTCGGCATTTCAGCGATCATTTGCGCTTTTGATACTGAGTCTAGTTCCTGTGTCTCCGAAGCTGTCGTAGCTCGAGCATCAGACTGTGTCAGTTCCAGTTGGGGGTAATAGCGGATGTTGACGATCCCGATGGTGCGACCGCGGTCGTCGTACAGGTTCGCGGCAAATGGCAATTCCGAGGGCTCCTGTTCAGTGCCCGACAGGTCGAGTGCGGACTCAACGTACGTGTCCAGCGTAATTCGCTGGTTGGACGACAGAACAATCCAGTTTTTTGGTAGCTCAACAGAAACTCCACGCGGGAGTTTTACAGTTACGAAGTTTCCAGTGGCCTCAGCGAGAACGGAAACCGCAAGAACTAAGGCGGCAGCCAAGCCGAACGACCTCCCGATGAAACACCGTGGTTTCTTCACTGAGGCTCAGATGTAGGTTTGAGTGCTGCAAACATCTCCCGCAAATGACTGCGGCGCCATGAAACTCCCAACGGGAAACGACCAGCGACCGCCGAACCCGCGCAGTTGCACTCGACGGCTAGCTTAGTGGTGCTTCACAATAACCGCGGACGGCTCGTCACTTGACGTGCGAGGTTATCGGTAACCCGCGCTTCTAGCGTCACCGGAAGTAGATCGCGCTGCGCAATGAGGAAACTTCCATCTGCAATGAACTAACCTCTCCTTCGACGCTTCCAATGGCGGATTGTAGCTCGTCTATCGCCGATGTAACGCCCTGTATTTCGGAAAGCACGTCGGAATTGTCGGGATTGCCCGCGGAGTAAGCAGCATCACGCGCCTCTATCGCGACGGACGCTATAAAGACTAGAAGAAGAAACTGCATACCCACCAACAGAATGATTCCGTGTTGGCGAAGCCAATTCGATGCTTTCTGATCCCAGAGCGGGGCGGCCACGAGAGTCCTTTGTGAATTGAGCTGAAAAGGTGTACCAAGCAGTGACGAACCCGCTAGGCCATGCGAACGGCTTAGCACACCCGTGAGTCCTTTCTTGTGCTCAACGAGGGTGTCGATTGCCGAAAAGGCTCGAACGGGTGCTGGTGGGTACCCTGTGGGTGCCTGACGAAGAACGCGCCGACCGTGGCAAGCACTGTCGGCGCGTAACTCATTCGTCTTCTTACCGTTAAGAAATCGGGACGGCGGGATTTGAACCCGCGGCCCCCTGAACCCCATTCAGGTGCGCTACCGGGCTGCGCCACGTCCCGCCCGCCGCTTTCGCGGGCAGGCGCTAAACATAACCCATGCCCCGCTTCGACTCAATCGGCACGGCGCGGCGAAGTCTCGGCCGCAAGACGCTTGACGTAACGCTCGAAATCGTCGTGCATGATCTTCACCGACGGGTTCCGGATCATCGCACCGAACGACTCCTCCCGGGCGACCTGCCGCATCCGGTTCACCCACGACTTGACGTAGTCGTCGGAGAGCTGCTTCTGGTCGTGCGCGTACCACGCGATCTCAAACAGCGAGAGCTGCATCAGATTCAGAAAATATTCCTGGATTTCGCGCTCGGAACGGAGATTCTCCACGTCGTGAGCATGCACCGACGCAAGCGACGGATTCTGAACCCGGATGTGGCGAAGGTGATATTGCAGCTCGACGAGCTTGGAAAAATTCGACACGAGCTGGGCTTTGCGGTTCGCCCGGAACTGGATCGCGGCGTACAACAGGCCGCCCGCGATGGCAACTGACGACAACGCCTGCAGGGTGATCTGTAACAACAGAATGTTCTAAGACATGGGCAGCAAGGTTGAGTTCATCCGGGCGCCAGCCTTCCGAAAAAGAATGGCCCGAACTCGGCGTAATTCG
>JBPCLO010000023.1:0-44483 GCA_051003155.1 Fimbriimonadales bacterium | reverse complement strand
TCGTCGAATGATTCGAACTGGGTCGCATTGGGCCTACCGGCCTTGCTCAGGAGTCCGAATGAACTCGCCAACAGGCGAAGACAACCGCTTCCTAGTCGCCCTTCCCAATCAATCGGCGCGGTACCTGATAATTGCCGAAACTCGTGTTCCGCAGGATCGAGGCGACCTTGGGACTGGCATTGACTACCTTGTGATGGTTGGCCCGAACAAAATCCGAAGCGTAGAAGGCTGACTTGATATCGAACGAGTGGCAACTGCCAGAGGAGCCGAGATAGATGACCGACCGGGTCAGCCCCCAACAGTTCTCCGAGCACTTCGCCTTAAGTATCCGCCAGGCAGTCCAAGAGGTTATCGAGACTGTAAACAGCGTCACGGCGCCCGTCGCAAGACCGAGTGTCCAGTAATGCGCGATAAGCCCGGCGACGAAGCCGGCGATGATCGCCACCGCAGCAAGAACGAGCGCGACCAAGAACAGGATCTCCGCCGCTCTAACGTGCCGCTTGCACTTCAGGCAGTAAGGAATCTCCCACGTCCATCCCTTCGTTCGAGCCCGCCGGTTTCTCTCGCTTCCAAGCACCGTCAATTCTGTTAACGGGTAGGCACCGCAGCAAGCGCAAGACCGAGGAAAGACGAACTGCTTGCCTGAGACGTTGACACGCATGATGCCACGTAGTCTAAGCCTTCGGACCAAAGGCGCAAAAAGCGAAGCTCGCGTGGTACTTGGTCGCCCACTCCGAATGGGTAAAGAAAAGCCCTACCGTCTCCGGAAGGGCTGATGAAAGTAGGCACGCGCGGTGATCAAAGCGAGGCGGTCACTGCCAGTTACCTATAGTCCTTGGGGGACAACTCACCGCTGGCCAGCTTGACAATGAGCCGATCGACGGTTGGGTTGTAGCTGGCGAACGTCGGCAGCTTGTCGGGGGCTCTTCGGGAAACAGCTAGGTCAACCAGCGCGTCCCAGCGATACCGCCAGAGCCGGGCGGCCCTGAAAGGTTCGTGGTCCAGCTTGGGACCGAGGTGGTAATGAAAGCCACCCGACAAGACGACAATGCGCGGGGCGCCCCAGCGGAGCGGCACGACGGCTGATCTCTGATGAGCGGCCCCGTGAACGCCGCAAACGAGCGTCTTGCTATCCAGCACTAGGAGTTCAGTCTCTCGCTCGATAGCTTGGAGTTGGTCTGACGTCCAGTTACCGAAACCGATGGCACTGGGCAGGTAGGCCAAGTTTGATCGAAGCAACCTGAGGTTGCCGTAGAGCCAAAGCCCGGATGTCTCGTGGTAAATAGGTACGTCGGTGAATGGAGCGACCTCCGTCGATTCGATTTGCCCGCTCATCGGATCGCCTCCGACACCGACCTGGTAGCTGACTGGCTCGTGTTGAGCCGCAAGTTGGAAAGGAACACGTCTCTCACCTCCTTCGGTGCGATGCTGGGCTTTGCCCGCTCTGACTCACTGTTGAAGGCTATCGCGGTAAACGCAAATAATGAAGCTTGGAGGAGACGGTCGGCTACCCACAGCCGCGGAAGACTTGAACGGCCGGCGATCCGCTTACCAAGTAAGCGAATTGGAAACGATCGACATGATGTCTTCGAACCAAAACATGCGAGCTTCGATTTCGCCAGTCGTTAGGTCGCCCGACTCTGCCAACTTGCCCAGTCTATTCGTGATGATCATCACGCCGTTGTCCTGCGGGTCGTCGCCGATCCACTGAACCCAACCTGCTATTCGCGGCGGGTATTCGGCGTCGGCGTCGATTGGGAGAATCTCGGCCATGATCCAAGCCAGCCACTCTTGGCTCTCGCTTGCCATGGGGAAGTTGCCGTAGTTATTGGGCGCTAGGTCTCCGAATGTCAGAACGCTCGTCGGATCAGCAGGATTGCTACCGTCTTCCTCAAAGCTCCACGGGTTGTAACCGCTGAGCAACTCAACCGTTTCGGTCTCCTCTTTCGTCGACACGTCGATTAGACGGTGTCGAACGATAGGTGAAGACTCGGGAAACCGGTTGGCGATATCTTCCGCTGAGAGACCGTCGATTTCCAGCAGCCGCTGAGCGGCGAGTTGCGAGAGATTCGAGACTTCGAATGATCCGTGAAGTTCGGTGTTGTAGCCCATGTTATGAGGCCTCCGGAAGTGAGAGTTTGCGGTCGTGCTGATCGACTATAGTGAATCCTTCGCTCAAGATTCCTTCGAGCAAATCGACGAGGAATCGATGGTCGATGCAGATACCACCGCCTATTGTTTGCCAGCTTTCGAAGTAAACGTTCCCTTCGGTCCACTCGCGGGCGGGATCCGTCATCGGGGTAAGAATTGAAACCGAACCGTCGTTGAAGACACGGAAGTCGCTTTCTGCAAGAATATGTTTCACTTTTATGCCTCCTTGGGGGTCTTTGGCTAATGGGATTGCTGATCAAGCAGCGTAGTCGGTAGTGATTGAATGGCGCGGCCCGCTGATGATTCGATTTGCTTACCCATCGGATCGCCCCCGACACCCGCCTGGTGGCCCCACTGCCTGGTGTTAAGCTGCAAATTGGAAAAGAGCATGCGTGTCACCTCCTCTTGTGGCGGAGCTGGCTTTTCCCGCTCTGACTCACTGTTGAAGGCAATTTGCGGTAAACGCAAATAGTGAGGCTTTGACGAGACGGTCGGCAAGCTGCGTCGCGTAATGCGTGAGCCGAATGCACGCCGCTCGCGCCTTTGTCGCGGGTGACAGGGTCCACGTACGCCAGGTCCAAGCGTGGCCAAACGCGACGTGGCGTCAAATGCATCTCGAACCGTCGAACGTGTTACTTCAGCCTCAGGTCAAGTTTACGTTGGCTGGCACGTCGTTGATCACGACCCGCTACGTCGGACCAGCTGCATGAATTGCATGGGGGGCGCGGGTTCCACCCTCATCGAGAAGCTGTGTATGTCCAATACAGCAACTTTCATGGCAGCGTTTTGGAAAGCGGAAGCCTTTAGTTCGAATGCCCGTTTTAAGTCATCTTCATTCGTTCGCGCACCAATAATGATCTCCTTCACTAACTCTGGAGGGAAACTCACAACTCCCTGACGGTAAAACAGGATTAAATTCGAGATCACGCACGGAAGGCAGCACGGCAGTCTGAGTAAGTGTGAGCTGCTCCAACGGTCGACGAAGCGCCCTCAGCCTTGTCTTCCTCTACTTGCTGCCCGGACGCCCCTCATATTGCGCATCGGTGACCTTCTCCAGCCACTCCACAACCTTCCCATCAAGTTGTTCATGAATGGGCGATGTGCGACATGCCCGTGGTCGGAGCGGCGCCGTGCCAGTGCTTAGCGCCCATTCTTTCCCGCGCAGGCTCAGTTAGGAATTCCGTTTGTGTGGGGCTGACGTGAGAGGAGCTCAATGCCATGTTTGGCCGCGTGTTCCTGGACCATCGCGTTGAGGAGCCAACTTCGAGAGCGGTCCTCCCTGACGGACAGTGCCTCAAGGTAATTCAGGACTTCTACTTCGAAGTTCACCCCGCTCGGCCGCACGGCTCGTGCGATAGCTCTGGGCCGTCCCCTGGTCATTTATCCTCCACTAATTAACGACCTTTGCTTGAACCTGCACTTGGCGGATGTGAGCTGTCAATCGGGAATCTTGACTCCTAGACGCTTAGCTCTGTGACGTTTCGTTCTGATCCTATTGAAGCCTGGTGCCCGATGAACGGATTCGCTCCCGCAACGAAGACAACCACCACTCTCAAGCCCATCTGGGTCCAGGGTCCAACTTCCGGGTACCACCTACTCTGCAAGCCAGGTTAACGGCACTAGCTTTTCATCACCACGCCACTCTTCCACCTCGTGCACCAATGGGATGTCCCCCCAGACATTCCGAGCCGCGTGATCCAACACGATGATTTGGAGTGCTTGTTGCGCCTCTTCAACGACCTTCGCCATAGTCGCAAAAGCCTTTCTTACGGCTTCAACATCCTCATCCTTCAGTTGCTCGTCCAAGGGATCATCAGGTCTCGGAACCAGTCTTTTTGGGAAATAGACCTGACTTGGCTGGTCGAGGATCAGGAAGTTAGGCACGGGACTCCTGGCCAACCCTAAGAAGAATTGATGGAGGGCCAACAAAGTTGCTAGGTGGTATGAGAGCCAATTGGAGCCGCTTCCTATCTCGGGCAAAATGTCTTCACGATCGGGCCTACTGACCTTGATGGTGAGATCATTTATTTGCAATGAAATAGGTGCATTCGGAAATTCTGAGTCGAGGTCGCTTATCAAGCGTCCAGCCAGCAGGTTGACCTGATCCAGTGCCCGCCCCTTACGCTCTTCGAGGTTTTCGCGTTGTAATTCGGCCGCTAATAGAGCCTCTCGTTCCGATAGCGCGTTGGTCTCTGATCGTAACTCGCCGTCTTCGCCCAAGCGTTCCTGCAGCTTCAAAGCATTCTCGACATTGCCGAGGAATCGTTCCATGGCGCGTGCACGGTACTGGTGTGCCTGGGATTGTTCCGAACGCATTTCAAGTGCACGTCGCCGAACCTGAATACCGCGTAGCTGCTCGGTCCTTGTCTCGACTTCAGTTGAGACTCGTAGATGCTCCCTATCAAATGCCGCCGACACTGCATCGCTGGTGCCGGCTGCGTCTTCGAGCGCGCGTGTTGCAGTCACCAGAGTCTCAAGAACCGCGTTCGCAGAACTCAGTTCATTCCCACACATAGGACAAGGATTCTCTTGGTCGGCATGCGCCAGCAACCAATTCGATATTCCAAGTCGCTCCCGCTGAAGTTGTCTTGAATCACCGTGGGCGAGTAACGCTGATTGAACTCTCTGCATTTCTGCCAAGCGGCGACGGAGAGACGTTAATCGAGTTGATACCTCGCTCTCCTCGGACTCCAGTTCCGCCAGTTCCCGCAACGCTTCATTGATGGTTTCGGTCGTCACAGCAGGCTCCGCTCGCTGTTGGGTCGTGATTGAGACCAACACCGCAAGTGCTTGTTCGCGAGTTAGAACTTCACCCGATGGAATCAAGATGAGCCCTAACTCGCGAGCTTCACTAAGTCTTGCTTGGAGATCCGCGTCCCACTGGGCAGACACGGATTCCGCCGTGGCAAGCTCTCTTTGAAGGCGCTTGAGGGAAGCCCGAACCCTCGCAAGCTCATGCTGCTTTGCCAGCAGATCACCAGTTATGGCGCCGAGTACATAGGGGAATATGTTACGGAGCTTCTCCCTGTGTTCGTAGGTGCTGGTCTTGTAGAAGAGAACGTCTGGATTCGCGACGACATTTTGGGGTTGAAACAAGAAAGCCGCGAGATCCCGAAAGCTGGGTCTTCCTTCAAAGCCGCTTGCTTCGCCGCCTGTACTTGTCTCAAGGCTGGTCAGGCCTGCCTGCTCGTCCAAGAGTCTCTTGACAGCATCGGCGGTAGTGTTCTTTCCGGGGCGGTCAGGTACCGTCCCAATACGATCCGCCTGGATAATCATCATGTCATCAGTCGACCGCTGAGTGCCGGGTTCCCTGCGAGCCAACAGCATTTGCCCTCCTGCTGTCGCCACGATAATGCCGAACCAGTCGCATGCATTCCTGATCGTATCGACAGGAATGGTGCACGTTCCTGAACCGAGACAATAGTCGATTATGGGAATCACCGCCGACTTCCCAGTTCTAGATGCCCCGCTGATGACATTTACTTTGCCTGGCTCGAAGCGGAGCCTGCGAGGTTCGAATCCGGGACGCCTCGACCACAGCACAATCTCAAGGATTTGCAAGTACATGACTAGAATCTCACCTTCAGCGCTGCGCTCACCTCGTGCAAGGATAGCTCCGCACACCATCGGCCGAATTTCTCCGAGTCAGTTGCGAGTTTCTGAACGTCGGCCGAAAGTGTTGCTCTTGCTGGCGTAGTTGAGAGGGCCGTGATTCGGGCCTGCGCATCTAAAGATACCAGACTCTTTGCTACCGCAATGCCGAGTGACGATGTGGTCAACGCCCTTAGACGCAGGGCTCGATTGTGCAAGGCGATGAGAAGGTCTTGCCGTGGATTCTTGCTCTCTGAAAACTTCGCGATGGCGGCACGAAGACCTGACGCCGCCAACGTACTACGCACCGCACTTTGACTTTGCTCATGCAAAAGCAAGGGCAAAACTAAGTAGGCCAGCGTAATCGGAGCCGCATCTTTGGTCTGGTGGGCTTCCCTATATGCACAGGCGAACCTCCAGATCAGCAGAGCACCAAGAGCGGGATTCTGGACGTTGCGCACCTCCCTGGCCAGAATAGTCAACTGGAATCCCCCTTAGACTCTGACAATAGGTCGAGGTAATCAGGATGCCAGCCAATCGCCGCGTCGTCCGCGAGGCTTTGGAAACAGCCTGGAAGAAAATGCGAAGGCGCCTGCATCCCCTGAACTAGAGTCTGGAATCTCATGCATTCGAAGTAGAGCAACCTTCCACGGTCTGGTGGCTCGACGTTTTTGGCAAGTATCTCATGCCGATCGCGTTCATTTCGCCACGTTCTAAGCAATGTCTCATCCAACTCGTCAAACGATGCTTCGTCCACCTCGCCGGTCCTAGCCCAGATGGTCCTGTCTATGCTTGCTCGTAGATAGTCGTTGACGGCAGAAAGGAGCTGATCAAAGTCAAGCTTAACAAGACGTAGTTGGCGAATGTAATTAGGCTCGCTGTTCACCTCACCTTCTAATGCGGCGCGAGGCATCGATTGGGACGCCGCGATGAGGATCAATTGCCTGTCAAGTCGATGGCAAAACGAAGTGTATGCGGTTAGGAATTCGGATCTAGCAATGACGGCGGGCGCTTCCGTTGCAAGGAGGTCGTCCACGCGCCGCTTCACCCATCCACACATATGATCGGCTATGTCTTTAACCAGTGACTGTGTGACCGGATGCCCTCTGATGATCTGTTCGACTTCTGTTTGCGGATTACCCGAACCGCAGACCAGAGACAGTTTTTCAACGAGGATAGCCAGCTTCTCAGTCTTAAAGACCAAATCCGTGTATTTCTTTAGATCAGTAGGAAGAGCGTCGGAGTCTTTGCCGTAGAGCTCTTCTCTCGCTGTGGCTATTGCCGTTTGGGCAGAGATTTCATCCTTAGCTGCCGAGAAGCTATCGATAACCTGTCCGGAGACGGGTCGGGAAACATAGATTTCGAATGTGGTTACTGTTGGGTCTATTGAGTTCGCTGCGATCTGACGACACCATATGGCAAGTGTTTTCCATAATGGAGTGGCACGGTCTGACACGGGGTTTGAAGTCAGGGCGCTCTTCGTTTGCACAAGTATGGTTGATCCGTCGCCAGATTCCTCCGCAACATCGTCGAGAACCTCGACACTGCACATGGCCCCTTCCGGCGCAGTGAGAAGCATGGCGGTTAAACGGGTGTATTGCAGACCGTATCCCAGCATCTGGCCAGGAGCGGTGGCAGCTTGTGCCTCGTTCGACGTGGCTCTAGCCAAGGGCGCTCCTGGAGCGTTCTTCGCACGCGATCTCTACTGCGTTCAGCATCGTACAAGCCGATTGTGACAGCTTCAGGCTCTGGATGCTTTTGGAACCGGCGGTCCGTTGGCAGGGAGTCAAAAGAGGGCCCCCAACCAGCGAAGCTGCCGGTCGAATCCGGAGCGCGGAACGATGGGCACCTAGGTGGGAAGCGCCCGACGGCAGCCGTCAGAGCGAAGCGGAATGGGCTGCGGTCAGGCACCCGTCCGGCGGAGTGCTTTCACCTTGGGCGGAGACCGATCAAGTCGGAGTGTTCGTCCGGCGTCGAGCGTGCAGGTTTAAACACCCCGACAGGCGAAGGATCATTCGTTCATCGTGGTTCGCGGTGGCCCGTCAGGGATGGGACCCGCATAGCGGGGAGGCTGCGATAGGGTGAACGTCGATCCAAGTCGGACGGCGGCGCAAAACTCCCGCATATCGTTCGTTCCGAGAAACCGGCGGGTAGATCAGGTTAGACTCAGACGAGATCTAGGTCCTTGTAGAGCGTTTTATATCAGCGCTCCTGGTCCGATACAGCTTGTATTGGAATGACAATCAATTTGCCTGGAAACTTGACATGAAAATAGCTGATATCCGGGATGCCAATATGTTCCAAACCCTGGTACATCGCCTCATGCTGGCGGAACGGGGCGCGGACTTTCACATACCGGACGACAGCGGAGGCGACCGCGGGAACGACGGATACGACCCCGCCAAGGAATCCTTTACGCCATTTATTGCCCTGAGAAGCCCAATACGGCTGACTACCGACGCAAGGCGTTAGGCGATCTCGCAAAGGCTGCTCGCTTGGTAGCCAAGCCCGGATACGCGTTCACACAGTGGGTATTCGTGACTCCAACACCTCTCCGCGAGCAACTCCACGCCGAGATTCGCGCGGCTGCAACAGCCCTTGGCTTGAAGGCGGGCTTCCTTGCGGATGCCCATTTAGAAGACCTTCTTCGCAAACATCCGCACATTCGCGATGAACTGCCTGTCATGGAGTACCCCCAGGTCGCGCGTCAGCTCGATGCAATTCGGGCACCGTTCAGTCCCCTTCGCGTATTTTCCACTCTCGAAAGTGAGGTGCAGGACAAGGACCTAGCCCGTGTGTTTTCAAAGCACCCGGGATACCGTCGTTTTCCAGCCGATCAGCCGTTGCCTGGCCCGCCAGACGGCCCTCCTCCCGGCACTTCGACGTGTCGCCTGTTTCAAAGCGGGCTACAGCGGTGAGTCTCGATGGACCCGATGGCGTGCCCTTTCGCTGCAAACCCTTCTCCCGAATCCGCATAACTCCCGCTTGGTTAGGCGTGACTAGATCTTCAATTTGTCTTTCCGAAATACGATGACGTAGGTTTCGGTCAGCTGGGGTTTCCAGTTAAGCAGTCCAGCCAAGCAGCCGCAGCCCGGCTCCTCTAGTATCCCAATGCTCTCGACGCTATAGAACTCCCAGCCTTTGCTGGAATGACTATCGACGACGCCTTGAAGGTATGTTGCGGCTGCTCCTTGTGTGGCACCCGCCTTGACGGTGACGTTGGGCGGTACCTGCACCATGAGGTATTCGTACATGATTCGTCAGTATACGGAGTGGACTTCAGCAAGTGGTGGAGACGAGGGATGGATCAGCCTCGCTCCCTTCCGGACTTACGTCAGTTTCGGTTGGCCCGATGTTTGGCCGTTCCATGACTTTCACCTTCTATACTGCGTTCCGGGTCAGGCGAATTTCCGAGTTCGTTTCCTTTCGCGTCGCGCATCCGTAACTTACGAGCGAGCAGTCCAAACGGGCGGTTTGCGGGAAACTCTGACCGAAGACTCGACAGAAGTCGAGCTCACAGCAGGCTTTCGCGCCCGAGTTGTTGGCCGCTATTTCGGTATTAATCCGGCTGCGTGGTCTCAGCACGTCGTCATGGAGTATCGCCGAGAGGGGGGCGAACATTAATCTGTCCTCTGGATGTGGTGCCCTTCATGGTGCCCTCGCGGGTCAACAACTAGGAACAACGAGGATGAACTGCTCCATCATTTAGCATCGAAGGGGGCGATTTAGAACAGCTGAGAACACTCCTGGCCTGCTTTGCAAGCAGGATGTCAGGGGTTCGAGTCCCCTTACCTCCACCATCTATTTGAACCCGATTCGGCGCCATAAAACAGTAGATCGCAAGCTCCTTAATACGCTTTTGGTGCCCTTCATGGTGCCCTCGCTATTGCGTCAAGGGATCAGTGAGCAAGACAAGCTGAACTTGCCTGAGGTGCGGTCTGCTTGACTCTGGTAACGGCGCGTTAGTCGCCGACGCTTGCCACAATGGGGCTCGCCCGTTCTCACGGCCCGGCCATGACCGAAAGCCCATGGCAGGTCTTAGATCGTCTCGGCGATGATGACTCTCACTATGGAGTCGTGTTTCCCCTCAAGCGTAAGAGTTCGGCGAGTATGCGAATTAGGCAGCATCGTTCTCCACCAAGCTATTGTGGATAGTAGTCCGTTCTCGACCTGTCAAGATACGGCGTGTAGCTCGGTATTGTTATTCATTGCTATACCGCACCGATGCAACTTGGATTTGGGTACCATTTGAAAGACCATGGCGATCCAACCGACGTTGGTGGATGGCGGCGCAGCTGCCAGTCTTAAGGGGCGCTTGCTGCTCGGAGCTGATTTGGGCAAGATTCCGCTTCTACTGTTAGGAGCAGGTGTTTCACACGGAACGGTCCCTCTCTTCCGAGAAATCGGTACTTGGTTTTTAGAGTACTTTTCAGGCAAACCAGAGTTCCCGGATGACCTGATCGCCCTCAGCAAGTCAATCGCAGGCGCGGGGACGCGGCGACGGGATGCCGCCGAGTTCTTCGTGCGGATGCAGGCCGGAACCGAGGCGTCCATTACAGATGCTTGGGAAGCTTTTTCAAATGCATTCGTTTTAGGGCAAATGAAGATAGGAAGCGTACAATACAAAGGTATATACCACGCCAGCCCGACCGCAGCTCACCGGGAGATAGCTAAAATGCTCTTTTCTCGGAGCGCACTAGCGGTCAGCCTGAACTTTGATGGACTAACACACCAAGCGCTTTTGAAAAAGGGCAGTGCGGTGAGTCTCCACTCCCATGAAGAACTCATCCAGTATTTTTGCTCCACGTCAGGAGACCTTTTGCCTGCGGTCATCAAGATTCGTGGTGACGTATTTTTCCTAAAATGCATAAACCCTTCATGCCCCCTTTCCGCGAGCCCAATTCCAGTTGAGCGGGCGAAGGAATTCACTACAGAGGACGCGCTCAGTTGCCCTCTTTGCAAGAGCAAAACGCGCCTCGATATTTCGTTTCCCGGCGACCGAGTAAAGGAGGACCTGGCGCGCCCACTTCTCACCGCGATCGCTGAGCTATATCACTCGCGCATTTCTGCAATCATTCTGGTTGGAATCAGTGGCCGTTGGGACGAGTATCTGCTTCGGTTCATTTTTGACCTTGCGATAGACGAAGGCATTCCTGTCGTGGACTGCAAACCCCCTGATGAAACTAGTGAGCTCATCGATGGCTTCCGGCAGGCCCACTACCGAGAAATTCCCAGTTTTAACGGGAATAACGTAGCCGAAGCCGAAGGTCCCGCATACTATAGAATTGAGGAGGCGGCCGATACTTTCTGCACTCAACTGGGCGGATGGATGGAATGAGCCCAGGTGGTACACTCCAAGCGGGTGACTTAAGGCTTGCCGATCCCGACGAATGGAAAATTGAGGATTGCCCACGGTATTCACGGTTTCCCCGGAGCAGTAGTGATAATTTCAGGCTTAGCAGGAACATCTCCGACACTCTGTCCGCAATCTCTCAGCTTGGACTTAAGGAGCTTTGGCTTAACACCGACGTGTTGGGGCATAACCGATGGATTCATAGCAAAGGGGTCGCCAGTGTCGGGCTGGCGTGGTTAAACAGCCTATTTGACAGGGACCTTATCCATAATACTCATCTGAGAGGGCCGATAGCCGATCGGCAATCTGTGGAGTGGCTCACGGGATACGCACTGTATCTGCATGACTTCGGCCACCTGCCGTTCTCACACTTAGTGGAAGAGGTCCTTCGCTCAATCAGCTGGCTCCCAGGTTATCCGCAACAGACACTGGAAGAATCCGTGCTCGAAAAGCGATTCGACATGGAGTACATGAACGACACCTGGGACCACTTGGGCGACAGAATGCAAAGGAGCCCTGTAGATGCAAAAAACATTACACGGAATCTGATAAATGGAACGTTTGGAGCGCGCTGGTTGCAGGCTATTGTGAACTCCTCAATTGATGCTGATAAATTGCACTACATCCGCTTCGATGGTTCATGGTTAGCAAAGAGCAGTTTTGCAGTTAGGACTCGTCTCACAGACCATAAATTTCTATCCGAATTTGTTAGCAACCAGAGAGTAAACCATAGCGGCATGCTTTGTCTCGATGGACGAAGCGCGCGGGCAGCAGCGGAATTATGGCGAGAGCGGATCTTCCTCTATGACCGTTTTTATTTCTCCCCCGAATTACGTGTAGCGGAACGCATTGCATTTGAAATTATTCTCGCCTTTATGATTCGGGCCGTTATGAGTAGTCAGTTTTCCGATAGATCCCAGCTACCGGCATCAATGGAATCCCAAATTCCTGCTTCTTCTGCGCGAGGAATCGATGTGGTTTCGTGCAAGTTTGACGCAGCGCACCTTATCCTGAATAAATTGCAAGACGAGAGTGCTGGTTCGGAAGACCTCGAATATGCAGTTCTCCAGAAGATGCTTGAGAATTTGGATGCTCATGCACGCATAGATGAGGAGTCGAGCAGTTTCTTGCGTGCAGGTTTTGAAACTTTGACCAGTCTTAAAAAGGGGGACAAGACTCTAAGCAACCTGGCCAGCGAGGCAATCGTGGAGACGCCAATTCTTTTTAATAGGAACGAGAGCCGCAAAGTCCGCGAAGCCTTGCGCCCTGTTCAACACAGGTACTGCACGCAAGTCTTACTTGACATTACCACGATACCGAAGGTTTTAGCTGCGCCTCGAAAATGGAAGCGGCACACCAACCGTGTGGTGACCGACAACACGACTTTAGTTCCAGCTGGACAAGCAGAGTCGTGGGGTCCAGGCAGCCAGGCAACAGTGCCGCTCACTGACGAAGCAGTCAAGTCTTTAGAGAATCCGGCCGGACGAATAGTCGTTATCGCCCCAGGAGGAAAAACCGCGAAGTCCGCTTACATTTGGAATATTGTCTGGACAACATTGAGAGACTCAGGCGTTGATGTCGAGTGGTTAAATAACTTTTGAAATGATAGTTTGCGGTGTGGCCCACAAGTTGCATATTGACGAAGACGGTGTCGACGCTAACAAAACTGTCGGGCTAAGTTTCGCCTATTGCTGGAGAGATGGCGAATCTGGAAAGGGTTTTTTGCGGAGGCCGCGAACCTGGAGAATTCAATTGCCGTCGGGGCGCGACTTTTCCATTGCAAAGTTTGGATCCTCCGAGACCCGCGGCGTGCTTGGCGGAGTCGAAAACGACCGAAAACGAATTGTGTCAGAATCGGTTGAGCGGGCGATTGGCGATGCAATTACCATCGGTGTTATTGAAGTTATCGACGAGTTTTCACGGAACTGGAAGGAATCTTGGATAGTTATTAACGGCCCTGCTCTTCCAAAGGTCGTTGGGCGCTTGGCGTCTCTAAGGCCACCGAGCAACGTCGGAATAGGTTGGATGTGCCAGCAGCCAGTTTCAAATTGGTTCGGCTATGCAGTCGGCGCAGAACTTTTGCTACCTACCTACGCCAAATCAATTTCAGGAACTAGGTGGGAGCATGAAGATTTGGTCGACGGGTACGAAACATCCCAATTCGACCGTAACGTTGTCGTTCAATATCTCCAAATGCCTTCGTCTCCCTGCACCTTTGACGTTCACGCTTTCGAGCTCATGAACAATGCGCACAATAGCTTGCCGATCCAGGGTCTGCCTTGCGAGGTTGCCCTTGCTACGGCACAGACTGAACACCAAGTGGCCAATCCCTACAGCGCCGAACCTCGTGAGGAAATGTGCCTACAACAATGTCAGGTTTGTGAGGGAATGCTCGCAAAGGTACCGCGGCAGTCCGAACGGGAACATCTCTTGGGTTGGGATATTGTATGGAAGAACCGTTCTTGACGCCAAGCCAAACAAGCAGCAACCCACGGGAAGTCGGTCGTAACCTCGCGAACGATGCTTTACACAGAGCCTTTGGCATGCACAAGTTGCCCTGCCCGATTCCGTTTGAGCCCATCGCAAAGGCTCTGAACGTAAGTATAGAGCGAGACCCATCTCAAGTCGCGCGCGGCCTTCTCTGGGAAAGCGAACAGTTGCTTTTAGATAATGTTGTCTCAGAAAACGATCAGTTATATCGAGGCTGGCGTGCCACAACCAGGCATTTCGATCGGTTTTCATTGGCCCATGAGCTTGGCCATGCAGCGTTACTTCGCTCATCCATGGTTAGGATTGCTCCCGAACCGTCTCCGAAGGATCTGCGAACAATTTGCAACAGTTTCGCCGCCAATCTACTGGTACCCGACGGTGTTCTGGGTCAGTTAGGCGAAGGAAAGGTAATTGAATTAACGTCCTCCTGGATAAACCAGTTTGCAGCGAGGTGCAGGGTCAGCTTTCGGTGCTTTCTAGGTCGGCTAGCCGACGCTGAAACTCACGGGGTTGTTTCGTTGTGCAACGGTGCGGTCGTGGTAATCGAGGGTCGCGGAGCGAAATCCAGAGGAGAGCTTGCCCCCCGACTCGCGACCGTTTGCTTGCCAAAGCCGTGGTTCATACCTAGCCAAAGGCGAATTTCGTCAGTTGGTATGAAATCGATTTCTGAGCGATTTCATACCATGCCAGCCTTAGTTCCGGTTGCTGTCAAAGAGTCGATCCAAGTATTCGATACGAGATCGCGAAAAACCCGTGAGTATTTGTCTGCGTGCGAATGCGTCGCCCAAGGCGAGCCGCATACACTCCACAGGTTAATACTTGTTACCTTCAGCGTCCCGACATAGGTGGCCTGGACGCCATAAATGGGTATTAGATCGGCGCTACAAAATGTGATCGTTCGAATTGGAACGAACAAGTCCGCCGTGTATGGGTTGCACAATCGAAGTCGAGGGCTTAAAATCGAAAGCGAACGCAGCACTTTCGCGATTGTACAAGTGGCTACGTCCGCACCTACAAATTGCAAATTTGCCGTGCGCGTTAAAAGGAGTTATCAATGCAACCCGGAACTTTCCCATCCGAGCTATTGAGCTGTATCAATGGCCGCATTCATCGACATGGTCTTTTGGGGAGGACGATCTCCTTCATTCAGGTATTCGGTCGAGGGCTCATCTCGATAGATGAAGCAGCTTCGGCGCTCAACTATTTGCCGACCGAACAAGATGTGGCCGACTTGTCCAAGGTCGCTCCGATGGTTCAAGGTGTGACCGGAGCAGATGGATCTGAAATTCTGATTCCGATCTTTCCGCTTTCAGGAAACGATTTTCTCGAGTACTTTCACTCGAACCGCAATCACGTTTCAGCGTGGTTAGACCCACCTTCACGCCGTAAAAGGATGAAAGCCTGGCTTTCCAAACGAATGAGTCTAGGCTGGTTGGTTGTGGCGTACGACACGTCCAAGGATAAACCTGCATGGCCAAATTGCGCAGACATTGACAATCCAACGATTGCCGAGGCGCTGACGATTCTAGCGCTAGTCAGATACTGCCGGCCGGAATTGATGGGGCCAGGCCCGAATTTGTTAATATGCAGCCAGTATTTTGTGACAAATGATCCTATCGCCATTGAGATTTCTCAAGATGGCCTGCCAGCGAGGATCGCTCCTTTCAGCGAGCTTTCCTCCAACGTTTCTCATCGAGCAATCAATGTGCGAAGACGATTCAACACCGTCACGAAATAGAAGGCGTAGGTAACGGGCCCAACAGCATATGTTGGGTCCTTGTTTTTTCATCTAGCTGAATGACTCTAGGTGTCCCTCTGGCTCCGATAACAAACGAAAGCGGCAAGCGGAAATATTTTTGCGTTCACCGGCTAAATCACTCGCCCGTAACGCGAATGGGCAAACGATCCGCTGTTTCAACTACCCGCACCGGAGATGACCGAGCAGCATGAGTGTGGGTGTTCGATGTGCAGCGTCACTTCGGTGAGCCCTGCCGGAGTGGTAGGTTCCGGAAGGAATGCTGTTGTTTCCTCGAAGCTCCACGAGTTGTAACCACTAAGCAATTGCACGTACCGGTTTCCCCTCTCGTCGATGGGTCGATTATATGGTGTCGACCGATGTGTAAGACTTCGGCCCAGAGCGACCCGTCACAAAGCTGAATTGATTCGCTCAATGTCAAGTCATATCGGTGGTTTCAAGAATTCATCGTGGAGATGCCTGAATTCGACCGCAATGTCCTCGAAGGCCTGCGGCAACCTTTGGAAGACGGCATCGTCTCCGTGGCGCGGGTTCAAGCGACGCTCGACTTCCCTGCCGAGATGATGCTGATCGGCGCGCTGAACCCGTGCCCGTGCGGATTCCACGGTGACCGCGTCAAGGCGTGTTCGTGCAGTCCGGATGCGATTCGCCGGTACTTGGGCAGAATCAGCGGGCCGCTCCTCGACAGAATCGATTTGCATGTGGAGGTTCCGCGCCTGACGCAGGACGAACTTGTCGAGGCGAAGGCCGGCGAGCCGTCGGAAGCGATCGCCGGTCGCGTTCAAAGGGCGCGTCAGATGCAGACCGATCGATTTGCGGGCGCCGGCACGAAAGTCAACGCCCGTATGACTACGAGGGAGCTCAAGGAGTTCTGCCCTCTAAGCGACGGGTGCAAAGACTTCCTGCGGTCTGCTGCCGGCAAGTTGGGCCTATCCGCTCGCGTTTATGATCGCGCGGTGAAGGTTGCGCGAACGATCGCGGACTTGGCCGGAGACAAGGACATCGCCGAAACCCACTTGAGCGAAGCCGTCCAGTACCGCTTGCTGGATCGCGGCATGGCGTAGGCGCAACCTGTTGCTTACGGGGCTCGTCTTCACGGTAATGAAGTTCCTCACTCCCGCAATCGCGCTTGTCACCATCGTGGCCGGATGTGCCTCGAGCTATACAGGAAAATACAAAGCCATGGCCGACATGGGTGTTGCAGAGGTTTCGATGGGGAGCCTGGACCTTAGGGGCGATAAGACTTTCTCCCTGGAGGTTGCGATGGTTTCTATGGAAGGTACTTGGAGCGCTTCCGGCGAAAAGCTCACGTTGACGCCGAACTCGTCGGGCTCGGTGAAAGCCAAGCCGTTCGAGCTCCAAGCCAAGGACGGCGGCAAGACGCTGACTGCTCCCGATGACCAGTTCAAGGGCGCGAAGTTCGTCAAGGAGTAATCGCCGCCGGGCGGTAAAATAGGGTCAATGAAGGTTTTTCTGGATACCGGCGATATTCGCGAGGTGGAGAAGGCCGCGCAGTGGGGGATTCTCGACGGCGTAACCACCAATCCGACGCTGATCGCCAAGTCGGGGCGCGGTTTCCAGGAAACGGTGCTCGACATCTGCGAGCTTCTTCCCCATGGTGCGATTAGCGCCGAAGTCGTCGCCACCGAGTACGACACCATGTTGGTGGAGGCCGAGGAGATCGCTTCCTGGCACGAACAGATCGTGGTGAAGGTCCCAATGATCCGCGACGGGGTGCGCCTTGTCAAAACTCTCTCCCATCGTGGTATTCGGACGAACGTTACGCTCGTGTTCACGGTCACCCAGGCCCTCCTGGCCGCCAAGGCCGGCGCAACGTTCATCAGTAACTTCGTCGGGCGCGTCGACGATATCAGCGGCGACGGAATGGCGGCAGTTGCCGAGACGGTCGAGATGGTCGAGAAGTACGGCTTCGATAGCGAGGTCCTGGTTGCCAGCGTGCGGCACCCTCAGCACGTGGTCGATTCGATACGGGCCGGCGCACACATCGCCACGATGCCGTTCAAAGTGATGGACCAACTCTTCAACCACCCCCTAACCGAGTCCGGGCTGCAGCGGTTTATCGACGATTTTCGGGAGGCGGGGCTCGAGATCCGGCCGAAGGTAAAGGTTTAGGGTCACGTTTCGTCATCATGACGACTGCCGTGGCCATCCCTGAGATCGAGCGCGAGCGATCCAAGAACTCGGGGCCAGCGGTGTCAGCACACGCGCACCCCGCGCGAACGGAGCGTGGTCGCAAGTAAGTGTTGGCTCGGAAGTCCGCAGTCGGCAGTCGTCTCGGGGCAGTTGGTATCCTAAGAAAATGGACCCTTATCTCTTGCGCGCCCTCGAGATGACGCCTCGGCTCGCCGAGCGCGAACTACGGGCGGCGGACGGCGTTTACGACGCGCGGCCCGATCCCAACCGGTTTTCGATGAAAGAGGTCGTCGCCCATCTCGCAGATTGGGAGCCGATCATGCTGACCCGGATCCAGGTAGGAGTGGACACACCCGGCGGCGCCATCCAGGCTTACGACGAGGGCCAAATGGCGATAGACCACGACTATGCGTCGTCGAACCCCATCGAACGAATCGGCGCGTGGAAGCACTCGCGCGCGGCCACCATCGAATATCTCGGGGGCCTAGCGGAAGACGACTTCGCCAAGACCGTGGTACACCCCGAGCGGGGCGAGATGTCGGTGGCAGACATCGCCCACATGCTCGTCTCGCACGACGTCTACCACCTCGAACAACTGGCAACGATGTCTCACGACAAAACGATCGACACTTGGTAGCGAATTGCTAGGCACAAACCCCAGCTAGGTTCATCGGTAAGTAGGACTTGTAGGTCTTATGGTTTTGGGGCCTAGGCTCGCCTTCGGCCATCCCCTGGGTAAACTCGAATCAGATATGAGCGACTATCTGCCTATCCTGTTGCTCCTGCTCTTGGCGGCGACGATCGCCGGAGCGATGGTCGCGCTTTCATGGCTGCTCGGCCCAAAGAAAATCACGCCCTACAAGGAGTCGCCATACGAATGCGGCGTCGCCCCGCTCGGAACCGCCCGCGAGCGGTTCCCGATCAAGTTCTATCTCGTGGCGATGCTCTTCATCCTTTTCGATATCGAGGTCGTTTTCCTCTGGAGTTGGATGGCTACGTACAAGGAATGGCTCGACGCAGGCAACCCGGCCGCACTTTACAGCTTCTGGGCGATCATGGTTTACATGGCGCTGTGGTTCCTGGGCGATGCGTACGTGATTCGCTCGGGAGCCCTCGAATGGGAGGAATCCGCGACGCTCCACCCCGCAAAGCTCCCCGAGCCGAAGCCTGAGATTACGGCGACACCCCTTTCCGAACCCGCGAGGATTCCCGGATAGTGCCCGCGCCCAAGGACGGCCTCGAAAGGCTCGAGGCCGTCCGAATCCAGGACAAATTCCCCGGCGCGGTATTGAGAATCAAGACCTTCCGGGACAACACGTTTCTGTGTGTCAAGAAGGAGAGCCTCCGCGAGATCGCGCTCTTCTTGCGCGACGACCCCGAGTTCGAATACAAGCTGTTCTCGGACTGCACCTGCGTCGACTACAGCAAATGGGAGCACGAGCGCGACCTGCCGGAGCGGTTCGAGATCGTCTACAACCTCTTCTCGCTCAAGCACTACTCGCGCATCTTCCTCAAAGTCGGGGTAAACGACGGCGAGACCACCCCATCCCTCATCCCGATCTACGAGGGCGCAAACTACTCCGAGCGAGAGGTCTGGGACCTTTTCGGCGTCGTCTTCGACGGCCACCCCTCGCTCAAGCGGTTCCTCTTACCCGAGGACTGGGTCGGCTTCCCGCTTCGAAAGGAGATGCCGCTGGGTGGCGAGGACGTGGAGTTCGCGCAGGGCTTCAAAGGCCCCGCAGTCGAGGACCTCGCCATGCCGCACGCAGGCGAGAGCTTCGAAGGCAAAACGGGGTCGGAGGACGTCTCGGGCAGGTAGCTACCTGGCTGCTCTGCACGTTGGTCCCGGCTGCTTCGAGCATAAGGGTTCATCGCTTTCCTCGGCGCAAGTCCTCTTGTGGGCACGCTGTCTAGTTGCGATAGGTTCGAAGCCAAACCGTGCCGTCGTCGCGCTGCAGAAGCCAGTAGCGGTCGTTCGCGCTCTTACCGATGAAGGTGATACCGGCATGAGGCGCCCAAGATTTTCCGTTGAACTCCATCAGCGGTCCATCGCCCTGGCGGTATAGTTTGCCGCGGGTAAAGAAGTAGCGTGCATCCACCCACGGGCCGGTGGACTTTCGTGCTCCGCTTGCGGGGTGCGAGAGGACGACCCCACGCCTAACGCCAATTATCCCGGCGAGCCGTCGAGTTTTGGGGTCGTGCGCAATGGGATGCGCGTCCTTGGACAACTTTGTGCGATCAGCCCGCGCCATTTTCCTGCTCTTCAGAAGATATGTATCGAGGTAGCGCGAGCCCGAAACGTCCCTTACGACGAAGATCGATAGCCTGCCGTCGGCGAGCCGGGCGTCCTGGTAAATGTAATCCATCCGAAATGGGAACTTATAGTCGTCGTTGGGCCTTCTGCCTCGCTTGTCCATCCGCACATAAGAAAGGTAGGTCCCCGAATCGTCGTACGACCACAGCCATATGTCCGACTTGCCAATGCCGGCAAGCAACTGTCGCCCGCCGATCTTGTACGTCCCCGTCAGATACTTTTGTGTGTAAAAACTTTGGCTCATCGTATACGAAGTTCGCCTGCCGTCTACCTTGTAAATCACCATGACTTCGCCCTCACGAGCCCAAGGGGAAGTGAGCGAATAGCGATCGAGCGTAGAACCATACGAGAACACGGTTCTACCGTCGTTGCTGACCAACAAATGATGATCTGAACGGTGCAAGGGCCCCGCGAGTCTTAGATTGGACTTTAGCTTGGGGTTGTCGATTTGTCTTTCTGAATACGTAGGGTTCTGACTTACTAAGATCGAGAATGCTATGACGGCATTTATCATTGCGTTACTCCTCTATCTCCAGATTGATTTTTGATAAAACAATCTCATACGGCATGGTCGATGCACCCGCGTTCGCCACGATGACATCGAGGTTCACCGATCCGTACGCCGGAACGACGACAGGAGCTACAGCCGTGAGGTTCACGAAGTTATTCGGCGCGGTCGCAGGGAGGTGTGCAATTTCCGGCACGCCGCGGTCGGGGTTAGACCCCGGAGCCGACACTTTCGACGCTCCAAAATAGGTCTCGTCAGTGTTGACCGCCTTGAGGAACGCCCAAACGCTGCTGGGATTGGGATTGCCGGCATTCGTTACGTTGAATCGGTACGTGAGGTTGACACCATAGAGCCCGCGGTTCACGCTGTCCTCAGAATTGAGCGGGTCGTCGCCGAAAGTGGCTTCCTCGGCCTTTCCTTTGTCGCAGCACCTCAACTGCACAAACTGGGGCGGGACGTAGGGGGAGGCATTGAAGGTGCCGCCCGAGAACATGGCGTTCGCAGCCTGCCAATGCCCTCTCGGATGTGCCCGTTCGATCGTGGCGATTTGGCTCGTCCATTGGTTGGGCACGGCTCCAAGGGGTCCCGTGTAAGCCGCCGTTCGTAGCTGCAGCGTAGTCGGGATAAGCGTGGTTGCAGCCGCGTTGAACTCGATTACGCACCCAAAAGTTTGCTCGGGCGGCACGGCGGCAGCGGCGGACGTTATCACGACATCCGTTACGACTGGAATCGTCCCGAAAACGGCGTCATATGAACCATACAGCTGCGCCTTCGCCGTGCAGATCCCCATGGTCACGAGATCACTCGTGACGTTCTTTTCGACTCTAAAGTTGGACAGCACAGCGGGGCCAGAGCCGATGGCCAAACTCGCTATTAGCCCAATGTTGATTGTTTCGCCCGCCCTCTTGTTCTTATGCCAGATGTAGCAGCGAATCGGCTGGGCGCTCATCCCGAGGGGAATCGCACACCTGTACAAGTTGAGCGGTAAATCGGCCGCGGCCAAAATGGCCTCGGGGCTATTGCTCAGGAACAGGAACGGCCCGCTCGTACCGAGCACACTGGGAAAAACGTGCGGATGATCATGTGCCTTGCGGAACGGCAAATAGTCCAGCTGTTGGCAACTCACATCCAATTGGACGCCTGACTTTGCCAAGGGAGTTCGATCATCCGCGCAACCGCGAGGCTGGCCGTCGTGATGTATGATGCAGAGGCGAGCTGAGCTCTCGGCGGGGAGTGAGCCTCGTCAAAAAATCAATGGAACAAACCTTCATGCCCAGCACCGAAACCGTCTTCGAGCGGACCGGCGAGAATACGATGATCGTGAACATGGGGCCGCAGCACCCAAGCACGCACGGCGTTCTGCGCATCATCCTCGAGCTGGAGGGCGAGACCATCGTCAACCTGGAATGCGTGATCGGCTATTTGCACACCGGCATGGAGAAGGAGGCCGAGTACCAGCAGTACCTGAAGTGCGTGACGATGACCGACCGCATGGATTACCTCGCGGCCAACAGCAACAACCTCGCACACGCGTTGTCGATCGAGCAGCTTTTGCAAATCGAAATCCCCGAGCGCGGCCAGGCGCTGCGCGTGATTCTCACCGAACTCAGCCGCATCGCCTCGCACTGCGTCTGGCTGGGAACGCACGCGCTTGACCTCGGCGCGATGACACCGTTCTTCTGGATCTTCCGCGAGCGCGAGAAAATTCTGGACATGTTCGAAATGTTCTCGGGCGTTCGCATGATGCCGAGTTGGATCGTCCCCGGCGGGCTGCGCGCCGACATGCCCGACGGCTTCGAGGGGAAGCTGCGGCAGTTCCTTAAGGAGTTCCCGCCCGCACTGAAGGAGGTGGAAGGGCTTCTTGTGGACAACCCGATTTGGAAAGAGCGGACGATGAACGTCGGCAAGATTTCCGCCGACCTCGCGCTGAATCTTGGCCTTTCGGGGCCGATGACGCGGGCTTCCGGAATCGCCTGGGACCTCCGCAAGAGCAACCCGTATTCGGGTTACGAGAAATACGATTTCGCGATGCCGGTGACGCAGAACGGCGATGTTTACGACCGGTTCCTGGTTCGCCTGGCCGAGATGCTCGAGTCGGTAAAGATTCTTCAGCAGGCGATCGACGGACTCCCCGGCGGACCGGTGTCTGCCGCCGACCGGCGCATCGTGCCGCCGCCCCGCGCTGAGCTCGACAACTCGATGGAGGCCCTCATCCATCACTTCAAGCTCTGGACCGAAGGTTTTCACACGCCCGTCGGAGAATCGTACGTCGGGATCGAGGGCCCGAAAGGCGAGATCGGGTGGTATATCGTTTCGGACGGCTCCAACCGCCCCTACCGCTGGCACGTCCGCCCGCCGAGCCTCCTGAACCTTCAAGCTCTGAAGCCGATGTGCATCGGGCGCATGATCGCCGACGTGGTGGCCATAATCGGCAGCATCGACATCGTCCTCGGCGAAATCGACCGGTAGGAGGTTCACGCGTACTTGCCGACCGACGCTAGCAAAGAGAGCGATGCGGATCCGTCGAGGTTAGGAGAGGGGGAAACTACGGCATTCCGGATGCCGTCCGGGCCCGCATCTGCTAAAGTAACCGTACTATGAAGCCAAGTATGGGTTTGGCAGCTATGATCGTGGCAATCGGCGTGACCGGGTGCAGCCAGAGCGGTTCGGAGGTGGTGGGCAAGTGGAAGCCCGTAGTGAACCTAAGCGACGACCAGAAGAATGACCCGGGCTGGGCGCGAAGGGCCGCCGCGCTGCAGATGATGACGATCGAACTCACGGCAGATCATAGGTTTACCGGAATGATGATGGAGGGAACTTGGGAACTCAAAGGCTCTACCGTCCAGTTCCAGCCGGAAAAAGTGGCGGGCATAGATGTAAAGGACATGCCGGAAAGCACTCGTTCGAAGATGAAGGAGGGCTCGATGGATATGAGCCTGAGCGCGGACAAGAAGACGATGACCAGCATAAAGCATACGCCGGGCTCACCTCAGGTCAAGTACGTTAAGCAGAAGTAGCGCCCTGCCAGAGGGCTTGGGAACGAGGGTAGTGTATGCGTGCTGCGGCGCGAATGAACGCCGCACCAGGGGGAATAAAATGGCCTTCCCCCGTAAATCCTTTCCCTTGCTTGAGGATAATTTTGGGGCTGAGTTCGTCTGCGAGTCGGTGCCTTTTGCTTCAGCGTACGAGGCCAAGCAATAACGCCAGCTTGTCTCGATGCCATTTGGCGCGCACGGCGCTAACCGCCCGCATCAACATCGACCTAACCACAGCGCGGTCGAGCGAGAGGAGCAGCTCGGTGCCCGAGTCGTTCATCGGCTTGGAGTCGCCCTTGGTCGAATGCAGCGCGAGGCGAACCGCGAGCACCGCAACTGCTTCCACGTCCTTGTAATTCTTCAAAGTTAGCCGAGCCTTGCGCGAATCTTTCCCGGTTAGCCTCAAAATCGCCTCCGCGACATCCTTCGGGACCGGCCTGCCTTCAAGCGAGCGACCAGCGAAGAACATCGTCTCGTAGTCTTGCCAGTGCTCCACGCTTCTCATTGCTTTCTCTATGAGGGGCAGCCCAGACTTCCAGCCGAATCTTGCGATCTGGCGCGCGGCGCTGGAGGCGTAGAGGTCCCTGCGGACCATGTCGAAGTAGCACGCGCGGGCTTTCGGCCGTGGAAAGTGACTAAGCGCGCCGGCCGCCGCCGTCCGTGTTCTGGCGTCGGCGTATAATTCGATTAGCATTCTCTCCGCGTAGGGTGTCTCGATCAGACCGAGAGGGTAGACGCAAGCCCGCAACGATTGTTCATCGGCTCTGTCGATAGCTTTGCGAATGTGGGCAAGCGCGTCGTCTCCTTTGTAAGCGAGTCGAGTTCCACAACCCATCGAAACGTGGCCGTCTCTTGAGAGCAAGCCTTCCGCGAGCAGCCTAAGCCGATCGTCGCCACCTTTCAGTTTGAGTTTGTCGGACAACTCGTCGAGATAAAAGACCGGGCCGCTCCCGTGCCACCTGAGACCGCGGCCTTCTCCGAGAAATAACTCCGCAACCGGAAACTGCTGCTCACGCTTTGCAAAAGTCGGCTTGCCCGCGGTGGCATTCGCTGGATAGAGGCAGATTTCGATATGGGAATACTCCTTCGGAACATCCGCATACTGAGCTGGAGCCCCACCAGATATCTGACCACCAAAGCCTGACTCGTTCTTACGCAATACGATGCGCGCAGATTCAGAACCTGCATCCTCCCACATGAGCATTGTGGCAAGGACCATCTGCATCGGCGTCTGCTGAGCCACCACCAACAACAACCCCGCGATCAGCATTTTAGAAGTTTGACGCCCTTACATACCACCCGGTTTCGGCGGGCCGATTCCCGCAGATGCCGGCCCGCTACAGGGGTGCGCTATGACCGAAACCCGCAATTCGCGACTAAAGGGCGACTCCTTAGGAAAGCCGTACTGCCTCGCAAAGAAGGGGATGCCGGCGCTACATGCGCGGGCCGGAGACTTAGGCGCGGGCGCGTGTGCCGGGGACAAGCGTTTGAGTGCGGCCGAGTGCCTAAGGGTTCGCTAGCTTGTCCCCGATCCAACTGCCAATTCGCTCACCTTCCCGTCCTAAAAACCGGACATCCGTCGACTTCGAAGACCGTATCTCCTGCTTCAGCATGAGACCGAGAACTCGACCTGCGGTAATCAAGCTCAGTCTCGCTCAGACGCCGTCGCACAGGGTTGGCGTGGATGTAAGAAATTGCGGAGTCGATCACAGTTTCCGAGAACAGGTTCCGAATCGTAGCCCTTGCCCTTCTGCCAGAACCGGAACTGCGGCTTGCCATTTCGAACGGCACAAATCAACCGACTCGCCTCCTCAGGTGCCGATTCCCGAATCAACCCCAGCATGGCTCCGGCGACGGGCTGCTTGATGCCCTTTCGGATCGCCGCGATGCTGTAGACTCGGGTGAGCGGATGTACGATCACGTGAACGTGCTCCGGCATGAGCGCATATGCCCATACTTCGAACCGCCATTTGCGCCTGGCTTCGTCGAGGCTTTCTTAGAAAAGATCTCTTCGACACGTCGTTTGCGAGCAAGGGCAGTCTCCGGCAGCAACTGAACGTTAGCTCGTGCGCGTGCCCAGGCTCGTCGATGCTGATTCGCCGGCTACGCTCGATCACCGGTTTAGGCTACGACGGAAGGGTTCTCGGGGACAAGCTAACCGAGGCGGCGAACTAACGAAAGTCTCGAAGATGCTTGTCCCCGGCACACACCGCTTCTCCCGGCACACGCGGTCCTGGCGAAAGAAACGCGCTTTAACCATGTTCGAGTCCAACCAGATCAACGCCCGCGTTGGCTATTTTTCAAGCCAACCCGAGCTATTCAAAGAATCGCAGCATTTTCTCCAATTTCTTTACTCGTGTCTTACTCGCTTCCGTGCGGCTCTGGTGGTAAACCATGGAAGCCATGCTTCCGCCGCGGTACACGTCCATTTCAAACTCAGCCTCCGCATCGCGAAACTGAACCCAAAGGCGCTGGGACTTCCTAAGCTTAACAAAAGCCTTGGAATCCAAAGTGCGAACCAGTTGCTTGTAGGTCTGATTTAGAACCTTGTCCGCCGCCACGAACTCGCGCGCGGTCTGTTCCGTCAACTCTATCTGTGTTTGAACGATCGTCGAATCTGGCCATGCCGATAACCCCGGCCACATGCCCAGCGCAAACAAAACGATAGCAATCCTCATAATTCCATTCTACATTAGCCTTTGATTATTGAGGGGCTCAAAGTCCCACCTTCCCAGGTTCACCCACCACCGACGGGCTATAATCTAGCCGCTCGATGTACAAGGTACTTGTAGTGGACGATGAAGAGGATGTGAGGGACGCCGTCAAGCGGCGCCTCGAGCGTCAGGGCATGGAAGTAGATCTCGCGGAAAGCGCGCAGGAAGGGGTCGAGAGGATCGCTGCCGCCAACCCCGTTTACGACATCATCGTCACCGACATGAGCATGGAGGACGCCGAGGCCGGCATCCAAATCCTCATGGCGGCCGTCAAGCGCGACGTCTTCGCCGAGGTCATCGTGATGACCGCCTTCGGCAACGTGAAGAACGCCGTCGAGTGCATGAAGCGCGGCGCGTTCGACTACATCGAGAAGAACGCGCCCGGCGTGGACGTGTACGAATTGCTGACGATCAAGATCGAGCAGGCGATGGGACAGCGCCGCTCGAACCAGGCCGCGGTCGGAAACTGGGAGCGCCTGGCCAAGGCGACCGTCTAACCGCCAATGTCGCAGGCCCACATTCGCAACTTCTGCATCGTTGCGCATATCGACCACGGCAAATCCACCCTCGCCGACCGCATCCTGGAGATCACCGGAGCCGTCCGCGGCGAGGCGCGCGAGCAGATGCTCGACTCAATGGAGCTCGAGCGCGAGCGCGGAATCACGATCAAAATGACCGCAGTCCGGCTCGACTATAAAGCAAGCGACGGCAAGCAGTACGAATTCAACCTGATCGACACGCCGGGCCACGTGGACTTCACCTACGAAGTCTCGCGCTCACTCCAGGCTTGCGAGGGCGCTCTGCTGGTTGTCGATGCGACGCAGGGTGTGGAAGCTCAGACGATCGCGAACGCTTCGATGGCCATGAACCAGGGCCTCGAGACCATCCCGGTGATCAACAAGATCGACTTGCCCCACGCCGACGTGGCCCGCGCCAAGGAGGAGATCGAAGGCGCGCTGGCGATCGACGCCTCCGACGCCCTCCTCGTAAGCGCGAAAACCGGCGAAGGCGTGCGCGAGCTTTTGGAAGCCGTGGTGAAGCGCATCTCGCCGCCGAAGGAAACGGGCAGCGATAAGCTCCGCGCGCTGATCTTCGACTCGCACTTCGACACCTATCAGGGCACGGTCGCCTACGTGAGGGTTTTCGAGGGCAGGCTCAGGAAGGGTGATAGGATCAAGATGATGTCCACCGGCTCGACGTTCGAAGTGGACGAAGTCGGGTTCTTCACGCCCGAGCAGGTCCGAAGTGACGAACTCGACGCCGGCGAGACCGGATATTTCACCGCCGCCATGAAGGCTATCGGCGACGCTGCTGTCGGCGACACGGTAACGCTCGCGGCGAACCCGGCTACCGAAGCTCTGGCCGGCTATCGCAGGGCCAAGCCGATGGTGTTCTCGGGCTTGTATCCGACCGACGGAGACCAGTACCAAGACCTGCGCGACGCCATCCAGCGGCTGCAATTGAACGACGCCGCACTCACCTTCGAGCCGGAGACTTCAGACGCGCTCGGATTCGGTTTCCGATGCGGATTCCTCGGCCTCTTGCACATGGACATCGCGCGCGAACGGCTGGAAAGGGAATTCGGGCTCGACCTCATCCTCACTGCGCCGTCAGTTAGTTATGCGGTCTTCAGATCGGACGGCACGTTCTCGCAAATCTCGAATCCGAGCGCCTTTCCCGAGCCGAACTTTATCGCGCACATCGAGGAGCCGGCCGTGGACGCGACGATCATGGTGCCGCAGGAATACGTCGGCGCGGTCATGAACCTGTGCAAAGTCCGCCGCGGCATCTACAAAAGGATGGAGTACCCGTCGCCGCAGCGGGTGATGCTCTACTACACGCTGCCGCTCGCGGAGATTTTGATGGACTTTTACGACAAGCTGAAGTCGCAGACGCGCGGGTATGCGAGCTTCGATTACGAGTTCACGGACTACATCCGGTCGGATTTGGTGAAGGTGGATATCCTGCTGAACGGCGACCCGGTGGACGCGCTCTCCACGATCGTGCACAAAGAGGAGTCGTATGTCCGCGCACGCTCGATCGTGGACCAACTCCGCAAGGTCGTCCCCCGCCAGCAGTACGAGGTCCGCATCCAAGCCGCCATCGGGGCCAAAGTAATCGCCGCCGAATCGATCAAGGCCTTCCGCAAAGACGTCACCGCGAAGTGCTACGGCGGCGACATCACGCGAAAGCGCAAGCTCCTAGAGAAGCAGAAAGCAGGCAAGAAACGCATGAAAAACATCGGGAGCGTCGAGATCCCGCAGGAAGCGTTTTTGTCGGTGCTGAAGGTTACCGAGTAGCGGCTATGGTCTGAACCTGCAGCTTAATCCTTGCACGCGAATAGGTCTCACACAAGACGGGCCACCCGCGCCTGCGACTGTGCAATAATGCATACGATGCGGGCTCCATTGTTCATCTTGGTGGTGCTATGTTTGTCGAAGGTTAGCCTGGCCCAAAAGGACGCACGGTCGCTCGAGCCGCCGCATCGAGCAGCCTTGGCGACATATCTTAACGCCCACAAGAATTGCGATTTCTTGCCCGAATCTGTCTTCGAGGACAAATTCGGACGTGGCGAGATTGCCTTTGTCAAGAAGAACCTGGGCAGTCATTTTCAGCGCCCCTTCTACATCGTCGCCGATTTCAATGCTGACAAGCGGAATGATTTTGCCATGTTGCTGGGGGCGACCATATCTGGGAGGCGGCAGTACCGCATCATAGTGTGGAATGGCACCAAGCGCGGATACCGAGTCGCGTGGCAAGATGCGCAGACGCAACTTGGCATGTTTAGCCTGTCTTGGGAAAAGAAAGGCAAACAGAGGCTGGTCTTCGGCCCCCCCGAATCAGATGCTGGATTTCTTTTGACACCCGCTGGAAGCTCGTATATACCTGAGGGCGGATAAGGGAATCACTGCGTCGTGAACTCGCCAAGCTCCCAATCTGAATCAGCGTCAACTTGATTCCCCCAAACATCCCAGCCCTCTGCCTTTTCTCTGGCAAAAGGCTCCACGAACGGCCCATAGCTCACCTTTTCGATGATCTCCCATGTCGTGCGGCTTGACGCTGTGCTCACGTTTTGCGGCTTCAAAAATGTCCGACAGGGTGGCCCAAGTTGGGTGACAGCTGTTCGTGTGCCGCGGATGAGCGACAGGGTGGCCTGACTTGGGTGGTACCTCTTGGTGTGCCCCGGATGAGCGATTGACAAGTGGCGGTACTGCAGACTCCCTAATCGCTCGTCCGGGAACGGTCTTGCAATTTCCACAGACCATCGCGGAGACGGAACCCTCGCAATGTGGAGCGTCGGGCGGGTGGCGAGATTCTGCGACGGTGTTCCGGAGCACAAATTGGCTGCTGAGGATAAGCGTCTGACAGCCCCAATTGCTACAAGTGATTGCGAACTTATCCATGTCGGCCTGCCGATTTCATCGTCCGCCCGTAAAAGCCGCAGCGAATCGGGTTTGAAAACAACTGTGGATAAGCTCATAGCGCCAAGCTCATTTATCGTTACGCGGGGTTGCTCTTGTCCTCTTGGGCTTGCGCGATTCGGAAGTCGCCGTGGGCAAGCTACCGGCAACTCACACCGTCAGAAGGGTTATACGGTTGCCCTAAGCACCCAACTTTGTTTCACGATTCGTAAGCAAGGGCACCCGAGGCCACCGGCGAGCGACAATCCCCGCTTACCGGCCAGGCGCTTTGGCGACCAAAAACTTCTCCTCAGCCTTCTCACTGCCAAGTGCAATCGTCGCCTTATACTCGCCGGCCGGGACGAAAATCGGTTCTCCCTGAGCTTCGTCGTTGTTCGGAAGGCGCTCGGCCTCCTCGGCCTGCAGGTCCCAGAATATTCGATGGATTCCGGGCGTATTGGGTCCGCTTAGCTTCCGAACAGTCCTACCGCCTGCGTCCGAGATCTCGATCGACATGTCGTCGCCCGTGTACTCGCGGATCCAGTAGGTGATTCTCGCGCCCGCGGACGGATTCGGCGCCAAGAAGAACTGATCTCCCCAGAAGCCATCGTAAGCCATGCGATACTCCGGCTTCGCAGTGGGAACGTCGAACAGGTGCAGTTTGGAAGCGAGTACCGCTGGGGTCAACGCCGATATCGGCGAAGCATCGTCCACGACGTAGATGCTGCGGCCATGAGTACCTATGATCAGGTCCATTTGACGCGGGTGCTGCAAAATATCGAGTACAGGGGCCGGCGGTATCGCGGCCAGCTTCACCCAATGAACTCCCGCGTCGACACTTACATACATGCCGTTCTCGGTGCCGCAATAGAGGACTCGAGGATTTTTTAGGTCCTCCCGCACGACCCGAACGCTCCTGCCCTTCGGCAGGTCGCCCGTCAGATCCTTCCAAGTTTTACCTGCGTCATTCGTCGTCAGGATCAAAGGGTCGTACATCGCCGACCGGTGCCCGTCGACGGCGACGTAGGCGCGGTCCGGCGCATGGCGCGAGACTTCGATGCGCGCGATGTACCAACCACCCGCGGCCCTTGGCGTAACGTCCTGCCACGCCTTGCCGCCGTCGGTCGTTACGTGGATCAGGCCGTCGTCGCTGCCGGCCCATAGAAAGCCTTTCCGAATCGGAGACTCGGCGAGCGAAACTACGGTGCCAAACGTCTCCGCCTCGCTGCCCACGGTCTCGACCTGCTCTGTGTCGTCGCGCGTGAGGTCCGGGCTGATCCGCTCCCAGGCATCGCCTCGGTTCGTGAGCCTGAACACAAAGTTCCCGCCCACGTAGAGCGTCGTCGGCTCATGAGGGCTGATGAAAAACGGGCTGTTCCAGTTGAACCGGAACCGCGGCTGGCCCTCCTTCGGCCGAGGCTTGATGTTCACAGCCCGGCCCGTGGCCATGTTTAGACGCTGGATTTCACCGCCCTGCGACTCGCTGTACACGATGTTTGGATCCTTCGGATCGAACGCCACATGGAACCCGTCTCCCCAGCCCACCACACGCCACTCGGCGTTGGACATCCCGGCGTTGATGCTGCCGGGGGGCCAACTGCCGCTCTCGTAAGGCGTGCGGCTCGGGCCGATCCAACTGCCGTTGTCCTGCAGCCCGCCGCCGATGCGATAATGTGGCTCGCTCATATCGTAGGCCAGGTTGTAAAACTGTCCTACGGCCAGCTGGTTGTGGAAGTGCCAGGTCTTCCCGCGGTCCCACGTTTGATAGATGCCTCCGTCGTTGCCGATCAGCGCGTGGTCGCCGTCGGACGGGTCGATGGCCATGGCGTGCATGTCCACATGCGGCTTCTTCGTAAAGCCTCCCCGGAACGTTTTCCCTCCGTCATCGCTCATCTCGATAACCCAGCCCAACAGGTAGACCTTCTGGTCGTCGCTGGGATCGACCCGTACTTCGCTGAAGTAAAACGCCCGGGGAACGCGACGATGGACTCGGACCCAGTTCTGGCCGCCGTCGTCGCTTCGAAAGACACCGCCGCTGCGGCTGCGGTCGTCCCACATGTCATAGCTGCCGCCGTCGTCACTCTCGACGACGGCATAGACGATCTTGGGGTTCTTCGGATAGATATCCAGCCCTATCCTGCCTGTCGCTTTCGGCAGTCCCTTGGTTAGCTTTGTCCAAGTCTTGCCCGCGTCGAGGGATTTGAAAATACCGCCCTCGGCGCTGCCCGAATCGAAGCTGAACGGCGTTCGCCTCCGACGATACATGGCGGCATACACGACATCGGGCGTTCTCGGGTCGACGGCAACGTCTATGGCGCCGTGATCGCCGTCGATCTTAAGCGAGTGCGACCAGTTCTTGCCGCCGTCGGCCGTTTTGTAGATTCCCCGCTCGGGATTGGGTCCCCAGAGCCTTCCCATTGCAGCCACATAGCAAACGTCGGAGTTCCGCGGATCCACGGCGAGACGCGGGATGTCGTGGGTTTTCTCGAGCCCCTTGTGCTCCCACGAGGAACCCGAGTCCGAGCTTCTATAAACGCCGTTGCCCCACGAAGAACTGTTGCGTCCGTTGCCCTCGCCGGTGCCAACCCACACGATGTGCTCGCCGTCCTTCCCGGACGCGGCCGCAACGCTGCCGATGCAGAGCGTCTCCTGGCCGTCGAAGAGCGGCGTGAAGGTCGTTCCGGCGTTGTCGGTCTTCCAAACGCCCCCATTTGCGAACGCGACGTAGAATGACTTCGCCTTGCCTGGCGCCCAGGCGATATCGGCGACCCGTCCGCCCATATTTGCCGGACCGATGTTGCGCACCGACAACCCCTTGAGGTCGTCCGGTTTCAGAGTACGTGACGCCTGCGAATACGCGAGCGCGACGAGGAGCAGACCTCCCAGAATCAGTATCTTCCGAATCATCGAGAAGTGAGTATATCCCGACCGGGTCGCCGCCATTCCTCTTTGCGAGTTAATCCTGAGTGAAATCGGGGGTCGGCTGTCCGTTCCACCCAACGTTCACATTTCAGGGGCCACGTAACTCCGATCTGCTGCAAAAACCCCCATGGCAACTAGCATTACCATGGGCAGCCGACTCTTGTATGCGTCTTTGTCATCAGTGCACTGGTCGATCGGGCAGGCGAATAAACGGCAGTACCTGGCGGACCACCATGCTGGATGAGGAAGTGTGTTCCCCGAATCGGATAGTACAATCAGGCCGATGGAGCCGATTCGGAGCAAGGTCAAGGTGAAGGGGGAGGAGTTTCGGGGGAACGCTTGCCGGTACGCGGAAGTCGCCGAGGAGCTTCTGGAGCGGCGGGCGCGGGTTCGCAAGGGCGGACCGGAGAAGGCTCTCCAGCTCCACCACGAACGCGGTAAGCTGACCGCCCGCGAACGGATCGAGATGCTCGTCGACGCCGACACGCCGTTCCTCGAACTCGGGATGCTCGCCGCATGGGGGCTCTACGACGACGAAGTGCCGAGCGCTGGCGTCGTCACCGGCCTCGGATGCATCTCGGGTCGGCCTTGCGTGATCGTGGCGAACGACGCCACCGTGAAGGGCGGCACGTACTACCCGCTAACGATCAAGAAACACCTGCGCGCACAAGAGATCGCGCTGGAGAACAGGCTGCCGATTATCTACCTGGTGGATTCGGGCGGCGTATTCCTGCCGATGCAGAGCGAGGTCTTCCCCGACAAGGAGCACTTCGGGCGGATCTTCTACAACCAGGCCGTGATGAGCGCTCAGGGCGTCCCGCAGGTCGCGGTGGTGATGGGGATGTGCACGGCGGGCGGCGCTTACGTGCCGGCTATGAGCGACGAGAACATTATCGTGAAGGGCACCGGCACGATCTACCTTGCCGGGCCGCCGTTGGTGAAGGCTGCGACCGGCGAGGAAGTGAGCGCGGAAGACCTAGGAGGCGGCGCCATGCACTCGAAGGTGAGCGGCGTGACGGATCACCTCGCGGAAAACGACGAGCATGCGCTATCTGTCTGCCGCGACATCGTGGCGAACCTGGGCTATCGGCCGCAGGCACAAGTGGACGTGCTGGACGTGGAGGAACCCTTGTGGCCGGCCGACGAGATCGCCGGTATCGTGCCAACCGACCCCAGGCAGCAGTACGACGTCCGCGATGTGATTGCGCGGCTCGTGGACGGCTCACGGTTCCACGAGTTCAAAAAGGAATACGGCTCGACGCTCGTGACCGGGTTCGCTCGCTGGATGGGCTACCCGGTGGGGATTCTCGCGAACAATGGTGTCCTGTTCAGCGAAAGCGCGATCAAGGGGGCGCACTTCATCGAGTTGTGTTCGCAAAGACGTATTCCGCTGGTGTTTCTGCAGAACATCACCGGCTTCATGGTCGGGAAGCGCTACGAAGAGGGCGGGATCACGAAGGACGGCGCGAAGATCGTTCAGGCGGTTTCCGCAACGCAGGTGCCGAAGTTCACGGTGATTATCGGGGGTTCGCACGGTGCGGGCAACTACGCGATGTGCGGCCGTGCTTATGGGCCGAGGTTTTTGTTCACCTGGCCGAACTCGCGGATCTCGGTGATGGGGGCGGAGCAGGCGGCGCAGGTCTTGATCACGATCAAGGAGATGAAGGGCCCGGTTTCCGATAAGGAGAAGTCGGCGATCGGTGACCCGGTTCGCAGGCAGTACGAGCGGGAAGGCTCGCCCTACTTCGCGACCGCGCGGCTTTGGGACGACGGCATTCTACTGCCCACCGAGACCCGCACGGCAATCGGCTTGTCGATCTCAGCATCGCTCTACGCGCCGATTCCGGAGACGAAATGGCCCGTCTTTAGGATGTGAAAGCGCCCTCATCGTCCGCTGGATGAGGGCAGTTACGGTAAGTTACTTGCGCAAGCAATCGCGAACGTATAGTTCGCATACCGGGCGGGACATGTAGTTCTTGCCCAGCAGATGCCTAAGCTTCGCGATCGCGTGTTCCCGAGAGTCGCCCGTGCTTTGCTCGTGCCGCAGCCAGAACTCGTCCCACCATCCGGGCGGCTGGACTTTCATGCCGACGTACTCGGTCGGGCGTCCCGTCTCGCCCTGGGTGACGAGGCTGCCGACGTAGTCGCTTAGGCTGTAGACCTGCTCGATTTCTTTCTTGATGGTGGTCATGTCGGCCTCGGAAACGACTCCATTCGAAGTGGCCTTATAAAACTGAACCGTCACGCGAACGGGGAAATTCGGGTCGCGCTCGATCGCGAGATTGTCGATCTCGGTGAACGGGCCTTCGACTTCGCCGTGGCCGATCACGGCCGCTTCGACGTCGCTTCGGCCCCCCTTAGCCTCTGACTTTGTCGATGGTGCGGACAGCCCGTAGTCTGCCCCGGCACCGAATCCGCCGCCACCACGCATCGGATGCTTCTGTTTGAGCGGAACTTGGACCAGCAAAACCATGCTAAGACCCGGGCCTTTGCCGGATCCGCCCCTGGAAATGAAGTCGCTCAGCCGCTCGCCGGTGAGGCTCGTCCGTTCGCCGTTCGCGTTATGGAACAACCGCTGGCCCCAGACCGATCCGGTCGAAAATGCGTCGCGCTTGTTGTCGATGATCGTCGTGCTCGTCCCTTCACGCGTGCAAAGGATCGTGAGCACTGCGGGATCCCCTGAGACGCTCTGATAGTTGAACAAGACCGGGTTGAACGTTGCCTTGCCGCTTTTCGGTATCGGCAAGAAACAAGCCTGGGCGCTCACCAGCGCATGGGTGTCCCGTGGGGCAGCGAGGCTCCGGCCGCGGCCTCTCCAAGAGCTCGGGTCAGTGAGATATTCAGTAGGATTCTCCAAAAACTGATACAAACTCACACGTTTGAGTGTCCTGCCCTTCTGGTTTCCGACGAGCAGCGTGAAGCCACGCGGGTCGATGTCGCAAGTGAGGTCCGAATAATTCGGGTTCCGGATGACCGGCATGCAGGTGACCTCGAACTGCCGCGTCTGAGCGTTCTCGACGCCGACCTGTATGGTCATGTCGCTGATATTCGGGCCGACGGCAGAGTTTTTGAAGCGGCCCGTGTCCTCCCATGTGACGTTCAGTATGTTCAGGCCACGAGCGCTAGCCAGTCGCCGGGCGTCGGCGTCGCCAACCATCGTCGCGGTTTTACGAATCGTCTCCGCGTACTCACGGCTGGTACTGGCGCTGGTTTTGGGCAACGGATCCCACTCGTCGGTACCGCTGACTACAGTCGCGCAGCCCAAAGCCAAAGCAAAGGAGCCTACGAAATATCCTCGAATCTTCATCCAAATTCCTCCTCCCCGCTTGCGGGGGTCGTTACGTGAGTACTAACGACTCAGTGAATAACGCGTCACGGTGGAAATGTTCAAGCTCTATCAAGAAATCCGACCCAGAAGAAAAGATGCCACACGAACAACGCGAACATGGCGATGTCAGCTACGCAAATGATCGCCCTAACCAAGCGGAGCTGCCACAGAAAGAAGCCCAGGACGACGATAGCGATGGTGGTTCCGACCTTCACGACCTCGAAAAACCCCTGCTCCTTGTACCAAGCCAAGATCGGATTCCCCTCTTGGAAGCCATAATGAAATGCCAGCAAAGTGAAGCCGAGATCCAATATCCCCAAGAAAGCATACAGCGCCACCGGCCATGGTACGTGACTAGCGATGCTTCGCAGATCAACCTTCCCAAACAGGCGCATTTCGGCTTGTGAGTTTAGCATTCCAGGTTCACTCTTGACTGATGGCAGCTAGAAATCGTTCCCCATATTTTTGGAGCTTGTGTATTCCTACGCCGCTGATCGCCCCTAGCGTGCTACGGTCTGTCGGCTTGCGGGCCGCCATTTCAATGAGGGTTGCGTCGCCGAAGACTACATACGGAGGGACCCCGTCCTCGTCGGCGATATGCTTCCTGAGCGCCCGAAGCTTTTCGAATAGAGCCCTGTCAACCGGGGTCGCCACGCTCACCGCCTTTTTTCGCCTCTTCTTGGACCCGGGCGCGGCCGGACGGACGAGGCTCACCGTTTTATCTTCCCGCAAGACATCCTTCGTAAGCGGGGTGAGTTTGAGGATCGGATACTTGTCGTCCTCCTTCCTGATGTAGCCAAGTTCCAATAGCTGATTAATTACTGCGTCCCAGTAGTAGGAGTCATGATCGCCGCCCTTCCCATAGCTGGGCAAAGAACCAAGGTCGGCGGAACGGATTCTTTCGGTGTCTGCGCCCATGAGAATATCGACGATTAACCTCGTCCCATACCGCTGGTTCGACTCGTAAATGCACATAAGGACAGCTTTCACGTCTTCCGTAGCATCCGTACTCTCCCTAGGATCGAGACAAGTGTCGCAGTTACCGCAATCGCCGGAATGTTCCTCACCGAAATAAGCGAGCAGCTGCTTTCGTCTGCAAGAAAAACTCTCTGCAAACCGTTTCATGGCTTCGAGCTTTTTGATCTCGATAGCGTTTCTATCGCGATTCTCCCCCGTTTCTATAAGCCTTTTTGCGGTCATATAATCGCTAAGTGAGAAGAGCAGAATTGCGTCCGAGGGCAGACCGTCGCGACCGGCGCGGCCCGTCTCCTGATAATAGCCCTCGATATGTTTCGGCACGTCGTAATGCACGACGAACCGAACGTTCGGCTTGTCGATACCCATCCCGAACGCAACCGTCGCCACGATGACGTCGACGTCCTCTCGCAGAAATCTCTCTTGAACGTTTTTTCTGTCTCGGTCGGGCATCCCGGCATGGTACGCCTCGGCAGAAATCCCGGCTTGACGCAGCATCCCGGCAACATCTTCGACGCGTTTTCTTGTGCCGCAATAGACAATGCCAGCAAGGCCCTTTCCGGCGCGGACGTATTTCGCCAGCTGTTCCGCTGGATTCGATTTTTGAATCACGGAATATCGAATATTCGGTCGGTCGAAACTGGAAATATATTCCCGCGCCTCGGATAAATTCAGCCGCTCTACGATATCGATTCGCGTGCGCGGTTCGGCCGTTGCGGTCAGTGCAATTAACGGAACCTTCGGGAATCTTTCGCGTAATTTACCGAGCGTCACATATTCCGGCCGGAAGTCGTGACCCCAATGCGAAATGCAATGCGCCTCGTCGATGGCGAAAAGCGCGATGTCGACGTAGTCGAGCTTTTGAAGGAACCCTCCTTGCATGAGCCTCTCGGGAGCGACATAAAGCAACTCCAACTTCCCGGAAGTCAGGGCTGTGAGAACCTCGCGGGATTCGGATTGCGAAAGAGCCGAATTATAAGCCACGGCGCGAACGCCGTTTGCGCGAAGTGCATCCACCTGGTCTTTCATCAGCGAAATAAGAGGCGACACGACGATTCCGACGCCCCTTCGATGAAGCGCCGGTATCTGGTAGCAAAGTGACTTCCCGCCACCAGTCGGCATCAAGACGAAAGCGTCGTTGCCTTCAATCAGGCCCCCGATGATCTCTTGTTGGGGATGGCGAAATGACTTGTACCCGAACACTCGTTCGAGCGTTTCCAAGGGTGTTCGGTCCGTTATCACGTGCTCTTTCGTGCTTTACGCGATGGTTTCGGCGCGCCTTTCCGCAACGCGGCGTTCGCCGTGGTCGAGTACGGCCTTTCGGAACCTGAGCATCTTCGGGGTCACCTCGAGCAACTCGTCGTCGCGGAGCCAAGCGAGGGCTTGTTCCAACGAAAAATCACGGTGTTGGTCGAGCACGACGGTCGCGTCCGCCGACGCTGCACGCATGTTGGTCATTTGCTTAGCTTTGGTGATGTTGACGACCATGTCCTCATCGCGCGAGCATTCGCCGATAATCATTCCCGGATACACCTCGGTGCCGGCGGGGTAGAACATTTGGCCGCGCTCCTGCACATCCTCATAAGCGTATCTTGTGATTTTTCCGGATTCTTTGGAAATAATTGCACCTTTAGTTCGCGAAGTGACTTCGCCCTTGTGCGGCTCGTGTCCTTCTAATAATTGGGAAACAACGCCAAAACCTCGCGTAAGCGTTAAGTAGTTCGAGCGAAAGCCAATGAGCCCGCGAGTGGGAATAACGTATTCGAGTTGCATAATTCCCCGCTCGTCCTTGACCATGTCTTTCATTTCGCCCTTCCTGCGGCTGAGCTCTTCCATAACCGGCCCCATGTACTCCTCAGGAAATTCAAGGGAAATTCTCTCGATTGGCTCAAGAGTCTTGCCTTGGGAGTCCTTTTTCATTATGACTTTCGGACGGCTGATCGCCGTTTCGTAGCCCTCCCTTCGCATGGTCTCGATAAGGATTGCCAGCTGGAGCTCACCACGAGCGTAGACCTTGACGGTCTCAGCCGGCGTTTCGGTATCGATTTTGAGGGCGACGCTTACTTTCGCTTCCTTTTCCAACCGCTCGCGGATTTTTTGGATGGTCAGGAACTTCCCGCCGTCCTTGCCGGCGAGGGGCGATTGGTTGGCGTAGAAGCTCATCGTGAGCGTGGGCGGCTCGATCGCGATTACTGAAAGTGGTTCGGTGATCGAGGGGTCTGCGATCGTGTCGCTGATCAGGACGTCGTCGAGACCCGACATCATACCGATCTCGCCGGTCTCTACCCGATCAGTTTCGGCGAGTTGGATGCCTTCGTATATCCAGAGCTTCGTGACATTGAATCCGGCCGATTTATCTTCGCGAAGGAGATTGAGCCTGTCGCCGACCCTGAGCTGCCCCTGCAAAACCTTGCCGCCAAACATGCGGCCCATATAATCGGAATAATCCAAATTGTTTATTTGCATCAGTAGCTGGCCATCGCCGCTCGATGGCGGCGGCACGGCATTGATGATCATTTCGAAAAGCTCGCGCATGTCCTGCTCGCCGCCGTCGGGCGAGACTCTCGCAAAGCCGGCTGCTCCCGATGTGAAGAGATGGGGGAAAAACAAGTCGGCTTCGCTTGCGCCCAAGTCAATAAAGAGGTCGAGTGTCTTGTCGTAGGCGTGAAGCGGAATTGCTCCCTCCCTGTCAACTTTGTTGATGCATACGATCGGCTTTAGTCCATGCTGAAAGGCCTTCTTCAGAACAAACCGAGTTTGAGGCATGGGCCCTTCGCACGCATCGACTACCAAGAGAACCCCATCGACCATGGAGAGGACCCGCTCAACCTCGCCACCGAAATCGGCATGCCCCGGAGTGTCGACGATGTTAATTTTGTAATCACGGTAACGAACGCTCGCGACCTTCGACAGAATCGTGATTCCTTTCTCGCGCTCCAGCTCGTTGCTGTCCATTATCCTTTCCTGCATATGTTGGTTCTCTCGAAAGGTCCCGGCTTGGCGGAAAATGGCATCGACTAAGGTCGTTTTGCCGTGGTCGACATGCGCAATGATGCCGATGTTGCGTATGGGGGAGGACACCCTTTAAGGATACCTTAGGGCCGGTCGGGTAGAACCGTACGCATGAGTTCGCTCTTAGTCTCTGAATCCGGAGGAATCGCCCGCATTTCCCTCAACCGACCCGATGTCCGCAACGCGTTCGACGACACGCTTATCAGGGAGTTAACGGAGACGTTTCATTCCGTCGACGCCAGAGTGGTTGTGCTCGCCGGTGAGGGCAAGGTTTTCTGTGCCGGAGGCGACCTCAATTGGATGCAGCAGTCGATCGGCTACACACAGCAGCAGAATCTGGATGACGCCCGCAAGCTTGCCGAAATGTTCAGAGCGATCGACGAGTGCCCGTGCGCGGTCATCGGAAGGGTCCAGGGCGCAGCGTTCGGCGGAGGTGTCGGACTCGCAAGCGTCTGCGACATCGTCGTGGCCGACGTGGATGCGAAGTTCTGCTTCAGCGAGGTGAAGCTCGGCCTTGCCCCGGCGGTAATCTCGTCGTTCGCGCTACGGAAAATCGGGATGAGCGCTGCTCGTCGATATTTCCTTTCAGCTGAGATCATAGACGCAGAGGCCGCGAAGCGGATCGGATTGGCCCACGAAGTCGTGCCACTCGATCAGATTGATGCGGCCGTTTCGAAGGTTGCCGAAACCCTGATGCAAGGGGGCCCGGAGGCTGTTCGTGAGGCGAAGTCTCTGCTTAGAACCCTATCCAATATATCACATCGAGATGCGCTCGAAGTCTCCGCGGAGACCATCGCTCGTCTTCGCGTTTCCGCAGAGGGCCAGGAGGGTGTCAAGGCCTTCCTAGAGAAGCGGAAGCCTTCCTGGGCGTAGCCGCTCAGGCGTGAAGTGGGTAAAACTAAGCCTGTTCATGAAGCGAATCAAGAAGCTGTTGGTAGCGAACCGCGGCGAGATTGCGTGCCGCGTTATTCGCACGGCGGACGAAATGGGCTTGCAGGCGACTGCCGTTTATACCGAGCACGACGAGGGAATGCCGCATATGACGGGCCGCGAGGCTGTCAGCATTTCCACTTACCTCGCGATGGACGAGGTTATCGACGCCGCCAAAGCGTCTGGCGCCGACGCCATTCATCCGGGTTACGGGTTTCTGGCTGAGAATCCTGAGTTTGCTCGAAAGTGCGCGGCCGCCGGTGTGGTTTTCATAGGGCCGTCGCCCGAAGCGATCGAAGCAGTTGGCGATAAATCGAAGGCTCGCGATCAGGCTCGCAAGCTCGGCATCCCGTTTACCGAGGGCTTGGGACCATTTACCAAGGTTGCGGACGTCGAGAAAGCGGCGGCGAAGCTCGGTGCGCCGCTGATGCTGAAAGCCGCCGCCGGGGGCGGCGGAAAGGGCATGAAGAAGCTTCTTACCCTGGAGGGGCTACGCGAGCAGGTGGAGACATCGCAAAGGGAAACCAGGGCCGCGTTCGGAGACGACCGGCTGATCGTGGAGCGATACATCTATCCTGCCCGACACGTGGAGGTGCAGATTTTCGGAGATGGCAAGCGAGCAATCGCCCTTGGAGAACGCGAGTGCAGCCTGCAGCGGCGGCACCAGAAGCTCATCGAGGAATCGCCTTCGACCGCTGTCGACGATGTGCTGCGTGACCAGTTGTTCGATGCGGCGATTCGCATTGCTGAGGCGGTGGGTTACAAAAACGCGGGGACGGTGGAGTTTCTGTTGGGGCCGGACGGCGAGTTTTACTTCTTGGAGGTCAATGCGCGCCTACAGGTGGAGCACCCGGTAACCGAAATGTGTACAGGTCTGGACCTTGTACGTATGCAAATCGAAATCGCTCAGGGCGAAAAAATGAAGAAGCAGGCGGATGTCAAGCGCGAAGGCCATGCCATTGAGGCACGGATAAACGCCGAGGATCCGTATAACAACTTTCTGCCAAGCGCAGGCGAGGTGCTGAGGGCAGATTTTCCGGAGTTCCCGGACGAAGCTCGCGTCGACAGCGGGCTGGGAAGCAGGGTGAGCACAGAATACGATTCGTTGATCGCCAAGTTGATCGCCCACGCTAACACAAGGAAAAAGGCCACGGAGAATCTAATCTGCTCGCTTCAATCCACGATTATTCATGGAATTTACACAAATCAAGCTTTCCTGATTCACTTGCTTGAATCTACGAGCTTTTCGAAGGGCCTGACTTTCACAAGCACCGTCGATGAAATCGAAATTGGTCCGCGTCCGCTGGCCGTTGAACTCGGAGGAGCGGCTGCTTGGGTCTTGCGTGGCCCCACCAACCAAGCAACGGGTATTTGGTGTCATTCGGCGTGGCGGCTGTCATGAGACTAATCGGTCCCGACGGCCCTATCGACTGCAAGGTGCCAACTGCGCAGATGATTCTTGGAAATGTCGTCGTCATCGTCGATCGCGATTCGGAAGAGCTAATGGTAGATTTCGAGATCGACGAGTCGGGCGTCTGGGTCTCGTGCAACGGCAACTCGGCAAGATTTTCGCGTCCCGATGGCATGTCCGATAGGACAGACCACGAGGCGCGGGCTCCGATGACAGGGAAGGTCGTCTCGATTCCCGTTAACGTCGGCGATTGCGTAAAGCGGGGCGACGATCTCGCCGTTCTCGAAGCCATGAAAATGGAGTACCGCCTGGAAGCCGAGGCGGACGGTGTCGTTGCCGAACTCGGGGCAAAGGAAGGCGAGCTCGTAGATCTGGGTCAGCTCCTTGTGAGGCTCGAGTGATCCGGATCGTCGAAGTTGGCCCCCGCGACGGCCTGCAGAGCATCGAGAAGATCATCCCAACCGAAGTAAAGATCGCGTTGGTGGATGCCTTGTCGCAGACCGGGCTCGACGAGATCGAAGTAAGCTCTTTCGTCAGCCCGAAGTGGGTGCCTCAGCTCGCCGACGCTGCCGAAGTCTTTGCAGGAATCACGCGCAATCCGAAGGTTCGGTACATGGCGCTGGTGCCCAATGAGAAGGGCCTGGACGGAGCGATCGCGGCGAATCCGGACAAGATCGCGGTCTTTGCGGCAGTGAGCGAGACCTTCAACCAAAAGAACATCAACGCGACGATCGCGGAGTCTATGAAACGATTCCGCCCGGTGATCGCGCGGTCGCCGGTACCAGTCCGCGGGTACGTTTCGACGGCTTTTTATTGCCCTTATGAAGGCAAGATTGCCCCCAAAGACGTAGTCGAGGTCATAAAGCAGCTTCTCGAACTCGGGTGCGATGAGATCTCGATCGGCGACACGATCGGCAAGGCGCAGCCGGACGAGGTTTCGGAACTTCTCGCGGAATCGCTGATAGTCTGTCCGGTCGAGAAGACGGCCACGCACTTCCATGACACGTTCGGGCAAGCCGTCGACAATGCCAAAGCAGCCGCGCAAATGGGAATCACCATATTCGACGCTTCGACGGGGGGCATCGGCGGTTGCCCGTTCGCCCCCGGCGCCCCGGGAAACGTATCGACCGAAGCCCTTGCCCGTGCTTTCGAGACGGGCTTAGATCTCGACGCCCTTGCGCGAGCCTCTTCGATTGTGCAGCCCTATCTTTAGTTCAGCGATTGCCGCAATTCGTGAAAGCTTTCGCGAAATTCATCGTGCCTCTCACATAGCGGCAAGAAATCGCACCATTGGCACAACGATTTCGGTATAGGATCAATTTCGTGATATTCGCGATTTAAAATCTCTATTCCTATCGATTTCACATCTTCCGCAAATTGATCCAGATATTCGGTGGTTTGTTCGACCGTAACGCGTTCGCCAGCTCTCAGCATGACAGTCGTAAGCAGCATTCTACGATCCGGCATGAGCTCGCGAAGCAACAGATGATAAGAGTTCATCGCAACGTCTTGCAATAATTCCTCCTCCGAGAACTGGCTGCCGCTCTTATAGTCGATGATTTCGAGGGTGCCGTCCGGCAGCTCATCGACGCGGTCCAACCGGCCCGCGAGTATGAAATCTCCCATATCGAGGCTGAGCTGTTTCTCGACAAAAAGAGGCGCGCGCGCGGAACCTGATACCGCAGCTGATTCGATGTACTGGGAAACGATCTCGCGGCCCTCGGCGAGGGCCTCCGCGGCTTCCTCCGGCGAGGCGTAACCCGCGCTCACCCAGTTCTCCTCCAGGCTAGCAATCGTTTCCTCCGTCGTTGTCACACCGAGGTCATTGCTATCGTGAAACCTCTGCAAAGCGGCGTGCAAGCTGAGGCCGAAACTGTAATAGTTCTTCGATCGAAAAAACCATTTACCGCGGGGGTCGATGTGAGTCCAGCGGTATTTAACTGGGCAAGCCAAATATGTGGTTATCTTGCTCGGCGAGAGCGTCGGCTTTCGCATTATTTCCTTAGCAGCATCGTGCATTCCAATAAATGAAATGTCAGCAAATCGCCTTCGCTGTGCGGGCGCAAATATTCTCGGAACCAGTCTCTTGACGAATTAATAAGCTCCAATATTCTTTTGCGGGTCACGGGCTCGACCGACATACGGTCCATCCATTCTTTCGCGTTGAGCGGCTTTTGGATCGTGTCTTCGAATTCGGGCTCGAAACCCGCCTTTCTGGCCATCCTTCTCCAAGCGGATGGCGTATGGTCGCGAACGTGCGACGGGTCGCGAAGGCTTTCCAAAAGGTGCAGCGCTTCGTCCGCGCCCGGGTCATCCGCGCCCACCGTGTCGATGAGCAGCAGAAAGCCGCCCGGCCCGAGGACGTCAAAGCTTCTTTGCATAAAAAGCTCGGGGTCTCCAAAATGGTGAGCCGCCACCCGGCAAACGACGCCGTCCAG
>JBPCLO010000022.1:0-27214 GCA_051003155.1 Fimbriimonadales bacterium | reverse complement strand
TGTTCGAAATTAGTTCGCGGTACTCCTCGGGATAGGTGTAGCCCGTGGTATCCGGAACGTTGACGACGGTCGCCCCCGCCTCGATCACGGCTTCCACCACTCGGTAGACGTACTCCCGGTCGGCCCTGCCCGAGTCCTCCATGAAGTACTCGACGTCGTCGACGAAGTTCCGTGCGAGCTTGACGGCATTAACGCCCGCCTCCAACGCCTGATCGCGCGACATTTTCAGCTTAAATTGAAGGTGGTTCTCACTTACGCCGAGACCGGTATGAATCCGCGCCCGTTCGGCGGGCTTCAAAGCTTCCGCCGCGCACTCTATGTCCTTGGCGATCGCGCGGGTCAGGCCGCAAACGGTGACGCCCTTTAGCTCTTTGCTAAGAGTCTGGACGCTCTCGAAGTCGCCGGGCGAGCTGATCGGGAATCCCGCCTCGATCACGTCGACGCCGAGGTCGACCAGAGCCTTCCCGATCTCGACCTTTTGGCCGACATCCAAGTGCACCCCGGGACTTTGCTCGCCGTCCCTAAGAGTCGTATCGAAGACGCTGACACGGTTTCCCATTGTTCTTTCGCCCAATGGGATTATACAGCGGTTTCACTGGTGAGTTACGGACGAGAGCTTGCCGCGGCTAGGTCGGCGGCAAGCCATCGGTAATTAGCCGCGCCAGGCTATCCATGACGCAATCATTCTGGCGTCTTGGCCGGGTTTTAGAGAGTGACGGTCTCGAACATCTTCGGTATATGCGCCTCCCAACCCAGCTCCGCGCGCATTCTCTCTTGAAGGGAAGCCTGGGCCGGCGGTTCGCCATGCACGATGTAGGTCGCCTTCGGCCTAACCTTGAACCCGCGCAGCCAGTCCAGGATCTCGTCGGAGTCTGCGTGGGCGGATAGGGAGCCGATTTGTCGAACAGAGGCCCGAACCGGTGTCAAATCTCCCATGATCTTCACGTCGGGAGCCCCCTCGGTCAGCCTGCGGCCGAGCGTTCCTTCCGCTTGATAGCCGACGAAGAGAATGATGCTCTCGGGGTTCGGAAGGCGGCGAGCGAGATGGTGAACCACGCGGCCGCCGGTTGCCATGCCGCTGCTGGCGATAATGATCCCCGGCCCCCGATCCTCGTTGATCTTCTTCGATTCCTGCACCGTCCTCACGAAGCGCACGTACTTCGGCTTGAGGGGGTTGAGGTTGTCGTCCTCGAGCTTCTCCATCTCGATATCATGATCCTCGTGGTGCCGAGCATAGATTCCCGTCGCATCGACGGCCATCGGGCTGTCCACATAGACCGGAATGTCCGGCAGATCGCCGGCCATTTGCAGTTCGTGGAGGTAGTACAGAACGTCCTGGGTCCGCCCGATCGCGAAAGCGGGGATCACCACCATTCCGCGGTTCTGCTGCGCGGCGCGAACAATCTCCAGCAGTTCCTGCGCCGGCGAGGTCTTGGCATGAACGCGGTCGCCATAAGTGCTCTCGATCAGAAGCACGTCCGCGCTTTCCATCATCACTGGATCGCGGATGATCGGGGTGTTGAATCGCCCGAGGTCGCCTCCGAAGAGAACGCACCGCCCGTCGGGCAGGAAGAATTCGATGAACGCAGACCCCAGAATATGCCCGGCCCTGCGATACCGGAGCGAGCAGCCTGCTTCCAACGAGATGACCTCGTCGAACTTCTCGTCCTTCAGCAGCTTGCAGGCGCGGTGGGCGTCCTCGGCGGTGTAGAGCGGCAGCGCCGGCTTGTGCTTCGAGAAGCCTTTCTTGTTAGCGTAGCGGGCGTACTCCTCCTGCAGGTGGCCGCTGTCGGGGAGGCTGAGGCGGGTTATCTCGGCGGTCGCCGCTGTGCAATGGATCGGCCCGGCGTACCCGTCCTTCACCAGCCTCGGCAGGTACCCGATGTGGTCGATGTGGGCGTGCGTGACGAGAACGGCATCGATCTCGTGAGCAGGAACGGAGAGCGGCTTCCAGTTGCGCTCTTTCAGTTCCTTGGAGCCTTGAAAAAGGCCGCAGTCGATCAGGTACGCCTTACCGTCGACCTTCAGGAGATGCTTCGACCCCGTCACCGTCTCCGCGGCTCCCAAAAACTGCAGCGTCGCGTTCACCGCGTCAGCTTACCGGACGATTGGAGACCCTGTTGGTGGCGCCCGGTTTGTAATGTTGAGGGCGCGCCGGTTGGATCGTCCCGGCGATCGTGCTGATGGTGCGGCCACAGGAGCGCACCCCATCTCAAGCCAGTCAGTGTGACAGAGTGACGCGACGCGCGCAGTACCGGATGTCTTGCTTTCGGATCATGCAAGCTGAGCGTCGAAAGGAGCTGAGTAAGGTTATGCGAAATGCCGACGTTGCCCGCACCATAATGTAAGACATGAATTGGCGCGTCATTCTGGAGCAAGACGAAGAAACGGGCGAGTGGGCGGCTTGGTGTCCGGAACTCAAAGGGTGCGTCTCGGCTGGAGCAACCCGCGAAGAAGCGATTGAGAACATAAAGGAAGCGATCGCGCTCTACCTTGAGCCGTTGCCGATCGAAACGCCGCCCGGCGCGGTCGAACTCAAGGTCGCCGTCTAGTTGTCGGGGAAGATCAAACGGCTGAATGCGAAGGAACTCGAAGCACTCCTCTTGGCGCATGCTTTCGAGCTCGTCGCGCAGCGCGGAAGCCATCGTAAGTGGTGGAACCGAGCCAAGAATATTCAGCTCACTGTTCCGATGCATGGCAACCGGTCCTTGCCGATAGGTACCCTGCGCCAGATTCTCGCCTTGTCCGAGATTCCTCCTGAGCAGTGGAGAGACTGAGCAGCCATCCCGTTCGCATCTGGAGTACATCGACCTCGGCTCGGGCACCACAAACGCCACCGTCACGCGCAGCAACATCGGCACGATCAACGGCAGCCGGCTGCAGTACGACACCGCCGCAGCCGACGAGGGCATCTTCTTCGTGCCCACCGGCCCGGGCAGCGCAACCCAAGTCCCAGCGAACCGCGTCCAAAAGAACAAGCCCGGCCAACTCGTCTTCCTCGTCCCCGCCGCCGGCCCCGCCTTCCTCCCCGGCACGTATTTCCTGGAGGTCCGCTCGCGGCTTCAAGGCGGCCTCCAGCTTCGAAGCGGCAGACTCGACGACACCCTCACCGTCGTGTAGCGTGCTGTTAACGGCACCGGATACCCGGCTGTTATCGGCATCCAATGCCCAGCTGATATCGGCATCCGATGCCCAGTTGATACCGGCATCCGATACCCTGCTGTTATGTGCGCCCGATACCAAGCTGTTAAACGGCGACCACAGGGCGCTTAAGCGATCCCCTTAACCACCTTAGGCGATCCCGATAGCCGCCTTGCACGATTCCGGAGGCGCAGCCGCACGATTCTTGCGCCTGCCATAATGTCCAAGTGGGAAGGGCATCATCCATTGTTCCGCCCCCGGCCAGAACGGCCGGGCAGCCAAGAGCCTTCCCCGGTTAAGGAGAGCATCAATGAAACATGCAGCCAGCGCCTTCGCGTTCTTCCTCGCTCTTTGCGCGAATGCCCAATGGACCGTCGTCAACCTGCACCCCGCCGGCGCGACGAGCTCGCAGGCCTACGGCGTTGATGGCGGCCAGCAGGTCGGCTACGCCATCGTGGGAGGCGTGGAGCGGGCCAGTCTGTGGACCGGCACGGCCGGCTCGTGGGTGGACCTGAACCCCGCCGGTTCGACTACCTCGAAGGCCTACGACGTGGACGCCGGCCAGCAAGTGGGCTGGGCCATCGTGGGCGGCGTCTACCGCGCCAGCCTGTGGAGCGGCACGGCCGGCTCGTGGGTGGACCTGCACCCCGCCGGGTCGACTGGATCGGTTGCCTGGGGAGTGCACGGCGGCCAGCAGGTGGGCTACGCCTACGTGGGCGGCGTAACTCGCGCCAGCCTGTGGAGCGGCGCGGCAGGCTCGTGGGTGGACCTCCACGCGTTCCTGCCGTCTGACTTCACGGAATCCTTGGCCAACGGCATCTGGCACGATGGGGGGACCACCTACGTGGTCGGCTGGGGTTTCAAGAACACGGGGCTCTACGAGGCGCTCATGTGGGTTTCCAGAGCGATTGCGCCAACCTCCTACAGCATGTTCCGGGGCTCGGTCATCTCAGGCAATCTGGGATCGCTGCACAATAGCGACAACAACCGGCTCGTCATGAGGCCCGGCGCCGTATTCTCCAATGCGGAGCCACCGATACAGATCATCCTCGACGCGACCGCGCCGACTTCCTCGCCAAGCGGGTTCAGCTTCTCCCTCGAGTCGAACGCGAGCATCGCTAACGCGGAGCAGAAGATCTCGCTCTACAACTATGTAACAGGCCAGTACGAAGTCCTCGACACGCGCTTGGCGACTACTTCCGACGACACGGTCAACGTGAACGTCACAAGCAACACGTCCCGCTTCATCCAGCCCCTTACCATGGCGATTCGCGCCCGGGTCAGCTACCGCGCCCTCGGCCCGGTGTTCCTCTACCCCTGGCTCGCCCGCATCGACAAGGCGTGGTGGACCTTCCCGGGATAAGCCACTACAACCGCTAGCTTTGCCATGCCGGAGTGGCGGAGCTAGCCTTTCTCCTCGAACGCCTCTTTGGCGGCGGCTTCCATCTCCTCCGCCGACATGCGCTTCAGCTTCTGGCCCATCGACCACCGGTAGCCGAACGGGCAGGTGAACTGGCCGAACCTGTCGCCCCAGAACATGTCCGCCAGCGGCATCGTCACCTCCACCCCGGCGTCGACGGCGCGCTGGAAGTCCGCGTCGATGTTCGTGGAGGTGATGTGCAGGCTAAGGGGCATGCGGTCTCCGGGCTGCGGGCCCACGCTGCCGTACTCGGGAAACTCGTCGCTGAGCATCATCACCGAGTCGCCGATCACGAGCTGCGCGTTCATGATCTTGGAGCCGTCGGGCGTCTTCGCCACGTTTCGCACGACCGCTCCGAACGCCTTGGTGTAGAAGTCGATCGCCGCCTGCGCATCGTGGACGACCAGGTACGGTGTAAGCGTCGGGAAGTGCTGCTCGCTCATTACGTCAGCCATGGGTCGAGTTTACCGCTCGATGACCGCGAGCGCCCGGCCGACGTTCCCCGAGGGAGGCACGATCCCCAGCACGGCCGAGACCGTCGCAGCTATGTCTTTCGGCCCGCACCGGTCGAGGTGGATGCCCGGCTTGATCCACCTCCCGGCCATGAGGAGGGGAACCGAAGTGTCGTAAGCCCACGGCGATCCGTGGCCGGTTCCCGTGCCCGAGTAGTCGAGCAGGTAACCGGGGCGCAAGAAGAAGAACACATCGCCCGAGTTTTGCCTGTGGAAGCTCCGAGCAAGCATCTGGCTAGCCTGAGTGTCCGGCAGCTTTTGCTCCTCGAGCTCCCAGCGCGTGAACGCCGTGTAAACCTCGGGGATCTCTCTTAACTGATCGCGGATGAAGGACGCCACCTCGTCCATGGTTGCGTCCTGGGGCTTCGCCTTCGAGTCTACGTAGATGTTCATATCGCTGCCCGGCACGATGAGGCCCTTGCGCTCGAAGCGTGCCTGAAGAGCGTCGTCGAGCTTCTTGAATAGGTCTTTTTCACTCACCCTGCCCCCTGGAATCCCACGTTTCACGAGTTCCTCCGGCATCGGCAGGACGCCGTGGTCGGCCGTGACGATGATGAGGACGTTCCTCAGGCCGCCGGGGACAGCTTTGCCCAGGTGGCGGAAGAAATCACTGAGCATCTTGTCCGTGGCCACGCTCAACTCCAGCACTTCGGGTGAGTCAGGCCCGAACCAGTGGCCGATGTAGTCGTTAGTACTGAGGTTTATCGTCAGGATGTCGGGGACTGCGTCTTGGCCCAGCCCGACCTGCTTGATCGCGGTTCTGGCTGTCTCGAAGATGTACTCGCTGCCCCAGGGCGTTCTCTGCCAGTTCGAGTAGAAAGAGGCATCGTCCTTTAGGGGATGAGGAAACGTCTTGCCGAAGGACTCGGGCGAGCCAGGCTTGTCTGCGACGGACGCCCGCTTGAGCGCCTCGGCCGGCATGGACGTCGTCCACGACTTGCCCCGGTATGTATCCGGAATCTTGCGTCCGTTTAGTGAAACCGCCCACTCGGGGACCTTGCCGCTCTTCTCATAGAAATCGCTCGAGGTCCAGTTACCGCTTTGGCTATCGAACCAGATGACGTCATCCGCGAGACGGCCCGCCATAAGGATCGAAGCACGGTCCTTGAACGATATCGATACGTGTTTGCTCTCACCACCGGTCGCGCGCTTTAACTCGTCCCCGAACGTGGTCACGCGCAGGTTCCTGGGAGACATACTCTCATTGCCCGTGAGCAGGTCCTTCGAATCAGGATCGCTGACGCAGTACACCGCTTTGCCCGTCTCGCGCTCGAACCAGCTATTCGACACGATGCCGTTGGTGCCCGGGTCGCTCCCGGTGCCGATCACCGCGTGGCCGGGGCCGGTTTCCGTCGGGACGTGGCTATAGGCGGAGTTGATGAAGTTGGCTCCCTTCTCGGAGAGCCAGCGGAACCCTCCCACAGCCTGGCCGGAGCCTGGAGGGAGGTACAGATCTGCGAATCGGGTTACCAGATCCGACCGAAACTGATCGATGCTGATGACGACGGTGAGCCGTGGAGCATCGACGTCGACCGCCGACCCGGACATCAAAGCCAGCGATGCCAGCAACGAAAGCATGTGAGATTATGCCCACGAAATGAAACAAGTATTGACTTGACGGGTTTTTTTGCTATACCTGTACGAGGCGCCAGCCATCGCTCGCGCCGATGAACAAAAAGGGAGAGGTCAATGAAAACAACTAGATTGCTCGTATTGTCGCTTGTCGGAGCTTGTGTAGCCCCGGCGTTCGCATTGTCGGAAACGTTTCCCGACCCGCTCGGCAGCTATTGGGGTCGCTGGCTGTATCAGAACAGCAACCTCGGCAGCTATTACTACGCGACGGGTGAGCCCGATCCGGATTACCGGGGTAACAACCCCGAGGGGCTCTGGGCGGTCGACACCCAAGAATTGGGTGGCGGCGTCGGTGGACCGACGATGGACATCATCTTCGACCCAGGGTTTGGAGCCACGCTGACATCGTTAGCATTCGGCGGCGAATACTTCGCTGAATGCCGGGTCACGATCTACGACATGGATAACAACGTGTTGGCCACCAGCGTGTTCTCCGGTGGCGGGTTCGAATTCAACCACACCGACATCATTTCGGCGAACAGCGGGAACGGCATCAGCCACATCCTGTTCGATTCGCAAGAATTCGGCGGCGGGCAGATCGAGGGCAATACCTCGGTCGACAACTTCGAAGCCGAAGTGGTCCCCGAACCGGCATCACTGATTGTTCTTGCAGCCGGTCTGGCCTTCCTAGCCAAGCGGCGCCGCTAGAAGACACATGCATTCAAACCAATCATTTTATCCGCCACCCAATGGAGGCGCTGGGTTTATGAGAGCGCTCGCGGCCCACTCGGCCGTGCCGACTTGGCCCACCGCTGCAGCGAGCGCTTCAGTAGTCATCGACGCCGAAAACCGAATCTGGCGCGATGCCGGATCGAGCACTCTCACGTTTACGCGCGCCAGTCCTTGACCCAGAAGCGCGGCGCCTACATGAGCGGCATCGATCGAATCCCTAACTAAGTCCACATCCGGCTCGCCCGACAAAGTTGCAACAGCGCCGACCTTGTCGGAATCGTAGGTAAGTGATGTTAGCCGGGAACCAAGCGGCCCGAGCAGAGCCGCCGCAGAAGTGAGAAGCCCGCTCTCCTCGGCCGTCATCCCCGACGCTGCGGAAGGAACTCGCGCCGGCTGGGTAGATGCCGGGGGCGCTTGTTCAGCCTTCGGTTCTTCCTTCGGCACCTCAGGAGCCTGATTCGGGCTTCTCGCCGGCGCCAACCCATTGATCGAAATGGGATCGATTGCGTCCGCCCGAGTTCGCCGACTCGCGTTCCCGAGCCAAAACGCCAAACCCGCGACGAGCAGGATAAGCACCGCCACCGAAGCGACAAGCGCACCGGCAGCCCGCCCCGGAGGCCGTACCTCGAGCCCTGAAACACCGTGCTGGATCGTCTCGCGCTCCAACTCTCCGCGAACACGCTCCAGTTTTGCGTTGAGGGCCGCATTCTCCGGTGTAAGCTCCAACGCCATCTCGTACCACTGCTTCGCCTGATCGAGGTGCGCCTGGTCGAAATGGATGTCGCCCAAAAGCACATGTGCGGCGGGATTGTTCGGAAACCGCCTAAGGATAGTCAGGCAAAGCTTTTCGGCTTCAGCCTCCTCGCCACGCATTCGATGTAAATTCGCTCTGGCAATTTCAGGATAGACAAGAGCGTCGCTTCCGCCGTCCGCCAGGTCGACGCCCGTCGGCGCCCCGCATTCGGCGCAAAACGGCGCCTCCTTCTCGATCACTGCAAAGCACTTATCGCAAAGATTCACGAACTAATTCCAGTGCTGCCGAACCCACCTTCGCCGCGCACAGTCTCCGGGAGTTCGTCGCAAAGTTGCCACTCAGCCTTGGCCACCGGGCAAATTACCAGTTGTGCAATACGATCGCCCCGGTTAACCGCAACCGGCTCCGATCCCAGGTTGATGAGAATGACTTTAACTTCGCCCCGGTAGTCCGCGTCGATGGTCCCCGGCGCGTTCGGGATCGAAAGTCCATGCCGCAAAGCCAAGCCGGAGCGCGGGCGAATCTGGCCCTCATACCCGGGCGGAATCGCCACCCGCAACCCCGTCGCGACCGCCTTGCGTTCGCCGGGTTCGAGTGTGCAGGTTTCGTTCGCCTTGAGGTCCATTCCGGCAGCGAGGTCGGTGGCATATTCAGGTAAGAATTCGGGCGTCTGCGCGGAGATGTTTATCTTAATCCTCGGACCCATAGGATTGATATACCCTGCATCATGGTGCACAATGGTCAGGATATCGGCTGGAAGCGACGCCGGCGTCCGCGAACGTGGGTCGAGCGCACAGCCGACAAGGTACCCTTAGAGCACACGGAGGAGAATGGAATGAAAAAGATTTCCGCATTGGTATTGGCATGTGGAACCGCATCGGGTGCGGTTGCCCAGCTCAACGTCCCGGTAGGCGTCGACATCGGCATGTATTTCCCGCAGAGCGAACTCGTTCGCGAGGTGTGGGGCGAGAACTGGTTCCGCATCGGCATCTCGCCGCTCAGCTTCCAGACGCCCGGCAACTGGCGCTTCACCTTCGATCTTGGTATCCTGCGCCGCAGCGAGAACGACGATTCGGTCACCTTGATCCCGCTCACGTTCGGCCTAACCAAGTCTTTCGGCCGCGACCAGAAGATGCTGCCCTATGTCGTCGGCCGCGTCGGGCCGTATTGGGGCGATGTCGATTCTTTGACTTTCGGCATCGACGAATCGCATGTCGGCTGGAACGCCAACGCCGCTGCGGGCATCAGCTTCGATCGCAGGTTCTATATCGAGGGTCGCTATGATTACTACAGCAAGTTCGAAGGCCTGGACTTCAGCGGATTCTCGATAGCAGCCGGCATAAGGGTCTTCGAAATCAGGCTCTGAGCTTGTCTACATGCCGAGAGTAGCCACCGATACCCGCAAGCCGGCTGAGCGGGCGGTGCTTACTCTCGTCCATGAGGATGCGACCGAAGACGAATACGCCGAAGAGGAACTCCGCTCCCTCTGCGAGGCGGCGGGCGTCGTCGCCCTAGGTACCCTCCATCAGCGTGTCGACCGTCCGTCCAGCGCTACGTACATCGGAAAGGGCAAGGTCGAAGAACTTCATACTGCTGCCGAGGATGAACATGCCGATGTCGTCGTCTTCGATTGCGAACTCAGTGGAGTCCAGCACAGGAATCTCGAGGAGGCCCTGAAGCTGCCGGTCTTGGACCGAACCCAGCTAATCCTAGACATTTTCGCCCAGCGTGCCCACTCGAGCGAGGGCAAGCTGCAGGTAGAACTGGCGCAATACTCCTATTTGATGCCCCGAATTACCGCGGCCTATACGGAGTTCGAACGTCAGAAGGGCGGCATCGGAATGCGCGGTCCCGGTGAAACCAAACTGGAAGCTGACAAGCGGCGCATCAAAGAGAGAATCGCCCACCTCAAGAACGAACTCGATGACGTCGTCAAATCTCGACACCAGCAACGAGCAAGCAGGCGCAAGCATCCATTCCCTTTCTGCTGTATCGTCGGATATACAAGCGCCGGGAAGAGCACGCTGATGAACAAGCTTTCCGGTAGCGAGATCTTCGTGGACCCGATGCTTTTCGCTACACTCGATCCAACAACGCGGAAGGTGGACCTGCCGACTGGCTACGGGCTGTTCGTAACCGACACGGTCGGATTTGTGCGAAACCTTCCAACCAACCTGGTCGCGGCCTTTCGCGCGACGCTGGAGGAGGTCGTAGAGGCAGACTTCCTCATCCACGTCGTCGACGTCAGCCATCCCAATTGGGAACTCCAGAGCGAGGCGGTCAAGGAGACGCTGGAAACTCTCGGCGCGGGCGAGAAGCCTGCGCTCACCGTCTTCAACAAGATCGACAAGCTGGAAGACAAAACGGTAATGCGCGAGCTGGTTGCGCAGTCGCCGAATTCCGTAGCCGTCTCGGCAGCGACCGGAGTGGGTACGGATTCGATGCTTGACGCGCTCACAAAAATGATTCGCTCCTTGCTCGTGCCGATCGAGGTCTTGCTGCCGTATGACAAGAGCGGCCTCCTACAAGAGTGTTACGACCTTGGGCGAGTCCTCGAGGTCGAACACCGGGAAGACGGCATCCATGTTCGGGCCGAGCTTATCGCCGAGACGGCCCAGCGCCTACGCCCCTACCAATTGGCCAGTTGAACATCGGCGAGTGGATTCGATACGCGCCGGTCGAGAGGCTGGACGCGGAGGTCCTCGCAGCCCATTGTCTGGGCGTTACGCGCTCGCAAGTTTTGGCACATCCTGAGTGGGATGCCCCCGAGCCGCCTCTTGAGATGTTGCTGCAGAAGCGGCTAACAGGTATGCCGCTTGCCTACGTGATCGGTCGCAAGGAGTTCTACGGGCGCGACTTCGCCGTAGTCCCCGGCGTGCTGATTCCGCGTCCCGAGACGGAGGTGCTCGTGGAAGCCGTCCTGCCGATGCTCGCGCCAGGCATGAAGTGCTTAGACGTTGGCACGGGCAGCGGTGCAATTGCCATCACCCTGGCCCTGGAATCCCCGGAAACTTGCTGGCTCGCCACCGACGTTAGCAGCGCGGCGCTCGGAATCGCCGCGCAGAATGCCCATGCGCTAGCCTCGCCCGTCAAGTTCATCCGCGCCGATAGGCTGGGCGCACTCGCTGCTCGCTCCGTCGACCTCATTGTATCGAACCCTCCGTATGTGACTCCGAGGGACGTCAAGCTTCAGCAGGAGGTCGAACGCTTTGAGCCGCACCTTGCTCTGTTCGCACAGGGCGGCACGTCATTCATACGCGATCTTGTGCGTGACTCAAAGCGCGTGCTCCGGCCCTGCGGAATTCTGGCGTTCGAGTTCGGGGCCGGCCAATGCGAAGAAGTCCGCGAAATCCTTAGCGACTTGAGAACTGAAGTAGTGGTCGATCTTGCCGGTATCGACCGCGTCGCCATAGCTACGGCTATAAGCGATAAATGTCCGAAAGCCCCGATAATGTAATATAATATATTGCATACTGGCCTTCATACAGAATATAATATGGCACATGACCTTAGACGCGGTTGACTGTGCAATCCTGGAAACTCTGCAAACCGAGGGTCGGGTTACCAACAGCGAACTCGCAACCCGGGTCGGGCTAACGCCCGCGCCAACGCTCGCTCGAGTGAACAAGCTCGAGTCTGCAGGTTACATCAAGGGCTACGCGGCCATCGTCGATCGCGAAATGGTCGGCCTTCCCGTCACGGCGTTCGTCTCTGTGATCCTGAAGTCGCACGGGAGTGGGCCAGCGAAAGCGTTCCTGGACTCCGTAAACTCGCTGCCTGAAATCATCGAATGCCACCACATCGCCGGCGACGAGGACTACCTCTTGAAAGTGGTCGCCGCCAGCCCGGCCGACTACGAATCGTTCGTTCTCGACAAACTCAGCGAAATCGGCGACATTCAGCGATTCAAGACAACAATCGTGCTTTCCTCGCCGAAAACTCTGACCGCAGTTCCTATCAGAGGTGAGACATAGTGGCAGCCGGACCTCTTGAGTACGGAATCCTGGCGTTTACTTCGCTCGTCGCGATGACCGACCCGATTGCGGCGGCTCCCATGTTCTTACAGCTGACGAGCAAGCGAGCGGAGAAACGAACGAAGACCGCCTTTCGCGCCTCGTTAACCGCAATGATCGCCTTGCTTCTGTTCGCTCTGACGGGTACCGCGATCTTTGGATTCTTCGGTATTACGATTCCGGCGTTCCAGATCGCGGGTGGCCTTATCCTGGTCCTATCTTCGCTGAAAGCCCTCCAGGGCATCCCCGACCACGACGGCGCAGGAGCGTCGGAGGAAGCCGACCCCGCGGTCGTGCCCATCGGCATTCCGCTGATCGCCGGCGCGGGCTCGATCTCGACGGTCATGATGCTCGCCGGCCAGGCTCAGGGCCGCCTCCACCAGGCAGCTTTGGGTGGAGCAATCGTAGGCGCGTGCGTGATCACGCTCGCCGTGCTCCTCGCCGCCCCCAAGATCGTTTCTAGGCTCGGGGAGGCAGGGACGCACATCATGACTAAGGTGATGGGACTGCTCACCGCCGTGATCGGAGTTCAGTTCATCCTCAACGGCGTCACCGCGGTCGTCCTCGACGTCATGAAAGAGGGCTAGCCGCGATCAAGCCGGCTTTGATGCCGCTGAAGATCAAGGAGTAATATTTCAAGCTCTCAGCAAGTCTCGGAGAGTTTTTTTAGAGTGTGTTGATGACGACAACAAGCGACGTCACCGAAATCGCTGCCCACAGAATTACGCCGAATGCAAGAGGCTTGACACCAACCGATTGCAATGCCGCCCTCGATAATCCCGCTCCAATAAGAAATAGCGTAAGCGTGAGCCCGATCTTCGCAATCGCGACGATCGTGTCCGACACCTCTTGTATCGGTGGTACGTACGTCCGAAGAATTGATGCAAGTATGAAGAGGAAAATAAAGTACGGTATCGCAATCTTCGCTCCCTTCCTATGAAATGCAAATGCCGTCACGAGCGCAAGCGGAATAATCCAAAGCGCCCGTGCAAGTTTGACTGTCGTTGCTATCTCAAGCGCCTCGGCGCCATAGCGTGACGCTGCGCCAACAACTGAGCTGGTATCGTGAATGGCAATGGCACTCCAGATACCAAATTGTGTCTGGGACAGATCAAACAAATGTCCAAGCAGCGGAAAAAGAAAGAGTCCGATAGCATTAAGAACAAACACGGTCGCAAGCGACACCGACATCTCTCGCGCATCAGCCTTCATCGCACTGCCGACAGCGGCGATAGCGCTTCCGCCACAGATCGCCGTGCCACTTGATATGAGGTGTCGGATGCTCGTCCCGAGACCCATCCATGTCCCCACGATGTACCCCAGCACCAATGTTCCAGCGATCGTTGCAACCGTAAAAACGAATCCCGTTCTACCTGCACCTAGAACCGACTGCAGGTTCATTCCAAATCCGAGACCGACGACGCAGGCTTGTAACAGCGTCTTCTGAACCTTAGAGGTTTGAGAAGGATACGGATTGCCGAGTGTGAGAGCAAAGAGAATCCCGAGCGCGAGAGCGATCGGCGGCGATGTGAATAAACATGCCGCCGCGCTTATGACGAAGATAGCTTTTCGAGCAGGGCTGCTCGTCATTGATCGCGAAATACCTCGTAACGGGATGGGTGCCACGTCATCTTTGTAATCTTCCTATTTCTTCTCTCGATAAGCGACATATCGTACATCTATTTGCGGCACTCCGTCTGAATCTCTTCGGCGCAATGGCATGGATCGGCGGCATACCTTTCATTACGGGATTCACGGCCGATCTTCGAATTCTACAAAGGCAATCCACAGCCGGTCGAGCTTGAGATCAAGATCTCTTTCTTCGACTTACATGGATGCTCGTGTGAACAGAGCTGTTTGCTCGGATCGTGCTCCTACTTTGGACGACGGACAGTGCCACGAAATAGCGGTGAACAACGCAAGCGGCGACATCTGCAAAACGGGCGCGTCCGGCGGCAAAGCGAAACCACCAACATCGTGGCCCATCGTTACTCGGCCCTGAATCGTCCCATCGGTTTCACGGTATGACGACTTGGTAAATCACGACAAGCCTGTGACGATGGAAAGAGATCGCGGTAAGCGCCAGTAGCATGCCGATTGTCACCCTGAGATCTGAAGCAAACGTAACTGGGTTCAACCGGGCAACGCTTAGACTCGACCCGATTACGGGCGCGGTCCTCTAAAGCCGGTCCCGGATCCAGCTGTCGACCCAGGCCTTCTTTTGCTCGTATTGGGTGCGGTCGGGAACAGCGGGGGGAGCCATCGTGGGGTGCGGCGTGTCGAAAAAGCTGCCGTCCCCACGTACTGCGTGCTGATCGCCGAGTTCGATGTAGCAAAAGCCTGTACCTCCCAGCTTGACGTCACTCGGATCGCCCGTGGCGGCGGCGGCAATGTGGTGAGCCACGACCTCGCCCTGATGCTGGGCAAATATCCCGGCCTTCGGCATGACCAGCTTCACGCCCGGCTTGAACTCGCCGGGTAGCGGCACGGTAGACACGTCACCGATCGCGTAAACGTTCTCGAAGCCCGCGACGGCGAGGTTGCCGGGGTCTGCCGGGATCCAAGCACCTGCCTTGGCAAGGCCCGACTCCACCACAACCTTCGGCGCGGCGTGAGGTGGGACCGTCAGCAACAAGTCGTAACCCACAGGGTCTCGACCCTCGAACTCCGCCATCTTCTCATGGGGCTTTACGCGCATGGTTTTGACCTGGTTGAAAAAGCCGATGTTGCGTTCGGCCATCTTTTGTACCACGTACTGGCCGATCTCAGGGCCGGCAGTGGCCATTGGCAAACCCTCGACAGTGTAAACGTCCACTTTGGCCTCGATGCCGCGGCGTTTGAAGTGGTCGTTCACCAACATCGCACCCTCGTACGGGGCCGGCGGGCACTTAAACGGTCCCTTAGGAATGAGCAGCATCACGCTGCCGCCTCGAAAATCGCGCAAAACCTTGCGTAAGCGAACCGCGCCTTCGACCGTGTAAAAAGTCTCCGCCGCTTCGGCCAAACCAGGGATTCCGTTCATGGATACATCGGCGCCGAGCGCGACGACGAGGTGGTCTCCCCGGAAGTCGCCCTTGTCGGTGACGACCCGCCGCTCCAACGGGTCGATGCCCGTGATGTGAGCGTTCACAAACTCGATCCCCTTGGCCCGCAATCGGTTGCGCGAGTGCACGGCATCCTTCAGCTCCATGTCGCCGAGCGCAACCCACGTTTTCGTGGCCCCGAGGACGAAGGCCAGCTTTTCATCCACCAGGATGATTTGGTGAGCGGGAGGCAACAGCTTGCGGAGAGTGTTCGCAACCGTGAGTCCCCCGAATCCACCGCCAAGTATCAATGTCGTCGAGGACATAACTGCTTTAGTTTACGCTATCGAGCGCGCGAGTCCTTCCCTTGCGACTCAGGCCAATATTTCATATGGGTCCAATAAATCCCATCACCCGCGACTCACACCATCCGCCGCAGCACCATGTGCAGAATCCCGCCGTTCCGGTAGTAGTCCACCTCCACGGGCGTATCGATCCGGCACGTGGTCGGAAACTCTACCGCAACCCCATTCGGCTTTACAGCCCGCACCATCACGTCCTGCCGTGGCGTCACCGTATCATCCACGGCGATCGAGAAGGTCTCTGTTCCATCCAACCCAATCGTAAGAACTGTGTGCCCTGGTTTGAACGTCAGCGGCAGCACCCCCATGCCCACCAGGTTGCTTCGATGAATCCGCTCGAAGGACTCGGCGATCACGGCTCGGACCCCCAGCAGGAACGTCCCTTTCGCAGCCCAATCTCGAGACGAGCCCATGCCGTAATCCTTCCCCGCCAAAACAATGAGCGGGATACCGGCGGCCCTGTAGTTGAGCGACGCGTCGTAGATCGGCTTCACCTGGCCGTCCGTGAAATCGGTTGTAACGCCGCCTTCTGTACCCGGAGCAAGTTCGTTGCGTACGCGAATATTAGCGAAAGTCCCCCGTGTCATCACGCGGTCGTTGCCCCTGCGGGAGCCGTAACTATTGAACGTGGCCGGTTCCACTCCCTGGGACATGAGATACGACCCCGCGGGGCTCGCCGCCTTGATCGCGCCTGCGGGACTGATGTGGTCGGTGGTCACCGAATCGCCCACCTTTACCAGGCACCGCGCATCCTCGATCGGCTGAATGGGCGACGGCTGCGGCGAGAGGCCCACGAAGAACGGCGGCTCCTGGATATACGTGCTCCTCTCATCCCAAGCGTACAGGTCGGTGCCCGTCGTCTCGATGCTCTTCCACATGGCGCTGCCCTCGAAAACGTCGGCGTACTGTCTGCGAAAGGCGTCGTACGTGACGCAAGACGCAATGGTCTCGGCGATCTCGGCTTCGCTTGGCCAGACGTCCTTCAGGTACACAGGCTTGCCATCCTGATCCTTGCCCAGGGGCTCCTTCGCAAGGTCGATGTCCACCGTGCCGGCGATCGCGTATGCCACCACGAGCGGAGGCGACGCCAAGTAGTTGGCCTTCACATCGGAGTTGATTCGGCCCTCGAAGTTGCGGTTGCCGGATAGCACGGCGGCCACCGTAAGGTCAGCGTCGTGCACCGCCATGCTGATGGGATCGAGCAGAGGGCCGGAGTTGCCGATACAGGTGGTGCAGCCATATCCGACCAGGTAGAAGCCGAGTTCTTCTAAGGGCTTGGTCAGGCCGGCTTTGTCGAGGTAATCGGTCACCACCGTGCTGCCGGGAGCGAGGGAAGTTTTGACCCACGGCTTTCGCTCCAACCCCTTTGCCCGGGCATTCCGTGCGAGGATGCCAGCACCGACCATGACGCTGGGGTTGCTCGTGTTCGTGCAGCTGGTTATGGCAGCGATCACCACGTCGCCGTCTTTCAACTCGAACTCCGCGCCGTCGTATTCGACCTTCACTTTTTCCAAGACCGCGGTGGCGGATCGGGAAAAAGTCGAGCCGATATCCTTATGCCATTGTTGCTTCATGCCGGAAAGCGGGATGCGATCCTGCGGACGCTTTGGCCCGGCTAGCGACGGTTCGACGGTACCAAGGTCGAGCGAGAGCTCCGAGCTGTAAACCACCTTGCGGGTCTCATCGCGCCATAAGCCCTGCTCCTTGTAGTACAGCTCGACGCTCTGGATCAGATCGTCCGAACGGCCGGTCAGCTGCATGTACTTGATCGTTTGAACGTCCACGGGGAAGAAGCCGATGGTCGCGCCGTATTCCGGGGCCATGTTGGCGATGGTCGCGCGGGTGGCGACGTGCATATCGTCGAGGCCCGGTCCGAAGAATTCCACGAACTTGCCCACCACGCCCTCTTTGCGCAGTAGTTCGGTCACCCGCAAGACGAGGTCGGTCGCTGTCGAACCGCCAGGGAGCTTGCCGGTTAGCTTGAAACCGAGGACTTCGGGTATCAGCATGTAGATCGGCTGGCCCAGCATCACCGCCTCGGCCTCGATTCCGCCCACTCCCCAGCCGACGACGCCCAGGCCGTTGATCATAGTCGTGTGCGAATCGGTGCCGACGAGCGAATCGGGGAAGAGCGTGCCGTCCTTTTCCCAAACGACCTTGGCCAGGAATTCAAGGTTCACCTGGTGGACGATGCCGGTGGCGGGCGGCACAACGCTGAAATTGTCGAAGGCGATCTGGCCCCACTTCAAGAACTCGTACCGTTCCTTGTTGCGCTCGAACTCGCGCTTCTCGTTAATCTCAAGGGCCATGCCCGAGTTGAACGTGTCGACTTGCACGGAGTGGTCGATCACGAGGTCGCAGGGGACGAGCGGGTTGACCCTTTTCGGGTCGCCGCCCATCCGCGCCATGGCCGCCCGCATGGCCGCGAGGTCGACGACGGCGGGGACGCCGGTGAAGTCCTGAAGCACGACGCGCCCCGGCTTGAACGGAATCTCGAACACGCCCACTTTCTTGGCGTTGTAGTTCTTGAGGGCTTCGCAGTGGACGCCGTTGACGACCTTGCCGTCAATGTTGCGCAGGCATGCCTCGAGAAGCACTTTGATGCTGTAGGGGATAGAATCTAGGCTGCCAAGGGCATCGAGCCGCCAAATCGTCCTCCCGCCCAGGGGAGTGGCGAGGGTGGCGCGCGCGCCAAAGGGATTCTCGTTTGCCCGCATGCTCCTATTATGGAGGGCGGGCCACGCGGCGAACACAAGCAGTGGAGGAATAGAAAGATTCTCAATCCGGCCAACCGTTCGATATGGCTTAGCGATTGTTACGTTATGACGACACTACCTCTACACTCTAATGAGGGAAAGCATCATCTGGCGAAAGCAAATTTGCCCACGTGTTGATTGCTTGAGGTCTGCGGCCGACGGCCAAGAATTGCTCCACTTCTGACAAAGATCGTAAGAGAGACATCGCACTGGCGCGGAGGGCAGTTCGGCTTGGTAGTGCCTTCTCCGGAAGGGCTCGGGAGTCGACCCACTTGGCGGTGGGTCCCACATCGTTCTCAGAGAGCGCCGAGGAAATCGGCCAGCACCACGGCTTGATTGAACCGGGTGTCCTTGGCGCCGTAGACGAGCGTTAGCCGGGGGTGATCCTTTGCGCGTTCGAGTAATTGCTTCAGGGCGTCCGAGGCGCCGAGTTCCGCCTTGTACCGGCTGGCAAACTCGTCGAAGCGCGCGGGGTCGTGGCCGAACCACCTGCACAGGGCGGTGCTCGGTGCGACGGTCTTGCACCACTCGTGGATCCGCAGGTCTTCCTTGGTCACGGCGCGAGGCCACATCCGCTCGACAAGCGCCCGGTAGCCATCCGCCTTGGACGGCGTTTCGTAGGCGCGTTTTACGACGATCTCCACTTAGCGAGCCGCGAGGGTGCCCATGACCCCGTTCTGGTAATCCGCAACCGCCTGGCGAATCTCGTCGGATGTGTTCATGACAAACGGGCCGTGCGCGGCGACGGGCTCGTCGATCGGCTCGCCTCCGAGGACGATCAGTTTCGAGTCCTCCCGGGCTTCGACCGTAACACCCTCGCCATCCACGGCGAACACGGCCAGTTCGAGGGCGCCCGCCTCCTCGGTGTCGTTTAGCCGAACCGAGCCACTGCGAATGAACGCGATTGCCGACGCGCCGGACGGGGCCGGGAGGTCAATGCGGCTGCCCGCGGGCAGCGAGATATCCCAAAGGAAGAGCGGAGTCACGGTTCTTGCCGGGCCATTCGCTCCATTGAAATCTCCAGCGATCACCCTCGCGGAGCTGCCACCCGGCATCTCAACCACCGGGATATTCTCGTTCTTGAGCTCCTGGTAGGCGGGCGGGGTCATCTTGTGGGCGGCTGGCAGATTGACCCATAGCTGGGCAACCTCGAACGTGCCGCCGATCCGAGTGAATTCCGTGCCGTGCTTCTCCTCGTGAACCACGCCAGACGCGGCCGTCATCCACTGGACGTCTCCGGGGCCGATCTTGCCCTGATTGCCAGCCGAGTCCCGATGCTCGAGTTCGCCCTGGAACACGATCGTTACGGTTTCGAATCCGCGGTGCGGGTGCTCCTCCACTCCGCGAGGTTCATCGCTCGGCTCGAATCTAATCGGCTCCGCCTAGTCGAGAAGCAGAAACGGGCTTGTTCCCTCCATTTTGGGGTGCAGCACCGTGCGAACGGGGAAGCCGTCGCCGACCCAATGCTTTTCCGGCGCGCGATGGACGCTGAGGATTTGCTTCATGGACGCATATTATGTACCCCTCGGTACAACCCTTTCGATGTAGGAGAGGAGGCGGTCAAAAGTTTAGAAAGCGGCTGAGGTGGCATGGTGGGCGAAGAGGGACTTGAACCCCCGACATCCTCCTTGTAAGGGAGGCGCTCTGCCAACTGAGCTATTCGCCCGACGAGCCAATGTTGTACCCGCTCCCGTATAATCCGGGCGTGCTGGGTTCGTGGGACGTCGCCCTTTTCCGCTGGATCAACGACGCCTGGGCATCACCGATCCTGGACGCGGTCTTTCGGTTTTTCAGCCTGGGCATCAAGGTCCTCGCCCTCAAGATCATCCTGCTTGGAGTGTTCGCTGCGTTCCTAGCCGCAGGGCGCAAGACAAGCGGCGCTGCGCTGCAAGCGATGGCCGCCTGGCCGGTCGCAAACGAACTTGCAGACGTATTCAAGCACGTCCTGCCCACGGAAAGGCCGTGCAACATCCTGGAAGGCGTTCGGCTGATCACCGACTATTCGGGCAAAGTCATGTTCCTCGACAGTTCGGGGACGATGTCGGCCCACTCTGCGACCATGGCGGCAATTGCCATGGTCCTAACCCTCCGCCTAGGGAAATGGGGAGTTCCGTGGATTGCGGTAGCGCTATTGACCGGGCTCTCGAGAATCTATACCGGAGTGCATTTCCCGTCGCAAGTTATGCTTGGGTGGGTCGGCGGAGTCGTGGTCGGATGGATCGTCGTGAAGACTTGGGATGCGTTCGTCGCCTTGCGCGCTAACCGCCCATCCAGTCCTGAACCGATTGTGGACCCGTCAGATCGATAGAACCGAGACTCTCGATCGGCTTGCCGCCTTCGGTGAACGTCACGGTCTTGACCTTGCTGTTCGAGGCGACAGCCTTCATGATCCCCTGCACGATCATCGATTCGTCGTCGGTACCATAGGTTTGGCGGAAATTCGACGAGAACTGAAGTTCGGCGTTCTCGCCCTCGTACTTCACTGTGATAAGGCGCGCCTCGGGCTGGACAGCCGGGATCGTCTCCAAAAAGCCGTTGACCGAAGCTTCGATGACGTCGGTGCCCGGCGGCAGTTCCTGGGATTCTGTATTGAAAGTTGTGTCGGCTCCGTCCACCCTCGCCACCGGGACGTTGACCCTTACGTTCTTGCCCGCTTTTGCGCCGTCTACCGGAGGCGCCAGGTCGGCGGGTGGGCCGAACTTGACGTAATAAATCAAGCCGCCGAGCACGACGGCGGCGAGAACGCCCATGACGACGAGTGGCCCTGCGCCGGGAGTGTCTTTCTTAGTCTTCCTGCTGCTCACCGATGTATGTCCTTATACCTCTCACGATCGCGTCTGCGACCCTTTTCTTGAACTCCCACGTTTGGAGCAACCCGCGATCCGTCGCGTTGTTGATGTATGCAACCTCTACGAGCACCGCAGGCATTTGGCTACCCCTGAGCACCGCGAAGCCCTTGGCCGGAGCTTCTCTCCGGTCGCTTCGGATGCCTCGGTTCGGGAGTCCGCTTACCTTGGCTATCTCGGCCTGAATGCATTCCGCGAGGAGCTTGCAATCGCCGTTATCTCGATGATAATAGGTGAAGGTGCCCGACTGAGAATTGCTTCGCGAATTGGAGTTGATGTGGATGCTGATAAAGAAGTCGGCGTCGCTGCGGTTGGCAACCGTGGGCCGCTCGTTCAAGCCGATAAAACGGTCGTCGTCGCGGGTAACAACCACAGTCGTGCCATTCTCCGTCAGCTCCTCGGCCACCATTTTTGCGATGGCCAGCGTGAAGTCCTTTTCTCGGAGCCCGTCGAACTTGGCGCCGCCGTCGCTACCCCCATGTCCCGGATCGACCACGATCGTCTTGCTCGCGAGCGTGCCGCCGGCGTTCTTGGGCTCGACAATCCGTATCGAGATATTGTCGGTAGTTGAGGAGACTTTGACACCCATCGGGCGTTTGAGTTCCATCCGCAAATTTACGCCGCCCCCGGGACGCTCCACGAAGGACGCAGACCGGATCGAAACCCCTGAAATGTCTCCCATCGCTGCGCTCGCAACGCGGGCATTCGGCATTCCCACCCAGTAGACGCCTGCGTCATCACGCTTGGCCGATAGCTGCTGGGGCGCGACGCCGAAGACCGGGATTCTGATCAGCGACTCCTTGACGGTGTCCTTAGCAAGGATCGGTACGCCGACGGATAGAGTCGGCGCCGGCGATCCCGCCCCTGGTTTCGGGGCCCCTGGTTTCGGGATTGAGCTCACAACGAGCTTAACCGCCTGTCCGGCCGGCAGCGCGTCTAGCGATACGGACGAACCTCCCTTCCATACGACCGAAGTTAGCAGCTTCGCAGGCATGACGCCTGCGGTTAGTATAGGGGGCGCATCCACCTGCACGACAACGCGCACAGTGTTGTCGTTGAATTGCGAGTAGCGCACATTGCCCTCGGTCGTCGGCACCGACGCTCTGTCGATCCGTGCGCCTACCACATCGACAACGACACGATAAGGACTCTTGACGATAAATATGTTGCTCTTCACCGGAAGTGTCCCGCGGATTTCGAGGCCTCGGCTTGTCGCAGAAATCTTGTACAGCTTGGAAAAAACGCGAAGGTTGGTGTCCGAGCCCCATTCGGTCACCGCTCCGATCGATGCGGCAACGGTTCGCAGAGGGATAAATGGCTCGGTCCCGATTCGCCGTACGAATGTATCGACCCTGCGTCCGTCGACAATGACGGATGCACTGTCCCCCTTGACGGTGCAGGCCCATCCGATCCTGCCGGCCAGCTTAGCCGGAATGAAGCATTCGTCGCCCATGCGAAGTGCATCGGGCGTAAAGGCGGGTGTGAAGTGGCAATAAGTGACGCTCGCGGCCACGGGGTTGTCCATCGCCGCTGTCATGCTCATAACCATCCATGGCGCCGAAGCGAGCAAAGTTAGCATTGTCTGTCCTCCTCCATGAGGGACTTAGACGATTGTATCAGCATTTAGTGACAAAAGCAATTACGTCGGCTCCGGCGAAGGCGGCAGCCCAGCATTGGTGACCTCGAGCGCGTGCGAACAGATGTCTTTCATCACGCCCTTCCAGCCCTTTAAGTCGTCGGATTTGAGCTGTATGTCTTCCGAATCCGCGAGGCTATAGGTCAGGCGAAACTTGCCGTCGTCCCCGGGTTGAATCGCCGCCATCGGCATACCGACCGAGCAAACGAAGTCCGCTACGCATTCGTCGCGTTCCACATTCTCCGGGTCACCGACGCTGTCGAAATCTACTTCCACGCGAATCGGCATGACCACCGGGGCGCCGACATTAACGTCGGGGCGGATTGAGACCGCCATTTCGATAGTATGGCGAGCGATCGTCCGTGGAAGGTCGGGGCGATAACCGGCCGCGTATCCGAACGGAATGTGGTGATGAGTCGCGAGACCCAGTTCTTCGGCAAACGATTTTATCGCCGCCGCAATGGTTCGCTCGACGTCGTTTCGTATGAGCTTCCCTTTGTTTTGGGCGGACGACGTCTCGGCCCAGCGAAGAATCGATTCGACTGCAGCTGCATCGCCTCGGTCGTCGAACTGCAATTTCGCGCTAAAGCCCGGCCTCTCGAACCGGAGCATCCCTCGGCCACCCGCCTGATCCGCTTCGATAAAGGGGATGTCGGCGTTTCGATAGAGGTCCCTAATGCCTGCGCTCACGGGATCGGTTTCGAACACCAGGTAAGGCTTACCGTCGGGATCTCCCTCGGGGAGCATGGCGGCAAAAGCAGGCTTATTCAGCTCCACCTGTAAAGACGGCAAGTTCGGCTCTTGTGAAAAGAGCCTCTTCCTCGCGGGTCGAAGCGTCAAGCGCATGTCCGATGTCCTGGCAAAATGCTCCACCACGAGGCGATGGCCCGACTCCAGGATAAGCCGGTTCGGCTGATAAGTCAATGTTCCCTCCACGGACTAACAAGTTGCGCAACGTCGGGATTAACGCAGTGTGATTAAATGGATTCTGCACTCCATTCTAACTTCCTTCTGCGTCCTTTAGCAAGTACCATTTCGCGGTTTCGGAGGAAAGCATGGGAAACAACTTGTTCAGAGCCGGCATGGCGGAGGCTCTCGGCGTCTTCTTTTTGGTTTTCGTCGGTGGTTCTGCCATCTGCATGGATGCCTTCATGAAGCTCCCAGGCGTCGCCCCGGCGACGGGAATCGTCGGTATAGGCCTCGTCGGGATTGCCTTGGCGCACGGCCTCGCCTTGATGGCCGCGATCTACATGACGGCGGGCAAGTCGGGAGCGCATATCAACCCGGCGGTCTCGATCGGGCTGTGGGCGATAGGCAAAATCGGCGCGAATAGGATGCTGGTCTATGTGGTGATGCAACTTGTGGGAGCGGTTGTCGCCGGATTCGCTGTATGGGCGATGTTCTCAATGTTCAAAAGCAACGCGCCTTTCTTGGGGCACCTCTTTTACAATGACGACAGCACCTCGGACTATGCGCTCAGCATGGTCAAGGCGATAGGCATCGAGGCGCTCCTAACGTTCCTGTTAATGACAGTCGTTCTCAACACGGCGGTCGATGCTGGCCGAACTGCAAGGCAAATGTTCGGAATCTCTATCGGCCTCACCGTCACTTTCTGCATCCTGATCGGTGGGCCGTACACGGGGGCGGCCATGAATCCCGCCCGCTACTTCGGCACGGCCGTCGTGAGCGGCCAGCTTTCCCAATTGGCGGTGTACTTCGTCGGCCCGATCGTCGGAGCGCTCATCGCTTCGTTCTTCTACAAGCTGTTCATGGAGGAGAAAGAGAACGTCGTGGCCGAGACGGCAGCCTAAACGCTCATGGCGTGCATGACGTCGCGAGCTTGCTCGCCAGTCGACTTTGGACGGCAACACTCTGGTTGACGAGAAGGCGCTGGGTCCGCATAGGCCCGGCGCCTCGTCATCCGGACGCTGCGACTACGCGTCCTCTGCACAATCAATTTTTTGGGGGCCAAAACGGCCGGCGCGTGAAGGGTCTGCCGCGCGGTGGCGTTCGTAATCGTCGGCGCAGTCTTACGGTTCGCCGCACTCCGGACGATTCCGCTCTAAAATGAGCGCGGTCGCCGGGCACTTTTCCTTGTAGGGTCTCGTTATTAACCTCACGAGAAAGATATGAAGCTTAGAAATATTATCATTCCTGTGCTTGTCGCGGCAGCGTCCCTTGCCTCCACGCAAACCATTAGCGAGGATGCGAAGGCCAACGTTTTAGCCGCCGTCGGCAAGCACGTCAAGGAAAGCGCGTACGTCAGCGGAGTCGACTTTACGAAGTGGGACTCGTTCGCCTTTAAGTACGACCAAGACTTTCACAAGGCAACCACCCACGAAGGGTTTGCGCAGGCAGTCAATAAAGCCCTCGACGAGTTCGGTTTCTCCCACATCCAGATGCTCACTCCGCGCGCCGCGCAGACGCGGACAACCGGCAAGAGCGTGGGAATCGGCGTCCTAATCCAGCCGGTTACGAACGGCATTAGGATCGTGAAGGTTCTGCCCGGCGGACCCGCGCAAAAGGCGGGCCTCAAGATCGACGACGTAATCGTGAAGGCGGACGGTAAGCCCGTGACCTCCCCCGAGGAAGTTCGCGGGCCTAAAGACACCAAGGTCGTGGTTACCATACTGCGCGACGGCAAGGAAACGAACTACACCATTACCCGCGGCGTTTTTAGCCTGCTGGTAAAAGACGAGCTGAAGTGGATCGACGACAAGACCGTCATGCTCACCATCAACTCGTTCGCCACCGGCTACAGCCAAAGCGCGATCGACGGGTTGTTCGACCAGGCATCGAAAGCCCAGCGCATGATTATCGACTTGCGGTCGAACGGCGGCGGTTCGGTGATGAGCCTCGGCCATCTCGCCGGCAAGGTCTTCAAAAGGGAGGTCACGCTTGGCAAGTTCATCACCCGCAGCCACGCCGACGAGTTCAAGAAGAAGTTCCCCGACAAGGTCGCCGATCCGATCGCGGTCTCCAAGGACTTCGGTTGGCCCGTGCAGTCGTTCGCTCGACAGAACAGCAAGACCTTCGACGGCGAGCTCGTGGTCCTGATTAGCCCCGCATCTGCCAGCGCGAGCGAAATCTTCGCCGCCGGCATCGCCGACAATCACCGTGGCAAGGTCGTCGGCACGAAATCCGCCGGCGCGGTCCTAGCGTCGTCGTTCATGAGGCTCCCCGAAGGATTCTCGCTGCAGCTACCGTTGATGGAATACGTCACTCCGGCAGGCAGGCGGCTCGAAGGATCGGGCGTCGCACCGGACATCACACTCGACCCCGCCAAGCTCAGCGACGACAAGGCATGGCTCGAAGCCGCGAAGCTGGCGTTCCAGTCGCTTCAGAAAGGCGGCGCCCCGATCGGACTGAACCGGTAAGCCGGATTCTAGAAGGGCACTTCCGCGAACAGGGAACCGCCCTTCTTTTTTGTCCCGCCGGGCTCTACTGCAAAACGTGCCAGCCAGCGAAGTCGAAGTTCACTTGCCGATGCCCAACCGCTTCACGAACATAAATGCGAGAAAGGCAGAAAGGGCGGCGCCGGTTCCCGCTTCAGGGACCGAGGCAATTTGAAAGCCGTTAACGCATTGATTGGTTTTCTCGGCGGGCGGTTGTTCGAAGATGACTTGAAAGTAGCCGCTTGTGCTAATCGTAACCCTGTGTTTGCTATGCGTGATCAAGTATTCGAAGGAATTTCCTGGCATAGGTCCTGTCACGACCTGCACGCGCGGTTCGTCACCTTGGGGAATGAGAACCGGTGTGTCAATAACGAAACCCGCCACGTTGACCGCATAAGTGTAAACTTCGTACAAACCCTCTGTGAGCCCTCGAAAGGAATAAGTTAGGTCGCCTCCTTGGATAAGCGTTCCCACTTGCGCGGCATCATTGAGCAGAAGCGCGTGATCACCCGAATTGCCTTCGAACAAAAACCCAATGCCGCCGAAGCCCTTGCCCGTGGTTGTTATCGTCATCGTTGCGCCGGATGGCTTGTCCGCCAAATCTCTGAGCTTATGAGACCCACCCGACAAACTCAATCGATTCCAAAAGCCCGGTTGACCGGCAGCAGCTCCGAATGCAGAACTCGGCGCCCCGTTGCCCGTATTCGGCGGCCCGGTGAATATATCCAGGTCGATATTGAAACCCTGGCAGAGTCCTGAAACGCCGAGGAGCAAACCAAGCGCGACCAGAAGAGATCGAACGCCGTGGGACCAAACCGACTGTCTCACACCTCACCATACCACTGACCGGTCCCGCAAATCGCACAGGGAAATCAATTCCGCCAGTCTCTTTAGAGGCAGAGGTCACTGACAGAGTGGAACGGTCTGGGTGAGCGCATTGACACCGTTGTAGCGCAGCGTGGTGTAGTCGGTGCTCGTCGAGCCCGGACCCGGAGGAGCCTCAGAATATCCGGTGACGTAAACATATGCTGCCTGACCGGTGTTGTTGGTTT
>JBPCLO010000021.1:0-4506 GCA_051003155.1 Fimbriimonadales bacterium | reverse complement strand
GAGTGTTCCTGCGCCCGTATAGCTGATAGTTACCCAATCACCGGCGGTAAGTGTTCCTGTTTGTGCCCGCCCGGTTACGAACACATCGTTTCCAGGACCTACCGCGATTGCAACGGCTTCATCGTTGAGACCAGCGCGAGCCGGTCACATACGTGTTGCCCCGTTTATCGACTGCAATGGCATAGCCGCAATCACCCCCGGACGCGTCTCCGGCGAAGATCTTTGCCCAGGACTGCGTGAATTGCGCGTCAGCCGCCGAAGCGCACATAATCACCGCTAAGGCAATTATTAGCTTTTTCATATGGTTTTCCCTTTGTACGACAGTTATGAAGCACAGTTTAAGGGCCGACATTTTCGCAGAAGAATAAAGACGAAAAGCGCGGCTAAAAGGACGGAGGCGGTCCCGGGTTCAGGGATTGGGACGATTTGGAACCCGTTGACCCACTGCGACGTGGGCTCGCCTGGTAGCTGCTCGAAAATTATATGGAAACTGCTAGTCGCCGATAAGTCTACGCGATGGGCGCTGTGCGTGATCAGGTATTCGAACGCGTTCCCGGGCATCGGCCCGGTGACAATTTGGAGCCGATTTTCAACTGCCTCGGGCACATAAACCGGTGTTTCGATTTTGACACCCAGCGGGCTGACTGCATAGCTGAATATCTCGTACTTGCCTTCGTCAATACCCTGAAAGGTATAAACCAAGGTTCCCCCATCGATTAGACTACCCACGATGGCGCCATCATTCAGCAAGAGGGCGTGGTCGCCGGTGTTGCCTTCGAAGAACTGGCCGCCGCCATAAAAGCCACCGGGCGCTGCCTCCACGATCATCGTCGCCATCGTGGCCCCCCCTTCCAGGTTCTGGAGCTCGAACGGCCCGAGGCAAAGCTCAACCGATTCCAGAAGCCAGGCTATCCCGCAGCGGCGCCGAATGAGGAGCTTGGCGGACCTCCACCAATGTACTGTGGACCGGGTTGGTCTAGGTCGATATTGAAGCCCTGGCTTAATCCTGAAACGCCGAGAAGCGAACCAGATGCGACGATCAGAGATCGAACACGAAGGATATGGAGCAACTGCCTCACCCCTCACGCTACCACATTCACCGCAAAACGCGCAGGACCGATGGGTTAGGGCATCTCACACGGAATGTGAATGAGCTGGCGTTGGAATTATTGCTCCCCACGAATGAATGACTCGACGGCGGCGCCCACGACACCGAGAGACTGCGCGCTGCACTTGTCGGCCGTGTCTTCGAGCGTGTGCCAATAGGGGTATTCGAAATCGATCAGGTCGATGGTCGGGATGCCGGCGGCGTTGACCGCGAGGTGGTCGTCCAGGATCGAGCCGCCGGAGCGGTCGGTAAACACCTTTCCGTATCCGCGCAGTTGCGCGTTCTTATAAAATCGCTTCTGCAATGAGCCGGCGCTCTCCGCGCTGATCTGCTCTTTCGGGATCTCGAGGTCCTTGTCCCCGATCATGTCGTGCAGGATTCCGAAGTCCGGCTTGGGCTTCGGGCGGGGGTGGCCTGACCCAGATGTGACACATATTCGGGTGCCTCGAATGAGCGGCTCAATTACAATCAACCTTGTGAAACTTTTGGCCGTTCATCCGTGGCACGCGCGCCTGACTTCACTCCTGCCACACTGCCGGACCGTTCGCGATTGCTTCCCAGGCCTTTAGAGCCTGAACCGTTTCTTTCACATCATGAACCCGGACGATGCGTGCGCCCCGGGACGCGGCGAACAGGGCGGCGGCGATCGAGCCTCCCAGGCGCTCGCCGGGGTCGTCTTGATGGGTGAGTTTGCCGATGAATGACTTTCGCGAAGCCCCGATTAGCACGGGATAGCCAAGGTTGGCGAGGGTCGGCAGATTCGCAAGCAGGGCGAGATTGTGCCGCACGGTTTTGCCGAATCCGATGCCCGGGTCGATCCAAATGTTCGCGCGCTCTATCCCCGCGGCCATGCAGGCGTCCGCCTGGGCTGACAGATACGACCTCACCTCTGAAACGACATCTTTGTAGCGCGGGTTCTCCTGCATAGTGCGGGGATCGCCGCGCATGTGCATGATGCAGATCGCCGCCCCGGTCCGAGCTGCAACCTCCCGCATCGACGGATCGCGGAACCCTGTCACGTCGTTGATTACCGATGCCCCCGCGCGGATAGCCTCGGCTGCCACCTCGGGTTTGCTCGTGTCGATCGAGGTAGGGATGCCGCCGGCGGATAGGGATCGGATCGCGGGTAAGACCCGTCGGAGTTCCTCGTCGACAGCGACTGGATCCGCGCCGGGCCTAGTCGATTCGCCGCCCACATCGATGAGATCCGACCCCTCGTGTGCCATTTGAAGCCCGCGCGCAACCGCCGCCTCCGGCTCTAAGTGGCTCCCTCGGTCGGAAAAGCTATCAGGCGTGACGTTGAGGACGCCCATCACGCAGACGCGGCCTTCGGGAAGTTGGAAACTCACGCGCTTAGAAGCTGGTCGACCTTTTGGGCGGCTTCCTGCACCGTCCTAGCGGGAACGAGATTCGCGCCGGCGAGAAGTTCCAGCGCCTCTTCGGCGTTCGTGCCCTCGACGCGGACGACGATCGGAATCTTGACATCGAGTTCTTCGAGAGCGCTCACGACGCCCTTGGCGACCTCGTCGCCGCGCGTGATGCCACCGAAAATGTTGATGAGAACGGCCTGAACGCGCTCGTCCATCAGCACAAGCTCTACACAGCTTTTTACACGCTCCGCTTGCGCGCCCCCGCCGACGTCCAGAAAGTTGGCTGCCTTCTGGCCGGCCCGCGCAACTTCATCGAGGGTCAGCATCACGAGCCCCGCACCGTTGCCCATGACGCCGACGTTGCCGTCGAGCCGGACGTAGGCGATGCCGCGCTTGGCGGCCTCCGCTTCGATCGGGTCTTCCGCGCTCTCGGCTCTCGAAGCAGCGTACTGGGTTTGGCGGAACAGCGCATTGTCATCGATGGCCACTTTCGCGTCGGCCGCGATGAGCTTGCCCTCAGGGGTCAATGCGCACGGGTTGATCTCGACCATTGTCGCATCGCTGCCCTTATATGCCCGATAGAGTTGCTTGATCATGGTCACCATCTGGCTGCGAGCCTTTGGATCGATCTCGGCGCGGGTAAGAACATCTCGGATTTGGAAGTCGAACAGGCCCCACTTGGGGTCGACGTGGAGCTTCACAATCGCCTCCGGGGTTTCGTGGGCGACCTCCTCGATGTCCATGCCGCCACCCGCGCTGATCATCACGACGTCTTTCTGCGCGGCACGGTCGAGAAGGATGGCAAGGTAAAACTCCTGGTCGATGTCGATCTGCTCGGCGACGAGCACCCTTTCGACGACCATGCCTTCGGGGTTTTGAATCGAAACGAGGGTTTTGCCGATCAGTTCGCCAGTGAACCTGGACGCCTCCTGGGCGTCGTTGAACAGCTTCACGCCGCCGGCTTTTCCGCGTCCCCCCATAAGCACTTGAGCTTTGACCACGACCTTCCCGTCGTACAGCTTGGCGATATTGAAAGCGTCTTCGGCGTTGTCCGCGACGTCGCCTCCCGGTACGACGACACCGTAATTGGCCAGCAGTTGCTTGGACTGGTATTCGTGGAGCCTCATGAGCCGAAAATGATACCGTCGGGGTCTTATGATATGCTCTTGCCGGCATGCGGTGGACGAAGGCGGCGATCAGGAAGGCGGTCGAAGACATCGAGTCGATTTACGGGTGCGCTCGCTGGGTTTCCAGGTTCGATCCGCTAGAGGAGTTGGTGTCGTGTATTCTTAGCCAGCACACCACCGACGCGACGTCGTTCCCCACTTTCGCGGCTCTCCGAAAGGCTTATCCTTCGTGGAAAGCGGTCGCCGCCTTGCCCGCTGAACGGCTCGCGAAGGTTATTGCCAGGGCCGGTTTGCCGAACCAGAAAGCCAGGTCGATCATCGGTTCTCTTAGCGAGATCTATCTGCGAAACGGCGCGTACACCTTGGAGCCACTGCGCGAGCTTTCAACTGAGGAGGCGCGCAAATGGCTCTTGTCGCTCCCAGGCGTTGGGCCGAAGACCGGCGCCATCGTGCTTTGCTTTTCGTTCGGCCGGCCCGCGATCCCCGTGGACACTCATGTCTTTCGCGTGAGCTGGCGACTCGGGCTAATATCCAAGGAACTCGGCGCAAACAAGGCACACGCCGTCATCGAGAAAATGGTTCCGGAAGATTTGGCGTTCCGGTTTCACACGGCGCTCATTCAGCACGGGCGGCAGATTTGCAAGGCGCCTACTCCGCAGTGCCACCGTTGCCCGCTTACCGACCGGTGCAAATGGTTCAGGAGCAGTAAACTAAAGCGCGATGGCTAGGATCGACATCGCTTACCGGAGGGGTCTTGCGTAGCCAACCCTTGTCGGTCGGCTTCGTGGACTCGGCGGGCGCCGAGTCGAGCTTAGGCAGGTTGGCGCCGTTGGGCGCGGAAATGGACGAAAAGGCTTCCGCGATTCGCAAACCTCCAACCCCCAACCAAAGAACCGCCAAC
>JBPCLO010000020.1:0-70035 GCA_051003155.1 Fimbriimonadales bacterium | reverse complement strand
TCGTCGAATGATTCGAACTGGGTCGCATTGGGCCTACCGGCCTTGCTCAGGAGTCCGAATGAACTCGCCAACAGGCGAAGACAACCGCTTCCTAGTCGCCCTTCCCAATCAATCGGCGCGGTACCTGGTAATTGCCGAAACTCGTGTTGCGCAGGATCGAGGCGACCTTGGGACTGGCGTTGACCACCTTGTGATGGTTCGCCCGAACAAAATCCGAAGCGTAGAAGGCTGACTTGATATCAAACGAGTGACAACTGCCTGAAGACCCGAGATAAATAACCGACCGAGTCAGCCCCCAACAGTTCTCCGAGCACTTCGCATTGAGGACCCGCCAGGCAATCCAACAGGCAAGCGATGTTATAAGGATCGCGCCGGCGCCCGTCGCGAGACCAAGTTCCCAGCCAGCCGTAGTAACCGTGACTGCAAAGCCGGCGATAACCGACAAGGCAGCCAGAGCGAGGGTAACCAGGAAGAGGATCTCGGCCGCTCTGACGTGATGCTTGCACTTCAGGCAGTAAGGAATCTCCCACGTCCACCCCTTCGTCCGAGCCCGCCTGTTCTTCTCGCTACCAATGACCGTCAGTTCCGTTAATGGGTAGGCACCGCAGCAAGCACAAGAGCGAGGGAAAACAAATTGCTTGCCTGAGACGCTAACACGCATGATGTGACGTAGTCTAAGCACTTGGCCCTTTGACGCAAAAAACAAAGCTCGCAAGAGACTGTAGTTCGCAGCCGCAGAGCGTAAGGGAAAGCCCTTCCGCTTGGGAAGGGCTTTGTGAAGATGGAGTCAGCAAGTATCAATGGAAGACAGCCCGTTACCGGCTGTTCCTATAGTCCTTGGGGGAACAACCCACCGCTGGCCAGCTTGACAATGAGCCGATCGACGGTTTGGTTGTAGCTGGCGAACGTCGGCAGCTTATCAGGTGCTCTTCGGGAAACGGCCAGGTCAACCAGCGCGTCCCAGCGATACCGCCAGAGCCTGGCGGCCCTGAAAGGTTCGTGGTCCAGCTTGGGACCGAGATGGTAGTGAAAGCCACCCGACAAGACGACAATGCGCGGCGCGCCCCAGCGGAGCGGCACGACGGCTGATCTCTGATGAGCCGCACCGTGAACGCCGCAAACGAGTGTCTTGCTATCCAGCACTAGGAGTTCAGTCTCTCGCTCGATAGCTTGGAGTTGGTCTGGCGTCCAGCTATCCGGACCGATGGCACTAGGCAGGTAGGCCAAGTTTGATCGAGCAACCTGAGGTTGCCGTAGAGCCAAAGCCCGGATGTCCCGTGATAAAAGGGTGTATCTGTGATCGGAGCGATCGTTGCCGATTCGATTTGCTCGCTCATCGGAGTGCACTTGGCGCCCGCCTGGCAGCTGACTGGCTCGTGTAGAGCCACAAGTTGGAAAGGAACATGCCTGTCACCTCCTTGGTGGTTGGAGCAGTTGCCCGCTCTCCTCACTGTTGAAGGCTATCGCGGTAAACGCAAATAATGAAGCTTGGAGGAGACGGTCGGCTACCCACAGCCGCGGAAGCCGTGAACGGCCCGGCGATCCGCTCACCAAGTAAGCGAATTGGAAACGATTGACATGATGTCTTCGAACCAAAGCATGCGTGCTTCGATTTCGCCGGTCGTTAGGTCACCTGATTCCGAGAACTTGCCCAGTTTGTTCGTGATGATCATCACGCCGTTGTCCGGCGGGTCGTCGCCGATCCACTGGACCCAACCTGCAATTCGCGGCGGCTGATCGGCGTCGGCGTCGATTGTGAGAATCTCCGCCATGATCCAAGCCAGCCACTCTTGGCTCTCGCTTGCCATGGGGAAGTTGCCGTAGTTAGTGGGCGCTAAGTCTCCGAATGTCAGAGCGCTCGTCGGATCAGCAGGATTGCTGCTGTCTTCCTCAAAGCTCCACGGGTTGTAGCCGCTGAGCAGCTCAACCGTTTCGGCCTCCTCTTTCGTCGACGGGTCGATTAGACGGTGTCGAACGATAGGTGAAGACTCGGGAAACCGGTTGGCGATATCTTCCGCTGAGAGTCCGTCGATTTCCAGCAGCCTCTGAGCGGTGAGTTGCGAGAGATTAGAGACTTCGAATGATCCGTGAAGTTCGGTGTTGTAGCCCATGTTTATGAGGCCTCCGGAAGTGAGAGTTTGCGGTCGTGCTGGTCGACGATAGTAAAACCTGTATTTAAGATTCCTTCGAGCAAATCGACGAGGAATCGATGGTCGATGCAGATACTGCCGCCTATTGTTTGCCAGCTTTCGAAGTAAACGTTCTCTTCGGTCCACTCGCGGGCGGTGTCTGTTATCGGGGTCAGAATTGAAACCGAACCATCGTTGAAGACGCGGAAGTCGGTTTCTGCATGACTTTGTTTCACGTGTATGCCTCCCTGTGTGAGTCTGTGGTTATTGGGATTAGGTGTTCGAACACCTTGGTCGGTAGCGATCGAATGGAACGGACCGCTGGCGATTCAATTTGCTTTACCCATCGGATCGCCCCCCGACACCCGCCTGGTGGCCCCACCGGCTGGTGTTAAGCTGCAAATTGGAAAAGAGCATGCGTGTCACCTCCTCTTGTGGCGGATCTGGCTTTCCCGCTCTGACTCACTGTTGAAGGCAATTCGTGGTAAACGCAAATAGTGAGGCTTTGACGAGACGGTCGGCGGCCCGACGGGACAGTCAAGACAGAGGCAACCGGTCGCCGGCGATGAATACAAAGCAACTAGAACTGCTGGAGCTGATCGAGAGATGCAGCCACGTGGTATTGGGTATTGAAGCCTCGCCCTATCATGAATCAGTCGGGCGTAGTGGCTGCGGATCTGATTTCGGTAACAGCGGCTTCCCGTATTTCCCCAAGGCTAGGTCCAAACAAGCATGATGGCAGCTCGTAGCGGTGTCGGCTCGCGCTGACGCCCTGGGGTCGAGCCTCAAATAGGCGCGTGGCGCGCGAATCAGTTCGGACCGTAGCACCCAAGCCCGGAATTAGTTCAAAATTGGTGGACCGGTGAACTTGGCTCAATGAGCAGATCGGTCGCGTCAGATTGCTGAGGCGACCATATTTTGGTACAGTTGAACCTGATGAACAACGGTTTGACGACGCAACCAAAATGAGCGATCCAAGCCACGAATCCGAGCGAATAACTCGGCGCAAACGAATCGATCCTAAGCTCACCTCCCAGGGGTGGCAGGTAACTGAGTTCGAAACATCCAGGAACCTGGGACTCCTTAACGGGGTGGCAGTTGCCGAGTGGCCGACGGACAATGGCCCGGCTGACTATGCTCTTTGCCAGGGTGGCCAGGTGATAGCGGTAGTCGAAGCAAAAAGGGTGACTGTTGGTCCCCAGAACGTGCTGACCCAAGCCGCGAGATATTCCCAGGGAGTTCGGGAAACTGTCGCCAAATACGGAGAAGGCTTCAAGGTTCCGTTTCTCTACTCGACCAACGGTGAAATCATCTGGTTTCAGGATGTCCAAGATCCTCTGCATCGATCCCGTAAAGTCGCAGCTTTTCACACTCCTCAAGCCCTCATCGACATGTTGGGGCGCAACGACCAAGAGCTTCTTGCCAGGTTGCACTCTCAGCCGTTTCGCGAAGGCTCCGTTCGGCCGTACCAGGAGGATGCCATCAGAGCCGTCGAGGCGGCGATTCGGGATCGCAAGCGGCAAATGATGGTCGTGATGGCCACTGGCACTGGTAAAACGCGAACCACCATCCAACAGGCGTACAGGCTTATGAAGTCTGGCGCGGCCAAGAGGGTTCTTTTCCTTGTAGACAGGCGAGCTTTAGCCGCTCAAACCGTTCGTGCGTTCGCTTCTTTCGAGTGCGAGCCGGGCCTCAAGTTCGACAAGGTCTATGAGGTCTACAGCCAGCGATTCCAGCAGGCTGATTTGGATGACGACAGCGGCGAGAAGTTCGATCCCAAGGTGCTTCCCAACCGCTATCTGACCGATCCTCAAGCAGGCGATGCCTTCGTCTATGTCTCCACCATCCAACGCATGGCGATCAACCTCTATGGTCGCCAAGGCATGCTCGAGGGACTAGGTGAGTCCGAAGATGACGCCGAGCAGCTCAACATCCCAATTCACTCCTTCGACCTGATCATCGCGGACGAGTGCCACAGAGGTTATTCCCGAAAGGAGGAAGCGATCTGGCGCGACACGCTCGATCACTTCGATGCGACTAAGGTGGGGCTCACGGCAACGCCCGCCGCCCACACCGTCGCCTACTTCGGCGACCCGGTTTACCGATATGGCTACAAGCAAGCGGTCGATGAGGGCTACCTCGTGGACTACGATGTCGTCAACGTCCGGTCCGACGTTCGCATCGAGGGGGTCACGCTCAAAGAAGGCGAGAGGATTGAGGTTGTAGACACCCACGAAGGCACAACCAAAAATATTGACTACCTTGAAGATGAGGTCGTGTACGACGCCAGCGCCATTGAAGCCAAGATCACCTCGCCCGACTCAAACCGCAAGATCGTGGCGGAACTCAAGAAGCATGCTTTGGCCCACGAAGCGGAGTACGGCCGATTCCCGAAGACGCTCATCTTTGCCGCAAACGACCTTCAACATACGAGCCACGCCAACCAATTGGTGAGCCTGTGCCGCGAAATCTTTGGACGCGGTGATGGGTTCGTTTCCAAAATCACCGGGGCCAAAGACGTTGACCGACCGCTCCAGCGCATCAAGGAGTTCCGCAACCGGCCCGAGCCAAAGATAGTCGTCACCGTTGACCTGCTAACTACCGGTGTTGACGTTCCCCAGATCGAATTCCTTGTTTTCCTTCGGCCGGTGAAGAGCCGCATTTTGTTCGAGCAGATGCTCGGGCGAGGAACGAGGTTATGCGACACCTTCGAAGGCCCCGCCAAGTCACACTTTGTCGTCTTTGATTGCTTCGACGGCAGCCTCATCGCGAGCTTCCGACAAGCGAGCACCATGGCAGTCGAAGCTCCGATAAGCGATCCCATCCCTCTGGAAGAGGTCATCGACAACATTTGGAACAATGAGCGCCGCGACTATCACGTCAAAGTGCTCACGAAGCGACTCCGGCGCATTGACAAGGAGATCACAGGCGACGGTCGAGTCAAGTTCTTGGAGTTCACGAATAGTCTCGATCTTTCGGACTTCGCCGATCAGCTTAATTCTCTGCTCAAGGCAAAGTTCACCGGCACCATGGGGCTTCTGAAGAACGAGGAGTTTCAGCAGTTCCTCAACTCATATCCGCGCCCGAACCGCGAGTTCGTGATCGCCACCGGCTTTCAGGACACGGTCAGTTCCGAACGGCTCATTCGATACAAGGACCAAGACCTCAGACCCGACGACTACTTAGCCGAATTCAGCCGGTTTGTCGAAGCAAACCGCAATCAGATCGAAGCGCTCAGCATTCTCCTGGAGAAGCCTCAAGGTTGGAGCACTGAAGCCTTGCGCGAACTAAGAACTGCCCTTCGGCAGGCTCAGTTTCCCGAGGAACGCGTTCGGGAAGCTATCACGATCGCTAGGCACAAGGCGCTCGCCGACGTGATCTCGATGGTTAAGAACGCCGCCGACGGGGCTCGACCACTACTTACCGCCGAAGAGCGCGTCAACACCGCCTTGAGCCAGGTCACGGGTGGAATGGAGCTCACGCCCGAACAGCACGGATGGTTGGAGCTGATCCGGCAACGCTTGGTTGCCGACCTGGCCATCGAGCCCGACGACTTTGAACTTCATCCGCTCGACGAGCAGGGCGGCTTTGCCAAGGCGAACAGGGTCTTTGGCGGTGGTCTGCGGGACCTATTGAATCAAATTAACTGGGCGATTGCCCAAGCGGCCTAACAGACATGACTGACGTTGTAGCCAAACTCTGGGGATTCTGCCACACCCTCCGCCACGATGGGATCGACTACGGCGACTACATCGAGCAAATCACCTACCTGCTCTTTTTGAAGATGGCCGACGAGCGAGGCGTCGAGATTCCTGAGTCCTGCGATTGGGCTTACCTAAAGACCTTGAACGGAGTCGCACTGACCGACGACTACCCGCGCATTCTCCGAGACCTCGGCAAGCAGTCCGGGATTCTAGGTGATATCTTCGCCGGCGCCCAATCGCGATTCGCGAACCCGGTGAACCTGCGCAAGCTCATCGCCCTGATCGACGAGACCGAATGGACGAGCCTTGAAGTGGACGTGAAGGCAGAAGCCTTCGAAGGACTTCTGGAGAAGGCAGCCAGCGAGGGAAAGAAGGGTGCCGGCCAATATTTCACGCCGCGCCTCTTGATCCAGAGCATGATGCGCTGCACCAAGCCGGATCCTCGCGCCAAAGCAGACTTCACCATCGGCGACCCAGCTTGTGGCACCGGCGGATTCCTCGTGGCCGCTTACGAATGGCTAAAGGAAGACCTTAAGCGCACCGGCCAAGCTCTTGATCGCGATGCCGATCGACATGTGAAGCGCCAGACCTACTTCGGGCAAGAGCTTGTCGCCAGGCCGCGCCGGTTGGCGCTCATGAACCTATATCTCCACAACGTCTCGCCGCACATTGCTCTTGGCGACTCAATCTATGAGGTCTACAACGGACCGAAATTCGACGTGGTGATCACCAACCCACCGTTCGGCAACCGAGGAGCAAACCAAGCTCCCGAACGTGAGGACTTCACCGTCACCACGAGCAACAAGCAGCTCAACTTCATTCAGCACATCCTGACGATCCTGAAGCCGGGCGGAAGGGCAGCCGTGGTAGTTCCCGACAACGTGCTGTTTGCCGACCAAGCTGGAGAAGTCTTCAAGATCCTCTGCCAGGACTGCGATCTTCACACCGTCCTGAGACTTCCACGAGGAACATTCACGCCGTACACCCCAGGAACCAAGACCTACGTCATTTTCTTTAGCAAGGGCAAGCCAACAAGGAAAGTCTGGCTCTATGATGGGCGGGCCAACGTGCCCGGAATCACCAAAAAAGATCGTCCGCTCACCAAAGCGCACTTCGAGGATTTCGAAAAATGTTACGGGGAAGATCCAAATGGCCAGTCAGAGCGTGCCGAGACCGACCGCTTCAAGTGCTTCAGAATCGAGGAGATCAAAAAGCGCGAGTTTAAGCTCGACGGGTTCAAGTGGATCAAGGACGAGTCACTTGACGACGCGGATGACTTGGGAGAGCCCGAAGAAATCGTGGCCGAGGCGGTGACCCAACTGACCGCGGCGATCGACGAGCTGAACCAAGTGTTGAAGCTCCTTGAAAAGCCAGAAAAGGTGGAGGCGTGAGCGAAGAACGATCCGGCGAGATCATCCTCTACACGGGCGTTGACGGTCATGCCAAGGTTGAGGTTGTTTATGAGGGCGATACGTTTTGGCTTACCCAAAAGCAAATCGCGGACCTCTTCAACGTCGATCGCACCGTCGTTACCAAGCACCTGGGAAACATTTTTGACGAGCAAGGACTTGACCGAGGTTCAGTATGTGCAGAATTTGCACACACTGCCGTGACGGCAAGACCTATCAGGTTCAGTATTACTCCAACGATGGCTATAACAGCTTGGGTACGTGGATTGAAGAGGCAGCAAAACCGGTAGGGAAATGAGCACGACCACTTCCGCAGCAGAATCGGAGCCACGGGCCACTCAGGATTCGAGCTGGCTGCTTGTTGCACTCGCTGATGGTCTAGTTCAGAATGTCCAGACTGGCTTTGCATGCGGGGTCAATAACCGAGACGGTCGTGGTATCGCTCACATCCGCCCGATGAACGTCTCAACGGAAGGTCAGATCGAATTGTCGGACATGAAGTTCGTTGCCCTAGACGAAGCAACTCGTGACGAGCGCCTCGTTCAACGTGGTGACGTAATTTTCAATAACACGAACAGCCCGGAGCTTGTGGGCAAAACGGCACTATACGACGAGGGCGAACCGAGAGCGTTTTCTAATCACATGACCCGGCTCCGGGTCGACGAGAGCCGCATTAGACCGCACTATCTAGCCCTAGCCCTGCACCAACTTTGGCGAGAGGGCTATTTTGCCGACAAGTGCAATAACCACGTTTCACAGGCGAGCATCAGCCGAGCAGTCCTCCTAGAAACCGAGATTCCCTTGCCGTCAACAGAGGTTCAGAAGACGCTCGTACAAACAGTCACCGACCTCCAGCAGCAGGTGCATTCAGCCAGCGGGCGCCTCGATACGATCCCATCCCTTCTCAAGAAGCTCCGCCAATCCGTCCTGAGCGCCGCATGCTCCGGCCAACTAACGGCAGACTGGCGAGAAACTCATTCAGCCATCCCAGACGGGCGAGGCATTGTCGCCAAGCTTGAAGCAAGCCACTTTGCCGCCGGGGGGCATCGTAAAGGAAACGCCGCTGCCCCTTCGGAGGAGGCTCACGATCTTGACCCCCTGGGTCTACCCGAGTCATGGGGGCTAACCGATTTTAGGAATGCAGTTGACCCAAGTAGGCCGATCACATATGGAATCCTTAAGCCTGGACCCAACGTGGTCGAAGGCATTCCGTACGTTCGAGTTGCGGACTTCCCTGGAGACAAACTCGTGTTGGGCGGGATCAAAAAGACCTCTCGTGAGATCGAGGCAGCCTTTGCTCGTGCTCGACTTCGTTCCGATGATGTCCTCCTATCCATTCGTGGAACAGTCGGCAGAGTATGCGTTGTGCCCGTCGAGCTGGAGGGAGGGAATATCACACAAGACACCGCGCGACTTTCCTTGCAAACCTTCTTGCTGCGCGACTACGTCGTGCTGTACCTCAAGTCAGCTCCCGTCCAGGACCGTATGGATCGGGCTCAAAAGGGTGTAGCGGTTCGCGGGATCAATATCGGTGATGTCCGCGCTTTGCAACTCGCAGTCCCACCATGGGAGGAGCAACTCGAAATCGTCCGTCGCGTCGAATCCCTCCTCGCCCTCGCCGGTTCCATCGAATCTCGCCTCGCCGAAGCGACCACCCAGGTCGGGCGCACCTCCCAAGCCATCCTCGCCAAGGCCTTTCGGGGGGAGTTGGCCACCTCAAGGCGCGCCACAGATCCTAAGCTATTGAACGGCATGCCAGGCCATTCAATCTAGTGTCGCCGAGACATACGCGCGACGCCGTGAGCTAGTCACACAGTCGAGCTTCGACTCAGCGAGTGGGGGCGTGCCGGGCGAGCCAAGTGGTCGCTGAATGCCTGTAATAGCTCCGCTGCCAGGTTTGCGCTTAGTCTTTGCATTCGTCTGATCCCAATTGCAACGGTGACTGGCTGACCAGCTGGCTTGCTTACTGTCACTTGGAGGCACCTATTGGCCGTGAAGGGGATACGAAAGGCGGGAATCGCGGACTGAGCACCTCGCTCCGTCTCTGTCATCTGCTGCCATGAACTCCAAGATTCAGCGACTGCCCTTGTGCAGACAGCGAGTCGGTCCATGGCCATCAACTTCCATCCTTCTGAAAGGTGACGCGGCACTTTACCGTCCAGCCGACAAGTGGCCGCTCCGTCGGCACTCAGCGCACATAGGTCGAGAAGCCATAGACTAACTGAGACAGCTTTTGTCATCTCCACCTGAGCGGTTGTTTCAGTGTCTTGAGCATAGACGGACAGCTCAAAGAGCCCCTTGTTGTCATCACCCGAGACTTGACTGCGGATCGGGCATAACAGTCCCCCTTCAATCTTCCGTGTGCCAGCTCTCCCACCCGTAGAACGGATCATCAAGTCACACGGCGGCGCCACCAACACATACTCGCCAAGCACTTCGCCATTGTCGGCCGTCACTTCAAATACGTCACCGGCCTCGATCGGCATTCTGCATCCGTTGATGTAACTACCGGCTTCGTAGTACTCTTCGCGTTGTAGCTTCCAGGCCTCGGATCCTTCCGAGGCCCTGCTGAGGTTTGTTCGGTATTTCCTGAGCGTGTCAATGTCCTTGAGAGCACCCTTGTTTTGCCGCAAGTTCTCCCGAAGGTGGGAAGCAAGGGCATTCGTATAAACCCGAACGAGGGTGTCCATCTCGTGAACTCCCTCTTCGAAGGAAGAGCGAAATACGACCTCGTCGAACTCTAAGGGAGTCAATGCACGGACACGTTTCTCCGCCAAGATCACCGCGTTTGACATTGCCCTCTTGCAAAGCCTTCTTAGGTTCGCAGATTCCTTCCACATGATTGCTGCTCGCAGTCGATTCTGGAGAAAATCAATGTTGGCGGCATCGGTCCAGTTCCGCTTCGGAATAGCGGTTGCCGCGATATTGTCTGCCTGGAACGCCCGCGTCCTCGCATGCTCTTCGCCCGCCTGAATTCCATATGACAGTAGTACATAAACGGCGTTGCCACCATCCGGTGTTAGAGCAATCTCCTTGATCTGATCAGTTCCACTAGCCACGTTCTGCCCCAGTTTCTCATCAAAAATTAACAAAGTCTTCTCAGTGGCTAAGGTGGCGAGAATGTCTTGTTTTCCCGTCTGCCATGCCTGTGGTGCCAACGGCAAGAACTGGACAAAGCCATCGAGTAACTCGTCCAATCTACATAGGACAATCCTATCAGTGCGCAATTGGTCCTCATTGTCACCTAGCTGAACCTGACCTGACTTCTTCAGGCGGTATCTGTCAATTGAGGCCTGGCACTTGACTGCGAACTGGTTGTCCCCTTCTAGCATAGTTCTCAACTCAGCCTCCAAAGTGTCTGAGGGGGCCTGTAAATTAGAGCCGTATTTAGTCAGAATCCCGTTTAGCGTCTTATGATTCGGTGGAAGCACAGCCCAAACGATAATGTCTTCAATGTCCACTCTCTCATCATAGACATCGTCAACGCAGATCACCCGCACTATGCTGAGCTCAGTCAGGGCGGCTTGGAAGGGTGAACTGATAGGCGGATCAGGCACCGTGCACAACTCCCGCCAAGCCGACGGCTATTTTGAACCTTCTGCCCTGGGAGTTCCGCTCGGGAAGCAGCCGGAGGGAGCATCCGTCAAGCTCAAGCAGCTGGGTTGCTATGAATAACCCAAGGCCTCGGCCCTCCCCCTTGGGTTTCGCAGTGACGAACGCATCAAAGAGCGTTTCCTCGAAGCTCGGCTCGACGCCGCGGCCAGAATCCTCGATCACGATGTCCGGAGCGCGGACGCAAATGCGGACTTCACCACCCGATTCCTGCTTTGCACGACTGGTTTTCACCCAGTACTCGGAGTTCAGGACTAGGTTATCCAGGATCTGAATGAGCTTCCCTTTGTTCATGGTCACGGTGAAGTCGGCCATGACTTCGCGGTGGAAACCGATGTGGCTTTTCTCCAACCGCCCCCGATAGTACGAGGAGGCCTCTTCAAGGAGATTCGAGACCCTAAACGTGTCTCGCTTTTCCCTTGCATACCTCAGGGCTGGATCCAAATGACTTAGTTGCTTCTCCAGGGCTCCAAACGTCGAGCGAATGACCTCAAAGAATCTCAAGACTTTGACATCACTCAACTCCGAGTTCTTTGCATGTTTTTGAATTGACTGTGTTTCTACCGAAAGGCGCTCTAGGATTACAGCGATGTCGTGTGACAGGGCTTCAGCTGTTATCCCAAGACTGACGAGCTCATAGACTTCGCCCAATTTTGCATTGAGGGCATCCAGTTCAGCAACCAAGATTCCGGCCAATCCACCGCGTTGAGAAACATCGTCAAGAACCTCTGAAGCCCGGGCCAGCAATTCCTGAGCGTCATCTAACTTGCCTGTTGACCGCGCTTCTTGGGGAAATAGCGAGCCATCGCTACCGACCTTACTTTCCGAGATCGCCTTTGCGGCCTGTTGCAGCGCTTGCCGGGCATCACCAACTCTCGTGAAGGTCTCCCTTAGCCGTTTCTCGATAACCTTGGGGTCTCGGCTTGGCAGGTCATGTTTGAGTGCCTCCTGTTCTTTGACATAAGCGTTCCAAGCACGCCGCAAGTCCTCAAGCGCATCATTGACAGTCTTAACGAATGACTCCAGCAGCGCGAAAAAGCCCCTGAAGTGGCTGTCCTCGACAAAGCCTTCCCGATCCGTCGTCTCTTGCAGTTTCGCATTTTGGCTCGCGCTGATGGCCACATAGCCCATTGTGTTGAATGGCCGTAAACCGTAGAACGAACCTCCACTGGTTTGCCCTTCTCCGAGCTTCAACCAGTCGTGAGCTGTCCGAATCACGAACCCATCTCGATAAACTCTAATTCCACTCAAATCCTTGACGAGCTGTTTCGCTTCGGCGGACGAGTTGAGGGCGGGAGTCCCCTCGATGATTTCCGAAGTTTGGGCATCGAGCGAAAAGGAATCTACCTCCCCGCGAAACGGGCCAGGATTTGATGTGCGATGCAGTGGAACGATATCCTCGTAGCTCCGTTTGGTCTCAAAGGCCACGAACCCGCCTTGCTCTTGAGGCGCATTGAGCCCATACGCTTTAGCTTTGGCACTCCGAATTAGATGAGCCAGGAATCCCTTGCCGTCATCTGTCTCGAAATAGTTCGCGTAATCTTCTTTGCCTTTAGTAGTATTGACCCTAAATGTCTGAGGGCGAAGAGTTCCAGACACTTCAAGTGTGTCGCCATCGAATTCAAGCTTATACCTTTGGAGCGCTGCACGTCGGACATTGCTTGCAACTAGGCTTGGCGATACTTCGACACCGTTCAGGAATGCCTGCAAGCGAAAACTCGCAACTTCCTCGTATGGTGAGACTAAGGAGGCAAGGCTAAGCCTCAGCTTCTCCGGCTGCAGAGTCTTCCATTCGTCGGCGTTGACCAGTTCAGTGATCACAATCTTCGTTCCATGCTTTCGGATTCCGATCGGCTCTGCTTGAAAAGTCACCGGAACAGCCGTAAGATCGGAGCCTGGCACGAATGTAGTCCAGTCAATATCAACGATGAGGCATGTCTCTGAATCCTTGGCGACCGATTCTATGCGAAGTTGATCTCCAAGTCTTTGCGTGCTCAAGCGACCAAGCCCCTTGTCTCCAAGCGGAGTCCTACGATGTCGAGGCGTTAGAACCCCAAGCCGCTTTTGCTCCATCTTCAGCGAGTTGGAGATTGTTAGCCATCCGCGCTTGATGGTCTCTTCATCCATGCCATTGCCGTCGTCCTCAATCACAATGCGGTCGGGAGCATCTATGATGATGCGAGCAATGATGGAATCAGCGTCATAGGCATTCTTGATGAGCTCAACAAGACAACTCAAATCGTCTGAGATCAGGCTCGCGCCAAGCTGCTGCATCAAGCTAGCATCGACGCGGAAAAACTCGTCCCTTCTCAATTGCTCGGACCCCTCATGATGAGGAGGGTCTCGGTAAGCATTGTGCCTGCGCTTTGGTTTCTGTGGGCCATACGCTTCGTCGGAATTGCCCGATTATGAGTGTCGATAAACACGCAATTGTTATTCTCGAGAAGCTCTCGAACAATCGAATCCATGGGGACCTTTTGACCACCGACGCATCTGTTGCCCAAAGTAAGGACAATCGGACTCCCCGCTCTCAAGATTCGAAGAGAGTTTTCTAGAGCCACATCCAAGTCATGGAAGAAAATGCTCAATCTTTGCTTTGCGTCTACGTTGAGTAATGGGCTAGCAAGAAGAGCCCTCAACGAATTAGACTTCTGGATAATCTTGGTTTGCTTAAGGGCAGAGCCTTCCTTCCTTCCACCCAAGCTTGCGGAGTCGATCGAGTGAGTGTTTTCAACGAGCCTAGTGTCTAATGTAGGATCAATATCGAGGAAAGGAATCCAGCAGAGAGGGAGAAAGGAGTGCTGGCCGTAGGTGACGGTCGTGTGATTGTCCCCATAAGGTGGCGAGGTGATCAGGGCATCGGCCCAGTAGCGGCCGACAGGCTCCCGAATATCGTGGTTTCGAATAGTTACCGACTTTTTGAAGCGGCCAGCCTTTGTCGATCCTGCATTTGCCAAGGCTTGGGCATTGTGGGTGTACATGGCCACCACTCTCTCCATCGCGTTGACAATCCTGTCACGTGCTCCGGATGACCTGCGCTGAATATCATCGGCGTCGCGAATATGAAGCTTGTAAGTCGATGTCCTTGAGTTTGAATTGATGCGCACCGCTTCGGCGAAGGCCATCCAAAGAAGCTGTCGAAGCTCAAGATCCTCAATCAATTTGATAGTTCGACAGACTTTCGAGAGCTCTCTTAGCGCCTCCGCGCAGAACCACTTCTCACGATTGTGATATGTGATCTCAATGCATTCTGCCCTGTCCTTTGCGGACGATTGGAGGACTTCTTTCAGGGCGGATGTGGCGTCCAGCTCTCGAAAGCCCGCGGCTTTTACTTTACAAAGCAAGATCGCCATTGGATTGACGTCGAGGGCAATTGAACTGAGACCCAGCTTGAGGGACTCGGTCAAGACCGTGCCGGAACCGGCAAACGGATCGAACGTTCGCTTGGTGCGAGGAAACACCTCAACGAGAGCCTTGATTATGTCGCCCTGCATTCGAGGTACCATCATTGCGGGATATTGAAAGTAGGCGAGTGGGTTCGAATTGGACTTGATGCCGGAGTAATCCCAATAGGCAGAGTCGCTGTCGGTAACCCCCCGCAACCTGGCCGCGAATCGAGTAGAGACGGCGTCCACCAGTTCTCGATCTAAGTCGAGCGAAGAGGTGACCGCCCCGGCTTCCCCTGTCCACAAGGATGCGCTACCCATGCCAACGGCAGTCTACCTGCGTCACCTCCAATTGCCGGTCCCTGGCAGTTCGGAACCCTCGATGCGAGCCGCTCTGACGCTGACCGCTTGGTGCTACATGCATCACATAAGGCGGTACGGACAGCTCTAAGAACCGGTCCCAGACCATGCCTTGGGGTCGTGGCGACATACTCATGCATGGCCAGCAGAGGGCGAATCAGGCAATGAGCTCAAACCGCAGGGCGATGAGCTTGTTCGATATTTCAGAACTAAGCGTGCCTAGTCCCCATTTCCTGACCAGGTCAGAGTGTTAGGGTTTCCGTCTCTCGTAGAGTATGGTCGAATGGGCAATTTCCTTGAACCGCGCGGGGGTGAGGCCGCCGAGGCTCAGGTGAGGCCTGAGATGGTTGTGGAACTCCAGGTACTCGTCGAGGTGTGCTTGGAGTTCGGAGGCTGTCGGGAAGAACTCCCGGTTTAGAAGCTCGTCGCGCAACTTGTCGAAAAAGCTCTCGATGCGGCCGTTCTGCGACGGAGAGCCGGGTTGGATGAAAGCCGGTTCCACGCCTTCAGGAAGATCGAGGGCGCGAAACTCGGGGCCGTGCCTTCGTAACGCAACTACTAAAGACAGCGACGGTATATTACACCGTTAATGGGCATCGAAGTGGACGGCAGAGGGACAAGGCAAAAGCATAAATCGTTCAAACTGGCGATGGCGACGCAGTAACGCCCCCTGTAGTTCCACGATGAGAGTAAATGCCCAAGCTTGGTGAGTACCAGTACCTTCTCGACACAGTCTTCTTCCTGTATCCGGATGAGAGGAGTGCCCAAGAAGGGAGATCTGCAGGTGGATCTGGCTTTCTCGTTGCAATTCCGTCCACGGGTAGTCCGCACACATTTCATCACGTGTACGCAGTGACCAATTGGCACGTAGTAGTTCCGGGAGGCTTCACCGTCCTGAGAGTAAACAAAAAAGACGGGGGGACTGACGTGATCCCAACTGAGGCTCACGAGTGGACGTACCGTGATAAGGGTCCCGACATTGCGGTTCGCCAGTTAGGGTTCGACACTAACATTCACAAAGTCGAAGCCCTGTTAATTGACAGCTATTGCTTGCGTAATGCGGAAATCCGAGACCTGGAGATCAACGCAGGCGAGGACGTCTTTATGGTCGGAAGGTTCCTAGATTATGACGGCACCGAAGGAATCGTTCCTGCGATGCGTTTCGGAAACATAAGTATAATGCGCGCTACCGTGAGACGGGAGACGGGCTACCTAGGGGAGGCGGTCATTGTAGACATGCATTCGCGCACGGGCTTTTCCGGCAGTCCGGTTTTCGTTTTTCGTACTGCTGGCTCAATATTTGCCGGGGCTAACACCCTCGTGGGAGGCGGTCATTTGCTAAAGCTCTTGGGAGTCCACTTTGGACAATTTCGTGAGGCATGGGATATCGTGCCACATTCTGGGCAAGGACTCGAGGCGAGCACGGTAGAACTAACTGAGGGCATGAAAGTCGCCGGAATGAGCGGAATGACCGTTGTTTGTCCTGCTGAGAACTTGCTGCAACTGTTGGACTGCGAGTCAATCAGGTGCGAAAGAGCCGCTGTAGAGCGTAAAGTGTTCGGGACATAGCCTCGGGGCGAGCCCGAACCGGCGACCTTATGCAGCCCATTGCGGGCCGTTGTAGCGAGTTATCCACAACTGCTTGCCGTTGGAATCGTACTTGATCGTTGCATAGTCGTCGGTTCCCGTGCCGGCGGACCTTCCCGTCACGTGAGCGTTCCCTCTGCGTCCACGGCCAGCGCGATGGCATTCTCAAGATAGTTCCCTTGGCCATTGTAGCGGCGCATCCACAACTCGTGGCCGCCGATCAAACGATGCACGAGTCCCATCTTTACACTCGTCTCGCCACGGGCAGGCGAGGCTATCGAAACCATCAACAATCAGTTTCATTGTTTCTCCCCCCCGGTTCGAAACAGGCCCGCCTACCCAGTGTACCGCCCAATTCGGCTTGGTGCGGCTAATGAGCGGTGGAGGTTTCTCAACTGACGTAAACTCCGCATCACTCGTGACCGGCCTTGCAATTTCGCGCAATTCACACGCGGCTCCTCGTAGTCAATTTGAGCGGAAGCCATCGCTCCGGATTCGTCCGCTCGAGTGGGGTCTCATCGATCACTCTCAGCTCCGATGACACCAACAGATCCGACTTAGCAGCAAAGATCATCCTCAGAACGGGTACCCTTGACCGGTCGATCAAGAACACGACATGCCCTGATCGGCAGGACGCATGATTGGCCTGACCTTCCATTTCTGATTTTGTGTTGAGGATGTTGGTTCCTACTGAAGTTCCTAGACGGGATGCCCCCGACTGGCCCGATATGACCCGATTCAGGAACCTGAAATCGGACCCTTAGGTCTACCGAAATTGCAATCGCACTGTAGGGGTCACTGGTTCAAGTCCAGTACCGCCCACCATCGGCTCAGGTTCCTAGCGAGGGTAATAGGCGACCGGATTTCCAGACCCAAATCTAATGTCTTCAGGAAGGGGACGATACCGGATCGATTCGGCAAACGCATCAGTCGCGGCCTCGCCATCAAACCAATATCGACGGCGCTTATCTCCGACTTCCGCGGTCAACCTCCAATCGGTGGGTTTATAGACCCCGACGATTCTCCTACGCGTGCATGCCAGAACATATTCACAGGAACGCGCCTTTTCAAGGTTGAGAACCCACCTGCCCGCCACATGATCGGGTAAGCCTGCCGCGTAGTCGGCAAAGGGAGCGAACTCGCGATTGATGCTAAGCAGAAGCAAGCGTCTTGTGCCCAGCACAGCCGGATCAGCATTCATCATGTCGATTTCGTGGTCGCGCAGCATGGTCTCGCCCGATCCATGCCCCTTGGCGAGGTTGCGCAGATTAGGAGTGAGACCGGTACGCTTTATCTCAGCGGAAAACGCGATTAGAACCGACTCCAGTTGAAACGCTTCCCTCTCGCTCAAGTCCGCGGCGACCAAGTATCGAATCGGCGTTTCGCCTTTGGCAGCCAGTGCTCTCAGAACTTCGGTCTTCTCGCTCGCACCAGATGCTTCGTCCATCGCAGAAAGCTCGTGTGCGTGCACACGGGAGCCGCAACCCTTACCGATGTAGAACAGCCCATAGGCTGGGTGCCCCAGAGCGTAAACGTAATAGTCCGTTCGGATAGGCGAACAAATTTCCATTCTCCAAGTATAGAGCACACTCGCGTCGGCCACTCACTCATCTACGTGGACCAACGTGATTGCACCACCTAGCCGCAGTTTCATCGTTCACCGAATGGCTGGACCATTACCCCGATGGCCGAGTTCGGAATCGAATACGATGAGCGGTTCTTTGAGTGACGGACGGGTTCGTTGCGTTCCGCGTCCCTGCGTGGGCGTCAGAATCCGGGCGCGGCCGTTGGTGTTGAAGTCTGCGACACCTCCGGGGTCGGGATGGAATCATCGGTCGCATTTCCCCGGGTCTTCGACCTCGCGGCTAATTTCGTTAACCCTTTCGGGGTTAGGGAGAGCGGTCGTTTCTGTGCGTCGCTCTCGGTGTCTGGAAGCCGCCGTGTCTGCCTACTTGTTCGGCTAACTTCGTTAACTCCTTCGGGGTTGGGGAAAGCGGTGACATTACGGGATGATTGGAGAGGGCTCAACGTGGCGCACTTGCTCGGCAGCTCACGTTGGCACCTCCCTAAGGCTTACTCACCTTTGGGCTTGTACATTTCCTGGAGACGCTCAGCGGCGTCTCTCATCGACTCGTTCAAGACATGACCGTAGAGATTCGACGTCAGCGTAATCTGGGTGTGACCTAGGTACCGGCTGACTTGGTGAAGGTTCAACCCGGCCATGAGCATGAACGTTGCGGCCGAGTGTCGAAGCGAATGGATTCCCGTTCGAGGCAGCCCCGCAGCTTTAAGTGCTTGGTGTAGCTTACTGTTGACGTACTTAGGGTCGAACGGCCGTCCGAAGGGGTTTGTGAAAACAAGGTTCAGGGGGTTCTCAAACTGCTCCGTGTCAATTCGAGCCTTCTCGCTCTGAATTGCCCAAAGAGCATAGCCAACGAGAGGAACGGTACGCCGACTACCTTCTGTTTTCAACTGCTTTAGGCGGAGTTCACCACTTGTCCGTTGCAACTGCGCCTGTATGATCACGGTCTTGCGTTCCAAATCTACCGCACTCCAGGTCACGCCGGTGGCTTCACCAAGGCGCATACCAGTAGCTAAGGTGAACGACACCAGGTTCTCGATGGGGGAACCCTTCAGCGCCTTAAGCAAGCTTTGAATCTGTCCGGCATCAAAATGCAGCCGCTCGGTTCGAGTGATGCGCGGCACGAAAGCATTCGAGACAGGGTTCTCGCCGATGTGCCCGTACTTGATAGCAACTCCAATCGCAGCTCTTAATGTCCGCCGGACCGCCTGTATGGTATTGGTGGTCGCCCCTGACCTGTCCATCACGTGGAAGAGCCTAGACACATCTACTGCAGTAAGTTTTCGCAGTTCTTGCCTGCCGATGATTGGCCGTACGTGGCGCGCCATGACACGGTAGAAGTCATATGTTTTAGGCTCACGGTTCGGCTTGACGTGCTGGCTCAGCCAGACGTCGAGCCACGCTTCGACTGTATAGCCATTGCTGGCAGGGATGCCTTTACCCTGAACAATTAGGGCGTTCATTCCATTTAACGCCTTGACAGCCTCACTACGAGTCTTACACCGAACTTGGCGGTATCGCGGCCGCCCTGTCGCCGTGTAGCCATCCTGGACCTGCGCTACAAAAGAAGTTCCCCTCGTAAATATGCTTCCCGAGCCCTTCTCACGTCTCTGTCTTGCTGCCACGCAGTTTATTGTGGCAGATTCGTACGCCGTGGTTGCAGTTTATTTGCAGTTTACTGAGCTGACATCAACGCATTTCCATGGTCTTTGGAGGAATCTCCAGGAGGTTCCTGAACGCTACTGGACGGCGTCAACATTAGATGGACTAAAGAATCACTGACTGTTAATCAGCGGGTCGTAGGTTCGAGTCCTACTGCGGCAGCCATTATTTTGAACCTAAATTACCAGGTGCGAGTTCGTCGGTTTGTGAGTCGGTATACCATAACGTATACCAGAGAGTTTCCGAATTGACCCAACAGAATGCTATAAGGATTGACAAAAGACGGGCGCAGGAAGCCCTGTTCTGGTTGGCGCGATTTGGCGCAGAGGGGGGGCTGGACAAATCGGCAGCCGAACTTATGCCGGCCAATCTAAGAGACGACGTCCAGGTCTTGATCAATCGTGGGTTCACAGATCAGGAGCGGCGGGTTTTAGGTTGGCTGAGACAGGCTGTCTCAGGTCAGCATCGTGTCCCGCACTCAGGATACAAGCAAAGGAATATCTCCAGTTTGGTGCATAAGATAGCCATCGACTGCCAATGGGAGAAAGGGCCCTACCGCAGTGTCCGGCTCCGCCCCTCTACATGGGAAAAGATTTGGCTCTTGGCTAGCGTACATCGTGTGATCCCCTTCGGATGGGCGCACTCCATGAGGCCCTCCGAAGCGCGGCAGATTCTTGAAGAGGTCGCTAAGATTGAACAGTTAAGTGTTTCTGAACTCATCGCTGCTCTTAGGAAGGTCAGCTACGACAACATCGATATAGCTGCAGATGACGGGTATTGGGAGCGTATTCGTTCCGGTCGAACCGTCCCCATTTTGACTCAAACTTTACCAGTTTTTCCTTGAACCTAAGAAAAAGTACAAGTACTAGGTTATTGAACTCGAAGCCTTTTGGTGCGACATGGCCTAAAGTCTGTGCGTCTAAGCTAGATGTGGAGGGCATTCGTATGCCCAAGTGAACTCGCATGGATTCAAGCCAGGCGGGTTTTTTTCATTCCTGACCAACTAAACAACGACCCAGGGCTCAGCCATTCAACCGGCTGGGCCCTCTGAATTTAAGGAGTAACACAGAATGGAATCAAAGTCCTTCCTCACGATAGCGGACGCATCTGCGCGTCTCTCCATTTGCAGAACGGCAATCTACCAACTCATCAACGCGGGCAAGCTGCGGGCCTTAAAGTTTGGACGAGCTACTCGGATCGCCGCGTCCGAGCTCGAACGCTTCGAGGCCGAGGCAAACGAGGCGGGCGGCGTCGAACTTCGGGGGAGGTAGATCGAATGAACAGCGAAAACGAACGGCTCGCCTTGCGCGGCGAGCCTGAAACCTGGAGCCGCGCGTGACGCTCGACGATCTGCTAGGTCGGCTACAAGACGCAAGGAAGCTCAGGGGCGGCCAATACATGGCCCGGTGCCCCGCTCACCCTGACCGACGAAAACCTTCCCTTGGAATCACAGTGGGACACGATGGGCGCCTACTGTTGAAGTGTCACGCCGGGTGTACTTGCGAGGAGGTTGTCGCGAGTCTCGGGCTGACGATGGCTGACCTGTTCCCTGCGAAGAACGGCAAGTCAAAGGCTGCCATGCGCGAAATCGCGTCCTATTCGTATACCGATAAGAACGGAAGTCAGCTCTACGAGGTTGTGAGGTATGAGCCGAAGGACTTCAGGCAGCGCCGCCTCGTCAACGGGAAGCACGCGTGGGGCCTCGCCAGGTGCACTCTAGTGTTGTACCGGCTGCCGAATTTGACAAAGGCTGTAAACGACGGCAGGACGATCTACGTCGTGGAGGGCGAGAAGGACGTACACGCTATAGAAAGCGCCGGCGGCGTGGGCACCTGCAATTCGATGGGCGCGGGCAAGTGGAGGCCTGAGTATTCGGAGTCGATTCGCGGCGCTGAAGTTGTGATCGTGGCCGACAAAGACGTAAGCGGATACAAGCACGCGTTGCACGTACGCGATTCCTTGCTTGCGGTCGGCTGTTCTGTGCGTACTGTGGAGTCAATGGAGGGCAAGGACGCGGCAGATCACCTCGCCGCGGGCCATGGGCTCGCGGATTTCGAGGATTGCGACGTTGCCTCGCGCCTGAATGAACTTGCACATGATCCTAGTGATTGCAGTTCGGTACCAGCCGGCCCCATTTGGATCTCCAACGTGGAGCCTCGGAGTGTGAAGTTTCTTTGGTGGCCCTACATTCCGCTCGGCAAGGTGACGATTATCGAAGGCGCTCCGGGCGTTGGCAAGTCGTGGGTCACTTGCGCTATAGCTGCAGCCGTTTCCTCGGGTGAGGCTCTTCCGGCGGTTGATAGGCAAGATCCGGCCCGCGTCCTTATGCTCACAACCGAAGACGATCTGCCAGATACCGTGCGCCCACGCCTGGACGCCCTCGGAGCAAACGCGGCAAATGTCGCGTGCTATGCGGAGCCGATAACATTGGATGAGCCGGGATTGGAGAGGTTGGAAGAGTGGTTGCGAATTGTCGACCCTGTGCTCGTCACCATAGACCCCCTTCAATCCTACATGGGCGCAACGCTTGATTTGCACAGGTCGAACGAAACGCGGCCGTTCATGCACGGCTTGAAGGCTCTGGCCGAGAAGCACAACATCGCAATCCTGGTCGTTCGTCATACGCGCAAATCTATGGTCGGCAGAGCGACCGACGCCGGGCTTGGGAGCATCGACATTGCTGCTGCCGCGCGTTCGATTCTGTTAGTCGGCGAAGACCCGGAGGACAAGGCGCGGGGGGCATTGGTGCACATCAAATCGAACGTCGGGCCGAAGGGCGACGGCGTGGGGTTTTGCCTGGAAGACGGCCGCTTCCGTTGGACGGGGAAAACCGACTTAACTGCGGATGCGATTCTTCGCGGAGCGGAACACTCGCCGATATCCGAAGCAGTGGAATTCTTGCACGAAGAACTTGCAGGCGGGAAGCGACCGTCTCGAGACATCCAAAGAGAAGCGGAAGGACAAGGGATCGCGAAACGCACTTTAGACCGGGCGAAGACAAGGCTCGGCGCGAAGTCCGTGAAGGAGGGCAAGGTCTGGTATTTGAGTCTTGAAGATCGCCAAGATTGCCACATTGCCTAATAAGAAGAGTTGGCAACCTTGGCAGATTTTGAACCTAAAAGCGACGAGGGCTACGAAGGGGTTGGCAAACTTGATTTCTCGGGTGACTAATTGGAGGGAATATCGCACCCATAGCGATAGCTTCCATCGGAGGCGCTATGAGCGACACCGAGCAACTGGTCAGAACGTTAGAGAAGGATGGCTATATAGGCTTTGGATCGAGGGCCATATTCTACGCGTCAAGCACAAGCCCGACCCGCGCGGGTTGATCGGCAGCTCAATGCCTGAACGCGGTACGGAGTAAGCACACGAACGCTGACAGGATTCGCAAACCTGTTGAGGGAAACTAGGCAGACCATGCTCATCTACCTTGCCTGTCAGTTCGACCCGACCGGCATTCCATATAGCCGCTTTGATGATCCTAATTCTCATCCATACGTAAGCTTAAAGGAGCATCCAGGTGCCCTCGATGAGTTGCCTGAACCAAAGCGTGAGCCAGCCTTGAGGGAAGCGCTAGAGTTGCTTAACAGGACGGATTCTGCTCTTGAGAGTGTTGGCTGCGAGGCTTGGAAAGCCGATGATGAGCGGAGCGGAGACGGAACGCAGCAGGTTTTCAGGCAAGGTTCATACCTTGCGCTGATCTTTTCTCACGAACAAGTTGGACACCAGTACTCAGACTGGTTTCATGTGTTTGTGCGGCTGGCAAAGGGGCTGGCGAGCGAACCTGAGCAAAAACAAGCCATGCAGGTGAACTTCATCATCAAACCTTTCCTGATGCATAGCACCAACCGCACGGGCTGGCAACTGGAGCTTTGGATTGATGCTCGATGGAGCACAGCGGAATCCGCGAGGCAGCAGTGGGAAGCATACTTGCTGCGTGTTTCCGAAAGCCTATTCCATATTGCCAATGAGTTCCAGAGTGAAGTCTTGGCCGAACATCCCGAGTCATAATCAGAGCCGAAGTGATTCGCTCGTTTCGGGTACTCAAACATGGTGATGGATGCGGGTGCTACGTGTAAATGATGATGTCGCATTGGTCCTGACAGTCGGGACGGCTATTGGCAACGCGTAATCAATTGTACTCATGAATCTTGAATTTGAAGGCGAGGCCCAGACACGCAAACGACGAGTCGATATAAGGCTCCATGGGTCGAAGTGGACAGTCGTCCCTTACGGCACCACTTCGAACGGACTCCCTGTCGCCATTACTGAGCACCCGACCCTCGACGGCCCCGCAGACTACGTCCTCAACGCACAAAACGTACGTCTGGCAGCCGTAGAAGCTAAGCGCGTGACCCGAGGCGCATACGGCGTCTTGACGCAGGCGCAACGTTACGCTCGCGGTTTCGATGCTGCAAAGGTCTACCAAGATGAGTACGCCCTTCCCTTCGGCTACTCCACTAACGGCGAACAAATCTTCTTTCAGGACCTCCGAGACCCTCTCAATCTCTCGCGCGAAGTCCAAGACTTCCATACACCGAACGCCCTTCTCGAGCTACTGGCGAAGGACGCCGATTCGCTCTTCCGGTCGCTGCAAGAAACGCCTGTAGAAGACGTTACGCTTCGCCCATACCAAGTCGAGGCGGTCCAGTCCGTAGAGGACGCCATTCGGGAGCGACGGCGCAAGATGCTCGTCGCTATGGCGACCGGAACCGGCAAGACGCGCACCACTGTCGCCCTCATCTATCACCTCATGCGTTGCGGCCTTGCAAAGCGGGTTCTGTTCCTCGTGGATAGGCGTGCTCTCGCTGCCCAAGCAATGCAAGAATTCTCCAGCTATCAGACGCCCTACAACCGGCGCTTTAGCGACGAATACGAAGTCTACGGCCAGCGTTTCCAAACCGGGGACATCGACGAGGAAGACAACTTCGACCCGAAAGTCCTACCCAATGAGTACCTAACCAATCCTGACGGTAAAGAGGCGTTCGTTTACGTCTCCACAATCCAGCGCATGCGCATCAATCTCTTCGGCAGGCCCGAAGGTTTCTACGGGAGCGACACTGAAAGCGAGGAGGACGCGCCGACTCTCGAGATCCCCATTCACGCATTCGACCTCATAGTTGCAGACGAGTGCCATCGCGGATATACGTCCAGTGAGGATTCGAAGTGGCGCGAAGTGCTGCAACACTTCGACGGCATTCAAATAGGACTTACTGCAACCCCCGCGTCGCATACGACGGCGTACTTCAATCACGTAGTCTTTCGTTACACCTACGAGCAAGCCGTCGCAGAAGGATATCTCTCAGACTACGACGCCTATAGGATCGAATCCGAATTCAGGCAAAAAGGCCTCTTCCTTCACGAGGGTGACGAGGTGCAATTGTTGGACTCCTCGACCGGAGATAGGATTTTCGACACGCTCGAAGCTGAGCGCGAACTCGCTCCGCAAGACATCGAAAACAACTGGACCAGCGTGGACAGCAACCGCAAAATCGTCCGCGCATACCTCGAACTCGCAAGAGCGCATGAAGAACGTACGGGCCGTTTCCCGAAGACCCTCTTCTTCGCGGAGAACGACATCGCGCACTCAAGCCACGCAGACCAACTTACGCAAACGTTGCGGGAGGAACTCAATCAAGGGGATGTCGCCGTCCAGAAGATAACGGGTAACTCCGACCGCCCGCTGCGTCTCATCAAGACGTTCCGCAACCGCCCCGATCCCAAAGTCGCTGTCACGGTGGACTTGCTCAGCACCGGCGTGGATATCCGCCCGTTAGAGTTTATTGTCCTCGTCCGCCCAATCAAGAGCCGCATTCTCTTCGAGCAGATCCTTGGCCGCGGCACGCGAACATGCTCAGAGATCAATAAGGACCATTTCGTGGTGATAGACTGCCTCGGCATCCTCGACTACTTCAAAGACGCGAGCGCATTCACCGACACACCACCTGCCAAGCCCACGCGGACAATCGCCGACATCATCGGCGACATCTGGCGAAACAAGGACAAGCGATACAACATTCGCGTTCTTACAAAGCGCATTCAACGCGTTGCGAAAGCTACCACGGGAGAGGGCAAACAGCGCTTCTCCGACATCGTAACCGACTGCACATGTGTCAGCCCAGAGATCGAATCGTTCGCGTCCGAGTTATCGGCGAAGCTCGAATCCAACTGGGGCGAAACAATGGCGCTCCTTCGCAGCCCTGCATTTCAGGACTTCATCGAGAATTACCCGCGCCCACAGCGGACGTTCATTGTCGACCAGCATAGCGAAGATACGGTCACCGTGGACCCGATGATCGGCGCCTACAAACCTGAGGATTACATAAGCATATTCGAGCGGTTTATCCGCGAGAACGCCAACCGGATCGCAGAGCTCGACATCCTGCTACATCGTCCGCGCGAGTTCTCGCTCGCCGTGCTGGAGGAATTGCGGCGGAAGTTACGAACCGCCGAGGGCAACTTCACCGAAGACAAGCTGCGGCGTGCCTATGGACGCCCTCTTGCCGACATTATCTCGCTCGTGAAACACGCCGCCACCGGCGAACCCATCCTTAACCAGACCGAGCGCGTAGACCGCGCCATTGAGGTTGTAAAATCTCGCCTCCGCGACTTCTCGGTTCTCGCGCCGGGCCAGCCCCTCGCAACTGGCGAGCTACCAAAGTCCAAAGTGGCCGACAGTAATCCTCCCGCCGGCTTGACGACCGAGCAGGAGAAATGGATCGAGCTAATCCGCCAACATCTGCACTCGAGCCTGCTCATCGGGGCGGGCGACTTCGACCTCCCCGAATTTGCTGCCAGAGGCGCTACACGAAGGCGCATAGACGCCGAATTCGGCGGCAAATTAGCCGCCCTCGTCCACGCAATTAACGAACAGATTGCGGCGTAAGCACCTCGCGAAAGACTCTACTGTCTTGGCGGCTTGACGTATGGCCTAAGAAGGCATGCAGGCAGGCGGCGAGTCACCGCCTTTGCCAATCGCGCCCGCTCCTCGTCATCGAGAGCGGGAATGTCGTAATGCAGGTGGTTCCACCTGTCTCCGGACGAGTCGGTCTTTACGGGCGGGCTAATGCCCGCGGCGGCCAGGTCATCATCCGTCACCTCCAGCAGTCCTTGCAAAGCGCCGGAGTCCAGCTTCCAATCCTGCTGGAAAGCGTCAACCTCCACATCGCCCCAATTGTCCGGAATTACGTAAACGGAAACGCTCGCCTCTGCTTCGAAGACCGCAGGTTGCACTACTTCCTCGGTGACCCTGGTCGTGCCCCTGAACCGCCGCATGTACCGGGCCACGCCGAGCTATCCCAAAACCTTCTCCGACTTCAGGTCTCTATCAACGGTAACCGCCCGGACAGTGTTGCCGTCGGCCGACACCCAGTAGTACAGCGATAAGTCCTCCGGGAAGAGCTGAACGGTAACTTCCACCTCGCCGCGCCGCGTGAACGTCGCGCCAATCGAAGGCGGCTTGTGCCGGTGCGCTGAAGCCACGCGCACCGCATTCGCAATGACGAACCCAGCCGTCTTGCGCGCAAAAGCTATCGCCCTTTCAGACGGAATAGGGTCCGCATCGTCACGAGCGTCACCTTCGGCATCCTTCAAAAACCGTTCAAACTTATCCATAAGCAGCGAAAAACCGTATGCGTCCGTCGGGTTGGAAAGGTACGCCGTGGTAGGCCCGGATTGTGTCCCAACCTCTCTCGTGATCGGGGGCATCTCCGTCAGTGCTGGTGTCATGACGTCCTGCGCCATTGCCAAACCTCCTTAGCACGATCAGTAATGATACGGTCGAACGTCTCCTGCAGCGCGGCGTGTATACGCTCCAGTTCGTCCCCCCAATTGTCCGCAATTCTAATCCCGGCAGCGGTCGTAATGAGGAAATTTGCCTCCTGCGGCGTAACCTGCAATCGGAACTCTATTCCGCTCGGCAGGTCCCAAGCAACGTTGTAATCCTTTACCGCATCGAAGGCAATTGGTGGCCAAAGGGCGGCATCGAGGAGATCCCTTGGAAGCGCTCCAGCCACCCCCGCCAGGTTCACGTACGCCATGTTTACTATCCCAACGGCCGGATTGATGACGCCCGCCGCTTTGGTGAGAGCTTCTCGCAGTGTCGCATAGCGGACGTACTTGGCGGTCTCGGACCCCCGGCGCCACGAGGCCGAAAGGGCACCCGTCCCAGCAGTAAGTGTCAGTCCGCTCTCGCTCCCAAACGTAGAACCGGGTGTCACGCCGACCATGAAGGCGAATGGAACCGGCGATCCCGCCAACGAACTCGTGAACTGGTGCGGCTCCAGGCTCATGGGGCGCAGGGCCTGCCGAAGCTCGCAGAGCATATCCAGCGACAGTTCCCTCGGTTCGGCATACACGAGGTTGCAGGTCGCTTCGATCAGGGGTAGTTTGTCAAATTCGAGACTTTGCATAGGTGCGTCGTGACTTCATTCCAAGAGTCATTATGCGCGTCATGACAAAGTTATCCACAATCTTTACAACACCTAACCCACCAAACCATACTACACCTAGCCACCAAAAAAGTAGCACTGTAGGCCACAGAGTGCCAAAAACGGCTTCCGCGGAACGCATCGAATGGGGAGCCCTGCCCGTCTCAGCACGTAGCAGCCATTGTCGGCGGCACACGCCGCCCGATCGATCCATCTGGGCTCCCTCTTACCGTCAATTTGAGGACGGTATCGGACAGCCAATTGATTCGGTTAACCGTCGGCTTGGCTGACTCTCACAAGGAGGTGGCCAGAGGCCATGGCATCGAAGAAGGTCAATCGCGACTGTGGAACCGGGCGGTTCGTCCCACCAAAGATGGCGGACAAGTCGCCCAAGACAACCGTTCGGCAGACCGTGAAGTCTCGGACAAGAAGAAGGGCAGGTAGCCGCAGGCTGCTTGCAAGCCGTTCGTCCGATAACCAAACGGCCCGGCTCCGGCGAGCCGGGGCGGCAATCCCTCTACGACACGCCTGCTAAAGCCAGTAAACTCTCGATCGTGGATGCGGTCGAGGAGAGGCAGCAAGTAGACCCGGCTGATGGGTGGGTCGTCACCACGCTCGCTGAGGTATGCAATTTCAACCCACGTTCCACCGACCGCGTTCCCGCCGACGAAGAACTGGTGACGTTCGTCCCCATGGCAGCGGTCGATGCGGAACTCGGCCAAATCACCCAGGCCGAGATTCGGGCCGCGCGGGGGCTCAAGAGGGGTTACACCCGCTTCCAGAACGGCGACGTTCTCTTCGCGAAGATAACGCCCTGTATGGAAAACGGCAAGGCTGCCGTAGCCTCAGACCTTGCTGGTGGAATCGGATTTGGTTCGACCGAATTCCATGTCTTCCGACCTGGCCCGGAAATCATGCCTGAATGGATCTACTACTTCGTTCGCCAGCAGTGGTTCCGCGACATGGCCCGGGATAACTTCAGCGGAACTGCCGGGCAGCGCCGCGTACCGACATCCTTCCTTGAGCATACCGAAATCCCTTTGCCCCCGCTGGAGGAGCAGAGGCGGATTGTGGGGGTTTTGAAGGGGGTTTTGGGGGAGATTCGGGAGGCGCGGGAGGCGCTCGCAAGGGTGCCGGGGAACGTGAAGCGCTTTCGTCGGGCCGTCCTCGCCGCCGCCTTCCGAGGCCACCTCACGGCAGAATGGCGAGACCAAAACGCCCCCAAAATCCAAGCCGCCGCCGAAGCCTGCGACAAACTCACCGCCTCTACACCCCCCAACTCCCCGACCGCTTCGGACGTCCTCGAATACATCCCGGGCGACCGGCTCCTGGTTCACTTCCACGGCACCGGGACCCTGGGGCAATTGTACGACGGCGACCTGGAGGACCTGCCCGAATCATGGACGTGGGCGAAGGCGTCGGCGCTGGCGGCCCTTGAGCCAAGGGCGATAACCGACGGCCCTTTCGGGTCGAACCTGAAGACGGAGCACTACGTCGAGAACGGTCCTCGCGTAATTCGGCTGCAGAACATCGGCGATGGAGTGTTCAACGATGTGCACTCACATATCTCCGATCAGCATTTCGAGACGCTCAGGAGACACGAGGTTTTCGCGGGGGATATAGTGATCGGGGCGCTTGGGGACCCTCTTCCCCGAGCCTGCCTCATTCCGCCAGTCGGGCTGGCCATTGTAAAGGCAGACTGTATCCGCTTGAAGCCTAACGCCGCTATGGTTTGCAGCGCATACGTTTGCTTCGCAATAAACAGCGATCAAACCCGATCATGGGCTATCGCCCAGGTGCATGGCGTCGGTAGGACTCGGCTGAATCTGGAGAACATTCGGCGGATGCCCGTTCCCCTGGCTCCAATTGCCGAGCAGCGCGAGATCGTCCGTCGAATCGAAGAGGCGTTCGCGGAGGCCGACTCCGCTGAAGCTTCCGCCGCCACCGCCACCGAATACCTCCGCCGCCTCGAGCAATCCACCCTCCAATCCGCTTTTCGAGGCGAGCTCTGACTCGAGCCATGGTCTTGACTGGAGCCGGCGGGTAATGCCGGCAGCCGAATCCACGCTCATTCGCCGCTGCCGCCTAATCGAACTCGGAGAAGACTGGTACCTAGATGAAGAGCAGGTGACCAAGGGCAACCGGCGGAAGTTCACTGCCTCGGCCCTGACCCCACAGGCCGCGCCCGTTCGCGGCAAGAGGCGCTGGATTTGGAAGACTTCGAAGGTGGAATACCCGTTGGAGTTCTGGTCCGAGGTGATGGCATACCATATCGGCGAGTGCCTTGAGGTTGAAGTCCCGTACGCTTTCCCGGCCAGGTTCAAGGGCGAGTACGGCGCGCTAATGTGGAACTTTGTCAATCTGAAGGAGAACGAGGTCCTTGATCACGGCGGCGATATTCTCATGGGAGTTAAGCCCGACTACGAACGTGACCGGGGCTCCGACCACAGCGTGCAACTCGTCCTTAGCGCCCTGCGCCGGTGGAAACTGGACGACGTGGTCTATACGCACCTGTTCCACCACTTGCTCCTCGACGCCCTCATCGGCAACTCGGACCGCCACCAAGACAACTGGGGCCTAGTTGTAGTGCCATCTGCGGACGAGGAGCTTCGATTCGTTCGGAGGCCGGCCCCGGCCTTCGACAACGGTAGTAGCCTTGGCCGTGAGTTGCTGGACCCAAAGATTGAGCTTATGCTGGCCGAGCCGTGGAGGATTGAACGCTATATCGACCGCGGCCGGGCACACATCCGCTGGGAAGAGGATGGTAACCTGTTGCAAGTCACGCACGAAGAGTTACTACGCCGACACCTGCGCAGGTTCGACATGAGCCGGCTGATTGCTGCCGATATCCTCGGATTCTTGATGCCGGTGGTAGAAAGGGCCGTTCGTCGCATATGCGCCCTATCGAGGTCCTGCCCCGGGGTTGATATCTCGGCGAACCGGGAGGAGTTGATTGTCCTCCTGCTCAAACGCCGTCGCGAGCGCTTGCTTCGTCTAATGACTAAAGAGGAATGAGCACGACAGCGCCGCCCCGCACTCGCTTCAACGAGATCAAGCTCGTCTGGAGGCCGCGGCCGCATACCTCGCGATTGGTCGTGGGAACCCTCGCGCGCGGCCAGGACGGGTACGCCTTTAGGTACGACGGGCCAGACTTAGAGGAAGCGAAGAATGCCGGATTCCGCGGATACCCCGGCTTTGAGATCTTTAACAAGTCTTTCAATGGTCAGGCGATGTCGGCATTTGCGGCCCGGCTGCCCAGCCGGGAACGCTCCGATTATGATAAGCTGATAGGCGCCTGGGGAGCAACGCCCAATATGGACGACTTCCAACTCCTTGGAATGACCTGCGGCTCCTTGCCCACGGATATGTTCGAGTTTATCCCTGCCATCCTGCCCGAGAGCGGTGCAGTGTTCTATTCCGACTTGGCAGGGCTGCAGAACTACGTTGCTTCCGAGACTTTTCGGTCATTGCCTGAGGGCACCCATTTGGGCCTGTCACCAAACCCCGCTAACGAGAAGGATTGCCATGCCGTGCGAGTGCTGCACGAAGGGCATCAGCTTGCACACATAAAGCGGGTGCACTGCGATAGCATCTGTGCGGCGCTCGACAACGGCCTTACGGTGCAATGCATCCTTGCTCGACGCCGCATAAACGGCGAACTCAAGCAGGTTGTCGTTCGAGTTTCGTACAAGTGATGCACTGACAATGGCCCGTTCTCCTCACTCCGAATACAGTCCCACGCATGTCTCTTCACCCGATGACACGATTGCTGAAACGTTGGCAGCCTTTAGGCATGAGCCATGCCGAGCTGGCATCGAGGACAGGCTGTGCTGACAAACGGTGGAATCCGTTGTGAACGGCGATGGCGGATGTACTGCCGCTATGGCATCTGACTTGGGAACGCTCTTGGCGTACCTATGGACTTCTGGATTGCCCGAGAGCACAACTACCGCACTTGGCTTGGCAAGAAAGGCGCTGAATGCCGGACATGGGCCAACACAATGAGTGAAATCGGAAACAAGCTTTGGGGGTTCGCGCACCAGCTTCGGCATGACGGGATTGGATACACCGACTACGTCGAACAAATCAGCTATTTGCTTTTCCTGAAAATTGCACAGGAAAAAGGCGTTGAGCTTCCCAAGGGCTACGACTGGGAGGCGCTTAGCTCGCTCAGCGGCGAAGGGCTGCTCGACCATTACACCGACACCATCCGAACCCTCGGCAAACAAACGGGTGTTATCGGCAGCATCTTCGGCGAAGGGCAGAACCGATTCACAAAGCCCGTCCAACTAAAACAGATCATCGGCATGATCGACGAGATCGAGTGGACGGAGTTGGACATTGATATCAAGGGGAAAGTTTACGAAGAGCTACTGGAGCGCACGGCGAGCGAAGGTAAGAAAGGCGCGGGACAATACTTCACCCCGCGCCCCTTGATCCGCGCAATCGTCAAATGCATCCAGCCGGACCTCACGAAAACGGCCGATTTCAAAATACACGACCCGGCTTGCGGCACAGGCGGATTCCTGCTCTCGGCCGCCGAATGGCTGCGCATCGAATACGGCGCGGCCATTCCTCGCGAAGTGCAAAAGCGAATGCGCAACGGCGCATACAGCGGCGCAGACAACACGCCCCTCGCGCGACGCCTCGCGATGATGAACATCTATCTACACGAACTCGGCGGCGATATCAAGCTCCGAGATTCGCTCTACGACTCCGACCTCGGGGAGCGATACGATTGCGTGCTCACCAATCCGCCTTTCGGGGTCCGCGGTGCCAATCAGGCTCCGCAGCGGGACGACTTTACAATCGAAACGTCGAACAAGCAATTGAACTTCCTTCAGCACGTGATGACAATATTGAAGCCTGGCGGCAGGTGCGGGATTGTCTTGCCGGATAACGTTCTCTTCCAAGGGCACGCCGCGCCGGAAGTGATGGAAATCCTCACCAAGGATTGCAACTTGCACACGGTTCTCCGGTTGCCGCGCGGGACGTTCTCCCCGTATTCAGCCGGCACAAAGACCAACGTGTTCTTCTTTGTCAAAGGTTTGCCGACGGAGAAAGTTTGGATATACGACGGCCGTTCGGGGATCCCTGGGTACACAAAGAAAGACCGCCCGCTTTTGGAGACAGCTTTTAACGAGTTCATAGCAGCGTATGGTAAAAACCCCAGCGGCACATCGAAGCGCGCCGAGACCGAGCGCTTCCGTGCCTTCCCCATAAAGGAAATTGCGAACCGGAAATACAACCTGGATATAAGATGGCTAAAAGACGACGTGGAGAACGGCGACGACGAACTCGGCGAGCCAGGCGAACTCCTCGAGCTCTGTCGCGCAGACTTGCTGACAGCCACGCAAGCCATCGACCGCCTCACCACGTCTTTTTCGACGAATGACTGAGCATTATTCACGTCCAGAATCGCATAACCCTATGACAATGACAAACGCACGCCCGATTACGTAGGGTCATGATCTATGGCTGGGTGCGCTGGCGTCTTACAACAGGTTGCGATGCAGAGGGCGATTTTTCCCTCATTCCAGGAACGTCTAAACTATTGGAGGCAATCGGAAATGAAAGTAGGCAGCCGCAGAGAGCGTAAACCGCGACCGTGGAACGACCCGGAGAACTGGTTGAACCAGTGGTGCAACAAGACGCTGATGGCGATCGGCCACACCCAGTGGGTACCGGGGGCACCGCAGATAATGACGTTCGCGGTAGCGGACCTGGACGACCCGTACAACGTGACGGAGGATCTACTGGTGGACTACGGGATGATGCCGGAACAGGGGGAACTGTTCACACGGAACCCGCCGGAAGTGGACTGGGACCTGATCTCACAAACGTTGGCGGACGAGACCGGCTGGACACCGGAATACCTGAGCAGCCTGCCCCTGCCAGAAGCCCAGAAGTTGATAGCGGAACAGATCGCGTTGGAACTGCCCCAACGGTATCAAGCATATCAAACACCCCCCGGGAACTGGGATTAACCGACAGCCGCCATTTGCAAGCGCGTCGAAGAACTCTCAGCGAACGGAGCCTGCGACTTTCCGAGGCAGAGGACTCGCGTTTATCGCGATGCGCTCGTCAAAACGCCGTCCGTCTTCGTCCGCGTGCTTCGCCGGGTCATGTCCTATGGGCGAAGACCCTAAACGCGCCCTGCGGGCCGCCTAGTGCCCGTTTTGGGCGACAATGAGGATCAGTCCCAGCTCACTAAACCCGCTGCTAGTGCCCAGCGTTCCACCTATGTAAAACTATGGTACATTGATTCGTAAGGCTGAACGTCAGCCATAAGGAGGAAGCAAATGCCTTCTGGACGGAAGCTGTACCTTTACGGCGTAATCTTACTGACAGCGCGTGGTATTGATCCGGCGTCGGCGGGTGTAACCTCGCGGGTTTCTGTTTCTACCGAGGGCGAACAGGCGAACCATGTGAGTCGGGACGTCGACATTAGCGGCGATGGACGATTCGTGGCCCTCACGTCTCGCGCGACTAACCTGATCTTCAATGACTTGAACGGCCGCGACGACGTATTTGTTCATGACAGAATGACTGGCGTCACCGAGCGCGTTTCGGTGTCGACGGGTGGCGGCGAAGCGCATGGAGACAGCCTCTACCCGTCAATTAGCTCTGACGGCAGATTTGTAGCGTTCTTCTCCGTGGCATCGAACCTGGTCTTAGGAGATCAAAATTATAGCGACATCTTCGTTCGTGACAGATGGTTCGGGACGACCGAATTAATCTCGGTTTCCTCCGACGGCCATCAGGCGAACGGAGAATGCGATGGCGCTTCAATAAGCGCGGACGGCAGGTTCGTTGCGTTTCGTTCTCATGCGACCAACCTGGTTGAAAACGACACCAACAATGAGACTGACGTCTTTGTGCGCGATCGGTTGCGCGGCCTAACTTTCCGGGTTTCTCTGACCAATCTTGGCGGCCAGGCAAATGGTTCGTGCTTTGACCCGGTGATCAGCGGGAACGGCCGGTTGGTAGCATTTACCAGCTTTGCGAGGAACCTTGTGGGGAATGACAACAACGGGATGCCGGATGTATATCTGCGTGATACGCTCGGAAGGACGACGATGCTTGTATCGACAAACAGGTCTGGATTCTCAGGTTATGGTCATAGCTACACCGATTCCATAAGTGCTGACGGACGTTATGTGTCCTTTACGTCGGAAGCGGGCGACTTAGTCTTAGGAGACACCAACGACACTTGGGACGCCTTCGTTCGAGACGTTGTTCATCGCAAAACAATCATCGCTTCGATAGGAGCTTCCGGCCAAAGTGGGAACGATAGCAGCGGTGATTCCTCAATCTCGGCCGATGGGCGATGGATGGCATTTTATTCTCTTGCAACAAACCTTGTCGAAGGCGATGAGAACAATCGCTATGACGTGTTCATCCGCGATACTCGTACACCTACAACCGAGTTGGTATCTGTATCTTCCAGTAGCGAACAGGCAAACGACCACAGCTTCCAGCCGGAAATCAACTATGCAGGTAATCTTGTCGTTTTCTCGTCCTATGCCTCGAATCTAGTCAGAGGAGATTCGAATGCCTTTGAGGATGTCTTTGTCCGAGAAAGATCACGACCGGAAGATACCCAGCAACGCAATCTCGTGGTCCGGGATGAGCCGCCTCAGCCGGCAAGCGTTGGCGCCGCCACCCGGTGCGATGGAGAACCAAGCAATGCTGCGAATCCAGATGGCGTACATCGCTCGCAATCGCAAGCGCCTCGACGAGGAAACCGAACGGCTGGTACGGGGCAGCCTGCACGAGTTTGCAGGCCTCGACCCTGACGCGATCGTCACCAAGATCGAGGAATTGCAATGATCGAGAAGTGCACTGCTGCTACCAAGAAGCGAAGTATTCGGTGGTCCTCGCGCGCTGCCCTTCCGACGATGGGGATCGGTACTACCTGCCAAACCAAGAGGCCAGAAGGTGGACCCAAGAGGGCATCGCGTTGCCTGCGCCAATTGCTGAGGTTTGGTTCTGCCATCCCTGCATGAGCCGGGCGCGAACGTAGGAGGTATCGACATGCGGACATTGCTCGGTACTTACGTGCGTGCTCTCGAGTTGCGGAGCTGGACGTTTGGTAATGATCCGCTTCAAGCCGCCTGGCGAAAAAATAAACCGACACCATTGCGCGGCTCTTGGTTATCCTTATCCCCGTTGGCTGCAACTTTTGTTTGTTCAGGTTGAATCATGTCACGGAGAACCGATTACTTAAAAAATTTTTAGAAGAAGCTTCAACTCTCGCGTTTAGGCGATGCAACAGATGCCGGTCTCTGCATCACTTTCAAATTCGGCAAGATTTAGAATGGCGCTCCGAATCGGGCTACGCCGGCCACTTAGGAGTCGGCGCGAATCATGATCGAAAGGGATCCGACTACAGATGGAACTGTAGTCGCAGTTTCTAATATCAGTCGCGGAAACGCTATTTCTTAAACGGGATGATGTGCTTGTGGAGCGCGCCTTTGCACTTGGTGCAGCGCCCGGGTTTCGGCGAGGTCGCGTCGCACGCTTCGCACGAGTAGGTGATCAACATTTTTTTCAGCTCGCCTTTGCACATGGTGCAGTGGCCGGGGACCTTCGAAGACTTCATGCAGTGCATGCAGACATAGGCGATTCTGCCGTTGACTTCCTTCATCTTCTCGCCGCATTCGCACGTGCCAGCCTTCATGCTTGCCACTTCGCACTTATGACATGCGTAAGCCTTCTTCGTGTCGCTGGCCGCCGCGTTCATGCTCGCGCCGAACATGGCGAACATCATCAGGGTCGCTACCAGATAGTGATGAAATTTCATTTGGTTTGTTTTCTCCTATTGCCCCGCCGGCAAACGGCTGGGCTTCAGCCACTCATACAGGACGAGGCGGTGATTCTTCTAACTAGATCTCGCTCGATCGCACTTTTTCATCAATCAAGAAAAAGTTAAGATGCCTCGAGAGTTAGAAATTTGGAGCGTTGCCGGTGTATGGAGTTAGTGAAAGGACAGAACTAAACCATGACGGACGAGGATCTCGGCCGACGAGCGCGAACCGGCGACCACGATGCATTCATCGAGCTGACGCACCGGCACCAACACAAGGTGTACCGGATGGCGTACCGCTTTGCTGGAACCGCGGAGGACGCCGACGACCTCAGCCAGGAGTGCTTTATCAGGGCCTATCGGAAGATCGCGAAGTACGACCACCGCAGGCCGTTCGGCCCGTGGCTGATGAAGGTCTGCGCAAATCAGTGCATCAACTGGTCAGAGGGCCGTGCTCAGACGGTACGTAGGGAATGTTCGCTCACCGAAGAATCTTGGCCAATCGAAATCGAAGGCGCCGAATTGACCGCCGAGAAGAACATGGACAGAACGCTCATTTTAGAAGCGATTCAGGGACTGCCACCCGCAACGCGGCTGTTAATTGTTATGCGATTTACAAATGGCCAAACGCTGCGCGAAATCTCGGAGCAGACGGGAATAAAATTGCCGACTGTCGCTTTTCGAATTGCGAAGGCGATTCAATCTCTGCGCGAAACGCTTGTCCCGGAGGGAAAGCAACTATGAAGTGCGACGATATAAAACAGCAGACTATTCTCATGATCCTCGGCGACCTCGAACGCGACGCTCATGCCGACGTTGTTCGGCACTTGAGCGAGTGCGAGTCTTGTCGCGAGGAAGAGTCCGAGTTGCGGCGGGACGTCGGTCGCATTTCGGCTGCCATGGAAACCGGGATGCAAGCGCCCGCCCAGCTTACGGGGGCAGTTGCCAACGCTATTTCTGTCTCGAAGCCGAGACCGAGATATCTGCCTCGGCTCGCGGTGGCGGCAGCGGCTTTTGCCGTGGTCTTGTCCGTAGTCGTTTGGCAGCGGCCCGTCGGCCACGCGAAGTTCGACGTTGGCCTCATTACGCGCGATTTCAATGCGGCGGCAGGATCGGCGTCGCGGCCGCCCTCGAATGCGGAGATTTCTGACCTGTCGCGGGCGGTAGGTTTCCCGATCGAAACGATGCCGTTCAGCCCGGACGCGAAGCTAATCGACTGCCGGCTCGTGGATGCCGGGGACGCGAAAGGCGCGGTCGTTGAGTTTGAATGGAAGGGCGAAAGCGTTGTAGTGTATCAGATTCCTAAATCGCGCATCGATTTGGAAGATGCTTCGAAGGCAACGGCTTTCGATGAGAATATTTATCATTGGAATGGCGGTGAATTCACTTATCTTGCATTCAACTGCAGGGATTGTATTTTCGTTGCCGTGGCAAAAATGACCCGCAACGATTTGGTTCGGATTTCCGAGCCGTGGATTCGCATGTCCTAAGACAACTCGATAAAGAAGATTAATTATGAAACCAATAACTGGAAAAGCAATGTTTGCCGGATTTGTCGCGACCCTCGCGATGACGGCGCTGATGTATATGGGCCCGATGATGGGGATGCCAAAAATGGATATCGCCGGAATGTTAGGGTCGTTGTTCAACGGCATGGAAATGGTGGGCGGATACTCCCCTCAATGGTGGATGGGAATGGTTCTGCACTTCATCAACGGCGCGATTATTTTCCCGCTGATTTATGTGTTTATCCTGCACCAAGTCCTGCCGGGGCCGAACGTCGTGAAGGGCATGACGTGGGGATTCATCCTCTTCGTGCTCGCGCAGGTGATGGTGATGCCGATGATGGGCATGGGCTTCTTCACTTCGGCTGCGCCCAACCAGATGATGATGGTTATGGGCTCGCTTATCGGCCACCTTCTGTATGGCGCCGTGTTCGGAGGGCTTGCGGCAGCGGCCCAGCCGGAGGGTGCTACGCACTTGGAAGCCCAATAAGCGCGGATCGGGCGGGTCAACTTTCAGGCCACGTGGCCGTGGTCACGGGGGGCGAATCCGGAATCGGGCGGGCAATCGCCGAATTGTTTGGTTCCGAAGGCGCGGACGTTGCGTTCACATTCTTCGAGGACAAGGAGGCGGCACGGGAGACAGCCGAGAAGATACGAGCTTCGGGCGCGCGCGCTTGGCGTGCGAACGGACGTCAGCCAGGAGGCCGAGGCGGAGGGATTCTTTGACCGGTGCATCACGGAGCTCGGAATGCCGACGATTTTGGTCAACGATGCCGGCATGAACGAGGAAGACATTTACGTCCGGGGCATGTCCCTTGAACGGTGGCAGCGTGTGCTTGATTTAAACTTCACCGGGCCGTTCCTTTTCTGCAGGCGGTTCGCCCGCGAACTGAAAAAGACGAACGGGCGGGGAAAAATCATCAACGTGGCATCTATACATGAAGATGTCGCGGTTCCCGGTGGCGCGGAGTATTGCGCGAGCAAAGGCGGATTGAGGAACCTCACGCGGTGCCTTGCTTTGGAACTGGCAGACCAAGAAATCAACGTCAACAACATCGCGCCAGGGATGGTCCTGACGCCCATGAATCAGCGGGCGATGAACGACGCAGCTTTTCGCAAGCAAAGCGCATCCCACATCCCCTTGAAGCGAGCGGCAACGCCCGAAGAAGTTGCGAGGCTCGCGCTATATTTGGCTCTACCCGAAACCGACTATGCTACAGGTTCAACGTTCGTTTTGGATGGCGGCTTGATGCTGAGCTTGGGACAAGGCGCATGAGGACTTATCGGGTCGCCGACGTGCAAGAGCTTCGCATGAAAAAGCACCCAAGGCTGGAGGGGCATTATTTGATGAGCCCATTCGTTTGGCTCGAAAGTGGCCGACCCCGTATGGCTCTTCGCGTGGTCGAGCCGAAGCCCGACGGCAGTTGGGGGCTCTCCAAGATTTTCTTTGCCGAGGGCGACGGGCTGGAGTTCGAAATCATGGACGTGCCCGCCTTCGTCCCTGGCCCTTGGCCGGAAGACTCGGGCGGATCCGAAGACCCCACCGTGTTTTTCCACGATGGTGAGTGTTGCGTATATTACACAGGCTGGAACTCCGATATCCGGCAAGGGAAGTTGCTCTGTGCCGCCGGGCCGGACATATCGGCGCTTGAGAAGCGGGGCGCCGTATTGCACGGGACACAACACTGGAACACCAAGGAGGCGACCGTGGCCGAGGCGCCGGATAGGTGGTGGCTCTTCTACGAGTACTCGGAGATCGAGCACTCTCTGATTGGACGGGCGTGGTCGAACGGTTATGGCGAGGAATGGCATTTGGAGAACGACCTGTTCGGATTGCGAGAGGATCATTGGGATTCCTGGCACCTCAGCACTGGGCCGATGGCATTACGGGAGACGGATCGGCCGGTGATGTTCTATAACGGCGCAGACAGCAGCGCGCGCTGGCGGATTGGTTGGATTGAATTCGACGCGGGCTACACCAAGGTGATTCGGCGTGCGGACGAGCCGCTGGTCGCGCCGCAGCATCTACCGAGCGGTTTCCCCGATATCGCTTTTGCCGCTTCTACGGTCGAGGTCGACGCTCAGAAGTTGGAACTCTACTTTTCGGTAGGCGATCGGAAGCTGTGCAAAGCGACCATAGTGATTGGGGAGTGAGGGCTTTCCGTCAGTAAGCCCTTTCAAATTTGTCCCTTCTCAAACACCTCCGCTGATACCGCACGAGCCCGCGCAAAAGAGTATCTGGAGGTTGTGACACAAGAAGGTTGACAATACAGATGCGGCGTCCGAAAAGTTTCCTGGGCCGTCGTAGCGTGCCACCCAGGCCTCCGTTACCTGGCCCACACCCACGGTTGCCAGCGCAAACACGCATACGGCGACGCCGATCGAGCGATGCGCGAATCCGGTCTTCACTCTTATCTCGTCACGGACCGCCGCGGCCATCGATATCATCAAGTATCGTTTCATTGTTTTCTCCCCGCCCGGCATTCAGACAGGCGTGCCAATTGTCCTCCACCCTCGTTCAGTCGGCCAGAATCCACTTCACTTGATCAGGCGGCGGCCATGGTCCAGATTCGTGAACCAAACCGAAGTAGACCGACCCATCACCTTGCCGTTGACAATCCTGTAGTTACTCCCCTTCTTGCCGGACTCAAGCATGGCCCGTGCTACTTTGGGTGGAACGTCGAAGAGCATATCAGCCCCCATTGGGGTGACGCCCATCCATAGTTTGTTGTCCTTGATGAGCGGGAATATCTCCTTGTAGGTGATCGCGTTCTTGTTCGCGATGATCAGGAACTTCTTCCCGTGCTGCACGAGCTGGGCCACGTACTCGCGGAAGAGGGAGAAGGGCGGATTGGTGACGACGATGTCCGCCTCTTTCAGCAGCGCAATGCACTCGGGGCTGCGGAAGTCGCCGCCTCCCGCGAGGGACGTGCGGGTGTGGGGATTCTGCTCCAGGAATAGCTTCACGTCTTCGATGCCGGTCGCGCCGTCCCCGGTGACATCCTTCACTTCCTCGATTTCGACCGCGATCGCCTTGGGCTTTTCGCGCTTACCGTTCCCCTCGTCGTACTCCTCGAACGGCAATACGTCTCCGGCGATGGGGGAGCCGTCGTAGCTGGTGGTGACAAGCTTTTTGAGGCCGAGCTTGTTGAAGTTGGCGGCGAAGTACTTGAAGAAGTTGCTCTCGAAGGGGTCGTCGCAGTTGCAGTAGACGACCTTGCCGCGGAAGATGTCGGCGTCGAACTCCAGTTAGGCTTCAGCCTCTTCCTGGGTTTCGACGTACTGGTTGTAGAACTCGTCCTGCTTGGCCGCCTTCGCGCTGGAGAGTGTCCGGTTCGCCGGAGGGGAGGACGTGCGGCCAGCGTTCATCTCGTCGCATTATCCCCGAAGCGCCATTCATGCCATTGACGATAAGCTGCCCCTGCCCCCTCCCATGCACGAGCATCATGGAGAGAGGGTTTCTTCTTGCTAGTGGTCCTGGCGGGAGAAGACGACGAGGTCGCCGCTGTGGACGGTGCCGTCCATCAGGCTGTGCTTGTCCACGAAACGGACGCGGATCAGGTCGGGCGGGTTGTGGGGCGTGTGGCGCGGGTTGAGCCGGTCGACGACGTTGGCGCTGACCGTCCCGTGTCGGGCCGTGAGCAAAGTGAGTGGCGCGCGCGCGTGAAGCAGGTTTACGGGTTAGGAACCAAGCCACTTCGGGCCAAGGTGTCCTTTCGTGCGCTGGGACCGAGCTTTATTTACCCATGGCTCGGGCGAATCGCCAAAGCCTGGTGGAACTTCCCGATGCAGTAACGCCGTCGTTGGCCCATGCACAGATCTTCCCGAACCCCATGCAGATGACAAACGCCCATCCGAACAAGAAGGATTGTGACTATGGTCGGTGCGGCGGTTTCTCACTGTCTTTTTCGAGCCAGAGGACTCGCGTTTAGCGCGATGCGCTCGCCAAAACTTCGTCCGTCTTCGTCCGCACGATTCGCCGGGTCATATCCTATGGGCAAAGACGCGAAACGCGCCCTGCGGGCCGCCTAGATGCCCGTTTGGGCGACAATGAGGATCAGTCCGACCGCTTCATCCGGAATCAAGAACACAAGGACGGAGGGCGAACTGATTGTACGCTATAAAAAGGAGCGCTTTGATGCGTCGCTATAAAAAAAGAGCGTCGCGCTCAGCTTTCGTACAAAGTCCCTCGCTTGATGATTCCATCGAGGACATTCGCGGCTCTTCTTTGGGCTTCGCTTACCCCGGTGACCGAGCCCGGAGCAATGACAGTATCGATCAGCCACTTCTCATTCGGGACCGAACCTGCCCCGTGGCCGCCCACCGCTCACAGCGGGCAGTGGGCTTGACCGGGCTGATCCTGGCCGAATCGCGAGGATCGGCGCGAACGCCACGAGTCCAAGGAAAGTTCTCACGTGCAGCTCTAGTTGCGGTTCAGATTGCCGTCGATGGCGGAGGCGAGGTCCTTTTCGGTGGGCTTGCCGACCCACTGCGCGACAATCTTGCCGTCTTTGACAAGGAACGTGGCGGGGATGTTCTTGACGCCCCACTTCTGCCAGGTCTTGTCGTCGTCGTGCAGGACGGGGTTCGGGAACTTGTGGCCCTTCAGGAACTTGACTAGGGCGGGGCGCTTTTCGTCGATGCTCACCGAGAGGATCTCGAAGCCCTGCGCCTTGTATTTGGCGTGGAACTTGTCGAGCATCGGCATCATCGCCTTGCAGGGGCCGCACCAGGTGGCCCAGTAGTCGATGAGGACGAGCTTGCCCGTCATGGCGTCGGCGTCCCATGTCTTGCCGCTCGTGTCCTTCAGCTCGAACGCGGGCATGGGGCGGGGCAGGACGGGCGGGACATAGGCTTCCGGGTCCTTCTTGAACGCCTTGATCTCGTTGGCGTTGCAGAAGTAGTAGGCCTTGCCCTTGTACATGAGGCCGCCAGCGGGCTTCTCCTCGCCCTCGTCGGTGCACATGAGGCACTTGGCCATGGCGGGCAGGTCCTTCTTGGCGATGTCGGTAGGCGTGTCCTGGGCGGCCGCTATGGCGAAGACGGCGATGGCGAGGGCGATGATGAGGTTCTTCATGGGCGTCCCACTCCTGCTTGGCGGAGCAACTCGGGCATGACGGGGGTGTCGGCGCAGCACGGCACGAGCACGCCGTCCACGGCGACAGCGGGGACGCGCATGACGCCGTAGGCGCTTGCCTTGTCGCGGCATTCCATGGTCTCGCAACCTTCTCGGAGGTCGTGGACCGTGATCTCGCAAGTCGGGCAGGCGGTTTCGCGGACGGTGCGTATGGCGTCCTCGCAGAGCGGGCAGCCGGCGCTAAAGACTTCGATTCTTGTCATTTTTGTTTCTCCTAGTGTCGTTTAGAATCCCCAGCCGATAGTTACGGCCGGATGCTTGAACCATATCCATCCGGCTTGGATGAAGTAGTTCGCTTGTGAATAGGTGATGAGCAGGTGCGACTTGCGCCCGTCGTTCATGGCGATGGCGCTCCACTCCGGTGCGATCCGGTAGCTGGCACCGAAGGGGAACACGAGCTTCTTGTCGAAGCCCGAATAGGTGATCGAGGCGTAGGGGGCGATCTTGGTGCCCGGGATCGTCTTGCCGAAGGTGATGCTCGCCTGTTGGTAACCTTCCGGCGTCCCGATGCGATCCGAGGACGTGTTGAGGTGGATCATCGGCCTGCGCTCGTTCTCCGTTTGCACCAGATACGTAGCTCGGAACCCCAACTCCTTGACCGCGAAGTTGTACTCGATGCCCGGCTGGAACTTGGACGTGAGCTGGTAGTCCACCGTTAGCCGGTGCCTCGGGCGGAGCTGCGGCGTGTCGGCGAACCGATAGGCGATCACCCATTTCTTGTTGAGGCTCCCCGAACCGAGGAGCTGGCCCTCGCCTGGTCACCCGGTTCACGTGGGCACGCTCGTTTGACCCCACGCCAGGATGGGCAGGGCGGCGAGCAGGACGGCTATTTTCCGCAGGAGCATCCGCATGTGCAGGTCGAGCAGGTGCATTCGCCGGATTGGCAGCACGGACAGCCGCAGTTACACGAGCACTGGTTCATTCTTTGTCTCCTTGCTTAGCTGGCCAGAACCGAGGACGCAGCAGCCGTCCACGCGCAGGCCCAGTCTTTGGTCGAACCTTTCTTTGTCGATATGGAGGCGCTCGTCGGTGGGTGGGAAGTGGTCGAAGATGGCCTCGACCGCCTCCCTCGCGCTCGGCTCGATGCTGTAGATGATCCAAGTCCTGTGCTTTCGCGTGTCGACCAGCCCCGCGATTCGGAGAGTCTGAAGGTGGGTGCTGAGCGTGGACTGGCCCATTGCCATGGCGTCGATGAGCTCGCACACGCAGGCCTCCGACTGGCGGAGGACGTTGAGGATGCGGACCCTTGTGGGGTCGGCGAGCGCTTTTCCAAATGCGACGAGCTGTTTCATATCGCTAAATCGGGGTTCACCGATGTTATACCACGATTTGTATGGCGCAGCTTATGAAAGCTAAGCGGCGGAAGACCGGCGGCCACGAGTAGGGCTTTCAATCGCTTGTCGATGTACTTTTGATCGAGGGGTCGACCTTCAGCGTTTAGGAAGACGAGACCAAGCGGGTTCGCGGGCCCGTCGATCAGCTGCGCTGACTTCGCGGCCTCCAGGACCTCAATAGCTCCGCTAATCGGAAGCGTTCGGCGGCTTGACTGGCTTTTGAGCGGCTTATGGATCAGCTTGCCGGCGATGCGCTGAAGCTGAACGGCGATTGTGGCCGTTTCCTTCTCGAAGTCGACATCAGACCATCTAAGGCCGGTAGCTTCACCGATCCGCAGACCAGTAGCGAGCGTGAAAGTGAAGAGGCCGCAAAGCGGGTGATCCTGAATCGAATCGAGGAAGTGGCGAGCTTGGGCAGGGGTGAGGAACTCGGGAGCTGCGGCGTCGATCTTCGGGGGCGTAACTTTCGCGGCAACGTTCTGCTCTACAAGGCCTTCCTTCCAAGCCTGATTTAGACCGGCGCGAAGCGTTGCGCGCAGATTACGAATCGAGTTTCACAAGACAGTCCCGTTTTCACAGAGAGGAACGCCCACGATAGAAATTGGGTTATGATAAAAGTAAGTGCGACGTATGATTCGCGAGTCGATAGGTTTACGTGTGCTCTTAGCAGGCCTAGTTTCTCTAGGCACGTCTGGTAGCGCTTTTAGCTCCGTCATATGCTCCGCTGGGCGTTGCGGCAAGGATTGCGCTATGCACGTCCAGAGAAATGAGCCGAAGAAAGGGTTGCACGATTGCTGCCCGCAGGCAGCGGCCGAGAGAGCTGAGCGAGCTAAAGATCCGCCTAAGGGGGAGTGCAAATGCGAGATCAAATCCGCGCCCGACGCAGTCGGGAACGAGATTAGGCTCGCCGCGCCTCAGGCACCGATCCTTGAAGTGTCCATTCCGGAACCACCGACTGTCGCGGGGCTTGCAAATCTAGCTCGAACCCCGCCAATCCTTTTCTATTCTGATCGCTCGCCACCAACTGTTTTCCGCCATCCAGATCGCGGACGTGCTCCCCCAGCGACATAGGGAGCGACACGCTTCAGGCTTGTTGCTGCCCTATGCCGCCGAGGCACTTATTTACGAAACGCAGCCGATCTGTTCCTGACCCAAGTGCTCTTGGCTCTAGCCATTCCCTATTGATTGCAATTGGAGTCAGTTATTGAACGCAAAGCATAACAAACGCAGCCGGTCTCTTGGGCCGGGCACGAAGGCGATGCTCATTGGCATCGTGACCTTTAGCGCATACAGCTTCTTTACTAAGCTAAGCTCGCCTGAGCGCGTCTACTTCGAAGCAGACGCATCGGGTCAGTTGAGACAAGTGGTGCGGCCGACGGCCATGGCGCCGAAGCTGCCTCCGCTCTGGAAACCGGAACCGCAGATTCTGCAAAGCCACAGTTCCATCTTGCGGCTGAGCGGACGGCAACGTGCACAGTTGGAGGCTATCTCGAATAAGTGGCTTACGGCGAAGCGGGATCTCGAGGGGCAACTTCAACTCGCGACCATGCCAATGCGCGAAGGCACCCGATCGCAGGCTTCGTTGACTACCATCCAGAGCAAGCTGAGCGGCTATTCCGAGCTTTCGCGAATCTACGACGAGACGCGCAATCGGTTCTGGTCTTCAGCAATCGCAATTCTTGGCCCACAGCAAAGGAAGCGACTGCTAGAGATCACGCGGGACGATAAGGAGGCGAAAGGATGAAGGCTCGCCAACTTCTGCCGTTGGCTTTGTTCGCAATTGCTTCCTTCGCGCCTGCCCAAGAAGCCCAGTTCAAACAGCTTTCACTCTTCGAGGCTGTTTCGTTTGCGATGAAGAACAGCCCGACGCTGCGGGCGGCTCAGGCGGAGATCGACGCGGCTCGCGCGGAAACGGGAGTAGCGCGATCCCGCACGCGTCCGCAGCTTTCGATCAATGGGTTCGCCTCCCAGGGCAGCATGCCGAACATCCTGCAATCGGCGATGGGAGTGGAGCCTCAGGCACTGATCCTCGCGCCGGAGAAGGGTTTCCTGGACGGCAACCTGATGCTTATGGCGCCCCTTTACACGGGCGGCTGGCTCTCGGGGCTCGTCGCTGCGGCTTCGGCTCGTGAGCAGGCGGCGATCGCCGAGGCTTCCGGGATGCGCGCTGAGGTCGCTTTGAAGGTCCGGGAGGCCTACACCCGCGCCCTCTATGGGGTCGAGCTGGTCAAGGCGCAGCAAGCCCGCGTGACCGCCGCCGAGGCGATGGTGCGAAATGCTCAAGCCCTGTTCGAGGCCGGCAAAGGGATCGAGGCATCCGTCCGCCGCGCCGAGGCCGAGCTCGCAGATGCCAAGCGCGAACTCACCATGGCGGAGAACGAACGGCGCAAGACGCTGCTCGACCTCCTTGCCGAAATGGGCGCTGCGCTCGATTCGCCGGTGACATTGACTGAGACGCTCGAATACAAGCCCGTCGAAGGGACGCTCGAGGCGTACTTGGGGATCGCCATGCAGACGAGGGGCGAGCTGATCGCCGCAAGGCAACGCGCCCGCGCCGGACAAGGCCAGGTCTCCTCCGCAGAAGGTGCCCTCAGGCCGCAGGTCTACGGCTTCGCCATGGGAGACGCCTTCGCGCCCAGGGACTTGATGGGCAAGAACTCGGGCTACACGGTCGGGCTCACCGTCAGCCTCCCTGTCTTCGACGGGGGCATGCGCCGCTCCGAGGTTGCGGGCGCCAGGGCGATGCGCGAGAGGGCCCTCGCCGACGTGGCGAGGCTAGAGCTGCAGACCGCCAAGGAGGTCCGGCAGGCCTGGCTGGACATCGAGACCGCCGCCGAGAACTATCGAAGCGCCCAAGCCGGCCTCGTCGCGGCCCAGGCCGCCTACGAAGTGATGGTCGTCCGCGTCGAGAGCGGCAAGGGCATCCTCGTCGAGCAGCTCGACGCCCTCGCCGCCCTCACTCGCGCACGAGCCAATCTAGCCCAAGCCACCTACGACCATCAACTGGCCATCGCAAAGTTGTACCGAGCTGTCGGCCAGGTCGACGCAAGAGCCACAGGAGGAATCTCGCAATGAAACTACAACACCTTACGGCTTTCGTCATCCTCGCCACAGCGGTCCTCACCTGGGGCTGTGGCAGTTCCAAAACTGACGAAAGCTCGTCCACAACATCCCCATCAACACAAGGCGCGGACACCCAGAAGCCGTCAGGTGCGGGGAAGGCCGCTTCCCTCGGCACAGCGAAGAGCAACGAGCACTTCACGGTCACCCTGACGGCGGTGCCCTCGGAGCTGAGGGTCGGAAAAGCGAGGTTCATCGCAAAGCTCCTGCATCACGGACAGCCTACAGATGCGGCAAAAGTGAAGCTCAGCCTGTCGCAGCCTGCGATGAACATGGGCGGACCGGAGGTCGAGCTACAGCACGCCAAAGACGGCATCTACGAAGGCGCACTAGATCTTTCCATGGGTGGAGACTGGCAGGCCAAGGTGAGTATGGAACAGGAGGGGCACCCCGGCGAAGCCATCTACGACTTTGTCGTCAGCCAATAACCAATGTCCGTCCTCCGCATCCTCCTCGTTACTCTTAGCTTTATTCCAGCGGTGTGCTTCGCTGGCGTCGATGTCCAGGCCGGGCCGTACCGCGTGTCTCTGACGACCCAACCCAGGGTGATCCCAGTCGGGCAGGCGAAGGTCGTGCTCAAGATCACCGACGCGTCGGGTAAGCCGCTCGAAGACCTCGAGGTGCGCGCCATCGCGGGCATGCCGGGCATGAACATGGGCGAGCGAGAACAGCGCGCAGGGCCCGTTTCCGGCGAGCCTGGGGGCTACGCGATGCAGGCCGCCTTCCCCATGGGCGGGGGCTACAACGTCACCGTCAAGATCACGGGAGCGCCTGGCGCGGCCACCGCCGTGATCCCCGTCAAGACCGGCCAGGACACTGGCGAGGCGGCGGGCGGATTCTCGCTCATGAGCCTCGTCCCTTGGGCGATCGGCCTTGCCCTGCTGGTCTTCGTGATCGTCCGCATGCGCGCCACCGGACAGCGGGCGAACTGGCGCGCCGTGTTCAACCGAGGCACGATCGGCGGCGTGCTCCTGCTCGCGGCCCTGTTCGCGATCGCGGTCTACGCGGTCAACAACATGCGCCGGGAGGGCTCGATGACCCCGATCGAGGCGCAGGTGATGGAGATGAACACGCCCGCGCCGCCCGGCACGACCGCCGTCCAGCTCGCCACCGTCAGGCGCGGCCCCATCTCGGAGACCGTCCGCTACACCGGCCAGGCGGTCGGCTTCGTCGAGCAGGACGTGAATCCGAGGGGCACCGGGGTCATCGTCTGGATGCCCTACTACGTGGGCGACAAGGTGAAGAAGGGCCAGGTGCTCGCCCGGCTCGACACCTCGCAGCTGGATCCCCAGCTCGCCGAGAAGGCGGCGATGACGAACATGGCCGCGCAGGGCGTGGGCGTCGCCGCGACCGAGTATCAAACCGCGCTCCAGGAGGTCGCCGAAGCGAGGGCCGGGCTGAGCGTGAAGCAGAGCATGGTCGATGAGGCGCAGGCGATGCTGGAGGCGGCGCGCCAGGAGAAGGAGGCGATCGATGCCGACGTGGGAGCGGCCGCAGCCGAGGCGAGCTTCCGCAACGACGAGCTCCGCCGCATGCGCGAGCTCTTCGAGAAGAAGGCGGTGAGCCGCTCCGAGCTCCAGCAAGCCGAATCCGAGGCCGCTGACGCACGCGGGAAAGTCAACGCCGCCCTCGCCAATGTTCGCAAGGCCGGCGCCATGATCTCCGCCGCGCAGAAGAAGGTGCGCCAAGCGCAGGCCGAGGTGCGGGCGGCTGAGGCCGGCATCCGGGCAAAGCAAAGCGCCGCGAACGCCGCCAAGCAGAACATCGCCAAAGAGCGAGCGGGCGTCGCCCAGGCCCGCGCGGGCTACGAGAGCGCCGCCGCCCAGAAGGGATACGCCGCGCTCAAGGCCGAGGTGGACGGGGTCATCACCCAGCGCACGATCGGCCCCGGCACGCTCGTCAACCCCGGCCAGACCGTCCTCAAGGTCGCCCAGATCTCCCCAATCCGGCTCCAGGCCAACGTCGCGGCGTCCGATCTCGAGCGCATCGGAGTCGGCTCATGGGTGAGCATCGTCAGCCGGGATTCCAAGGCCGTGCCGATCCGGGCGCGGATCAGCTCTATCTCGCCCGCCGTCGACCCGCAGAGCCGGACGGGGGTGGTCGAGGTCGTCTGGCCGAATGCGAACGGCCGCTTCCTGCCCGGCCAGTTCGTGACGATGGAGATCGAGGTCGGCGGCTCCCGCGACACCCTCTTCGTGCCCGTCGAGGCGATCCAGCGCCCGCCCGCCGCTCCCGGCGAGCCGAAGGCGTTCGTGTGGATGGCCGAGCCGGGCTCGGACTCTGGCCGCTTTACTGTGAAGCGCGTCGACGTGCGGACCGGCGCGAGCGACGGCAAGAGCGTTGCGATCTTGAGCGGGCTCGCCGAGGGCCAGCAGGTGGTCACGACGGGTGCCGCCTACCTGCGCGAGGGCGGCGAGGTCTCCGCGCCCGTCGCCGAGACAGAGACCAAAGGGCCGGTGGTCGAGATCACCGCCGCCGGCTACAGGCCCGACTCGATCACCGTCGAGGCCGGCGAGCCGGTGACGATCACCTTCATCCGCCGCACCGACCAGACCTGCGGCACCGAGATCGTCTTCCCCGACCTGAAGATCACCAAGCCGCTGCCGCTGAACAAGCCGGTCGAGGTCACCCTCACGCCCGAGAAGGCGGGCGAGCTGCGCTTCACCTGCGGCATGGACATGCTCCGCGGCAAGGTGGTGGTCAGGTGATGGCAGGGGAGTGGAACATTGCATCCAAAACGAGTTACGTAAGGAGAACACCATGAAAAACATCACAGCAACCGCTCTGGCGCTCGTCGCCGGAGCCTCGTTACTCGGCTTCGCAAGCGCTCAGCAGTGCGATTGCTGCGGAGCCAACGCCAGCGCCTCGTCGGGAGAACCGATTCAGGCGCAAGTCGACCAGAAGGGCGTTCAGAAGGCGACCGTCACGGTCAACAACGGCTTCAGCCCCTCGACGATCAACGTCAAGGCCGGCAAGACCGTGCAGATCACCTTCGACACCAAGAGCAGAGGCTGCGCCGACGAGGTCATCTTCAAGAGCCTGAACATCCGAAAGGTGCTGACGAACGGCAAGAAGACCGTCGTCACCTTCACGCTCAAGAAGCCCGGAACCTACGCGTTCGCCTGCCCCATGGGCATGTACAAGGGCAAGGTGGTCGCCAAGTAGCCAAACGATTGGCCGCGATCGTGCCGACGGCAGGCAGGGGAGTGGCGCCCCCTGCCGGAGTTGACAGCCACATAGGAGAAGCGAGAATGGCTAATGAGCAGTACCAGGCGTGCATCGAAGCATATCGTTCCTGCGCCGAAGAGTGCCGCAGCTGCGCCCAGCACTGCCAGCAAACGACGGGCCTGCAGGACTGCGTCGCTCCGTGCAACGAGTGCGCGGACGCCTGCGACCGCTGCGCCAAAGCGTGCGATCGGCACAGCGACGACTCGGGATGCAGGCGGTGCGCGGAGTCGTGCCGCAAGTGCGCGGAGGAATGCCGCCGCGTGGTTGGCACCGCCGCCTAGCGAAAGCAAGGGCCTGGTCCCGGTGGTCACGCCGGGGCCGGCCCTTCACCAAGGAGACGACATGGACTGGATCAGAGGGATTATCTTGATTGGCGCAGTGCTCATCTTCTGCTGCTGGATGATGATGCGATTTTGCATGGGCACGATGGGCCGCAAGAAACGGTCGACCGACGAACAGAGCGACAAGGACAAGACCGACAAATGAAGAGGACGCAATCGGGCTCGTTGACCGTGCCCTCTTGGCAACAGCCACAGAATCTTGCCGTCGAGCGCGCTGAGGACGGTGCGGATCAGGCCGAGGGGGAATCGCTGCCGCTTGGCGGCGACGATGAGGAGCAGCCTGTGAAGCTCGTTCTCACCGTACTCGCGATAGCCGGACTCCTGCGTGTCGGGCTTGGGCATCAAGCCTTGCGACTCATAGAAGCGCACGCTCGATACGCTCACTCCGGCCTTTTTTGCAAGCTCACCAATCCGCATGTCGACAGTGCGAAGTATGAACCTTGGTTGAGAGTCAAGGGGTTCAGCAAAGTTTTTTCTGGACACTGCACGAAGGTGGTGCGTTGAAGCGGGAGCCGGTGCGGTTCGAGACGAAGCGGCACAACCCGCTCCACATGATCCATCGGTGGTCGATCGAGCACCCGTACGCGGTGGTCGCGTTCTTCGTGGGGGTGCTCGCGCTGGCGTGGATGGCGATCAGCGGGATCATCCCTAGGCGGTTCGCGCCGTACGTCGAGAGCCCGATGATCGGGGTCGTGACGATGATGCCGGGGCTGTCCTCGCAGGAGATGGAGCTGTACATCAGCAAGCCGATCGAGGAGCAGCTCGTGAACCTCAAGGGGGTGCGCTACATCCGCTCGACCTCGCAGGACGGCTTCTCGATCGTGGCGCTGGAGTTCCCGTACGGGACGAACATGGAGCGGGCGCTGGTGGACGTGCAGACGCTGATGAACGTCACGCAGTCGAACCTGCCGGCGACGGGAGCGAACCTGAAGCCCTCGTTCATCGTGCCGATCGACCCTTTGAACCTGCCGATCCTGTCGCTGGCGGTGACGGGCGATCCTTCTTTGGGCTGGGACGCGGTGCGGGTGCGGGAGTTCGCGGACAACGAGCTGGTGCGGCGGTTCAAGGCGGTGCCGGACGTGTACTCGGTGGTGCCGTTCGGGGGCTTTCGGCGGCAGATGCAGGTGGTGGTGGACCGGGAGAAGCTGGCGGCTTACGGGTTCTCGATCCTGGATGTGCGGGACGCGATCGACCGCTCGAACGTGACGCGGTCGTCCGGGACCTTGACACGGGGCGGGACGGAGAGCGTGGTTCGGGTGGACACTCGGGCGGTTTCCGCGCAGGACATCTTGGACTATCCGATCCGCGGCACGGGCGGATCGGACGCATCGGGCGGATCGGCCGGATCGGGGGGCGGCCCGATGGGCATGGGCGGCGGTGGTCCTCCGACTTCAACACCGCAAGACCGCAACACCGCAACACCGGGAGCGCCGCGATCTCCTCGGGTTGTCTACATCCGCGACGTCGCGAAGATTGAGGACACGCACTGGGAGAAGCGGAGCGGGTACCGCTACTACAAGGCCGCTATCTCCCACCCCCAACCCCCTCCCTCACTTACGAACCAAAGTGAGGGAGGGGGCTCGGACGCGATCGAGGTGTCGGTCATCCAGAACCCTGGCGCGAGCTCGGCGGCGGTCGTTCCGGCGGTGATGAAGGTCGTCGAGCAGATCGAGAGCGAGAACCCAGGCTTGAAGTTCGAGGTCGCTTACGACAACGCCCACTTCGTGGACATCCTGTTCGAGAACGTCTGGCACGAGCTCGGGCTGGCGGTCCTGCTCACCGGCCTCGCGGTCATCTTCTTCCTCGGCGAGTGGCGCGGCACCCTGATTGCGATGATCACCTTGCCGACCTCTTTGGCGCTGGCCATCCTCTTGATGGTGCCCTTCGGCATGACCTTCAACAGCGGCACCCTGATCGGGCTCCTCTTGTCGATCGGGCGCCTGGTGGACGACAGCGTCATCGACATCCACGCGGTGGAGCGCCATCTGCGGATGGGCAAGGACCCCAAGACGGCCACCATCGACGGCATCGCCGAGGTGCGGGTCGCGGTGATCGCCTCGACCCTGATGATCGTCCTCGCGTTGATGCCCTTGCTCTTTTCGGGCGGGATCGTCGGGCTGATGTTCGTGGAGCTGGTCTGGCCGCTGATCTTTGGGCTGCTCGCGTCCATGCTCGTTTCCTTCACGCTCACCGCGCTGCTGTGCGCAAAGCTACTGAGGCACGAGGAGGCGAGGGGGGCCGACCGCAAGCACTGGTTCCTCAAATGGATCTACAAGCCGCTCGATCCCTTCCAGCGCGGGCTCGACCGGCTCGAAGCTTGGTATGCGAGAGCGATCGCCTGGACGCTCAAGCACCGGTTCATCAACTTCGCGCGCATCGTAGCCGTGCTGATCATCGGCTTCACCTTCTATTACTTCATCGGCAGCGAGATGATGCCGCTCGCCGACACCGGGCAGGCGGCCGGCTTCATGGAGATGCAGCCGGGCACGTCCTACAAAGGAACTGAGGACGCGGTGAAGAGGCTCGAGGGAATCATGGCCAAGCACCCCGAGCTCGAAAAGGCGAGCATCGAGATCGGGGCCGAGTCCATGTTCGAGACCTGGTCGCCGTTCTATACCGGTTACCAGATGCCCCAGGTCAGCGGCGCCGCAATGATGCTGACCTTCAGCGACAAGGACGAGCGGGGCCGCACGATATTCCAGGTCATGGACGCGATCCACAAGGAGGCGTACGAGACCATTCCCGGCCTGCGACGGCTACAGATCAAGGAGATGGGCTCCGACGTCATGGCGACCGCCGCTGCGCCGATCCATGTGAACATCTACGGCCCCGATCTGTTCGAGCTGGAACGGCTCGGCAGGGAGGTGGAAGGTGTCGCTCAGAAGATGCCCGAGATGTTCCAGCCATCGCGCACATGGACGCTGGGCCTGCCCGACTACCGCGTCAAGGTGGACCCGCAGCGCGCCCAGGAGGTAGGGCTCACACCGGAGAGCATCTCGCAGCAAGCCTACTACGCGCTGCGAGGGGGACTGACGAACGAGTTCTACAGGCTGCCGAACCTGCGCCAGAACACGATCCTCGTCCGCTACGACGAGCGCGACCGCCAGACCTCGCTCGACCTCGAGAACCTCTACGTCACCACGCCGGCCGGCGAGCAGATCCCTCTAAAGTCCGTCGCGGACATCGAGAAAGCCGAGGCACCAACCGCCATCGAGCACGATGGGCTGAAGCGCGTCATGGGGGTCACCGGCTACTACCGGCTCGGCAACCTGCCCAGCATGGACGTGGTGATGAACCTCGTCGCCAACGCCTACGGCGGCAACAAGAAGCTCGGCATCGAGCCGGTCAACTTCCCGCCCGGCTACGGCATGGAGATGCGCGGCGACATGACGCAGATGATGGACAGCATGCGCCGGCTGATGAGCAGCCTGGTGCTGGCGCTCGTGCTCATGTACCTGGTGCTGGTCATTCAATTCCGCGGCTTCATGCAGCCGCTACAGATGATCGCCTCGCTCCCGCTCGAGTTGGCTGGCGTGTTCATCGCGCTTTGGCTAGCGCACGCGGCCTTCTCGACGGTATCGCTGCTCGGAATCATCGTCCTCACGGGCATGGACATCACGACCGCCGTGCTCATGATCGACCTCATCATGAAGTACCGCGATCGGGGCATTCCTAGGGACGAGGCGATCATCCGTGCCTGCCCGGACCGGCTGCGTCCGATCCTCATGACGGCCGGCATAACGCTGGTCGTCATGCTCCCGATCGCGATCGTCCCAAAAACTGGCCTCGACCCCTACCAGCCACTGGCGGTGGCGGTCGTCGGGGGCCTGCTCATGGGCACGATCCTCAGCCTCTTCGACATCCCGATCATGCACACGTACGTGGACGATCTCCTGAAGTGGCTGAACAGGACTTTCCGAGGCAAGGAATACGTTTGGCAATCGAGCGAAGCTGAGGATCACGATGCAGCGGCTCACGACTCATCCGCCCCTCCGGGCCACGACCGTACGTAGGAAGACACAACCATGAAAAACATCATCACAACCGCTCTGGCGCTTATCGCCGGAGCCTCGTTACTCGGCTTCGCGAGCACTCAAGATAGCTGCTGCAGTCCAAACGCTAGCATTGGCAGCGAAGAGCCGATGCAGGCGAGGGCCGACAAGGGCGTCCAGAAGGCGACCGTCACCGTGGACGGCGGCTTCAGCCCATCGACCATCAGCGTCAAGGCGGGCAAGCCGGTGCAGCTCACCTTCGACACCAAGAGCAGGGGCTGCGCCGACGAGGTCGTCTTCGAGAGCCCCAAGATGCGCAAGGCGCTCACGAACGGAACGAAGACCGTCGTGACCTTCACCCCTAAGAAGGCCGGCACCTACGCGTTCGGCTGCCCGATGGGGATGTACAAGGGCAAGGTCGTCGCCAAGTAGCCCGCACGATTTGCCCCGAGCGTCGGGGCGCGGCAGGCCGGGCAGTGGCGGGCCCGGCCGGCGGACCAGCCAAGAGGAAAGCAAGACATGAGTCAATTCGAGAGTTGCATCCAGGCGTGTACCGAGTGCGCCCGGACCTGCGACCAGTGCGTCGCGACGATGAACGGGCCGGGTGATAAGATCGGCTAGACCATCGAGCGTCTTTCCGCTAGGCAAGGCGAACTGAGTGAACACTATAAAAAGAGCGTCGCGCTCAGCTTTCGTACAAAGTCCCTCGCTTGATGATTCCATCGAGGACATTCGCGGCTCTTCTTTGGGCTTCGCTTACCCCGTGGGCGTAGAGGTTCGCGGTCAAGCTGATCTGCGAGTGCCCCAACTGTTCTTTTACCTGATGCAAATCTACACCGCCGGCGACCATGAGAGATGCTACGGTATGGCGCAGCTTATGAAAGCTGAGCGGCGGAAGACCGGCAGCCACGAGTAGGGCTTTCAGTCGCTTGTCGATGTACTTTTGATCGAGGGGTCGACCTTCAGTGTTTAGGAAGACGAGACCAAGAGGGTTCGCGGGCCCGTCGATCAGTTGAGAAGAATTCGCGGCCTTGACGGCTGCGATAGCGGTATCTGCAAGGTGAAGCGTTCGGCGTGCGGACTTGCTCTTTAGGCTCTTGTGCTGGAGCTTGCCGTCTATCCGCTGAAGCTGAACGGCGATCCGTGCGGTTCGCTTCTCGAAGTCGATATCAGACAAACGCAAGCCCGTAGCTTCCCCGATTCGAACCCCGGTAGTAAGCGTGAAGGCGAACAATGGGGACAGCGGATGATTCCGAATGTTATCGAGGAACCGGCCAACCTGCTCCGGCGTGAGGTGCATCGGCTCCTCTTTGGCTTCGATCTTTGGGGGCGCAACCTTTTGGGCCACGTTCTGATCGATCAGCCCGTCTTTCCATGCCTGATTGAGCCCTGCCCGCAGGGTTGCGCGTAGACCGCGTATCGTGGACGGCGATAGCCCTTCGGCGGCCTTCGCACTCATAAGCTCCCGGACCTTTGCCGCCGTCAGTTTGCGAAGGGGAATCCTTCCAAGGGCGGGGCCGATGTGTAGCCGGATAAACCCTTCGTAGTAGCCCGTAGTCTTTGGCTCCCGATGCGGGCGGATGAACGATTCGAGCCAATGCCCGAGCCACGCGGCTACCGTGGTGTCCCTGCCTTCTGGTGCGAACCCTCCCTTGTCGATCTTCTGCTTGAACGCTTGGGCCCTTTCCACCACCTCGGCCCGGGTACTGCCATAGAAGGCCTTTCGCTTGGGGTTGCCCTGTTCGTTGTAGCCGGTGGTAACACGGCTCCACCAACCGCCGTTAGCCCATTGGCCAACCGTGTACCCGTCCGCTCTTCGTTGCCTCTTTGCCATTGTTTCTCCCGTTTCGTATACCATAACGTCGAACCAACTAAGTTCAACGCAAGTTCAAACTGTGTATACCATAGAGTATACCAGAACCAGCGAACTTCTGCAACTGCCAGTAGACAAAGGCGGACTATTTCCGTTCGCGTTTGAACTTGGCGGACGACAACGGATGGCTGTGGACGACCTTCCATCTAACTGTTAATCAGCGGGTCGTAGGTTCGAGTCCTACTGCGGCAGCCACTGTTTAGACTGCAGACGGAGAGGCCCCGCCGGCCCCTGTCAGGGCCAAGCTTTAGCTAGCCTTGATTGCGTCCCGATTTGCAGCCGTCACCCAACGTCGCCTCCCGTGTGACCAACACCGTGCCGAAGGGTAGCTGGAGTAAGATCGTGCAGCGGTGGACGTAAGCGAGAGACTCTGCGAGTGGATGGCGAAGGGAAGGCCAATCGGTTTCTCTCCTTGGAGGGATGCCGCAGGAGTGCTTTGGGGTTACGTCCGCCGTGTAGATGAGCGCACGTTCACGGTCGACGAGATTTCGTCGACCGGGCAACCGGACGGCGAGAGCAAGTACCCGTTCTCAACAGTAAGCTACTTCGACGACGATCCGGTATACGCGGAACGGTTGGTTCGGCTTGCCAACTTCAAGGCAACCCTTCCGGACTCCTCCGCTTTCTCGCGGGCACGTCGGGTCATTAATCACGCCCTGCAGGAAGCGGTTTCCACCGGCGAGATCATCAACATCCGACTAAGATCCGAGGCATACGCCCGCACCGTTCGAGTTGTGGGCCTCGACAAAGACTGGGTCGAGTTCGCGGTCTACGACGATCTCATGCGAATTACCTCCACAGAAATTTGGCGCCGGTCGACGGTCGAGGGCGTTCGTTGGCGAACTGAAACGGAAGAAGCCGACGCCTTCCTGCTTGCCCGCAACGGTTCGCGGGCCCCGTTCTGATCCCAAATCTTTCCGCTTTCCGGCAAAAATGCGTCACAAAACGCGCTCCCGCATGCAATATGTATTACTAGACTTACATGGTCGCCATTGAATTGCGACTGAAGCTAGGGAGGAAAATATGAAAACGTGCATCGCATACAAGGGCATCGCCCTGAGTATCTTAGCTGCCGGCGCTGCCGGGTCAGCCTTGGCTTTCGACGTAACGCCGGGTACGCTCATTGGGCTAGCTGTCGGTGGGACTCCGGAGCTCGTCGAATACGACTTCGCTGGGAACATTACCGAGACGCTTACCTTGGGCGGCCTGCCCAACACGGGCACTGGAGTCGCGGTGATCGGAAGCCGCGTCTTCGTATCGGACGTTGGCGGCAACGTGGGCGAAGTCGATCTGAACACGGGCAACGTGTTCGGGATCTTCGCCTCCGCCTCGAACGAGGGGTTGGGCGATAATGCGACGGACCTGCTGGCGATAGATTACGGCTCGGGTACCGCGTCGCGGTACACGACCGGTGGCGGTCTTCTTGGGGCTCACGGAACCATCGATGGCATCACCGGAGTCGATGCGACGGCGTCGACCATTTACGTTGCACGGTACGACGACGGCAGCGTCTACGCGTACGACTACGCCGGCAACCAGACCGGCTCGTTCGTGACAGGCTGGGGAGCGTTCAGCTTGTCCGGCCTGGGCTACGATAGCACTTCAGGTCTGGTTTGGGTTGCCACGGGCTTCGGAAGCGACCACATCAGCGCCTACGACTCAGGCGGCAATCTAGTGGCGGACTGGCGAAACAATCGCGACTGGATCAACGGCCTGGACGTGGTTGGAGTGCCCGAACCCGCGACAATTGTGGCGCTAGGCATCGGCATCTTGGCATTTGCTCGGCGCCGATTCAGATAAAAGCTAATCATCGGTACGGCTCGGCTCCGGGTTCCGGGGCCGGGTCGCTGCCAGATCGTCTCCAGATGTAAACTAACGGCCAATGAGGGTTTTGGTCGCGGATAAGTTCGAACAGAGCGGTTTGGATGGGCTATCGGCTCTCGGCGTCGAGGTTGAGTACGACCCCGACCTTAAAGACCAAGCTCTAATTGACAAGACGCACGAATCCGAAGCGGACATACTCGTGGTCCGCTCCGCGAAGGTGCTCGCCGACGTGATGGAGGGCAGCAAGCTTTCGCTGATCATCCGAGCCGGCTCCGGATACAACACGATCGATGTGGAGGCCGCCAGCAGGCTCGGAATCTACGTTTCAAACTGCCCAGGAAAGAACAGCCAGGCGGTCGCCGAACTGACCATGGGTCTCATCCTCGCGATCGACAGGCACATTCCGGACTGCGTGAGCGAGCTGCGAGCGGGCCGCTGGAACAAGAAGAAGTTCAGCCACGCAAAGGGGCTTTATGGGCGGACGCTGGGCCTCATCGGGATGGGCAAAATTGGCCAGGAGGTCATCGCGCGCGCAAAAGCTTTCGGCATGAACGTGGTCGCGTACAGCCGGTGGATGACGGCCGACGTCGCCGCGGCACTCGGAATCGGCAGGGCAACGTCGCTCGACGAACTTGCGGCGCAATCTGACGTGGTCTCCGTCCACGTTTCTCTCACCCAGGAAACGAAGGGCCTCCTCCGGGCGGACTTCTTCGAAAAAATGAAACCGGGCGCGTACTTCATCAACACGAGCAGGGCCGAGGTCGTGGACGAAGCCGCGCTGGAGCAGGCTCTGGAATCGAGAGACCTGTTCGCGGGCCTCGACGTAGTCGATGGGGAACCTTCAGCTGGCGAGGGGGTCTACGACGGGCCGCTCAAAGACAATCCGCGGGTCTACTGCACGCATCACATCGGCGCGAGCACCGAGCAGGCTCAAGAAGCGGTGGCGGCCGAGACGGTGCGGATCGTCCGCGAATACAAGAACGCCGGCGTCGTGCCGAACGTCGTCAACGTCCGGCCGGCCGAAATCGCATCGCACCTACTTGTCGTTCGGCACCTCGACCGCGTTGGGGTTCTCGCGCATGTTCTTGGGGTTCTCAAAGACGAGGGCGTCAACGTTCAAGAGATGGAGAACATCGTCCTCGGAGGTGCCCAGGCCGCGATTGCTCAAATCGCATTGGACAAAGAGCCCTCCGGCGATGCTATTTTGAGGATGAAGCTCAACAGCAACGTTTTCGATTCGACCGTGTTTCCTATCGAGCGCTAGGCCGTTGAAGTTTTCGACTGCGAGTTCCGTTAGATAAAGAAAACACCCTGCAAGCCCTTGCATTTTGCGTCAGATTGTGATATCCTGAAGCGGATAGTTTGGCGTCGCCACATTAGGCTGCGCCTTTGCATTATTCCGAAAATAGGAGGAATCAGAGATGAACAAAACAGCGCGCCTCGCCTTTTTAGGCGTTATGGCAGTTGCTACAGCTACCAGCGCCATGGCGACTTGGTACACCAATGAGGCCGATTTCTTGGCCGCCATCGACCCGGTTTTCTACGTAGAAGACTTCCCCAACTTCACCTACGGTGATCCCCTGGCGGGCGACCCTTCGTGGACCGCTCCGGGCGCCAACGGCTACGGCTGGGATGCCAGCGCTTCCGGTGGCCTTTATTCCGGTTACAGCGCCATTTCGACTAACCAGGCAGAAGATCCGTTGATCATAACGATCACGTCTAGTCCGGCCGGCGTGACGGCTATCGGTGGCTGGTTCGCCAACACCGACATTAACGGCTTCGTCATCACCGGCGACGTCACAGTCTCCCTCGACAACGGCGAAATGATGACAGTTACCGATCAGAACGGTACGTCGGACTTCCTCGGATGGGTTGGCTCGGACGTCATCAGCACGTGGAACGCTGTCTCGTCAGATCCGATTGGCGGTCAGACGAGCTGGGTCCAGATTGACCACCTGTACTCCGGCCAGGCTGTTCCTGAGCCTGGTACTATTATCGCTCTCGGCGTTGGCCTGGCTGCTCTCGCAGCGCGCCGCCGCCGCCCGTAGTCTTTCGGCTACTGGTCATCGAAAAGCCCTTCCGTTGATTCGACGGGAGGGTTTCTTCGTTCTGGCGGCCCTCCCATTCGAACGGTATCATTCCGACTAATGCTTCAGGTTGTCGACCTAGTTAAGGAGTACCGAACTCTTCGGGCCGTCGATGGTGTGTCGTTCCAGGTCGAGCCCGGAGAGATCGTCGGGCTGCTGGGACCGAACGGCGCAGGAAAGACGACTACGATGCGGTGCATAGCCGGCATCCTTCAACCGACCCGCGGACGCATCCTTATCAACGGACACGATTTGCTCGTCGATCAACGGGCTGCGAAGATGGGATTGGCTTTCGTCCCCGAAACCCCATCTTTGTATGAACTCCTGACCGTCCGCGAGCACCTCAAATTCGTGGCGATGTGCTTCGATAGGCTTGACAATTTCGACGCCCGAGCGACTGTTCTGCTCGAGAAGTACGATCTACTTTCGAAGGCGGACGATTTCGTGGCAACCCTTAGCAAAGGCATGAAGCAGAAGCTGGCGGCAGCGTGTGCCCTAATACATGACGCGAACGTGCTACTTTTGGATGAGCCGCTTATAGGCATCGATCCTCGCGGAGCTCACGAATTCAAAGCGGAGCTCCTGCACCAACGCGACGCCGGCCGTGCGATCTTGATCAGCACGCACCTTCTGGATACGGCCGAGAAGCTTTGTGACAGGGTCATTATCCTCGGCAAGGGCCGCCACGTCGCCGAAGGCACGATGGAGGAACTCAGGCGAGCCTCCAACATGCAGGGCGCAACGCTCGAAGCGGTATTCCTTCGTCTTACGGACGAGCCCGAGGCTGTCGACTTCGATCTGTCCGGGAGAAGTTGACCTTGCGGCCACTGCTGTTCCTAACGCGACGGACGATCGTGAACTGCGTGAAGCGGGCGATCCAGTCGCCGGTCCGCATCATCGGTGTATTGTTTATTGTCGGTTGGTGGTTTTTCATCCTTAGCAACAGCTTCGAAGGGCGCCCGGAGCCGTCGCCGCAGCCGACGCCTTCGGTAGGTCCCGGCCACCTGGCCTTTGTCTACGCGATTGTTTGCGCGGGTTTTCTGTTCGTCTTCTTTCATAGGGCAGTGACCATGTTTGTGCTCCCCGGCAGGTATAACCCGGCCGACGTCGACATGCTGTTCGCGTCACCTGTAAAGCCCGGAACAGTCCTGATGCACCGATTCCTATTGGACTTCGGCATCGGGCTGTTGCTTCCACTTTTGCCGTTGCTCATATCCGGGAGGAGGGGGATCGAAGGAGTCCGATACCTATTTCGCAATTTGCCAGACCCGGAATCCGCAGCATGGCTCGGCCACACGCTGTTGGCGAGCTATCTTTTGCTGGCCCTCTTTTGCGCGACGGCTAGTGTCGCGGTCTCGCTATACATCAATCGCGACTCGGATGTTTCGCGTACCGCAAGGAAGATCGCCGGCGCAATCGTGGCGTCGCTCGTCGCTGTGTTGCTCGTCTTGGTATACCGCGTGGTGAACGGTTCTGTCCCGGCAGTAGCTGTTGCGGATATACCCCAGGGCCTCGTGTTCAAACTTCTTTTCTTGCCGGTCGCCCTCGCAGCGGACCTTGGGCTTTCACCGGTTATCGGGGGCGTTTCGCGTGGGCTGCCGGCGGCGGCCGTCCTTCTCTTCGGCTCTGCAGGCCTTCTTTGGCTTGCATTCGGACAGGCGCGCCATCTCTATGATATGGCGTCCCGCAACGCAGCTGCGATGCAGTCGGCCAAGCGAAGAGCACGGCAAGGCGACCACTCGGTTGCGCTCGTCAACGCCGCTCGCGAAAGGAAGCTCAAGCCAAGACGCTTCGGCTGGCTCTCGAATGTGAATGCAAAGGGGGCATGGGCTGTCGTTTGGCGCGAAGCCGTGATCGGCCTTAGGACGAATACGATGTTCGCGTTCCTGTTCGGCACGGTCCTCGCAACCACCACTCTAATCTTCTCGTTTTCGAAAATTCGTCTCGATCAAGCAGTCGTGGTGGGTCAGTTCCTGCTACTCTTGTCGCTCTGCTTGACCGTTGCTCAATCCGGATTTATCGACACGCTTCGGCGTGTCGACACGCAGAAACCGCTGCCGTTGTCCAAGTTCTCGATCTGCCTCGCGGAAGTGGCGGGCAAAGCCATGCTTCCGATTGTGCTGGCATTTGGCACGGCCATCTTGACGTTCGCGGTCTCACCGTCTTCTTGGGAATACGCTCTTGCGATGGCGATCGGGTTTCCTGCGGCCGGCATGGTCGTCGTTTCCGTATTGCTGATCGTCATGCTCGTCTTCCCCGACGTGGAAGATCCTGCCCAGGCGGGCTTGCGCGGGATAGTGCAGCTTGTGGGTTCGGCGATTGCGCTCTTGCCGTCTGTGGCAGTTTCACTTGGGCTCATGACCGTGGCAGCGGTCACTGTTGCCGTTCTAGCCGGGATCGCTATCAATCTCGTTGTTGTTTCTATTCTCGTGAACGTGGCGGCGCCCCTTTATGCCGGCTACAACCCGTCCGAGTAAACTTGAACCTCCGATGAAACACGCGACCTCGACCATGACGCGCGAGCGCCCATTCCGGCTCGGAGGAGGCGTATGGTTCGCAGCTGCCGTCTTGGCTCTTTTGGTTATTTGGTACGGGGGGAACGAGCTCTACACAAAGTACGTCATCCTACCCAGGAAATACCCGCGTTTAAACCCCGGCGCCATCAACCTAATCGGCATCAGGGTGGGCGGCTACCGAATCAAGGTCTCCAACGGCATCGCCACTATGGAAGAGGCTTCAGGCACGTCATTCGGCAGGCCCGACGACAGCTCGTCGGCTGGCTCAGGCGCGATGATCCCGATGAAGGGATTGATCGGCGCTCTGATGCTCGAGCCGAAACCAACATCGGAACTTATCGCATCGCTTGGCGGGCTAAAGTACGAAATCGAGCCCCTCGATGAGCTAGTGTGGCCGGCTGAAAAGATAAAGGCAGCATTGCAAGGCGACGCTGTTATGAAAGCCAAGCTCGAATACGATTTGTCTACCCGGCTCGACGGAAAGGCTCTGGCTCGAGTTAATTGGAAGCGCTTGAGCAGCGGCATTTGGATTAGGCTGCGCGTCCCAGTGAAGGTCCCGTCGCCACAGGGGGCTCAAACCGTCATCGGCGAAATCCGCGTTCCATACAAGACGCGCCTTGCGAGTCGGGTTTCCTCGGATATACAGACTCTCCTTCGACGCGGCCGCCGCCTCGAGCCCGACCGTGCAACCATCGAATCCACGTACGCCAAGGCCGCGAGCCGAATGAACGAGAAGTCCAAGGAAGACGTCGCAGGTTCCTTGGCTGCCCTTATTTCCGATCAGAGCATCGCATCGTACGCAAGGCCCGCCGAGAACTTGCTCGGGAATGTTGTCATCCTCGTTACGGAGAAGCAGATCACAGGCGCCACGTTGGCGGCAACGCCAAAAGCTCAAGCGGACGGAGACATTTACTCGATTACACTCGACCTGACAACTGACTCAAGGGATCGCTTGTGGCAGTACACTTATGCCAAGCCCGGGGCCCAGCTTTTGCTTGTCTCAAACGCAATCGCTATCGCGGCGCCGTTCGTTCAGCATGAGATTAAGTATTCTAGGGTGACGATCACAGCCATTTCGGATGAAGATCTCGCGAACGAAGCCTTGTCCTTCATCAAGCGAAGCACGCAAAACCAGCCGCAATGATTAAATACTTTTCCTTAACACTTCTCGCGCTCATCGGTATATCCTGCGGCCCGTCGGCGCCCGGCGGCGCTACCAGACCTGAAGCAAAGGTCCTGCAAAATGCAGTCGGCTCCGGCGCTGACTTCATGCCGCTCGCCGAGGGCAACTCCTGGACTTACGAATTGACGCAGATGGTTCGGGATAAGGCCGGCAAGCAATCGAGGGGTGTGGCCGAAATGACCTTCAAAGTTACGAACGTGGTCGATCACGGAACAGGCAAGCGCGCATTGGTCACGGTATACAACAAGACCAAGCCTATTTCGACGCTTAGTTTCCTGTCAAACCCCAAGGGGGTCTTCCAAACTTCTTTGCGAGGGAAGAACCTGACCGCGGTCTTTGAGCCGCCGCTGCCACTCATTCATTGGCCTTCGAAGGTGGGCCAAAAACGGATGTGGGCCGGGGTCGGCTACATGGCGGGTCTAAATAAGACTGGAAAGGTGAAGATGGACATCACCTACAAGGGTCTAGCCGAGGTTGATACTCCATCCGGTCGAATGAAGGCCCATAGAGTCGACGTTGTCCAAAGCTACGCCGAGAACGGCAAGAAATACGGAACTACCCAGTCCATGTGGTTTGTCCCGAAGATCGGCCTTGTCCGAAGCCTGGATTTGGTTTCCGGTGTCATAGGAACGCGTCAGTCCGATATGAAACTAATAAGTTCCACAAGGAAGTAGCAAGATCATGCCGAGACACACTTTTTTGTTGGCCCTTCTGGTTGTGGCGGCCGGCTGCACGGCGCCGACGAAATCCCCTGACGGGCCGGTTGCCGGCGACGCGGCAGCTAAGCTGGAATCCAAAGAGACTCTGCCGGCAGAGCTCAAGACGCGAGCGTTGAAATTCATGGGGTACCCGTTTGAGAAACCGATTCGGTACAAGGTCACCGGGCTGGGAACGGAGGCACACGAGGGCGGCAGAGAAATCACAGCGGAGGAGCCGAAGAACGGCAAGATCACTATTACTTCGGCATGGACAGACGGACTCGCTACCGTGCTTCCGGACGAAGTCTTGGTTGCGACCAAGGAAGGCATCCGCTCCACCATGATCCAAGGCTCGAAGATCGAGCCCCCGCCGCTGTTCCTCCCCGCCGACCTCAAGCCAGGTCTAGCTTGGAAGAGCACGTTCAGGTTCGAGCGGCCCGGTGACAAGGCCAAGTTTCAAGCGACGACCCATTGGAGAATCGTCGGCACGGAAAAGGTAACCGTCCCTCTCGGAACCTTCGACGCGATTGTAGTGAAGGAGTCTGCATCGATCAAGGGCGCTGCCGGCAAGGTCGAGCAAATCGGCAAGAGCTGGTATACGGATGGCGTGGGGCTGGTGAAGGCCGTTCATGAATCGGTGAGTAGCGCTCCCACGGGCAAACCGTCTAAGAATACGATAACCATTACCGCGATTCCCGCGAAAGGATAGACCGAAATGTTGCCAGTTTTAGTTTCCGCGATTTCAATTATGGCCGTAGGCTCCGGCCCGGACTATTTTCCGCTCCGTGCGGGCTTGACCTGGGAATACGTCGTTTCCGTGCAGGGCTCTGCGCTACGCATTCGCCAGGTTCAGAAGGCACTCGAACTTGTGCTTGTTTCGGGAACGAACGCGACCCCTATGGAAGTTTGGCTCGACGGCAAGCTCGATAGCACAAGCTACTACAGGCCCCATGCAGGTTACATATCTCTGGTCGCGATTAGCGAAAAGCAGTCGCTTCCCCTCCCAATCCCGGTCATCCCCGCAGCCCCAAGAAAGGGCCTCAAGTGGGAATTCGACGGGCAGACGATGATGTTCGGCATGATGGTGCAGACAAAGACGAAGTCTAAGATCGTAGACGAGATCGATATGGACGTGCTTGGGCAGAAGAGGATGTGCATCAAGGTCGAGTCCGAGACGAAGATGGGCGCCGGCAAAACCGCAATGGATATCAAGGCAACCGAAATTTATGCCGAGGGCGTTGGGCTGTTCTATCGGTTCCAGGCGGTGACCTCCGAGAGAGGAGGCTCGGCCACCACGACTTTGGTCAAGTTCGAAGGAAAGGCTGATTGAAGCTTTTGTGGCTGGCGGCCACGGCCTCTTTGGCCATCGGCTGCACTCAAGAGACAACCGGAGCGCGGATCGATCGCAGCGGCAACTATTTCCCCGAAACCTTTTCGGGGCCGGTGACCCTAAGGCTGGCCAACGTCGAGGTACTGGCGGAAGCCGTCCTCACCAAAGACGGCTCGGCCTACGCGCTCGCGATTCAGCGCGACGGGGTCACCCTGGAAGAGGAAGTCTATAAAGTCGATACAAAGGGGGTGTCGGCGGTCCAGCTCGGCACCGGGGAGGGGCTCGACCCGCCGCTGCCCCTCCTCGCACTGCCGATGAGCATCGGAGAGGAGTTCCGATGGACCGGCGACGTGATCATCGGCAACACCAAGATTCCCGCCGAAGCCACCATTTCCACGGAGAGGTCGCGCCCAGATCTGCCCACTGGCCCGGTGGAGGCCGTTCACGTGGTCGTCATGTTGCGCATGATGGACGGCACGCCGAACGAAGCGCGGCGCCGCCTCGATTTCTGGTTCGCGGACGGACTCGGGCCGATCAAGCGCGACTACGGCAACCAGGTTCGAGAACCCAGGGCACCGAGTACACCGAGTACACTCGGTGAATGACCTCCCTGCTCATCGCCGCAGTTATTTCCCAGGGCGCCCAGGCCGTCCTTGGATTACCAAAAGACGTTGTTATGCCCCCCGCGGATAACACCGTGGTCGCCGTCGTCAACGGCAAAAACATTACCGCAAACCAAACCCGGTCGGTTCTGTGGGATTGGTACGCTTACGACGCCACCGAAGACCTGATTGTCGCGGTGATGGTGGACGACGCGGCGAAGAAGGCGGGCGTAACGGCATCCCCCGAGGAGGTCGCCAATCGCCTAACGGGCCTGATCGACGACGCCAAAAAGTCGCTTCCCCCGGGGAGTGACCTAGAAACGGAACTGCGGAAGATGGCGATGTCGCGTTCCCGCCTTGCGCTGCGGTCTCGCGCCGAGGTTTTGGTTAGGAAAATCGCTGCGCTTCAATTCAAGGCCGAAGAAAACCGGAAGCTCGCTTGGATCTACTTCGCGCCTCGCTCGGCCGGCGATGCAGGAAAAGTCGAGGCGAAAGCTCGAGCCGATGCGGCTGCCGACCGGCTGAGGAAGGGCGAGGAGTGGGGCGCGGTGGTGCAGAGTGCGACCGACCACCAGGCCTCGAAGCCCACTCGCGGACTCCTCGGCTGGATCCAGATTTCCGAGCTCCCCTCCGAGGTGAAAAGTTCGCTCACCGGTCTCAAGCAGGGTGGCACGACGGGCGTCATCGAATCGAGCGGCACATACGCCATTTACCGCGTCGAATCCGACACGTCACCTCCGGCCGAACTCGCTCAGCTCAAGGAGCAGTTCCTGTCCCGCAATATCGGCAAGGTCTACGATCAGATCCGCAAAGACGCCAATGTCGAAAACCGCCTCGGCAAGAAGGGCTGAGCTGTGTCTGCATTGGCCATCGCCCACCGAGTCTGCCCAGCCACGGCCGAGTAGGTCCTACCCGGGAAGGTCCACCACGCCTTGTCGATGCGGCCGAACCACGGATAGGTGAACACCGGCCCGAGGGCGCGGTAGCTGACCCGGGCCCGCATGGCCTGGGTGACGGGTTGTATGAAGCGAGACGTGTCGGCGGTCACGTTCGCGTTCACCTCGGACTGCTAAAGCGCGAGCAAGGTCGCCTAGCCGCCGGTGCGGTAGTCGAGGCTGAAGAGGCTCTTCTTGATATTTGCGAGGGCTTCGGCAGGCGCGGTGTCGCCGGAATGAAGCTCGACCAATGGCCGGCCGTGCCATACGAGTTTCTCGCCCAAAAGCCGGATGGAGAACATCTTGGGCGACGAGTCGAAGAACTCGTTGAGCTTTGGCACCAGCGCCTCGGCGCGGGCGGCGGCATCGGCACCTTCGAGGACGAAGAGCACGGTATCACCGAACTTGAGCGTGGACTTGCCTTCGACGGCCGTTACGGTCACGCGGTACGACGTGGTTACCTTGCTCCGCGCCACGGGCACGTCGGCGGCTTGCAACAACGCGTGCAGAGCATCGACGCGTTTCCGGCTGGGCGGATGCGTTCGGTAGATGCCCCAGTCGATCTTCGCCGAGTTGCGCCGCTCCTTGAACGCCAGCCGCTCCATGAACGTGAGCATCGCCACCGGGTGGTACTTGCTCTTCAGGATGTACGCGAAGCCGGTCTTGTCGGAGTCCAATTCGGCCTTCTCGCTCCAGCCACTGGTGAGCGCTGTCGATAGAAGCTGCTGCGTCATCACGAGGTTGCCCGCCTCGCGGCTCTGCCCCAGAACCGCCGCAAGGATCAGCGGCAGCGTAAGCAGATCCACCTTGTTGCGCTCTTTGGTGAGCGTTATCAGGTGGCGGTGTGAAGCGTGGGCGATTTCGTGGGCGAGGACCGCGGCGAGTTCGTCGTCGCTCTCCACGTCCTTCAAGAGCCCCGAGTTCACATAGACGAAGCCGCCCGGCACGGAAAAAGCGTTGACGTCGTCGTCCTTGACGACCTTGAAAACATACTCGAAGGCGTTGAGCCTCGAATCACCGTAAATGCCCTGCACCTGGGTGGCATTGGCGATCGCGGCCAGTTCGGAGCCCACTCGCTGCACCCGGTCCGTCAACGACTTGTCATCGCTGATCTTCAGGTTCTTCTCGATCTCGACGGTGTACTCTTTGCCGAGTTCGACGTCCTTCTTCAGTTCCTCCTTGTGCTTCTCCTCGGGCGTAGTCTTTTGCGACCATGCGGGGAGCATGGCCAGGGCGGGCAGGATCGCAAGCAAAGGTCTCAAAGCGCTGATGAGTTAAGGACGCGCGGACGGCTTGTACGTATTCCTAAACGGCGGCTGAGTCGAACCGCTTCGAGACGGCGCCCCAATCGATCACCTTGAGGAACGCATCGATGTGCGAGGCACGTGCGGTGCCGAAATCAAGATAGTAGGCGTGCTCATAGACGTCGAGCCCGACAAGGGGCACGGTGTTCCACATGGCGAATGTGTTCTGAGCGTCGCCGATGTAGTTGAACAGGCACTTCTCCTCGCGGTCATAGGCGAGCCAAGCCCAACCGCGGCCGCCCATGCCGGTGGCTTTGAGGTCCTTCTGCCAATTTTCGAGGCTGCCGAAATCGCGGTCGATCATGTCGCGCAGCTTGCCCGTGGGCTCGCCCTCGCCACCCAGGATGTCGAAGTAGA
>JBPCLO010000019.1:0-3785 GCA_051003155.1 Fimbriimonadales bacterium | reverse complement strand
AGGGCTTATGAGTCCCCTGCTCTACCACTGAGCTACCCTGGCTTCGCGGCGTCCAAATTCAACGGCCCCAGCCGATGTGTCAACGCCCTGCGCCGTCCGTCGCGGACGTGCTTTCCGCAGGGGCGAGATACGGCGCCAGTTCCCTTTGTTCCCCCCGCAGTGCGGCCATGAAAATGACTCCGTCGCGCACGCGCACGGCGCCCGTCCAGCCCTCGTGCTCCACGAAGCGCCAGCCCGCAAACTCGCGCGGCTTGGCGTCTTTCGGATTGCGCTCGGCCGGGAAAAGGAAGAACTGCATGCGCTTCTCCGGCACGTTGATTTGCGCCACGCGATGCCCTTCGTCATCATCGAAGACCCGGCAGGCGGAGGCGCGCAGGGCCGCGAATTCGGGCGCGACATCGTAATGTTCGAGGCGGTATTTCATGAAAAAGAAATCGCATAACGAGCCCGCGTCAGCTTCGACCGTGTCAAGTTGCGCACGCTGCGTCGCACTGGCGATGGTCAACATCTTGCGCGCGGCATCAGACCCGGGAAACTCGTTCATGCGCTCCATCACGATGAAGACGATGACGCCGGCGATAACAGCCAGGGCCAGAGCAGCGGAAAGGACCGCCGGGTTTCGCGCCGTCTTCCGCCAGGTGCGCTTGCTCTGCGGAATGAGCTTCTCGTTGCGGAACCATTCCGAGACTTCAGTCGAGACCGGCGTCGCCTGGACCAGCGTCGCAATCGCCTTATCGAAGGTCTGCTGATAAGCGAATTCCGTCGCGGTGCTCCTGCTCCGCCGCGCACGCAGGACCGCGATCCGCATCCGGCGGTCGGTGCCGGGCTTTTCCGTTATCGGAGCACAACGCGCAAGCCTCTTCTCGCGTCGCGAAAGGCGGAAGATGCTCATTCTTAGTAGACCTCTGCTGGCGTGGTGGCATTCAGCCAGGCCTGAAACTGCCGGCGCCCACTGGTCAGGGCGTCGGAAAGCTCTCCCGCCTTTAACTCCAGGAGAGTGAGGATCTCGCGCGGCGTAAATTCGTCGAGATAGAAAGCGGCCAGTACGCTCCGTTGCGGCTCCGGAGCGCCCGAAATCCAGATTGCCAGTTGCTCGGGATGCAATTGCGCCACCTGCGAAGGAGCGTGGGGTGATAGCTCCTCTTCTTCCAAAGTTGCCTTCTCCGGCTGCAAACCTTCTTCACCGACAACCAGACAGCGCCAGCGCGCGTCGCGGAAAAACCAGAGCCGGTCCGCCGGCGGTTCGCCCTGCGCCGAGCGTAAGGCAGCCTCGCGCAAGGTGGCTTGGAAAGCCTCTTGCGCCTTCATCGCATCCCCCGTCATGAGAAAGCAGAAGCGATAGAGCTGCGGGAGGTTTTGATTCGTTTCCAGCACGCGAAATATTTCGGAAGGCGGGATTTTACGCGCCCGAGGAGATCAAACAAGAACGGGATACGAGAGCGGCTCCAGGCGACGGGTTGCAGCTTAGGTGGGCGAAATGGCGATAACTCCCTCGGCCGGCGCAAAGCCCGCCTTCTCCTCAAACCAGCAACAACCTTCCTGAACTAAACTCACGCTCAGCAAGAGCGCTCCCTCCTCGCGCGGCGCTTCGATGCCAGCTAAGATGACGCGCGTCTCTCCCGGGCAAACGCCAAAAGGCAGGGTGCTGCGAGCACCGTTAAAAACGATGACTCTGTCCTTCGAGAGAGTTGTCCAGTGATAGGAAAGGCGCACTGGATGGGGTGAAAGACTGGAGATGGCGTGCGCCGAGTTATTCGTAACCGACACCGCCAGCGTGAACGACGAACCAGCAGCCGCGGCGAGTGGCCACTCATTAAGGCGCAGCGAAAAGTTGTCGTGTACGCCGTCGGGCAGTCCCGGCATTGTCAACACTCTCGCAGCTTTCGCGAGGTCGAGCGGCGCGTGCGACGCCAACGCGTAGATGTCAGGGGCCCTCGTTAGCTCGTCAAAATTGAAGCGCCGCGAAAGGCTGCCCGCCGGATCGGTCGGACTTCCCACCCAGACTTTCACGTGCGGGAAGAACTCGCACAGCGCCCGGCGCAAACGCGCAGGAGTTTGCTCATTGATGTGCATGAGCAGCTCGTAGCGGGTGCGAGGTTCGACGGGCAGGTAAGCTCCCAGTCCCCCGGCCGCAGCTCTCCGCCGAGGGTGATCGCGGGTGTAACGCCAGAGATTTGGAGCGGTATGGATGACGAAGACGCCGTCCGAATCCAAAAGCTTCGCGAGGGTGGCGTAGAGGCGGGCGACTTCCGCCGGGGCGAGATGCTCGACCAGATCACCAGCGATCGCAACGCCGAATCTGTCTTCGAGCTGCAATTCCCCGACATCGCCGCAAATGAACCTCGCCTTTCGGCGCACCTCTTCAGGCGCCTGGCTCAGGCAGCTCTTCGCTAGCTCGATCGCAGCAGCGGAGTAATCGATCGCGGTCACCGGCACAGCATTCCACGCGAGCTGGCAGGTGATTTCCCCCCGCCCGCAGCCAAGATCGAGCGCCCGGCCGCCCGAGCCCAGGCGCGTGAGCATCAGGAGCGAGAGCAGCCGCAGGTCCTCCACCCGTTGACCGCCAGATTGGCGAAATTCTCGATGCCCGCCGCAATCGTTGAGGTAGTAGTTCGAGTCGTAGAACTCCGTGAGCTGCCTGCTCTCCGAGGGCGCGGCCGCAGGAACCGCGGCGCAGCTCACGAGATACTCTTCTTTCACGCGCAACAACAACTCGCCGGCGTAGCCCGGAATAGTGAGCGCGTACTCGACCACGTCTTTGTATTTAAGGAGAAAATCGTTTGCGTTTAGAAAGTTCTCTTGCGTCCAGAAGTATCCATCCAGGAGAACCCACCGGGCTTGGGCCACGGCGCGCCGCAAGTCGTGGAATGTTCCGCCGCCATCCTGCTGGCCGTCGACGTGAATAAGGTCATACGTGTCGCCAGGGAAGCGCTCCATTTTCTGACTGTCTGCGACGATGAACCGCGCGTCCCTGCCGATGGTGATTTGTCTGGCCCACGCGAGAGCATCGACCTGACCGCCGAAGCTGTCGGAGTTTAGATCGATCCCAACGAACTTCGCCTCCGGCGCCGCGGCCAAAAACGCGGCGGCGGAATAACCGAACCGAACGCCAACTTCGAGGATGGTCCTGGGCTGTAGCGTTTTGGCGATCGCATACTTCAGCCGGTAATAGCGGACCCACTCAGGGAAGAGCGCGGAGAGAGGGTCGTTTTGATAGGCGCATTCACGGAAATCGAAATCGCTCTTCGATAGCTCGTTGAGGATGGAAGCGATCACGGAGGGGCGGTGCGAAAACCGGGACTGCGGGGCGGTCCTCTTTAGCGCAACGTCTGTAGCCGACGGCCAACTTCCTCGGCGTTCTGACGACTGTTGAAGGCGGAGATGCGGAAGTAACCCTCGCCGCAGGAGCCGAAACCACTGCCCGGAGTGATGACGACGTTCAGGTCCGAGAGCATGCGGTCGAACATTTGCCAGCTCGTGAGGCCAGCCGGCGTCTGGACCCAGATGTAAGGCGCGTTTATCCCACCGAACACCTGCAGGCCGACCGCCGCAGCCGCTTCGCGCAGAATCCGGGCGTTCCCCATATAGTGCTCGATTAGGCTGCGGACCTGAGCTTGGCCTTCATCACTGTAGAGCGCTTCCGCGCCGCGTTGCACCGGGTAGCTGACGCTGTTGGCCTTGGTGCTCCAACGCCGGTGCCACAAAGGATGCAACGGCAACGACCGACCGTCCGCGGTCCGCGCGAGGAGGCTTTTCGACACGACCGTGAGGCCGCAGCGCACGCC
>JBPCLO010000018.1:0-18761 GCA_051003155.1 Fimbriimonadales bacterium | reverse complement strand
GGCACCGCACTGGGCGTTCGCTTGGACTGGACGCTAGTCATTAAGTGAATTTGAGCTTCGGAGTGCGCATGCAAAGCGCGCACCTCGGGCCTGCTCCCAACCACTCACGGCTCGCATCACTCGGTATATTTATGCCGTGCAAGCTGGAGTTGCCGCACTTAAAGCCGCGATAGAGAGCGCAGAGTCGATCTTGATCGCGGCACACCAAAACCCGGATGGCGACGCCGTCGGGGCCGTGTTATCCCTTAGCCAGGGGCTCACGGCGGCGGGAAAGAAGGTGGTCCCGGTTTCCAGCGACCCTGTGCCGGGGAATCTGCGATTTCTTCCTTGTTGGGATACGATCCGCGTCCTCTCCGATGAGATTCCTTGGATGCCCGCTCCCTTCGACTTTGCGATAATGGTCGATGTCAGCGTTGTCGCTAGGCTCGGCCGCGCCGCCCCCTATGTATCCGAAGCGAAAACGCTCGCCGTAATCGACCATCACCAGCCTTCGGACGATCCGCCCGGACACATTCGGATTATCGACATAGATGCATCCGCGACGTGTCTGATCTTATATCACGTCTTTCCAGACCTGGGAATCGAGTTCACTCCGCAACTAGCCCAGTACCTTCTAACCGGAATCGCCACCGATACGGGCAGTTTCCGCTTCCGCAACACTGACCCGGCGAGCCTCGACGCGGCCTCGCACTTGGTAGCCATGGGCGCCGACCTAACACAGATTAACGAAGAGGTTTGGGAGAAGAAACCTCTGTCGGCCATCAAATTGCTTAGTGCTGCCCTTGATCATCTGCAGATGCATGCAGACGGCAGAATTTCCGCAAGCCATCTATCGACGGATGATTACGAGAGTTCCGGTGCGAAGGATGAGGATTCAGAGGGCATCGTCAACGAAATAGGCCGTGTTCGCACCGTATTGATCTCCGCCATGTTCCGAGAGCCGAAACCGGGACGAATCCGTGTCAGCGTGCGCTCTCGCGGAACGATCGATGTTTCTGCGGTTTGCCGCCAGTTCGGCGGCGGAGGGCACGTCAACGCGGCCGGTTGCACCTTCGATACCTCGCTCGAAGAAGCCAAAGTCTTGTTAATCCCGGCGCTCGAAGCATGTTTGGAATCCTACTGATCGACAAGCCCAAGGGCATCACGTCCCACGACGCGGTGTACCGGGTGCGAAGAAGGCTGGGGATCAAGCGTGTCGGCCATCTTGGAACGCTCGACCCGTTGGCGACGGGGCTATTGGTTCTGGGGATCGGAAGCGCAACCCGGTTCCTCCGATATATCGACGCCGAACCCAAGGTCTACACGGGCACGATGAAGCTAGGGGTTTCGACCACGACTCAAGACGCCGAGGGAGAAGTGATGGCGGAGCGCGGAATCCAAGGGCTCGCTGAGGACGCCATACGGCAAGCCGCGTCGCAGTTCGTTGGCGCGATCGAGCAGATACCTCCGATGTACAGCGCTGTCAAAATCGGGGGCGAACGCCTCTACAAGATGGCTCGCAAGGGGATAGAGGTCGAGCGCGGACCTCGGCACGTATCGGTGCACAAGTTCGAAATTGGCAAGTTCCAGCCACCGGTCGTCGATTTTGAGGTGAGCTGTTCGGGCGGCACCTATGTCCGAACCCTGGCCAATGACTTGGGTGAGAGGTTGGGCGCCGGGGCGCACCTCACTGCCCTCCGCAGAACGAACATCGGCGGGTTTTCAGTCGACGAGGCTTGTGCACTTGAAACAGCATCTGACGCCGACCTGATGCCCCTAGAGCAAGCCCTGTCGCCCCTCCTGGTGATCGATCTCGACGATGAGCTTGCGAATATGGCTCTGCACGGGGAAATTGTCCCTGCGACTGCCGACGGCAAAGGCAGCTTGGCCATCCTCACCTACTCATGCGCTTTCCTGGCGGTTGCGCGGCGAACCGCAGGAGGCTGGCATCCCGAAACGGTCATGCCGCGAGATCTAACGAATTCCAGGGGATAATCGTAAGAACAGTGATGAAAGCTGTCTGCCTCGCGTTCTCTCTCGCCGTTAGTGCCTGCGGCGATACGCCGCCTGCTGGCCACCGGCCGATCGCGCCCGAGAACATCGAGTACCGCTTAGAAGCGGTAGCCTCGAACTTGCAGGTGCCTTGGTCGATCGTCTTTGCGCCTGACGGCCGCATTCTCTTTACAGAGCGGCCCGGGCGAATTCGCGTGATCGAGAAGGGCAAGCTCAAGCCCGATCCCCTTCACACCTTCAAAGACGTCGCTTCGGCGAGCGAAACCGGGCTCATGGGCCTGTGCCTCCACCCAGACTTCGCGAAGAACCACTTTATTTATGCCTCGTACGCCAACACGCTGAATTCAGTGAGGGTTGTACGATTCAAAGAAACCTCAGCGGGGCTCTCGGAGATGAAGATTATCGTGGACGCGCTTCCCTCAGCGCCGAACCACGCGGGCTGCCGAATCAAATTCGGCCCGGACGGCAAGCTCTACATCACGACAGGCGACGCCACCGACCGCCGCATCGCACAGCAGTTACTCTCCCTCGGGGGCAAGACCCTGCGTGTTAATGACGACGGCTCGTTCCCGGAGGACAACCCTTTTGCTATGCACGCCGCCGCACTGCCCCACATTTGGTCCTACGGCCACCGAAACGCCCAGGGTATGGACTGGCAGCCGGGCACGGGCTTGATGTTTCAGACCGAGCATGGCCCCTCCGGCTTCGACGGTCCGGGCGGCGGCGACGAAGTCAACATCGTCGAGAAGGGCAAGAACTACGGCTGGCCGACGATTCATCACACGGCGACGCAGGACGGACTGGTTTCGCCCCTTCTCGAATTTACGCCTGCAGAAGCTCCCGCAAGTGGCGCGTTCTATTCCGGCGACAAGCTGCCGCAATTCAAGGGCAATTTCTTCTTTGGATGCCTTCGTGGCGAAGGGCTGATGCGCGTTGTCCTCGACGGCCGCAAAGTTGTGAGACACGAGAAGATCATCACCGACATGGGCCGCATCCGGGACGTCGCGCAAGGACCGGACGGTTACCTCTACTTCAGCACGAGCAACGAAGATGGAAGGGGCAGGCCCGCCGCCGACGACGACCGAATCATGCGCATCGTGCCGAAGTAATCTCCCAGAGCGTCGGGCCCAGACGGTTTATTGCGAATACAACCGAACATCGTCGCTCACACCGGTTATGACGAATCTGCTCTGAGTTTGCGACAGATGGATACGAAGGCCGCGCGGCGCCCCCCAAACAACGGCTCCTGCTGGCGATATCTTTCGCGAACCTCCATTGCCCGTGGTGTAGAGGTGTCCCAGCTTATCGGGGCCATCCTCCGAGTAGAAAAGAAACTCTCTCACCCATTCGCGCACTCCCTCGAATGAGAATCTGTACAAACGACCGTGATGATTGGCATAGAACCCGCCGCTGTCACATGTAAAAGTGATGTAACTGCCACCGCGGGGAGGCAAAACGTGGACCCATTTAATCCCTCGGTCGTGCACTCGCGCGATTCGAGTCGCACTGCCGAACCGTCCGATCGGATCAGGTTGACCGAGCACGAATTCGATTAGGAACTCTCGACTATCCGGCACCCGAGCGACTTCGCCACCATGCGCATATGAGAACCAACCCGTTGTGCTCGCGGGGTTGACAATGTCAAACTGGTGGATCAATTGGCCCGCGTCACCTAGCACGGACGCAGCGGTCCAGGATTCATCCCCGTTGGATTGGCGAACCAGCATCAATATACGGCTACCGTCGTCGGTAACGTCGAAATGAAAATAACCGGCTTCATGTGGCGTTAGTATCGGCGCCGCCCAAACGAGCTGAGCGTTGCGATCGAATTTACGAAGAACTACGTGTTTCGACGAAGTGAGCCGCGTGGCAACGTATACGCTGTCTTCATCGTCGAAGACGGGGCCACTGATATTATATGGCGTGCGCGGCAACTCCGTTCGCCAGTCGAACACCAGTTCCTCATTAAGTCGACTTAGGAACAATGTCTGGCCGTCTCGCTTGAAGTCGAAGAACCAAAGTCGGCCCCGCGTATCAACTGTTGGTTGCCAAACAGCATAATCGAACACGCGCACGGCACCTCGTTGTAATAGCAAAGGTAAACACGGCTGGGTGGGCTTGACCTCGTTCACCACGAGCTTTGGGTGGCACGGACACGCGACCTCATCCTCCCGCTCGCTGAGATTGTCCGTCAGCGTGTCCGTGAACGTATGCCTTTCGATTGTGAACGTATGCCTTTCGATTGCAGAACTACATCGCATCGATCCACCTCGAATTTCGATTCCAGATCGGCGTACCACCTCGCGCTCGACCATTCCCAATCGACTATGGCCTCGCACAACCCTCGCCGAACCGGGTTCGCATGCATGTAATCGATCGAGGCATGTATCGCTTCCGGTGAGAACAGATTTCGGTCGTACCCGCCTCCCGCCTGCCAAAACCTCCGCCGGCCGTCCGGCAATGTCAGCTGCTTGGTCAACATGGGCGCGTTAGTGCAGACTTCGCGCAGTGCAACCTGCGCCGCCGGCTGCTTGATCGACCGCAGGATGTCGCCGACAGAATACGTTCTTCTCAGCGGGTACACAAGCACATGGACATGGTTCGGCATGATCACGTATGCCCACACCATAAACCCATGCCGCTTTCGCGCCTTGTCGAGGGACATTAGGAAAAGCCGTTTGAATGCGTCGTTCTCGAGCAACGGCAGGCCGCGGTAGCAAGAAAACGTTAGTTCATGCGCGTGGCCAGCCTCGGCATATGCCATCCGCTGTTTGCGCTTATCCCTCATGAGCCGATTCTACTTGCGCGCCGGCGAAAGAGGTCGTTCACGGACACGCTGATTGCGAGTTTTTCGTAATTGGAACCAAGGAGTCGCGTGACCGTGCCACCCGCAGTTGAGTTAGATTGAGGTCACGCCCACCCGACGATGTTGTCGTAGCCGAACGTCGTCGTCACGCCGCCCGAAACCCGCGTGTCCACATTGCTGGTGGGACCGTAGGTGTTGTCCTCTTTATCGATGAGAACGTGGCCGGCCGTCTTGTGCTCGATGACCTTCGCGCGGTCTCTTTCGTCATAAGTGTACTGGGCATACGATCCGCTCGGGTAGACCATCTTGACAATGCGGGAAGCGTCGACGTACTGAAAGTCCGTGGTCTGTCCTTCCTTGGTGACGTATTCCACCCGCCCGGCGTTGTCGTAAAACCTCTCGGTCTCCACCTCGGGAATCATGCCCTCTTCGATGATCTTGACGGGCTTCGAAAGTGGTGTGGATGCGATTTGTCGGATAGAGATACGGCGGACCGTTCGGGAGACTCTCACGTCTACGCCGTTACACGTGCACGCCTCGGCTCCGCTTGGGCCCGTTAACGCTGAAGCAAAGGTGCCGGCGCAAACGTTGCTCACGAGGCTCGCACTTCGCCTAGAGTACCGCTTAAACTGAAACGCGGCCAACGCAACTAACTACTAGGGCGTTCTTCCAAAAGGAAGTCCTCGGCAAGTTGCGGCTAAGGCGTGACCATGATTTCGATTCTAAGATCATCAAAATTCACTTCGCCGATTCCGTCGCTGCAGCGGCAGATCCACTGTCGTCCCTCGTCCAGGACGAAAGACTCAACAATCATCCCCGAATTGCCTATGTGCTTCCACGGCGTCCCTCCCTGAATCCACGCATTTGCAACAGTGATAAGAAAACCTTCCTTTGGGATCTTCCTGCCTGGCCGGTATTCGAATTCAGCGACCTCTGGTAAAGTGTCCGACCAAGCAAAAAAACCCTTGTAATCCTTGCCCTTTACGACGAACTTGCCTCCATTTGCCTTGAATGAACAACCTTGTAACGTGGCTCCGCTCCCCGTTTTCAGAGATAACGTTATGACTGATGCCCCGGTCACCGGAATGTGAAGCAGGCTAAGAATCTCTATGCCGTCAATAACTAGCGTTGACGCGCCCTTCTCGTCGCGGACATCGGAAAGACGCTTCCCGCCCACCAAGTTCACGGATGCCTCCAAGGGTCAATCTCAGCGTGCTCCCATGGCCACCTCTCCGTGAAACCCGTACCGCCGTCTCGTCGTGGAACCGGATCATGGCTCAGCTCCATCGAAACTTTCTTGCCACTGTTCGGATCGGTCGTCTGTGGTGCGCGTCCTCGTTTCATTCTCTCCACATTCTCTTCTCCGTAGTACTTCTTTGCGCCCCCCTGCTTCGCACGCTCTTTCCAATGATTCTCGCGCGAAGCCGTCCAGGACTTTCCGGCCAGTTCTTTGCCTCCACGCACCTTGCGCTGGCCGTCGAATACGGTATCGGCTTTCTTGAGCAGTAGCTTAGCGAATCGGCTTCCGGGGATGAAACCGACCCAGCTCATCGGATCAGTCGGATCCTCCGCAATGTCCCTGACTGTTGTGTAGGCATCATATGCGCGCCAAAGCACGATGCCGGCGGCGACGAACCACAGTAGTCGACCTTCGGGATCGGCCGAACTCAGCGGATTGTTGGCGCAATAGGTGTACCAATTTCGGCCATCTTTGACTCTATCGCGATTTAGGAATCTGCCAAGAGACGGATCGTAGTAACGATCCCCCAGAAGCTGTAACCCGCTATCCGTCTGATATCCGAACGGCCCGCCATAAGAGAAGGGCCCCTTCCAAATGCCGGTGCTCGCAAGCTGGTTGCCAAAGGCGTCGTACCGTTTGGTCGCGGTGGCGTTTCCGGTCTGCAGGATCGTGTTCTTGATCCCGGAGTGGTAGAAGGTGTCGATCCCACTGCGCTTTTCCGAAATCCCGGGCAGATAGCGTGCGGTCGTGGTGCCGCCCTGAATCTCGGCGAGAACGGGGGAGGTTAGGTGCGGGGCGCTGCGCTTGTAAGTGGTCGTCGTGCCCGAGGCGGTTCGGGAGACCCTCGCATCGACGCCGTTGTAGCTGAAACTCTCAGCTCCACTCGGGCGGGTGACGCTCGTCAAGCGGTCGTACGCGTTCCAGTAATAAGTCGTCGTTCCTATGCCAGACTGGGCCATGGTCTTCGTCCTGCCCGCGAGGTCGTAGGTGAAGTTTTTGCTGCCTCCCAACCAATTGATCGAAGTCAGCTTGTCCCCAGGGTCGTAGGCATACGTCTCAGTAACGAGGCCAACCCTTCGCGTCTGCCGGTTGCCGTTGGCGTCGTAGGTGTAAGAGGCCGAGTAGCCGGTGGTGTTACTCTCAGTTTCGAGCTGGTCGATGTTGTCGTAACCGAACGTCGTGGTCACGCCGCCAGAAATGCGGGTGTCCACGTTGCTGGTGGGGCCGTAGGCGTTGTCCTCTTTATCGATGAGAATGTGCCCGGCGGTCTTGTGCTCGATGAGCTTCGCGCGGTCCCTTTCGTCGTGAGTGTACTGCGCGTACGATCCGTTCGGGTAAACAAGCTTGAAGAGCCGCGACGCGTCATCATATTGGAAATCCGTTATCTGACCGTCCTTTGTAACGCCGTCGAGCCTTCCGGCATTGTCGTATACATGCACTGTCTCAATCTCGGGAACAGTCCCCTCTTCTATCAGCTTATGTAGTCGCGCAGCGTCGTCGTACGTGTAGCGCATCGCCCCTTGCGGGGTGACAATCCGCTTCACCTGCGAGCTCGGCCAGTACTCCCAAGTGGTGCTTCCCGTGACATCCGACATCGAGGTCTGCCGATCCGCGTCGTCGTAACCATATGTGATCGACTGGCCGGAAACGCCGTTTCTCTCGGTCATCCGGTTGGCGTCGTCGAATACGGCGCCGGTAACTTCGAACAGAAACTGGCGGTAGTCGTGGTAGGTGGCGTTGCCGTTTCCGTCGTAAGCCCATCCCTCGCCGGTGCCGTCAGGCATGGATAGCGTGTACGGCTCACCTCGGACGTTGTAGACGTACTCCCTCGTGTTGTTCCTTCCGTTCGTGACCTTCCACAAGATGCCCCGGCGTTGTACTGATAGGTCTCGACTTCGTTCCGAGCGTTCGTTGCGGTGAGGAGCCTTCCGACTTCATCGTACACAAGGTTCGTCTCTTTGCCACGCTCGCTGGTGGCCCTTGTGACGTTCCCCAAGTTGTCGAACTCGTAAAAGATGCTGTGGACGACTCCCGAGACCGCAGGGTGCTCGAGCCACTCCATCCGCCCCCACTCGTCGTAATGGAGCTTCGTCTGGTGGAGAAGAGGGTCTTTCACCCACTCGAGGCGGCCCAAGACGTCGTAGTCGCCGGTCGTCTCCTTTAGATAAGGGTCTGTCACGAGGTCGAGATTCCCGTGCGAGTCGTAGCCGAACGTCGTCAGATTGTTATAGGCGTCCTTCGTCCAGTCGATTTGGCCCGCGGAATCGTAGTGGTTGTACACGAGCCTCTTGGCGGGGAGGCTCGGGTCATAAACGTACTCCAGGTTTCCATTCGCGTCGTAGTCGAAGTTCCACGTCTCGTTGTAAGGATTCTTCGCCGTGTCGACATCGCTCTTCGCGGTGTAGGTGTAAGTCCAAGTATTGTTCAGGGGGTTTTTCTCGGTTAGCATGTTGCCGTTCGTGTCGAACGTGCGCGTCCAGAACTTGCCCCTCTTGTCCTTGATCTTCGTCGGGAGATGGTCGATGTTGTACATGAGGTAGCCGACGCTGTAGCCTGCTTCGTCGACTTCGCTAACGAGCAGTTCATCTAAGCCGTAGTTGTGGCGAATCGTCGTGTTGTCCGAGTTCTTGATGTCCGTATAAGAAGTGCTGTAGATGTACTCGGTAGTCCGACTAATTGGCTCGGGCTCGATGATCTTGGATATCTTGCCGTCGGCGTATTCGAGCGTCCACTCCTTGCCTTTGAGATCTTTGAAAGACAGAATGTTGTGGTCGCCGTCAAACTCGAAAAAGCTCGTGTGGATTACGCCGCTCAGCGCCGGATAGTCGATTTTGATGAGGTCCTGATTCCAAATGGCGTCATAGACGAATGACCACACGCGGCCGGCGGGGTCCGTAACCGTATCCACACGCTCGCCGTCGTAGGTGATGATCGTCTGCCTGCCCGTCGGATCGGTTATCCCGGTGATCTTACCGAGCGTGTCCCAGGCCACGGTGATCGTGTTGTTGTTTCGATCTTTAATCGTTAGAATGCGAAACGTGATCGACGAGGACGGTTTCGCAAACTCGATTTTCACGTGGTCCTGTGTGGTGACCTGATAGTTCCCTCCGGGAAGTTTTATGAGGTTGTCGAATACTCCCGGCTGCCTGATGTAAACCCCATCCGCGTTCGAGTCGTCGAATACCACGACCGTGCCGTCGCCCCAGCGAATCGTAATGATTTCGCTTCCCTGGATTTGGCCGGATTCGACCGAAAGGACGGCGTCGTATGTGAAGCTCCATCCAAAGCCGAAGCCGCCGATGTAATCGCCGATGCTGTTGTGATAAAGCGTAAAGTCGACTTCGAGCCTGCCGCCTTTGCAAGGAAAATCGAAGAGCGGCACGTCCTTCATGTAGTTGCCGTTGTGCGTGTTGACCACGCCGCCCAGCCCGCCTTCCCGCCCTCCGGATGAACCTTCGCCCGGCAGCCCTCCGCCTCCCCCGCCTACCGGTCCGGTAAGCATAGGAACAAAATCCCCTATGAACGCAAAGAGGCCGCCTCCATGCCCTCCCTCTTGCCATGTCGCTGCCGCCCTTTGAGCCGCAGCCAGCGTTCGCGGGTTGAAGTACCCGCCTCGATAAACCAAGTCTCTCCCCGGCCGTCTGCCCAGATACGGCGGGTGCGGAGAGTCCGTAAACGGCTCGTGAGGATCGACGAGCAGCGACCCTAGAAGCGCGGCGCCAGAATGAATAGCCGTCGCGGATGCCTGCGTGAGCATGACGAGGATAACGGAGATTGCAGTCAGACGGAACCAAGTTCTTTCCACGGTAGTCTCCTCTGGCAATTAGTTTGCTGGCTGCTCGCACTGTAGCCGGATCAACAGAAGTTTGTCAAGCCCTAGCTCTACGAAATTGGTGACTGCGAGCATTTACTCCACTCCGCCACGAATTACGCCAATGCCTCGTCAAGTAGACTAAGGAGTCAGGAGAAATAGCGCATATGGCATCAGCCTGGAAAATCGGTCTCTTCGTTATCGTCTTCGGAGCGTTGCTAATAGCGGGGTTCTCGGTCGTTGGGAATAGCCTCTTCAAGAAACCCGTCGACACCTATTACGGCGATTTCGCGGACATCGGCGGTCTTCAGGCCGGCACAATGGTCACAATGGCAGGCGTAAAGATCGGCTCCGTTTCGGACGTAGACCTGCTCAATCCCAAGATCGCACGAGCCAAGCTGAGCATTGAGAAGGGGACGTTCATCCCCACGGATGCCAAGCTGACCGTCCCGACACCTCTCTTCAGCCTGGGGGAGGCGACTCTTCAAGTGATCACGGAACGAGGCAAGGACGCGGGAAAACTGCCCGTTGGAAGCACTATTCCGGCGGTGAAGGGATCGCTACTCAAGACTATCCTTCCCGAAGGTGAACAAACCTTCCGCGAGCTGACCGAGACATTGAAGGCAACGCGAGACCTCCTGAGCGATCCAGAACTGCGCGGCCGCATCAAGGGCGTTCTTACAGGGACCGAGCAGACGCTGGTAGCGCTCAACAAAGTCCTTGGCCAAACGCATACCATCATCAGTCAGAACCAAGGGACGCTGCGTTCGGCCCTCCTTAACGCTTCGTCAGCGATACAGGACCTGCGCCACGGAATCGCGACCGTCACAAAGCAGGTGGCCGACACCGACCTCCCGGGCAACGCGCAAGCCATACTGGCCTCGCTCAACAACACCGCCAAGCGGGCCGAGAACCTCGTCGCCGAAGTGAATCGCTTCGTAGCCGATCCCAATATGCGAACGGCCCTTAACAACACTATGGCGAACCTGGAGCAAGTCTCGCGCACCGGCATCGACATAGCCGAGAACACAAAGGCGATGACCGCCGACGGCAAGATCGTGACGGCTAAAGCCATCGAGTTGGCAGACGCGGCCCAGGCGATTGCGGTCGAAGCGAAAGACCTGCTGACGCGACTCAATCAGTTTGTCGGAAAGCTGCCGGGCACCGGCATCAAGTTGGAACGGCCGTCCCTGCTGCTCGAAACCGGCAGAAACTTCGACACCGACCGGTTTCAGACGGACGTCTTCTTCAACTATCCGCTCAGCGAGAAATCGAGCATCTTCGCGGGTGTATACGACGCGACCGAGAGCAACCAGCTTACTGTCCAGTACTCGCAGCTGCTCGGCAAGAACGCAATCAGGTACGGAATCTATGCCTCGAAACCGGGCGTTGGGGTAGACTTGCAGCCTACGCCACGCTTGAGCTTAACCGGGGATTTATTCGATCCAAACGATCTAAAGTTCAACATGCGGGCCCGTTTCCTTTTCGGTGACGACATATACGGCTGGGTCGGCCTGGACCGTATCTTCGACCGGAATTCGGCAATTATCGGGATTGGCGTGAAGAGATAAGGTTTCTATGAAGATCATCCTGAATCAGACCATAGCGAAGCTCGGCAAAGAGGGCCAGGTAGTGAAGGTAGCCGACGGCTTCGCGCGGAACTTCCTGTTCCCCAAGAAACTTGCTCGCGTGGCCGACAAGACGAGCCTCGATCGTTTGGAGCGCGAAGAGCAGAAGGCCGCGTCCGCGACGGAGAAGACGCGCGCTAACGCCGAGAAGCTCGCCGCAAAAATCGACGGCCAGACCGTGCGCGTGGTGGGCTCGACCGCCAAAGGCGCCACAAAGCTCTTCGGCGCGATCACGTCGTCAGATATCGCCGAAGCCATCAAATCGACGACGGGTGTCGACGTCGACAAGCGCACCGTTGCCTTGCTCCACCCGATCAAGCGGCTCGGCATTTACAACATCCTCGTCGACCTGCACCGAGATGTGGACGCCCACATCCACCTCGAAGTGGCGAACCAAGACGGCTTCCTCGGAATTGAGGAGCCGGTGGCTCAGGTCATCGAAGGGTCTGTGGAAGCGGAAGCCGCTGCTGCCGCTGAGGAAGGTCTCAACGCCGCGGAAGAAGCTTCTGCATCCGAAGAGCCTGCGCCAATCGAAACAACTCCCGCCGATGATTTGCCCGTCGAGGAACCGCCAGCAAAAGAATAGGCCGTATTGCACAGATTTCCCACTTGGCTGCCAACTCCCAAGAGTCGGTAGCCTTTTTTTGCCGCCACGACGCGTAGGATTCCGATTCCTCGTCTGAGTTTTTGAACCCACATGGACGCGCTCGAACTTCACTTACCGCCGCACAGCACCGACTCGGAGATGGCCGCCCTCGGCGCAATGCTTCTCAATCGGCAAGCCGCCGACAAACTCATTTCCCGGCTCAACGAAAACGACTTCTATAGCCCGGTTCACCGCGAGATTTTCCGGGCCATGGTCGCGATCAACCATAACTTTCGCAACATCGACATCCTGACCCTCCAGGAAGAACTGGTCGCAAGGGCCAGCCTCGATAAGATTGGTGGTCTAGACTATCTCGTCCAGATCGCCGACTCGGTCCCATCCGCAACCAACGCAGATTACTACGCGGACATCGTCGTCGAACGAGCGATGCTTCGCGACTTGGAAGGGGCCGGCCACCAGATCGTCAAAGAAGTCCATGACCCGCAAACGACGGTCGACGACAAAATCCTCGACGCGGAGAAAGCGGTCTTCGACGTGTCCAGACGGCGCCTCGGCAAGGACTTCGCCCCGGTTTCGAGCCTCGCCGTCGAATTCTTCAAAGAGGTCGACCGCGTCGTCGACACCGGCGAACCTATCCATGGCCTGCCGTCGGGTTTGGTAGACCTGGACAACTTGCTTACCGGCTTCTACCCTGGCAACCTGATCATCGTCGCCGCCAGACCTGGCATCGGCAAGACCTCGCTCGCGCTCTGGATGGCTTACAATGCCGCTAGGGTCACGGCGCAGAACGTGGCGATATTCAGCCTGGAGATGTCGAGCCTAGAACTCGTTCGTCGCTACGCCACCATGCTTGGCAAAGTGGACGCATACTCGCTCAAACGCAGCCGGCTCTCAGATGAAGATTATCAAGGACTGGTGGACGGTTGTGAGAAGCTCTACAACGTAAAGCTGTTCATCGACGATTCGACCGACATCGGCACTTTCGACATGATCGGCAAGTGCCGGCGCCTGAAATCGGAAGAGGGCGGACTCGCATTTGTCGTGGTCGACTACCTGCAGCTCATGCGCGCGACGAAAGGCAACGAGGGACGAACCCAGCAGATATCCGAAATCGCCAGAGGTCTCAAAAACCTCGCCAAGGATTTGGACGTGCCGGTGGTGGCGCTCTCCCAGCTTTCCCGTGGCATCGAGCTTCGTGACCCACCGGTTCCGCAGCTCAGCGATCTTCGTGAATCCGGCTCGATCGAAGCCGACGCCGACGTCGTGATAATGCTCTACAGAGCAAAGGCCGATGACAGCGGCGAAGAAGTTGCCGACTACTCCAAGGTCGCCCCGGTCGATGTGTTTATTCGCAAGAATCGCAATGGCCCCACCGACGTGATCACCCTCGCGTTCGAGCCGAGCTACACGCTGTTCAGCAACGCCGCGGACGATCTGAAGCGCGGCCGCAAGAACCGCCTGACGTCCAAGAGCGGTGGCGGTTCCTGAGGGTCTTAGTTCTTGGAGGAGGTGGCCGCGAGCACGCGCTCTGCTGGCGCCTCGGTCAGACCGCCGAGGTCTTCTGCGCTCCCGGCAACCCTGGAATAGCTGAGGTTGGCGAGCTGATCAAAATCGATTCGGAGGACGGCGCGGCTGTCTCATCAGCTTGCAAGGCTCTCGCCATCGATCTGGTAGTTATCGGTCCCGAACGCCAGCTCTTTGCGGGCGTAGCCGATGTCGTTCGCGCAAGGGGCACCATGGTGTATGGACCGAGCGAGCGTTGTGCGCGGATCGAAAGCAGCAAGGCATTCGCCAAAGCGTTCATGAGCGAGGTTGGGATTCCTACCGCGATCTATGAGACGTTTACAGACTTCTCTTCCGCCAAGAAATACATCGAAGAGTCCGCGGGGCCGTTGGTCGTTAAGGCGAGCGGTGAAGCATTGGGCAAAGGGGCGATCGTTTGCGAAACGGCGCAAGAGGCGATCGACGCCGCGGCAGAAATGTTGGTCGAAGGCAAATTGGGCGAAGCCGGCAAAACTATCGTAGTCGAAGAGCGGCTGAGGGGACGCGAAGTGAGCCTGATGGCCATCTGCAGCGGCACAGACTATCGTCTGCTTCCGCCGGCCAGGGACTATAAGGCGGTCTTCGATGGGGGCGGAGGGCCTAACACCGGCGGAATGGGAGCGGTCTCCCCGGTAGATGTCGACGATTTGGACAAGCTAGGCGAAGCCTTAGTGGGGCCAGTTCTCAAAAAATTCGCCGACGACGGCACGCCCTTCCGCGGTACGCTTTATCCTGGCCTGATGCTTACCTCGCATGGTCCGAAAGTACTCGAGTACAACGCTCGGTTCGGCGATCCGGAAGCCCAAGCGATCCTGCCGCGGATAAGGGGGGACTTCGCCGAGATCTTGCATGCAGCGGCGACCGGACGGGCACTTCCCGAAGTCGAGGTGTCAAGCGACGCCTGTGTAACGGTTGTGATCGCCTCTCAGGGGTATCCGCGTGATTACCAAAGGGGGGTCGAACTGCCCGACCTTGCGGGCTTGGAGGGCCTGTCCGTCTTTCATTCCGGGACAAAGTTCAGTGGCGGCAAGCTCGTCAGTAACGGCGGCCGGGTCCTCGCGCTGACAGCATGCGGTCCTGATGCAAACCTGGCCCGAGACAAGATTTACTCGCAAATCCGCCGCTTCGAAGGCGGCTCCTGGCACTTCAGGCGTGACATTGGAACCTAATTCAATCGTACTTGAACACCTGACGGCGGTCCGCGAAGTCGCCAGGATTTACGGCGTGAAGGCCAAAGAGTTACTCGACCGCGTTGAGGATGGCCCGATCCTGCGCGCTGCCGCCCAAAAGACGTCGGATATCGACCGAGCAAAGCTCGTATCGCTGGCCGCATGCGTCGTGGCTTCCGCGATCACGAAACGCAAAAAACGGCCAGGTTCCGCCAACCTGTTGATGATCGAGCAGATCGACGACCCGATCGTACGGGCCTCGCTCTATGCTCACTTGTGGCTCGGTCGGAACGTCGAGGCGATCACCAAGGACCAACACCTTCGGCCAATCACGGTAAAGCAGAACCTCAAGCGTGGGCAGAGGATTTTGGGCTTATGACACAGAAGGCGTTTATCGAAGCCGCCAAAAACCCGGAAAGGGCCGCGGCGCTCGACCCGGAAGACCTCGGCGTGCTGCTGAACGCCTTTTCCGCAGCGGCTCACGAAACCGCAAGAAGTGCGACGATCTACATCGGACCGCGCTGCGTTCGGACTATTAGGGGGCGGCCCTGGATCGAGATGCCACAGCGGGTTCCTCTTGCAGCAAGAATCACCGCAGAAGCCGCCGGCCAATACGGCCACAAAGGGTGCACGGTAAGCAGTCCGCAGCAAGGATGGAAAGTTCGCGTGAGCGCGGCTGATGGTGAACTTCGCGTCTTCTGGCTGGAGGGGCCCGGCGTAGTAGCTCTCGACGCCGATACTCAAGTCCTGGGCTCTTGCACACCAAGTGCCCCGTCCCTTTCCGTACCCGGTATAACCTTACCAATGAATCTGACACTGCGCGCCCTGGGAACACTCGATTGATCGAACGATACCAAACGGCCGAAATGGCGGCGATTTGGAGCCCGGAAGCAAAGACTCGGACCTGGTTCGACGTGGAACTGGCAATCTGCCGCGCCAACGAGGCGTCCGGCCGAATCCCCGCAGGCACGTCGGATGCGATCGCCGCGAAATCCTCGTTCGACCTGGACCGCATGGCCGAATTGGAAAAGGAGACCCGCCACGATTTGATGGCCTTCGTCCGCAATATGGCCGAGACCGCCGGCGATGCCGGAAAGTACATCCACTACGGAGTCACCAGCTACGACGTCATCGACACGGCGCTCGCCCTGATGCTCCGCAAGTCCGTGGACCAATTGCTGGCTTCCTGCGTGGCGCTGCGCTCCGAGGTTGCCAGGTTGGCGAAGGAGCATGCCCACACGCCGATGATCGGGCGAACGCACGGCATTCACGCGGAGCCGATTACCTTCGGTTTCAAACTCGCCGGGTGGCACGCCGAATTGCTCCGCACCGAAAAGCGGCTAATCGGTGCAAGTGAAGAGATTTCGGTCGGCAAGGTCAGCGGCCCCGTCGGGGTCCATGGAGTTGGAGGCCCGGATGTGGAAGCGAAAACCTGCCGCCTTCTGGCGCTCGAACCCGACCCGGCCAGCACACAGATCGTATCACGAGATCGCCACGCGAACCTACTCAACGTCGTCGCGGTTCTTGGCGCATCTCTCGAACGATTCGCCACCGAGCTGCGCAACCTGCAGCGCACCGAAATCCTCGAAGTCCAGGAAGCCTTCGGTTCGGGTCAAACCGGCAGCAGCGCCATGCCTCACAAGCGCAACCCGTGGAACAGCGAAACGGTCTGCGGTCTGGCGCGAATTCTAAGGGCGAACGCCCACGCGATGATGGAATCCGTCGCAACGTGGCACGAGCGCGACCTTACGAACTCGAGCCTTGAGCGTATCGTCTTTCCGGACACGTTCCACCTTGCCGATTTCATGCTTCAGCGTTTGACATCGATCCTTTCAGGTCTCCAGGTCTTCCCCGAGCGCATGTTGGAGAACCTTCGCAAGATGGGGGACCTGGTCTTCAGCGAGCACGTGATGGTTGCGCTCGTTTCAAAAGGGATGGCTCGCGAGGATGCCTACAAAGTTGCCCAGCGAAACGCATCGAAAGCGTGGGAGGGCGAGGACTTCAGGGCGAGCGTCGAGGCGGATCCCGATGTAGTTTCCAGGCTCACTGCGGACGAGGTCGCCGAGTGTTTCGACCTGAACCACCACCTGCGGCACGTGGACCACACGCTACGCTCGGCAGGTATCCTTTAGGCCTCGCGCCCTCGTAGCTCAGGGGATAGAGCGCCGCCGTCCTAAGGCGGGCGTCGGGGGTTCGAATCCCTCCGAGGGCGCCATTAGTCGCGGAGAGGTCGCATAGCCCGGTCTAGTGCGCCGCACTCGAAATGCGGTGAGGTGTCACAGCCTCCGTGGGTTCGAATCCCACCCTCTCCGCCAACCTTGATTGCGGGTCATAATGCGCAGCATGAGCAAAGTCAGAGTACTCGTCGGCACTAAAAAGGCGGCGTTTATTTGCACGGCAGATGGCGGCCGGAAGGATTGGAAGATCGAGGGACCGCATTTTGCCGGGTGGGAGATGTACCACCTGAAGGCATCCCCGATAAACCCTGACCGAATCTATGCTTCGCAGACAAGCGGCTGGTTCTGGCAAGTGATTCAGCGCTCCGACGACGGCGGCAAGACGTGGAGCACACCCGGAAGCACCGAGGAGGAGCGGATGACATCCTTCGGCATGCGGGGCGGCGAGAGCAACAAGTTCGTCTACGAAGGGCACGCCGGCACGCACAAGACGTTCGACGGGACCGACGTTCCTTGGCAATTCAAGCGCGTTTGGCATCTGGAGCCGTCACTTACCGATCCCGACACGGTGCTCGCGGGCGTCGAGGACGCGGCGATATTCGAATCCAAAGACGCCGGCAAAACATGGGCGGAGCTGCCCGGCTTGCGCGGGCACGGCACCGGACCGGACTGGCAGCCTGGCGCCGGCGGAATGTGCCTGCACACCATAATCGTCGACCCCAAGAACCCCCAGCGCATCTTCACCGCAATCTCAGCCGCAGGCACATTTCGCAGCGATGACGGTGGAAAGAGTTGGAAGCCGATCAACAAGGGCCTGCGCTCCGAATTCATGCCCTCTCCAGAGGCCGAAGTCGGCCATTGCGTACACCGAATTGCGATCCATCCGAGCCGTCCTGACACGCTCTTCATGCAGAAGCATTACGATATCATGCGCAGCGACGATGCGGGCGACTCATGGCACGAGGTGAGTGGCAACCTGCCCAGCGATTTCGGCTTCCCCATCGACGTTCACGCGCATGAGCCGGAGACTATCTATGTGGTGCCCATCAAGAGTGACTCCGAACATTTCGTGCCCAATGGCAAGCTGCGCGTCTATCGCAGCCGAACGGGTGGCAACGAGTGGGAGGCGCTCACGAACGGCCTGCCGCAAAAGGATTGCTACGTAAACGTGCTTCGGGAAGCCATGTGCGTCGATTCGATGGACCCGTGCGGGATCTATTTCGGCACCACAGGCGGTCAGGTGTATTTCTCTCGCGACGCGGGCGACAACTGGTCGACGATCGCTCGCGACTTCCCTTCCGTTTTGTCGGTCGAGGTGCAAACGCTGCCATGATCAGGGTAACCCTTCCCCACCATCTGCGTAACCTGGCTCAAGTCGGTAGCGAGGTTTCGGTGGAAGTGAACGGCGCCGCAACGCAGCGAACGGTGCTCGAGGCCCTGGAAGCGAAGTACTCGATGCTCCGCGGCACCATTCGCGACCACGGAACGTTGAAGCGCCGGCCGTTTGTGCGGTTTTTCGGATGCGAGCGAGACCTTTCACTGGAGTCGCCCGACGAGCCGCTTCCGGAGGCTGTGGCAAGCGGTGAAGAGCCCTTCATGATCATCGGTGCTATAGCCGGCGGGTAGGTCGCACCTCTCCCCTTGTGGGAGAGGTCGGTGAGCTTGCGAACCGGGTGAGGGGTTGCGGAACCACCTTCCAAACGCAATGCTCGCCTGTCACGGACATGTCTCCCGGGGACGTTCAACCTAAAATACGCGAGCATTGCCCCCCAAGCAAGGCGAGTATCAT
>JBPCLO010000017.1:0-51984 GCA_051003155.1 Fimbriimonadales bacterium | reverse complement strand
GCTTGCACGGTAGAAATATACCGAGTGATGCGAGCCGTGAGTGGTTGGGAGCAGGCCAGGAGTACGCACTTTGCATGCGTATGCCGAGGCTCAAGTTCACTGAATGACTAGCGTCCGGTCCAAGCGGACGCCCAGTGCGGTGCCCACAGGAAGGTCGACGTCGCGGGGAGTGCCGCCTTTTTGAATCGAACCCAACAAGTATCCGAGGGCCGCGCCGATTGCTGCGTCCGTGAGAATGGAGCGATCGGAGAGAAGCGCGAAAATCGCTCCTGCGCCTGCGCCGATACCCACGTAAGATAGCCGGTCGTTTCGATGCGCCGGCTTGGCGACGATCCGGCCGTTCGATTCCGTGGAGACGCTATCGTTGTCGAGGCCGATCATCGTTCCGTCGATCGGATACGTTTTGCCGTTCGGCAGCTTGATGCTATTGAAGTCCAGAGCAAGCACGCCAGGGTTCTCGCCTTGCTTGGCGCGAGCTACTTGGACGGTCCCTCTGACAATACTGCCGACGGGGAGCCCAAGATAGCTCGAGCCGCTATCCGAGCGAACTTCCGCCGTAAATCGGTCGCCCTTGTCAGAATCCTTGGAACTAAGCCTTTCGCTGAGGGCGATCGGGATGACGGTATCCTCGGGCAGGGTTAGCGAAGAGCCGATGCCGCTTGTGCTACCTGACTCGCTCACGTTGGTGTTGATCCGGACTGCATCCATGTTGCCGTCCCATCGGACGGAAGCACCCAAGGCCTCGCTGACGAATCTAAGGGGAACCATCGTCCTGCCGCCCACCAGGCTGGCCGGGACATCGAGCACGACTGAATGGCCATTTACCATGGCATCGCGTTTGCCGATCTGGAGGCTCACTTTGGTAGCGGCGTTCCACGCCACCACGGTTCGCGTGGCCGCCTTCCACTGCACTTTCGCGCCCATCTCTTCAAAGACGCCGCGCAAAGGGACAAGTACCCGGCCATGGCTCATCGTCGGGCCAACGTCACGGAAGTTGACCATGTTGCCGTTTACGTAAACGGTAATCGCCGCTTGGGCCATTGCCGCTACCGTTATTAATGAGGCCAATCCTATGCATCGGCCTGTCGAGACTGTGTTCATAAAAACCTCCTGGTTCAACACTTTTATACGCCTGAGATCGGCAATCGTGTCGTTTTGGCGTCAGCGGCCCCGGCTCCACATTCGTGTATCCTTGGCTCGGCCGCATCGACCGGGCATGGTGGGCCTTCCCCGGATAGGTTCTCTGGACAGCTAAACTGAGGCGGTGACCATCGAGATCTCAGAAACGATCTGGCACTGGAAGGGCCCTGCCCCGCACTACTTCGTCACCGTTCCGGAGAAGGAGTCCGGCGTCATAAAGGCGATGGAGAAATTGGTGACCTATGGCTGGGGAATGATCCCGGTCACCGTCCGGATCGGCAAGACCGTGTGGACGACTTCCCTCTGGCCCAAAGACGGCCTCTACATCGTGCCGATCAAGGCGAGCGTCCGAAAAGCGGAAGAGCTCGATGAAGGCGACAAAGTGGCCGCGAGCCTCTCAATCGCTGTATGACGGCCTCTCATTCAATCAGCGCTGGAAAGCGAGGAGGTATGGAAATATATCGCACCCCGCACGCGAGGGCTTCTACGGGCAACGTGATGGCGATGTCCGTCAAGCCACTGAGCAACTGGAAAACCTACAAGGATCCTCAAGGAAGCGAGTGGCGATTGTATCTTGAAGGCCGGTACGGGGCCAAGAAGCAGAAGCGTTTTCCGAGGCGACGCCGATGAACCTGGTCTAAGCACTGAGCGAACTTGTCGACGTGGCGTCTTCGGGATGGAGGCTTGAAGTTGGCCCGCAGGGCTATCGGAGCTACTTTAAAGAGAGCATCGTCCAGCGCGAGGTGGGACAAATCGCCGTTCAGCCGAACAACATCGACTTCGCGGAGATAGCTTGCCTCGTGCCTAGCTCATGGCCACCTTTACAAGAAGTTGCCGCAGAACACGGTTGTCGCACTGACTATGAACAATTGATGGAGTCAGGTCGTGAAGTACTTTCTGGACTACTGCACGCTGCGGAGTCGACGTACTACCCCAACGGCGCGATCGTGGGCTACGGGGCCCTGGGGTGCGCGGGCAGGCGACCTGAGCGTGATGCGGCACCCGCCGATGAAGCCCTATGTAGCCGGAGACGAGCTTTACTACCTGTGCTCGGCGAGAGGGCACGAGGATGAAATCGAGTCTACTATACGCGAAACTAGAAGCTTCCTCGTGCTGGTGTTTGCGACTTCTCGCGTATTGGATAGCATGTCGCAGAGCCTTTCGGCCGAGGACGTGCGCAGCCTAGGACAGCACGTCACCTTAGCGGCTTGTTCTGCTTTCGATGGGGACGGATGGATCATTGCCAGGTCATACGACATGCTAGAAGCTGGCCGAACCGCGCCAGACCATTTCCAGCAGGGCCCCTGAATTGCCCACGGGCTGGAAATTGGAAGGACTTCGACATCCTGCGTCGAAACGCTGACCTGAGAGACTGCTAGCCGGAAGCGGCTCGACTCGTCGTCTTTCTAGGGGCGGCGGCGGTTGCGGATTCGCTATGGCGATGAAGCTCCTATGTTCGAATTGCGCCCATCTAATCTCCACCACGTCTTGTTTTCTCAGGAGGCAGGGGCCACTGTTAGACATGCTCATGGGCGACCGTTGCGACGCCCAAACGTCCCCCTAATCGAGTTCAAGATCGGGTAAACCCAGCTCCCAGACAAATGGCGAGAGTCAACTTCCGCGAAGTGCAAGCGCGCTTCACACATATCGATGCTCGTTTCGTCGGCTGCAGCTGCAGCTTCCCCAGCGGCTCAGCACGCTATGACGTCGCTATCTACCCGTCGTGGGAGCACCCGCTCTACATCGAGGCTCGACGTGAAGGAAAGCCATGGGGATTTGCAGACGATATGCCCGACGACGCCTACAAGCTCGTAACTGTTCACCCGATCAACGTGCGCGACGCAAAGCTCAGCACCAGATTCGATGTTATCGACTGGTCGTTCACACAAACTGATCCCTTGCTTTGGCCGTTCGAGGACCAGTGCAACATCATCTGCAATCAGCCCGTAGCCGTGGAGTCCTGGCTAGAAATCCTCGAGGGCGTCAGACAAATCCTGGGCCTCCACGATACACGTCCAATCTTGGATTGCGCCCCAATCGAGCAAGTTTGGAAGTACGGCGGCTCGCCTTCTTCAGCCTGGGCACATTTCCGAGAACCGTGTTTCTGGAGGTCCGATCGCAGCTTGAGGCGCGGGGCATCGAACTCTTTATCCCGCGAGAACCGCAGAAAACGGGGTGCCGGTTCTCTTTATGGTTGACGGCGACGACTACATTGTCGCGGATGACTTCAACATTGATTTGCCTGAGTTTGATCACAAGGATGAGTGGTTTCGACCATAGCTTTTGAATGCCTCCGCCGAACCTCCGGTGGAGGCGCAAGAGTTCGCCCGGAGTTCAGCGCCATCACCGCCGAGGGTCGTGGGGTTCGAATCCCATCATCTCCACCACGAATCCGGACTCCGCTAGAATTGATGTTGATCGTCTTGGTGGGTTATGAAGTGAATAAGGTTATGCCCGGCCGTACCGCCTAAAGTGCAACCAGCCCAAGAAGCATGATCCTGATGCCGTGAATGCTGTCCAAGCAAACTTTTCGCCGTTCGGGCGATGTAGACGGCCGATTCTGACACTTTGGTCGCGCTCGAGCAGATAGTTTGTGATCCCTTCGACCTTCAGCAAGTGCGTAGCGGCGATAATGGCGACTCCGATGATTAGAAAGAAAACCACCCAACAAGAAAGCCCTGGAGAATTCGAGGCGACACCGGGTGTGCGTCCCTGGTCAGCTGGTCCCTCGCGTTCGAAAGGCTTCGGTAAACCGTAGATCGGGCGAGACCCACGAGTATCGCTAGCGCCACAACCAAAGCGATGTAGGCAACCCACTTTGCTACCAACCCGTACGCGAGCAAGCCGCCGAACAGAAGCATTACCAAACCCAGAAGCTTCAAATTGTATGCGGAGAGCGCTGCCGGGTCGCCGCCGGAGGCTCTAAGTATCTCCGGGCTGTGCTTGTGAAATCGATCCTTCCAATCCGCCATCATGCAACACCCTTGAGCAACGCGCGTCGCCCTTGATGAACCATTATCCCTGGCGCCGGCTGACGCACGTATTTCGATGTGCGTGAAACTAGCTCCCTGCCTCGGCGCGACATTCGTGTACCCGTGGATCGCTCGCATCACCGGGTAGGCTGGGCTTTAAAGAAACCCGTTCGAGGCCGCCTAGAACGACAGGCGGCCTCGTCGATCCTTCAGTTAAAGAGGTTTACTAGATGAAGAATTCGACGCCTTTAATCATATTCGCGTTTGCAGTTTGCACCGCGCCCGTTGCCGCCCAATACGTTGCTCAGGAGCTTCCCACACAAACTGGTTTCGGTCAGGCGCTCGGCGCAGGCGGCGGCCAGGTTATCGGAGGCTCTGGCTATTGGCAGGGCCTAGGGTATGACAAATTGATCGACCTGCGCCCGCCGGGGTTTGACACGTTCGGCGTACTCGGAGTCGGCGGCGGGAACCAGGTTGGCTATGCGCGCGTCGATGGTGGCATTGATCATGCGCTCGTGTGGTCGGCTCCGCAGAGCAATACGTTGACTTGCACCCCAAGGGCCAGTTCCCATTGGGCACTTCTGCCTGGGCGACCGACGGCAAGCACCAAGTTGGGGTCGGTGGCGGAGGTCAGAACATGGGGCGCGCTCTGCTTTGGGCGGGGACCGCAGAGTCCGTAGTCAGCCTGCACCCCTCGGGATACTATAGCTCGCATGCCTTTGGAGTATGGGGCGATTGGCAATGTATACGATTCTGACGTGAATAGCCAGCCTGCAATGTGGCATGGTTCTAGAGAGAGCATGGTCTTGCTGCCCCTGCCAAAGGGCCAGCAAACGGGCTCAGCGAACGCTATTCACAGCGATCAGATCGTCGGCTCATCCGGCGGAGCTATTCTATGGGACGCGGACACGCTCGAGATTGTCGATTTAACGCCGAAGGGATGGGGGGCGGTCGCGTTGGACACGAACGGCATCAATCAAGTCGGGCTCGGTGGACCGCCCGGAGCCGAACGTGCCCATGCATTCGTTTGGGCCGGTTCTGAAGAAAGTCTGCTGGACCTCCACCAGTTCTTACCGCCGGAATATGAAGAGTCCCAGGCCCGAGGAATCGACGAAAACGGAACGATCGCTGGATGGGCGAAGCGCCCAGGCTTCCAACCGGAGCCATTCGTCTGGACTCCGATACCGCTTTCCAGAGCGGTTGTGCCAACTTCCTACAGCATGTTTCGCGGCTCGGTCATCTCGGGCAATCTGGGCTCGCTGCAGAATAGTGACGACAATAGGCTCGTGATGAGGCCGGGGGCGGTTTTTACCAATGCCGAGCCCCCGATCCAGATCATCCTCAACGCGACAGCGCCGACTTCCTCACCGAGCTGGTTCAGCTTCTCGCTGGAGTCGAACGCGAGCATCGTCAACGCCGAGCAGAAGATCTCACTCTACAACTATGTAACCGGCTTGTATGAGGTTCTAAACACGCGCTTGGCGACAACCTCAGATGGCACCGTCACTGTGAATGTCACAAGCGATACGGCGCGCTTCATACAGCCTCTTACCAGAGCCATCAAGGCCCGGGTCAGCTACCGCGCCCTCGGATCGACGTTCGTTTACCCGTGGCTTGGCCGCATCGACCGGGCGTGGTGGGCTTTCCCCGGTTAAGAGACATCAACGACTCGCACGTGGCCGCTTGGCAATCGCCGTGGGTAAATGCCAGCCTGGGCCTTCGCCTGCATCGCTCTTTTGGCCAGCGCGCCCGTGCATAGTTGGGGGTAAATGTTACGCCGGATAGGTAGAAGAAGTCTTGGATTTGTTTCTTACCGATAGTGTGATCTAGCCGGCGCTTGTTGTGCGGTTCACCATCAGCTTGCGAGGAACCTCCAGGTGCTGGATGATGCCTCCTCGGCTAATGACCAATTTGCAGGTGGTATCGACGGCGCCTTCGAGGAGGGACTTGATCTTTTGAGGAAGGACAGTGCTGAGGTTCTTTCCGTCTATCGCGAGGAGGCTGTCGCCGGCCTTGACGCCCTTCTCTTCGGCGGGGCTACCCTTGTAGACGGTGAAAACCACATGCCCACCGCCTTCGCGCTGCGCCACCCGAATGCCGGGCTCGCCTTGGACTTCGTCCTTCACCTTTCCGGTGAAGTTCTCGAGCCAAACGTGGCGGCGTTCGTAGTCGATGATGATGTTGAAGTTCTTTAGGAAGCCGTAGCCAACTGTGCCGTCTCCCTGGGCCGAAGCTGCGGGCAGGTCGATGATGTCCCAGACCGAATCCTTAACGGGCACCCCAAAAATCGTCGATTCCGGAATCAGTATCGCGAAGCTGTCGACCGGCCCAGACGCGACCCAAGACTGTTTCAAGAATTGCGGCTTCTTATTAGGATCCCATACGCCGACCCTTTCGAGGACTTCCTTATGCGTGGTCGCATAGAAGGCATTGCCCGTATCGAGGGCAAGGTGGACCGGCTTGCCGTTGATTTTGGTCACGAGCTCGATCGAGTTCATACCGCGTGGCTCCATCTTCGCAAGGAAGGTGCGCTTGTTGTCGGGCTTGCGCTTAGTGATATCCGTCGATTTCGGATGGAAGATGAACTTTTGCCTTTCGAAGTTGATCTCGGTCACGTAGTCCATCACGGCTTCCAGGCCCATGATGCCGTCGGTGTGGGTTCCGTAGCTCGCCGTCATATGAGAGATGGGCTGCATAACCGCTTCGGCCTTCACGTTCGGCTGTTTCAATTGGCCGATCTGGAATCCCTTTACTGCGACGGTGTGAGCCTGGAACACGCCGACGAAGTCTTGGAGGTTCATCGTGCCTGTGTAGGGGCCGATGTTGATCTGGTCGTTGATCACGAAGTGGCCGCCGAATCCTGTGTCGAACATGAAGGAGATCGTTTTGCCGTTGATGATGGCGTTAACGATAATCGCATCTTCGGTCGCTCTGAACGGGGCTTCGAGCGGCGTCGCGATTTGCGAGGGAGTTTGAAGCAATGCCGAAGCTAAGAGTAGGGTTGAGAGCACGATGGCACCTGGTCCTTAAAGTTTACTACAAGTTATTACGTGTCGCAATTCGCTTCGCTACGGCCGCCTACCCCACGGGCGCTTGCGAGCAAAGACGTAGAGGGGAAAAACGAACAGAGTGAAGTAGATGCAAAAGCAGACGCCCAGCATCCCGAACACGCTTGTCGTCACCAGCCCACCCGCCGGCCGCCGATCGGCTATGTCGACGGCCCACCAAGCGCATAGCAAACCGAACCACACGATCGATCCAACGACGAGTTGCATGTGGTTTTCGAGAATCAACTGACCCGCTCGCGACATCGTCTCATAGGTAATGCTGCCGCTCAAGTATTGATTCGTTTTCGAATCGAGGACGAACCGCGTGGCCATAAGGGCCGCGAAGAAGAACCAGCCCAAGACTTCCCAGCCGCAGCCCAAACCTTTCACAAAGCCGATGGAGTGAGTGGGCCGTTCAGGATCCTGCCAGTAGCCAGGCTCGGACGGGGTTGGAGGTGGAGCGGGTTGTGCCGCCTCGCCGCGAATACGCGCGAGGAGAGCCTGTGCCGCCTGGTGGCCCGGATCTCGGCCTAGTGCGTCTTGTGCCGCCGTAGCAGCCTTGTCCTTATTGCCGACCGAGTAGTAATGAGCTGCGAGATTATAGTGGGCTTTCGGGCTCGCGGGGTCTAACCTCGCCGCGGTTGCGAACGCGTCCGTCGCCTCCGTCGGCCGGTTCGATCTGGACAGCGCGATTCCGAGCAGGTTGAATGCCTCCGGGTCGTCGCCATGTTCGCCGATCAACTCGCGAGCCATGTCTGCAGCCGCGTCGTATTTGCCCTGCTGGATTAATCCGCGGGCGCGTTCGAGAAGCTCGGGAACTGGCGGCATTTCTTAGAAGGGCGGTGGCTCGTCGAGTTCACCCTTCTTGTACTGGTAAGCCGAACCGCGCGCGTCTCCGAGCGAGGTTTGGTAGGGGGCGACCTGGACGTGCGTTTCCGATTCGAGCTTCTTTAGCAGTTCGAGCGCTCCTCTATGCTTACCGTCGCAGCGAATGGCTTCCTGGCACATCGAGATCGCGTCGGCCTTTTCACCCATGCCGTAATAGTGCATGCCCAGGTTGTAGTAGCTGCGTGCGCTATACGGCGCCGTCTGGACGGCGCGTTGAAAGGCGTCGGTGGCCTCTTCGATTCGGCCTAATCGGGCGAACGCTACGCCGAGAACACCGTAAGCGTCGTAGTTGCGGCTATCGACTTCGAGCGCTTGGCGAGCGATCTCGACGGCTTTCTCGAAATTCTGCTCCCGCACGTGGTTGGACGCCTCGGTGATGAGTTGTTTCACTTGGTCGGTTGACATTGGTTCTCCCAGTTTACCAGGGTGCGTTGCCGCGCAGGAATTTCGCTATACTAAACCGAATCTCGGTTCAGAATTAAGATAGTCTTAACGGGCTGTGCATCAGACCGATTTTTGTCAGGAGGAAACAATGAATCAGCGACTGCTTCTGCTATCGTTCGCGGCGCTTATCGCCGCGACAGCTATCTCAGGGTGCAAGACGGAAAGTGGCGAAAAGCCACCAACCCTGGCCGAGCGTGAACTTCCAACCGCCCAAGGCAACAAGCAAGAGGGAGATACGATCAAGATCGGCGTGATAGCGAGCTTGAATGGCGAACAACAGCCTTGGGGCATCGACTCTCAGCGCGGCTCTCAACTCGCCGTAGATCAGTTCAATGAAGCCGGCGGCATCGACGGCAAAAAGGTTCAGCTCATCATAGAAGACACGGGCAGCAAACCCGAGGGTGGCAAGTCGGCCACCGAGAAGCTGGTTGGCAAGGATCATGTGCTCGCCGTTGTTGGCGAGGTCGCAAGCGGAATTACCCTGCCTGCCGCCGATGTATGCCAAGAGAACGGCGTCCCGCTCGTAGCAGTTGGCGCCACGCGCGTCGATCTCACCGAGAAGGGAGGCGCCATCTTCCGCGCCTGCTTCACGGACAACTTTCAGGGCGCCGCCATGGCGAAATTCGCCTACGAAGACCTCAAACTCCGCAATGTCGCTATTTTGACGGATCGCAAGCTCCCCTATTCGACCGGTCTTTCCGAAGTGTTCATCAAGGCTTTCAAGAGTTTTGGAGGACAGGTTGCCACGGAAGAGCAATACGAGTCGGGAACTGTGGACTTTACTGCCCAACTCACGAACATAAAGGCAAAGAAGCCTGACGGGCTTTTCTGCTCCGGCTACTTCACGGAGATCGGGCCAATTGCCCGCCAGAGACAGACTGTCGGCCTCGGTGACATTCCGATGTTCGGGGGCGATGGCTGGGACAGCACGACCCTTATAGAAGCCGGGGGCGCAGGAGTGATTGGCAGCTACTTCTTAAACCACTACCACAACTCCGAGAAGCGCGCCGAGGTGCAAGATTTCGTGACGAACTTCAAGGCGAAGTACGGCGCCGAACCTGCCACCGCTATGGGCGCTTTGGCCTACGATGCGACCGGCGTCGTTCTCGACGCCCTAAAGCGCGCGAGTTCTCTAGACAGCAAGGCTCTGATCACTACCATATCCGAAACCAAAGATTTCAAGGGTGTATCAGGCAATATCACCATAGGCGCCGATGGGAATGCCGAAAAGCCCGCGCTGGTCCTCAGAATCGAAAAGACGGGCTTTGTTGCCCATAAGCAGATCCCGTTCTTCCGATTCGAGGGCTGATGGAAGTCAACTGGGGGACACTTCCGCAGCAACTCGTATACGGGATCCAGCTGGGGGCGGTCTATGCCTTGATCGCCCTCGGCTATACAATGGTATACGGAATTCTGCGCTTGATCAACTTCGCACATGGCGAGGTTTACATGGTGGGCGCGTACCTCGCATATTATTCGTCGATGGTGTGGTTCAGCCACACGGCGATGAACCCGTATGCGCTCCTCCTGTCGATGCTCCTCATTTCGATGGTCGGCTGTGCCGTTTTAGGCGTGACCATTGAAAGACTCGCATACCGTCCCCTAAGGAACGCGCCTCGCATCTCAGTTCTAATCACCGCAATAGGTGTTTCCCTTTTTATTCAATACACAGGTCGATTTGTCTTTCAGACATCGCCCAAGCCCGCGATCGACGAGAGCATCAACGTGCTCACCCGGACTGTCAGCTTATTCGGAATATCTGTTCAAGTGAGCCGATTAGCAATCCTTGGCGTCACCCTGGTGCTCATGGTTCTGCTCTGGCAGTTCATTGCTCGGACTCAAACCGGGCGAGCGATGCGCGCCGTTTCTCATGACTTCAATACGGCTGCGCTGATGGGAATCAACGTCAATGCGATCGTAACGATGACGTTTATTATCGGCTCTGCATTGGCGGGCGCTGGAGGCATGATGAATGCCACGTTTGTTGCTCCCACGATAGATACTTTCTATGGTTTGTTGCCAGGCGTAAAGGCTTTTGTCGCCGCTGTTCTTGGCGGAATAGGCAATATTCCCGGCGCCGTGGTGGGTGGCTTGATCATTGGAGTCGTGGAGAACATCGTTGTTTGGACCGGCTATGGCGGTTACAAGGATGCAGTTGCTTTCCTCATTTTAATCGCCATCCTGCTCTTTCGCCCCAGCGGCCTTTTCGGCAGCCCCACGGACAAGGTTTAGCGTATGCCATTGCTACAAACGTCCAAGTTCAGCTCGACCTGGTTCTGGTCTTCTCGATTCGCTAGCCTGCTAGCGGTTGCCGGCCTTCTTGCTGCCTTCCATTTCCTAGCCGTTCCGCACCTTGGCATCTACGATATTCGCTTGATCGTGGTGAGCATGTTGTTTGCGAGTCTGGCGGTTGGGCTAAACCTGATTAACGGCATCACGGGGCAGTTTTCCATTGGGCACGCGGCTTTCTATTTGATTGGAGCAATAGTGACGGCCAAGCTTTCGGTCGAATTCTACAAGGGCCAGCCGATGCTCGATTCCATGTGGTTGGGCCTTATGGTCGTGGCGGGTGGGGTGGCCGCGGGGATTGCTGGGCTGCTGGTTGGTCTACCCTCCCTGCGCTTGCGAGGCGATTATCTTGCCATTGTCACGCTTGGATTTGGTGAGATCATCCGCGTGCTCGTCATCAATCAAGACGGCAACCCTAAGACTTCTTTAGGAGGTCTCAATCTGGGAGGGGCGTATGGCCTCGGCTCGGTACCGAAGCTCACGCAGATCATATACATCGCCCTCATGCTGATCTTTACGATCGCGGTGTGCCGAAACCTTCTCAAGACTTCGCATGGCCTCAAGTTTCTGGCTGTGCGCGAAGACGAGCTCGCTGCAGAGGCTACCGGCGTTAATACGACGCTGGTAAAGGTCACAGCTTTCGTGATCGGCGCCGCTCTTGCCGGCATGGCCGGCGCTTTGTTTGCACACTACAACGGCTCTGTCTCGCCTGATGACTTTCGTATGGACACGAGCTTTATTATCGTGGCGATGGTTGTGATTGGAGGAACCGGCAGCATTACCGGGGCCGCGATTGCAGGGATCATGCTCAAGCTCCTCGAGGAGGCGCTCCGCGAACTCCAACCCGTGCCGGCGCTTAGCCTCATTGCCTTCATCATCGCTTTGATTTCGATTTTGACCATCCGCCGGCTCGTAGCACCCAGGGGACCAATCATCGTCAAGGGTCTGCCTGCTGGTTTTCTCTACATTTTCGGGATCGCGGGCTGCATAGGCGTTTGCTATCTAGGTCTGCTGCTCTGGAAATCCGATTTCTCGATTGTGCTTAAGGTCGCCGGTACACTGCTTGTCGCCGGGGGCCTGATCGGTGTCCTTGTGCCTGCAGAACGGTCGCGAGCTTTGGCGAAACTTGGCGGGCTTGCATTAACGCTCGCGGTCATCGTTCTCCTTAGCAAGCCGATCGCCATGGGCCTTGGGGCAATTGGTTCGGTTCAGTCGGTGCTAGGCTCGACAAACTACACCCCCGGCGATCTGCGATGGGCATTTTTCGCGATCTCCTTGGTCATCGTAATGCTCGTCCGTCCGCAGGGCATTCTTGGGCATCACGAATTCAGCTGGGATTTTTTCAAGGCTCTGTTTGGCCTGCCGCACAAAGATAAGGCGGTCGCGGTATGAGTTTGCTTGCACTTGAAAATACAACAATTCGATTTGGCGGGCTCGTCGCTGTCAACGAAGTGTCCTTCAACATCGAAAATGGAGACCTCTTTGGCCTGATCGGACCAAACGGCGCTGGAAAGACCACCTGTTTTAATTTGATCACCGGTGTCTACAAACCAACTTCGGGCGGCATCGTTTTCGACGGGCGTTCCACCGTGGGGTGCAAACCCTCGGTAATCTGTGCGCGTGGCATCGCGCGAACCTTTCAGAACATCCGGCTATTTGCCTCTTTGACGGTGCTCGAAAACACAGTCGTTGGTGCGCTGCTCCGCCAGAAGTCCTCGCTGACGGAGGCGCTCGCGCTGCTGCCACGGGCGGCAAAGGAAACGAGCCGACTCGTCGACGAGGTAATGACGCTGCTCGAGACGTTTGGCCTCACGGACGTTGCAAACTCTCGCAGCTCCGACCTTCCGTACGGCACACAGCGGCGTCTTGAGATTGCACGGGCGCTCGCGACGCAGCCTAAGCTTTTGCTGCTCGACGAACCCGCGGCGGGGATGAACCCGCAGGAGTCGGAGGACTTAATGCTGCTGATTCGTCGTCTCCGCGACGAATTCGGGCAGACGATCCTCCTCATCGAGCACGACATGAAGGTCGTAATGGGCATATGTGAAAACATTGTTGTACTCGATCACGGGGCAGAGATAGCACAGGGCCCGCCGGAGGAGATTCGCCGTGATCCCAAGGTTATCGAGGCCTATCTCGGAGAGCCTGCCTGATGCTGGCGGCAGTGCTCGCCGTCGTTTCGATCTCCCAGGCAGCGCTCGAGATCAAAAATCTCGCAGTGTCGCCAGATGCTGCGATCCGATGGGAGCGCGTCGAGATCTCTTTCGACCTCGCCGGTTCTTTCAAGAACCCGTTCGACCCTCGGGAGATCGACGTTATGGCGACTGTCGAGGGTCCCGCTGGGACCGTGGCCGAAGTTCCAGGTTTCTTCGCATCTCCGGGATGGAAAATAGCCTTCGCCCCGTGGACCGCTGGCAATTTCTATGTTTCGATCACTTGCACGGATCGAATCGCGCGACTCGATTACAAGAAATTTCAGATAAAGGTCGCCCCTTTGCCGAAAAATTCCAAATGGCCAGCGGGGTTTCTTGAAACAAAGAAGAACAAGAAGTATTTGTCTGCAGGCGGAAAGGGGTTATTTGTCGTCGCCCGCGAAGGCACCTTGCCGGACCGGGGGAATGCTTTGTTATTTCAACTCGGTGGCTCTTACCCGACGGAGGGTCCTATGGGTAATTATCGACTCGAACAATTCGACGGCATCGAGAAAAACTTGGCGTCCGCAAAGGAAGAAAGGACCTACACTCTTTTATGCCTCGGCGCCGGCAGGGACCTAGCGGGCGAAGGTTGGAAAGAAAACCCTTACAACAAGGCCAACGGTGGGCCATGCGAGACTCCTGAGGATTTCTGGACAAATCTCCAAGCCAGGGTTTATTTCAAGAAGTGGCTGCGTTATTTATTGGCGAGAACCAACGCGCATTCGTCGATGGGAGGGGTGCGTTTGTGGCGTGACAAGAGTGCGCCGAATTACTGGCTGGAGGAAATGGCCGACGAGGTCTATGCTCTCCATCCTTATAGTATTCCGATTATTTCCCCCATTGAAGGCCCTTTTCAGGCTAGTGCAAAAGTTAATACACTCTCCCTGCCTTCGGGAAATAGCGTGACGTATAAATTGCCACTTCTTACGATCGCGAGCGAAGTACGTGGCCTTTATCGGGCTTTGGTTCAGGGCGCGGCAGGCGCCATTTCTCCAGTCCTCGTGACGCGTTCATTTGCGGAAAGGGGGAGCGCTCGGCCATTCTCGGAATTCGCGGAACGCTACGACTTACTCAAGAGATCGTTTGAATCGAAGCCGATGGTAACTGGGGCCGATTGCAAAGGATGGGCGCTTATCGACTCTAGGGGAGGTCCGGTGTACGTCGAGGCGAACGATGCGGAAGCGTTGGCGGGCACGGCAAAGCTGGCCATGAGAAGCGGAGGCGACTACAAAATCACTTGGATTGACCCACTTACAGGAGTCAAAATCGGCGAAGGAGTTGCGAAAGCGGCGCAGGGCGCGCTCGTCATTGCGTATCCGGCTTTCGCAAACGGACTAGCCGGGCACCTCGAAAAATCCAATTGAGTTCGCCCTTGAGGAAGTGTGACTAATTGAGCCGATCTGCTTCGTCGACCAGGACTTGAAGCTGGCCGCGAACTCTGTCGGCATCCGCGGCATTTGGCCGTCGCTCCAAGTACTCACCCAAGAATTTGCGAGCCATCCGGGAATCCCCGGCGCTGGCAGACACTACGCCGAGGTCGCGATACTCCTGCGCGCGCCCAGGTGTGAGGAGCAGCAGCTTTTCCTGAACGGCGGCAGCCCTGTCGAACTGTTCGCGAGTAAGAAAGCTGAGCTTGAGATTGCTTAGCAACCGAAATATGATCTGCTTGGGCGAAGAAGCGCGACTCCATCGGCTCTTCCACTCGGACTGTTCGATCTTGCCCATGATCCGACGGCGCGCCTGGGCCTCGTCGAGCACCTGCGCACGGTTGTATGTGTCGATGTAGTAGCCAGTCGTTGCGTCGCGAACCATGAAATGGCCCGGTAGTGCCACGCCTTCCAAATGCCAATCCTTTCGAGATGCCATCTCAAGGAGGATAATGGAGAGAGCAACGGGCATTCCGCGCCGATGCTCGATGACGTGGTCGAGCAAATTGTTCCTCGGGTCGCCCTGATCGTCTCTGTCGCCACAGAAGCCGAGGTGATCCGAGAAGAAGCCCGACACTTCAGACAAATCTGGCCCCGCGGGAAAGTCGGAAGCAGTCTCTCTTATCCAGCGCAGGTAGTCCTTGACGATGGATTCGCTGCGGAACTCGGACGCGATCACGAGAGCGGCCTCGGCGAGCGAAATATGCTCCTCCGGGCCCCTTACGATATCCGCAAATCGCTGGAACGCCGTTTGACTACTGAACATTCCTAACCGAAAGACGAACCAAATCGGCCTATGGCGGCGGAAGATTTTCGCGCATTATTTCGCGGCGCCGAAGTGCCTCGAAAAGCTTGTCCGCCCGCAGCGTGAAGCCCAAAGCGAACGTACCCGGGAAGCTTCTGTAGCTGAAGAACGGGCGGACGCAGTGCATCACTTGTCCGAAGCTCACTTCGAAGTCATACCAGCGGCGCCGATCGAAGTCATATTTTAAGAGCAGAGACAAATCGGTGCTTGCGAAATCGAAGTCGGCGCGAAGGTGGGCGGCGTGCGTCGAATAGAGTCGGTCATTGTCGAATTGTGGCGTGCCCCATGTGACCGCAGAGAAGTATCCCGCGCTCAAGCGCACTTGTTCGTTCGGCGAAAAAACCAAGGCTGCCAAGGGCCTCAGCCATCCATATCCCTGGCCGCCTGCGAAGAGGCCGAGGTCAGCCCGAAATCGCAGAGCCAACTTGTCGCCTAGGGAGACGTCGGGCAGCAGCGCGGTCGCGCGGCCCTCCATCCGGTTTACCTCTTGGGATGTGAGGCGTTCTTTGACCAGGCCGTAACGCACGAGCGCCTCCGCTTTGATCGGTCCGAGCGAGCGCGCCATCTCGAATCCTGCAAAGATGGGTCTGTCGAGCGCTTCCGGGTCGCCGGGTCGCGCGCGGGTTCTGATATTCGAGGCGTGTCCGACAAAGGCCAGCGTCCTCTCCTGGCCAATATCTTCGTCTTCTTGCTTCGGGTCGACGACAGTAACGTTGTCGAGGTACCCGTCGCGGAACCGTTCCCCCTCCTCAGTTCGCGGCACGACGATATCTCCGACGTCCCTGGCGCTGAGGTTGTAGCTGAGCGTCGTGTTGATCGATGGAATGCGGTTTTGACCTCCGCGCTGGTTGTAAACGAACGACGTTCGATCCCCGAAAACAAGGGTGTTCTCCCACCGATAGCCGAACTTGAAGTCCTCTTCCACGCTTGGGACGGGCGATTGGATTCCTGTTTCCTTGCGATTGAGCCCAACGCGGAAGAGAGGAATGGGCAATCGAAAGCCGCGCCCGAGTTCCAAAGTCGAATTACGGGCCGAGACATAGCGGCCCGGCTTGATGACTACGTCCTTAAGGAGGATTCTGTAATGCCCCAGGCACGTCGTAAACCATGCGTTCTTGAGGCGGAAAGTGTTGTCGCCGAACGTGAGCTCCTCGCCCTCGAAGATAGCTTCGTATGCCCTCAGCCTGATTCCGCGCGCGTAGCCGTGCACCCTGTCCAGATAGTTGACATAGATCTCGTCGGCCTCGAGGGTCCCGACCTCGTCGATTAGCTTTACCCCTTTTCTAAAAGAGGCCTCCTTCTTGAGGGTGTCGATTTCGGCTTCGTCAGCGGTAACCCGGGTCTGCTCGTAGGTCGCCACGACATTGCCCTTGAGTTGCGTTATTTGTGCGTCGACATCGTGCGTGACTCGATCCGCTTCGAGGGTGATTTTTCCGCTCACAATGCGGGGCCGCTGCGGCGCGATATATGATGAAGGCTCGGCCGACGTTGCCAACACAGGAATTTCGGGCGGCAGCGACGGAGCTTCACCAATCGGCATGCGGCAATTTTACACCGTAGCGAGTGCTACTTGGCCGCGCGCCGCTTCGCAGCCGACCGCACCATGTTGATCATGCCGGTGAGTCCCATGGTCTTGCCCATCGAGAGTTCGTTGCCGAAAATCTCGAACACAACATCGTCCGACAGCGACGCGATTTCGGCGAGAGACATCCCTGGCAAGGTCTCATCAAGAATGGCCGCCAGCGCCTTCGCAGATATTCCCTGAGGGTTCTCGACCGCAAAGTAGTATTTCAACGAGCCGGGCGGCTGGCCGATAGCCCAGATGAATGCCTCCGATTCGCATGCCGGAATTCGGGCGCTCTCTTCGAACGGGCGCGAGGCCACCTCCGGGGGCACCGGTTGGTACCGATCCGCTATCGAAATCAGTGCGTCGATGCGGTCTTGCCTCTCGAGCGATCTTAGGCTGTCGACGATCCCTTGCAGCTTGCCGGGGTGTGTCACTTCTCGATCGGAGCGCCGACGAGATTGCCCCACTCAGTCCAGCTGCCGTCGTAGTTGCGGACGTTCGCATAGCCGAGCAGGTACTTCAACACAAACCACGTGTGGCTGCTTCGCTCGCCGATTCGGCAGTAGGCGACGACTTCCTTATTAGAAGACAGCCCGGCGCCGCTTTCGTATATGCCGCGCAATTCTTCGGCGGTCTTGAACGAGCCGTCGTCCGGGTTGATCGCAGTCGCCCAAGGGACGCTTTTGGCCGTCGGAATGTGCCCGCCTCGCAAGGCGCCTTCGTTTGGAAACTCGGGCATGTGCAGCCGCTCGCCGGTGTACTCTTGCGGGCTCCGCACATCGATGAGCGGATTCGCTGCATCGAGGTGCGCAAACACGTCCTTTCGAAATGCGCGGTTGGTCCTGTCGTCGCGTTCCTGCGCGGAGTACTGAGTCGCCGGATACGAAGGCACGTCCCGTGTGAGCTCCCGGCCCTCCTTCTCCCATTTGATCCGGCCGCCGTCCATGACTTTTGCGTTGGCGTGTCCGAAAAGTTGAAACACCCAAAACGCATAAGTCGCCCACCAGTTATTCCGGTCGCCGTAAAAGACGATCGTCGTTTCGGGCGTTACGCCGATTCGAGACATCAGGCTCTCGAACCCGGCACGATCCAAGTAATCGCGGCGCAGCTGGTCGTTCAAATCGCGAGTCCAATCAACCTCGACCGCCCTGGCAATGTGCCCCGACGGATAGAGCAGCGGGTCCTCGTTGGACTCGACTATTCTTATGCTCGGGTCGTTCAGGTGCTCGGCGACCCAGTCGGTGGAGACGAGCGCTTCCGGATGCTTATAACCTCTATTATCAATCATCGTCTAATCCTCAACTTGCTTATCTCTTGCTCAGCTGCGTCCGGGCGTTTGATCTTCGCCAATTCTTTCCGAAGTTCGTTGATGGCAATCGCGCGGGCCGCTCGGTCTATGCGGAGCGGTGATCTCGACAGTTGCGGCGCCCGTTCCGGAGGCCAAAAGCTCGCCACCGTTCCCTGGCCCCATGTTCTGGCGAATCTCGTAGTAGACTTCAGTGGGAAGCGGTCCGTCGACTAAGAAGTTGCCGAAGACCCAGTCGATTTCTAGTCCTGGAATGTCATTCAGAAAATTGTCGTAAACGCGTGCATCTTCGATGGCTGTATTCCTGGCCGATTCGAGGAAACCTCTGCCGTCGAAGTCTCCGCCGTAAAACCAGGGTGTCCCAGCCAATGCGCCGGGAGCGATTGCAAGCAGCAACATCATTAACAGGATTTTCATTTTTCTTCTCCGGTGAGGGGATCAATTAAGGGTTTCAATTTCTCGTGCTCGTCCATGTGGCCTGTTTGATCTCAACTTTCCACGGGGAGGCAGTACCGCCAACCCCGTACCACCGGACGAGGGCATTGACCGCTTCCAACTCGTCAGTCGAGACGAATCGCTTATCGTCCCATCCGGTTGGATCGGCGGCGACGGTCGTGTCCGTTCCCGAAGGAGTCGTGGTTGAAACGGACTCCCAGGCGCTTGGCGTCCAATCCCAAAGCTCGACCCTATGTTCCAGCGCGGCGTTTGTGTTTGCGGCGACGGTCCGGTCAGCGGCCAATCCTCAGGTTGTTAACCTCTTGCTCGGCGGCGTCGAGGTGTTTGATCTCGGCCAGCGCGTCGCGGAGTTCGTCGATGGGCGTCGGGCCAGCCGAACGCTCGATTTGGAGACGGTCGCACAGCCTTTCCGTCTCTTTAGAAAGCTCCCTCATCTCGTTCGCCACATGCCGCGCGTTGTCGAAGTTCGGGGAAAGGAAGGCGCTTCCATATTCCTGGGCTTCTTTAGCCATGATGAGCAGCTTCGCCATGCCGGAGTCCATAGCGGCCATCACATTCTCGGCCGTGGCGCCGAGGCTGGAGTGCCGATGCTTGGCGTCCTCGTTGGCGGAGTTAACGGCGAGATGGGCACGAAGCCACGAAGCCGCCGCCGCGTCGAGGATCTCGCCCATTCCACCCGTCAGCTTCATCTCGAGCATACGCAGGAACTTCCATTTGCGCAGCTCGTGCAGAAACTCTCGGGCCTGCCGGCGAGCGCGGTTGAGCTCCTTCTGGCTTTCGGACTGACGCTTTTGATATCGCAGGAACCAATTCAGACCGAATGCGAGCCCTCCGGCGAACACGATGGCTCCGAGCGCGATCGAATTAAACACAATGCCGAGGCCGACTCCAATTAGGGCGCCGAGGGTGGCGGCGGAAAGGCCCACTGCAGCGGCGACATTCTGGCCAGGATCGATGGTGCGAACGATCTCGACCTCTATATACTTTGCAAGGCACGGAAACTCAGTTTCGCCATTGAGAAATTTCCCCAACCACTCGAAAACTCTCATGTCACGTATTGTACGGCTTTTCACGCGAGCGCCGTTTCACGCCATAAATGAAGAGGCGACTCGCCAGGGATAAGCGAATCGCCTCCTAGGTAGAGGTGCGAGATTAACTATCTACCGATCCAGACGGGCGCACCTGTCGCATCCCGGAAGATCCAGGCCGTGGTGCCACGGTGGATTTCCGTGGCGATAATAACCGGACGGCCGTCCCAAGTCACTCTCGAGCCCTTGATCATGATCGTGTCTCCAGGTTGGAGCCTATAGGGTTGCTTCTTGACGAACTCCGCTGGGCCGAGGTGGACCGGGAACGTCTCGTCGCCAACCGTCACCATCGCCAAGGTGCCGGGCATTCTACTACCGCGAAGATCGAAGGTCTCGATCCGATCCACCTTGCCATTCCATTCGCCGAGTTTGTCGGCGTCGAACGCACGATAATAGGCCGAGTCAGATTTCCAACCGGCATCCATGCGCATGCGTTCTTCCATCGTCAAGGGAACGACACCACCAGTCGGCGGCGGCGTACCCTTCATCCACTTGCCGGTGCTATCGCGCAAGTTGATTGTGGCTTCGTCCACGGTGATCGAAGACGGGACGACCATTCTCATGTCCTCAGGGCCATAAACGGCTCCGGTGACTTTGACATCATCGCCTGCCTTGATCGTCACGTTCTGGTTGTACATGGCCCATTCCGGACCGAAGTGAATGGCGACGTCTTGCTCACCGACCGTGTCGATGTAGACGTGGGTGCCAGCCGGGAAGCCGTGCATGGCGGGAACCATTTGGATCCTGGTTACTTTGCCCTCGAACGTCATTACATTCGTGGCGTCGTACTTGCCGCTATACATCCGGTCCATGCCCATGCCCGGCCGTTCCATGCCCATGCCCGATTTCCATTCCATGCCCCTGCCTGCAGCTCTTTCACTGCTGCTGCGCACGTCGCGCCAGAACGGATGTCCACGCTCGTCGCGCAGCGTCCATGTTCGCGTCGCGGTGCGCACCTGGCGTGCCAGGATTACGTCGCCCGCGTCGTCGGGCTTGGTGACTCTTGCGCCTGTCACCCATACCATGTCATGTGGCCTTATGCGTATTCCCACGCTGGGCATATAGCTGCTGGGGCCGAGGCTCACGACCTCGGGGCCGAACTTGGTCATGATCCAGAGCCTCTTGCCGAATGTGCCGCCCTCTTCGGGCGTGAGCGTGTCGATGTTGGTGACCTCGCCGGCTACTTCTTCGACCTTGCCCATGTCGTATTCCAGATTGTATTCTTCGTCGCCCAACATGGGCGTGCCTGGCTGGGAAATTGCCGTTCCCAGCATGGCTGCCACAGTAAATGTGGTTAGGATTATTCGCTTCATGGCGTTACCTCCTTAAGGTAGTTGCTTCTTCTTCAGACCTACTCTACGCCAGCGAACCGTCAATCGTTCGTTCGAGTCCAATCAGCTATAATCTCCCCGCCCGCGCAGGGGTGTAGCTCAGTTGGTAGAGCAGCGGTCTCCAAAACCGCAGGCCGCAGGTTCGAGTCCTGTCGCCCCTGCCAGTTTCTCGAGCGCCGACTACCGACCTTAGACCATACGGTTACAGTACACCGGAAACGAGCGTCGGTACCCCGGAAACGGAATTCGGCACAACGAGAAATGGCATTCGGCACACCGAGGCGACATTCAGTACGTCGAGAATGAGATTCGGTACTCCGAGCACGGCATCTGGTACACCGGGAACGAACGCCGATCGCCAGTCGGACCGTCTAAGGTTCAGCCTCGGTCTCCCGAACCTCGATCCCTGCCAGCTTGCCGCGGCCTCCGGAGCGGTTGATGATTCGTATGAATCGCCCCGTCTGCGGGCGGGCGCGGTAGGCAACGCTCCGGACGTCCGCATCAGCTTGCGAGATATCTCTGTCCTGCGAAATCGCCGACGCCCAGTTGCCTTCGTAGGCGTACGTCTTGGCTTCGGCGAGCGTTTGCCCCGTCCCGTAGAGCATGACCTCGAACTGGCGCCAGAAAGCGTTGTGATCGCCCGTCATAACGAGCCTGATTTCGCCGATTGGCCTATCCCGGCCGATGTCGATTTCGACCCAGTCCCCCGTCTCACCTCCGGCCTCGTAGAAAGTCTTCGGATCGCCATCGAGCAGGTTTGCGATGTTCGCGCCTGAACTGTTGGCTTTGTCCACGGCTGTTTTCTTCAGCGCCCAATCGAGCGGCTTCAGCGGTCGGTGGGTCACGTTGAACCGGAGCTCGTGCACGTAAACGTTCTTGTTGCCGCGGGCGTAGGCATCAGTGAGCTGCCAAGCCTTCAGCCAAGCCCATTCAGTCTGGCCGTGTTGATCGAGGCGGACGAGAAACACGCCGTTCGATCCAACCACGTCCAATCGACCGAATGGATTCGGCTTGAGCGTATGGCCGGTCAGGGTCTTGAATGGCGCCGTGAGCCCGTTCTGCCGATTGGGCAGGGTTGCTGAGCCACTCTTAAACGGTAGCTCGAACGTCGGCGGCCCATCCGGGATCTCGCCGTTTACGGTTTGATAGAATTGCAGTGTCCCCTCGGGGATCGCTTCGCCGTTTCGGTCAGTCACGCGAACGAGATTCGTCGCCGGTATTGAGTAGAGGAACTCCCCATAAAAGCCGCGCCGGAAGCCCAAGTTCGAGTTTAGCGCGAAGACGTCCGTGAGCGAATACAGGTCGGTTGGCCTAAACAAGGGGCTTCGGTAAACCAAACTGTTTGTGTCGCCCAAGGGCATCGGTAGGCGGTCCGGAATCAGCGTTTCATCACGGGTCTCGCCTCCACCCATCAACCCGCCGAATTGGTCGATCCAACCGCGAGTGATGACGCTGCCGTCGTGCTTTAGCCGTACCTTGCCCTTGGAGCCGTCCGGCATCGAGGCGTCGATGTTCATTTGGTACAGGTCGATCAGTCCGATTTGGTGACTCATCTCGTGGATCAGCGCCCTGTCAGCATGGTTGCGCACGGCTTCGATGTAGCCAGTCGCGTCACCGAAGCTCGAATCGAATCCCCATTCGCCGTCGTAGATCATGCTTGGCGTGTCGTTGGGAATATGCGCTCCACCCTTGAGTGTCCCGGTGGGGACGATAGTGATCCGTCCGACCCTCACGCTTTCGCGGCTGCCATCCGGCGCGAAGCTGAAACGGCTGTGGCGCATGAACACTTCGGTCCAGATGCGAAATTGCCACTGAATCCAATCTTCGAAACTCCGCGACCCACTGGCGTTAGGCTTTTCCGCAAACTTACGGTAAAAACCTTCGTCCACCCAGATGCCGATGTTGAGAGCTGCCGCTTGGACTTCAAGGAAGTTGTTCGCAGCTAAGGCGTCTTCGCCTGATGGCGTGATCTTCAAGGATACGGGCTGGTTCCGGTGGTCGTGATGCCACTCCTGTAAAGTGTTCTTGAACGTCACGGGCACGGTCTCTCCGGGAGCGATAGTTCCGCTGTGTGTTCCGGTGTGCCGCGGCTCGAAGTTTGCAGACCACTGATAGCCGAACCCCGCGGCAGGAGCGTTGCCCACGTTCTTCACGTACGCTGTGTAGGTCACTTCCTCGCCTTTAGCGGGCCATTTGCTCGTGTCTGCCCCGCCCGGCTTCATCATTACGCCCGACTCGTGCCCACCGACCGATGCGCGAACGTACGCGTCACCACGATTGTCGTATCGCTCGTACTCCGGGGTTCTGGTGATGTACGCCACACTCAGGTCAGCGCCCTCTTTCGCAGGCGCACTTTCCAGCTGCACTTCCAACCTCGGTCCAACCTCACGATTCTCGGCGGAGTTCACCGCGCAGTCGCCGTCGAATTCGATCACCCATCCATTGTTGTCATATGGCCGCTCGTAGAACAGCTGCGCGTCCGCTTGAAGCCCATCCGCTACGATTTCCCGTTGCCCGACAATAACGTCGGCTTCCGCGGACGGCGTCTGTGCTATAAAGTTCGCGCCTCCTTGATTCCACCGCCGCGTTCGGCCCCTTTCGTCGAAGAACTGGTGGTCCCAGGTCGTGCTCCATTGAGGTGGAGCAGTTTGGGGTTCGCCAGTCCCGCCGCCTTCATTCCACGGCGCTCCGAATCGGTAAAGCTTTATTCGCCCGGGTTTAGCGACCTGTTCGGTGGTTAGTACGAGTTTCGCGTTAACAACGCGCTTCTCCGGCCCGAATGCGCGCCGCAAGTCCGCAAATCGCAGGAGCGTTCGTTGACTCGGCGACATTCGAAGGAGCATGCCTTGCCCGTAGGACCGCTGGGCATGCTCTTTGTCGAGCGTCGTGTCCTCGCAAGACCAATAGCGGGTGTCCGACCCGGCGAGCGGTCCGCCCCGGTAGAGGACGATCGAAGGGGCTTGAAGCACTAAACCAGAAAGCAGGCAAGCCGAAAGCATGACTAATTATGTTCGGCGCGCGGCCCTGCGTTCCTGTACGCCTAGCGCAATTTCGATTGGAGAGACTTGATAGCGGCACGCAGCTGCGTATCGGTGGCCATGTCTCCCTGGACGGCTCTCGGTCCGTTTTCCACGGTAATGTCAGGAGTGATTCCTCCGCTTAGAACCTCGCCATCTTCTGCTTCCTTGCGTTGAATAGATTCGCCATTAGGCAGGTAGTACCGCGCGATCGTTAGCTTTAGCTGTGCACCGTCGTCCAACGGTTTCACCACTTGGACCGAGCCTTTGCCGTAGCTGCGCTCGCCCACCAAGACTGCCCGCTGGTAATCGCGCATAGCTCCGGCGAGAATCTCCGAGGCGCTGGCCGAGCCCTGGTCGATCAAGATCGCGACGGGGTAGGTCCGGCCGTTAGCCAAGCCGCTTCTCGAAAAGAACGTTTCGGGACGGCCATCACGCTTCTTCATCGAGGTGATTACCTTGTTGTCCAGGAATCGCGCCGCCATCTCTACCGCGGCGCTTAGCAGTCCGCCTGGATTTCCCCGAACGTCGATCACTAACCCGCGAATCCCTTGAGACTCCAGATCGGCTAGCTCTTCGTCGAACTGTGCGAGAATGGTTTCCGAAAATGACCTAATTTCCAGCTTTCCGATCAGTGGTTTGCCCTGTGAATTCGGCCCTGAGAGAACCTCGCCATAAACGTCCTGAATTTGGACCTGGCGGCGCTCCACTTCGAAAGTGAGCGGTTGTTCTGCATCTTGGCGATACACCGTTAGCTGCACACTGGTACCCGACGGTCCGCGAATTTCATCCACGACGTCCAGCAAATCGCGCCCCGCAACTGCCGAGTTATGCACTTTAGTAATGATGTCGTTCGGCTTGAGGCCCACTCGGCTAGCAGGGCTGTTCTTGAATACTCTTCTGACCTTTGCCCCCAGCGGGTCGCGCGTCAGTTCAGCGCCGATGCCCACGAATTGCCCATGGTTCTTCTCTTGGAACTGCTTGGCAGCCTCGGGCTCCAGCAGAATCGTGTGGGGATCTTTCAGGGCGGATAGCATTCCCGCCACCGCGGAGTGCGTGAGTTCTTGTCTGTTCTCCGAGCCGTAGTGGAGGGCGTCGACGTTGGCGAGCGCCTGAACGAAGGTTTCGGTCGGCTGCAGTTCCTTCGTTCCGGCCGGCTTGCCTGCGAGCACCGTCTGCAGGTCTTCGATTCGTGGGGCCTCGCCCTTTGCGACGTCCCTCCAGCCGAATCCCGCGATGAGCGTTACTACGAAGAGCCCGGCCAGACTAAGCGTTCGGCTCAAGAATGTCATCGTTTTAGCCTCTCGGGAATCCTCGGTTGAGACAGTGCACCTTTCTCGACCTTGCTCGCCGGCTTAGATCTCACGAGCGAGTTGCCGTGTGTGTCGAGGAGATATGCGGAGGTTATGGTGTATCCGCTTCCGTCCGCCAGGGCGAACCGCTCGATCCGCTGGCCGAGCCCGAACGTCGGCGGCCCCTTGATTTCGGCGCCTGCGAGATCGCGAAGGGCGGCCACAAAAAGCTCGGCTTCCCGTGCAGTGCCACGGTCTACGATCACCGACAAACGGGGCGGGGCGCTCGTCCCCTCCAGAACCAGCTTTTGGGGCTGATGCTTTGGATCCTTCTGTTGCATCCCGTAGACGCCGTTTGGGCATAGTTCGGCAAGACAGGCAGCCATCGATGTGAACGAGCCGCCCGGATTTCCGCGCACGTCCAAGACAACGCTATTCTTTCCCTTGACGAGCGCGGCCAACTCGTTCGCTGCGGATTTGGAGAACGACCTTATTCGAATCGTCGAGCCTTCCGCTCCGATGGGGACGACGTCGAACTTTTTCCTGACGATCGTGAAATCGAGCTTTTCGTCTCCGCGTCTCACCTTGAGTTTGACCGGGCCGGTCATCGCCTGGAGCTCCTCAAGGGCGGGGAAGATCGTTATGAGCTTCTCCGATTTCTTCTGCAACTGCTCGACAATCTGGTCGAACTGCTCGCGGGTGATCTGCTTTTTGGTGAGCTTTCCACTCGCCTTCTCGACTTCGACCCATAGCGAGCGGCTCGCAATCCATTTGCCGTCGATCTCGTCGATCCAGTCTCCCTGCTTAAGTCCTGCCGTCGAGGCAGGTCCGCCGTCGACCAGCGAGACGACCTTTATCGGCAAGATGGAGCCTTCCGGCGTTTGTTCTTCACGAACGGACAGGTCTGCGCCGATGCCGGAGTAGTGACCTTCGAACATGTCGACATAGGCTGCCCATTGAGCCGGCGAGTAGTAGCGAGAAGAAGGGTCGCCGAGCTCTTGCAGCATGAACTGAAGAGCGCCACGCGCGAGCGGGGTCTCATTGCTGACCGGCTCTACGAATTCGTCAAGAATCACGCGTCGCACCTCGTCGAAGTATTGTCGGGCAGGGATGCCTTCAGCAATCGTGGCATTGCCGGAATCCTGGTTCGACGCGTACAACGCGGATTGTGCAATGAGTCCATCCCCGCCGTCATGGCGCACCCTCAACGTGTTTCCGTATCCTGCACCGCCTACCGCAACGACAACTGCCGCGGCGGTCCATAGATAGAAACTGGTCGGTTTACTCATCCGATTACTTTGCAGCCGCTGCTGGTTCCGAGCACTCGCCCAGGGAGTCCATTTTCGCAACGCGTCGCACATGCCGGCTTTCGGGACTCTCTGGGGTGGCCAAGAACACATCGAGAATCGACTGAGCCGTGTCGGGATCGATCAAGCGTGCTCCAACGCAGAGCACGTTGGCATGATTGTGCTCCCGTGCGAGCTTGGCGGCTTCGGTGCTCCAGCAAACGGCCGCGCGTATTCTCCCGAACTTGTTCGCCGTGATCGCCATTCCTATTCCGGTGCCGCAGATCAGTACACCGAATTCAGCGTCTCCGCGCTGCATGCGTCGGCTCAGTTCGATCGCCGCGTCGGGATAATCGAAAGCGTCCTCGCCCGTAGCGCCCATCTCGGCGACCGCGTGGCCGCGCTCAATGAGCGAGTTGGCGAGAACTCTTCTTAGGCCGAATCCTGCGTGATCTGAACCAAGTAAGACTGTCATTATCCGGTGATCTCCTTAACCAGCTTGCGAACCTCGGAGTTCCTATGCATAGCGAGCCGCTCCAATGTCACTCTCGGCAATTCGATCTTTTTCTCTTTTGCCGCTGCTAGGAGCGGTATCAGGACTTCTTCGTAATCTTCTCCGGCGAGCGCGGTCATCTCCGAAAAATCTCGTTTGCCGGGCATTTTTATTAGCGATATCACCGCTGCAGCGCGTACTTCCGGCGCCGGGTCCGACAATAGCCCGAGTAACGGTTGGACGTGGTGATCTTTCGAATCGTTCCCCATCTCCTCGGCGATGATTCGCCGAATATCGGTGTCCGGCTCCTTGAGTCCGGCGTAGCCTCGCGACCTCCGGACCGGATCGGCGGATTTGGTCAAGCTTGCATAGTCGTAAGCGCGAACGACATTCGAGAGGTCGTTGACGCTGCCCCACTCCATACGCTTGCCTACGGGGTCAACGTCCACGTCGGCGCCGCGGGCCACTGCGATGCGGACCATGGGATCGACTTCCATCAAGAACATCATCAGCATCTGCTGCGGAATCGTGCCCGGCAGCATTCCGATTGCTTTTGCGCCATCGCGGCGAGCCTGCCAGGATTTGGCGGTGAGCACGACGCTGATGTCAGGGGCCTTCTTGGCGTCGCCAGATCGGGCCATTGCCATTGCCGCCTCGCCGACAGCCATCTCCTCGGCCCTGCCTTGGCGAACCAAAGCCTCCATCGTTTTCCACGATTCCGGGAGATTTTGGTACTCGAGCGCTCGCACCATGTACACACCTTGATACGATTGCCGCTCGATCCGCGCGGCTGCCGCGAGCAACGGCACCGCTTCCGGATCCTTGACTCGTGCGAAGGCCGCGGCTGTGTTGAGCCGCACCTGAGGATGCTCATCGCGGATCAATGCCCGGATGGCCGCGATCTGCTCCGGGGAAGATTCCGGCCCAAGCGCCGCGGCAGCCCTACTTCTGTCTTCGGGATTCGCCGACGTCGGGTCAGCGCCGGCAGAAAGCTCGGCATCCCGGTCATCTTTGGTTGTGTTGTCTGCCGTGTCCGCTTCGCGAGTGATTCTGAACTCGTCTAGTTTGTGCGTGCGCACATCCTCGTTGAAATACTGATTGCTACTAAACGTCCTCGAGTCGCCGAAGCCGATATCGACGACGTAATGAGGGCCCGCGCCTGCTACGGCTTTCAATGCGTCGTTCAGGTTGTACACGATCCGCTGCCACTGGCCGTTCGGTATGAATTTCGCCCTCGGAAGCTGAACGCTTTCGCCCCACTGCTCTTGGTATGGCCCGGCCAGCATCACCACATATCGCTTACCGCTGCTCAGAGTGATGGCCAGCGCGAGGTTGTCTTCCGACGACGTTTTCAAATCAAAGTCCAGGAACGAATAGGCTGCAACGTCGTAGCCCATGAAGGCCGGATCGCGCTTGCCGTTCGGCAGGTATCTTCCGAAAGCATTGACGCGGCCCCATCGAGCCCCACCGCGATCCTTGATGGCCAATGCGCCGCCCTCGACACCCGCCGGGTCCAGCGTAACGGTCCAGCCCGCATTGTCTGGACGCTTAGAATCCCAGCTTTCGTGGCCCTGCGAGAACGAGTTTGAAACCAGGGTAGGAGCCGTAAACTTTTCGAACTGCAACCTTCCCGTCGGTGTGTCTCCGGAGCGAGCTTCGACGGCGATCTCGTAGTTGCCGTCAGACGATGTGCCAGGGATTGAAAGCATGGCCTCGATGACCTTCTGCTCGCCGGCCGCTACAGAGATCTGTTCGGGCAATCCACTGATGCTCCAACCGGACGGAAGCTGTGCTCTAAGGCCGATCGTCGCAGCCTCGCCGAGGCTCGACAACTCGACACGGACCTTGTGGCTGCCGGTCGAAATGCGGCTTGTTCCGACCGCTTGGAGACCGATCTGGACAGTCGGCAACCGACGGACCGCGAATAATCGTTCCGCTCGCTCGCCCGAAGGGAGAGCCGCGATGACCTTAAGAATCTTCGTTCCTTGGAAACCGCCTAGCTCCAGCAAGCCGCCATTCATTGGAATGCCCGAGCCGTCAGGTTCGGTGACCGTATACCTCGCGTCAGGCACCTCTGCGGCGAACGAAACCCTCATCGGCTCCCCAAGCCCGTAGTTTCCCTTTCCCAAGACGGCAACGCCGGACTTGGCCGAGCCCATGTTCAGCAGGTTCAACTCGGCGAGAGTGTCGTTGCTAAGCTTCGTGTCGAGTACGATCATCATTCGCGTCCCGACATTGAGATAGCCCATTACGTTCGCTGGCGATGCGGTTCCGATCGCGTGGTCGCCTAGCCAATCGATCACGTAGTCCGCGGCGTCGAACCGGACGAGCACCAAATCGCGGTCTTGATATCCGACGCGCGCCATCGCCTCCCGCGAAAAATTCAGTTCGTTGTTGAGCGCGAAGTCTTCGTCACGGATTTGAGGTAGGAGTTGAGTCCGCGGTTTCATTCCACGCGGCAAGAGCAGGACCTGCGAGGCGTCCTGTACGATCTCGACGCTCGTCGCGCCGATCTGCTTTGCAAGGTCCGCGGTGGTCAAAAAGGGAAGCTTCGCCCATGGATCGTCCTTGACATCGTTCCACCGGTGAAGCTGACCGTCGAAGGCGTGCGTCTGGCTCCGAACACCGGCGAAGTCCGGCGCTTGGCGGTTCTTTAGCTTCGCCCACATCCCATCCCTAACGCTAAAGTGCATCAGGTCGCGCAGCCACGAAAACCACCCGGAATACCCGGCCACATCGGTTGTGTAGCCATTTGCTTCGGCGGAATGCAGCTCTGGTAATGCGCTGCCTTCGAAGCCGCCGTATCCATGCTTGAAATAGGTGTCCTCGATCTGGTGATACCACTCGTGGACCATCGCCTCCGTGTGTCCGATCCGGTCGCCCATCTCGCGCCCATTGGACAGAATCACATAAGACTGCGTCGCATTGTTGGTCCTTCCGATCGTACCGCCGAAGCTGAAGGCGCGCGTGTCCGCTGGGTGGTAGAAGTAGAGTATCGAGTCGAAGTCGCCGCGGTTGAACCTGCCGCGCAAATAGTTATCGCCCGCGTCGAACGGGTGAAACGACCAAACCTCTTCTTTTTCGTAGGAGCCGACCACCGGGTCGGTCTCGATCGCCGCGCTCAGTTGAATGTCGAGAGCGCCGCCGGTGAACGCCTCGACGACCGCCTCGAAACGAGCGAACGTTTCTAAGCAGAACGTCACGTCTTCATCCGAGATGTCCCCGTATTGCCGCTCGAGCACGCCGTCTCCGCGCTTGTACAGGACGTCCGTCCTTCGAAAGATAACGGCCTTCACCTTCCACGGATAGGATTTGCCCGCGCCGATCCTCTTTTGGGCGATCTCATAAAGGCTCTTGAACTCGCCCCAGCCGCCGGCTCCGCGGTAAACGCGGCCCAAGTTTCCCCATTCGTTGAGTTGAACGTTCCAGTCGCCCCATTTCAGCGAGGACCCGGAATTTTCCACGGGCGGTACTGATTCCTTCGGGAACTTGATCGCGACCTTCCGTTCAGGCAGCTTTCGCGAATCGATGGCCTCCTGGCCGAACATCGTTATCTCGCCGAGCGTGACCCACTCCTGCGACGGTTCCTGCATGTAGGTAGATTCGATGAGCGGGCGGATCGGTGCGTGAAGAGGAGTGTGCGGCAGGGCGAACAGCATAGGGTTTTATAACTCCGTTTGAAATATCCTGACGTCGTCGGGGGACTGCGCATGGCCGTCGCCGCGCGTGAACTGAAGTGATTCCGCGGCGCCCAGCGAATCGAGATCGGCGGGAATCTTGCCGATAATGTCGATGACAACCTGGCGGATTCTCTTGGCGTTCTGCTCGAAGACCGCGAGCACGGATGCGGCCGTTACAGGCTCGACCTCCGCATGGAGGCCGCTGTCGTAATCGGTGATCAAGGAGATGTTCAGGACCGCCATCCCCATCTCCCGGCAGAGGTAGGCCTCGGGGTACTGGGTCATGTTGATGACCTCCCAGCCCTGGTCGCCGAACCACTTGCTTTCGGCCTTCGTGCTGAAGCGCGGACCTTGGATAACCACGACTGTACCGGTCTCGTGAAGTCCGATATCGTGCGACCGAATAACTTCTGCGGCGATTTGGCGAAGCGTGGGATCATAAGTGTCTGCAGGGCTTACATGACTGACGATGGGCCCATCGAAAAAGGTGTCTTGGCGACCCCTCGTTCTGTCGACAAACTGATCGCAGAGCACGAACTCGCCCGGCCGGACGTGCTGCTGAAGGCTGCCGGCGGCGCAGGGGCTGATGACCGCCTTCACGCCCAGCGCCTTGAACGCCCACACGTTCGCGCGGAAGTTGATCTTGTGCGGCGGAAGGGAATGCGTGCGCCCGTGGCGAGGAAGGAACGCGACCTTTCGACCCGAGACCTCGGCGACAAAGACGCTGTCGCTCGGCGGCCCGTAGGGTGTGTCGACCTTTACTTCGCGTACATTCTCGAGCAGGGAATAGAACCCTGAACCTCCGAAAACTCCAACTTCTGCTGTGTCTTTCATCTAGTAACTTCCATGTTTTGAAACTCGCGGCTCATCGCCGAAAGCACGGCCTGGACATCCGCCCCAGCGCGGAGCAAGAGGTCGGGATTCACCTGGAAGATTCTTCCCGCCTTCGCCGCCTTTATCCCTTTCCAAGCCGGGCCGCTGTACTGAGCGGGCGGGTCGCTCACGAAAACGACATCGGGGTTCCACGCGAGCACCTGCTCGGGGTTCACCTGAGCGAACTTATCTCCAGGCGGTCCGATCGGCTCGCCTCCGGCGTTCCGAACGAGGTCCGCTTGGAACGAATCGACGCCTGCGACCCAGGGCTGATTCCCGCCCATGGCAACCAATGCCCGCGGCTTTGGATCGAGCGGCGTCGCCTTCGCCGAGCCCACAACGGCCATGAGCGCGTCCACCCTGTCGTTGGCCTGCGAATACTGTTGGGTCAGCGCGCCGAGCTTCCAGACGGTTTCTACCCATGCATCGATCGAATTGATGTCGAAGGTGACGACGTCGAAGCCCTTCTGCTCCTTGAGCTTCGCCAGGTCGACGGGGTTGATGAGGTTCTCCTCCACGACGATGAGGTCGGGCTGCAGCTTGATGATCTTCTCGATATCCGGGCGGGGATTGGCGACGATCGTTATAGCCTTGATGGTGTCCGGCTTCGTATCGACGGCCGTGCGCCCAACGAGCAGGTGCCCCGAGTTCAGCATCGCGATGAGTTCGGTCGTGCTCGGGCTCAGCGATATGATCCGCCCGTAGACCTTTTCAGGCAGCTCGCCGCCGTATTGTCGAGGGGCTTTCGAGCATCCGGCCACCGCAAAAACCATAAAAAATGGAAGCCAGCGCCTCATGCGCTCATTCTGGCACGGAGGGCAGGGCCGGTGCGGCGGACTGGCGGAGAGAACGGGATCTGGTGACTGATTCAACTCACGCGGGCGCGAGGTGATGCTGCTCCTTAGCATCCTCCGCGATCCATTGGCTGATCTTGTCTACGTCTTCCTTGGATTAGCACTTCCTTCTTGAACGGCGACTTCTTAGCGGATACGTCCGCGCTACGCAACCGAATCAACCGACGCAACGGGCGGGCTCACTGCGAAAGTACTAGCTATTAGATCTCGCGCTTTCTGTCACCATTGGAAGAGGAGTTGAAGAAAGAAAAGAAGGACCTTGTCGACCATGAAAAGGAAATGTCCCAGAAGTCGCCCGGCTGGGAGGAGCTTGAGTGAATGATCGAGCATTGTTCGTATTCACCAGGATGGATCCGGAGGAAGACATAGTTGAGCTGCGCAGGATGCTAACCAAACGGCACGGCATTCGCGACTTTGTAAGTCATCATGCATCGGACCTGCTTTTGAATCATCAGCTTCCGCCATTAGGAGCCAAGTTGGCCGCGCGAAGTTTAATAGCAGCATGGCCTGAGTCCTTGACTAAGATAGCGGGGTTATTAAGAGCGAGGAATCTGCAAACGAAGGATACACATTTTCTTCTTCTGTGCTGGCTTTCGGAGATATGGTACTTGCGCGTCTCGAGAAAGAGGTGCGCCGAGGATTTGATTGTTGACTTTCTCCGGGCAGGATTTGGCAGTCATGATGCTCTGCTGATGGCGTGTGACCTCGTCGTTGACCACATGCCGATCCGGTCCGCTCTAAGAGTGATTCGTCGGATTCGCGAGGAGGTAACGAACAAAAGGTCAGTGGAGCAACTTTTAGGGGAGTTCGACTACCATGCACCGGTCAATCCTGAACGCGTTCGCAAGCTGCGCCGCATGTTTGAGGGCAAGCGGTCAAGTGAGGGTGCAGATCGTTCTCAGCTGCATTCCTAAATCTGCGACCGGCGTCGCAATCATTGGGCCGTGGGGTTTACGGTCAGCGTGGTCTCCATGGTGAAGTGACGATCCTTATCGCGTACCCACCGCCGCGAAACCACCCAAGAAGAATCTGCGCGCTAGGGCCATCGACGGCGCTGCGGCAGTAATGTGGTCGAGTTTGTCCCGAATAACATGCAGTCGCGCAAAGCTTTGGTCGTATGCGGCCTTGTGTATCCAGCTTAGCGCCTTGTAGCTGTTCCCCCATGGAACAACCTGGTCGGAGTACAAGCAGACGAGAAGCGTCTTCGTCTGTGGCGCGCGCTGATACAGATTCTCTCGTTCGAGCATCCGCATCAATGGGTCGGACATGTTCTTATCCTGAAGCACTTTTCGAAAACGCCCCGATAGCGCCTTGTTTATCGAGCCGATCGCCCCGATCTGCACCCCCTTCGTGGCGAGCTTCTGGGCTCTCTGCTTGTCGGTTAGCTGCTCCTTGAATACCTTTGGTATGTGCGACGCGAACGAGGGCGCGAAGTAGTCTTTCAGGTCCAGTCCGAAGAGTTCGCTCGCGGAGTAACCGAGGCATGACACAAGGTATAGCTTGGCAGCATAGGTCTGGATGGCCTTTGTCGGCTTCAGTAGGCCATCGAGGGTTACACCGGTCAAGTCATATGGCCCGGCCATCGGTGCGGCGGCCGTGAAGGTGGTTCGTTGAGTCGCCGCCCAGTACGCGCACGCTCCCCCTTCGGAGTAACCTGCGACGTAGTCGTTGACGCCTATTGCGATCCTCTCGCGCTCCGCAATGAACCGGGCGTGTGGCAAGAGGTCGAGCCCGGAGGGGCCGTTAATCGACGCGAGGGGGTAGGGATGCGCGCCGGGGTCGCCTCCTAGACCGATGTAATCCGGGCAAGCAACCGCGAAGCCGGCTGTCGCGAATGCAAGGACAGCGAGTTCGGTTTCACCTTCCTGAGTTCCGTTGTAAAATGACGGCGACAGCCTACGATCGGTGATCGTGCCGTGGTAGAAGAGGACGAGTCCCTTCGGTGCGCCGTTTGCCGGAAGGGCGACACACCCGCTGAGCCTACGCGCCTTACCGCGCCAGTCGGGCGACGTGTACCTGACAGAATAAATTTCGACCGGATGCATTGCTTTCGGTAACGCGTACTTTCCGGTGAAATGCTTCCAGACTTTCTTATTTAGCGATGCTGCGCTCAGCGTCGCATTGCGAGACGACCTGAGGAGCTTTTGGGAAAAACACGCATGAGCTAATGTTAAGCTCAATGCCGTGAGAATCAGGAGCCGCCACGATGGCTTCATTTCGATTAGGTTACCCAGCACAAGGTATTATCGGCGCGAAGGTGGTGCACTCGATGAATTTTAGGAGCAGGTCAGTTGGGGTGATTCTGGGCGTATTCGCCCTATGGGTGGCGGGCACCGCAAGGGCGGATACGGTGAAAGAGCACAGAGTTGCCCATCTCGCCGTTAGGAGCGCGATTCAAAACCACATGCCTGGCCGGACGCAGGTTTTCTTCACGGAAACGAAGTCTACGTTCCTTTCGGTTACCGAGTCGAACGTTGTGGGAGAGGGTTACTTCTACGGTTCCGACCACTGGGCGACACGCGAGTTCACATTTCGCGTCAAGGTTCATCGCTCGAATTACGAGACCCGGGACACGCGAGTGACTCTCGATAACGGGCTCACGTTGGAAGACGACAGAGGCTGGAATAACCCACCCGGCGGCAACGAATACATCGGCAAGCTTACCAAGCCGAGCCGTTTCACGAACTTTTCGGGCACGACCGTGGCATTCGCCGGCCTTGCAACGATTCCCTCGGTCGATCTGAGGATTTACAATCGGCAGAACAAGCTCGTTCGAGAGAGGCGGCTTACTGTGAAGAACGGGAAATGGTCCTCCACCGAACGCCTCAACCGGGGCATGTATCGAGCCGTTCTCGGTTTCGCCCGAATGGCTGATTCCGATGAGGTGCGCTTCTCGGTGCAGATGAACGATGCTGATTGGGGACAGCCGGGCGGGATACCCGGGCTTCGCCGAGTGACCATCACCCATCCAAAGAACGGCGCCACGCTCAACACCTTGAGTGCGGACATCCAGGGCACAAGCAATGCGCAACGCGTCACGCTGGTCGTGAGCGATTCGCGAGGCCAGGCTTCATCGAATCAAACTCTCAGGGTTCAGAACGGCAGGTGGAGCACAAGGTTGAGGCTTCCGCCAGGCACGTACAAAGCCGTTGCAAGGGCCCCGGGCAGCAACAGCTTTGCGACCGTCATGTTCACCCACGGCAGCGTGCAGCCTCCGAACGAGAGGCGCGTCACGATCACATACCCTAAGAATGGCGCGAATATTAACTCGCTCAGAGCCGACATTCAAGGGACCAGCACGGAATCGGACGTCTCGCTGCTTGTCTACAACGCGAGTGGCCGGGTCGTTTCGCGGCAGTCGATGGCCGTCCAAAACGGCCAATGGAGCACGAGCATCAAGCTCGAGAACGGGCGATACCGCGTCAAGGCGACCGCACGCAGCGGCAAAGACTCGGACGACATCTGGTTCGACTATGGGGGCGGTGCCTCTGGTAACGGGAAGCGCGTGACGATTACTTGGCCGAGCGACAGCGCGACGGTCGGTACGATGGGCGTGGATATCCGGGGCACCAGTACGGAATCGGATGTGACGGTGCACATCTACAATTCCAAGGGGAAGCTGGTGGCGAATCACAGTCTAGCAGTGTTCAACGGCCAGTGGAACACGCACCTCCAGCTGCCGAATGGGCGGTACCGGATAACGGTCAGATCCGCAAGTGGCAAGGACAAGGACGAGGTCACGTTCACGCGAACGAACGCGAATGTTCCGAGGCCTCACGGCGGCTAAGCAATAAAGCGCAACCTGGCCGCGTTTGTCGGCCAGGTTGCCGTGAAAACTTGGTGGAGGCGGGGGGAATTGAACCCCCTTCCAAAGTCGGCGCACTCAGGGCTACTACGAGCGTATTCCGCCATTATTCTCGTCCTAAGGCTGCCGGCGGGCGGGCCAACTTAGGGCATGCTCGATTAGTTTCGCGCGCGTCGCCTCGAGTGGCGGCTTCGCGCGCTATCCTGATTTATTCGTCGCTACCGGGTTACCTACAGGCTCGGCTTCCCGGGCGTGCTACCTAGTTCTTAGGCAGCGAGAGCGTAATCGTTATTCGCAATTACTTGTTTTGCCGCTTTTTACGAGGCCCGCGGCGCCTCGGCTCGCAACCGAGAGAGGAACGGCTCTGTCGAAACCGGTCGCCCCCAAGTTGTCTGTATTATAGAACACATTAGACGCTAAAGTGATTCCCGCTTTCCGTTCACTACCGTGAATAGCTGGGGTTGCCGGTTGTATTGTCCCGGCGGCCTACGGGATGGCGCTAGGATAGAACCGCCTCCAAACAGAGCCCGACTGCGGTACAAACCAACCCGCGGCCTCAGATGATTTACCCGCGACCTCAGATGAACCAACCGGCACCCTCAACGTCACCCGCAACGCAGAAGTCTTGGCAGATGTATATCTTTGTGATATCATATTGATGTCGAGGGGACGAAAATGAAGAAAGAACGAGAAGTTGGGGCTTTGAACGGTATCGTGATGCTGTTCGTGACATTGGCTTTGTACGTGGTCGCGGGTTATGCGCTCTACGCGGCGATACGCGAGGGAAATGTGGGCCGCCCGGTTACGTGGCTGATCGTGGGATCGGTTGCCGCTTTCTTAGCGGCGACCTTCGCCTCCATCGGGTTCTTTATCGTGGAGCCCAACGGAAGCAAGGCACTGCTGCTCTTCGGCAATTACAAGGGCACCGTGAAAGCGCCGGGGCTCCATTGGGCGAACCCGTTTATGTCGTAGCGAGGCATCAGCCTCAGGCTGCGAACGCTGAACGGCGAGAAGCTGAAGGTCAACGACCATGCCGGTAATCCGGTCGAGATCGCCGCGATCACTGTCTGGCATGTGAAGGACACGTTCGACGCTCTGTTCGAGGTCGAAGACTTCGAGGACTATGTGAACCTGCAGAGCGAGACCGCGGTTCGGCATATGGCGTCGAGCTATCCTTATGACGCGGATGACGCGGAGCTATCGCTTCGCCGCAACGCCGACGAAATCTCGGGCCACTTGCGCGACGAAATCAGCGACCGGCTTCAAAGAGCAGGCGTCGAGGTCTTGGAGGCACGGTTATCGCATCTCGCTTACGCCCCTGAAATCGCCGGAGCGATGCTTCGTCGGCAGCAGGCTACCGCAGTTATTGCGGCCCGCCAGAAGATTGTGGACGGCGCAGTCGGAATGGTTGAGATGGCGCTCACCCGAATGGAAGCCGAGGGAGTGATCGAGCTCGACGAGGAGCGCAAGGCCCAGATGGTCACGAACCTGATGGTCGTCCTTTGCTCAGAGCACGGCGCGCAGCCTGTAATCAACACCGGGTCCCTCTACTAAGCCTATGGCCGAACGCAAGTCGATCCTGCTGCGGATCAGCCCAAAATTGTGGGCTGATCTGCAGCGGCTTGCCGAGAGCGAGTTTCGCTCGCTCAACGGCCAGATCGAATACCTCCTGCAGGAGGCGGTGAAGAAAAGGATAGGGAAGTCTGTTTCCAAGGGCGACAAACTCTCTCCGTAATTCGGTTGGAGGTCAAGTGTCCTCCCGAGACCCAGCCGGCAGCCAGACTTTCATCTGCCCAGGCTCTCTGTTGGCCCAGGCGAAATAGGGGAGGGCGATCGCAGGCACGGAAGCGGTCCGAGCCTCGGGGCGTTCATCGGTGTATAGGTTCTCCATGGGTCGGGGCGTGGCCGCCTCGAAATGCAGCAAAGGAGCTTCATGCACGGGTCCCTCGTCGATCGGTGTGTTGGAAGCGATCGCCAGATCTGCGATGGGCAAATCTGGGTTATCGGCTGACTCGACGCAATATATGAGCGGACCTCGGGCAAGCGCCACACAGCCGCGGCTGTCGGTAATGCGCGGATTCGCAAAAACATTCCTGGGGGTCATTTCAAGATCGAGGTCGATAATGTCGCCGCTCCGCCAAAGCTTGTGAAGCCTGAGAAAACCCGGATCGGCAAGCTGTTCGATCCCATCGAAGCGAACGGCCGCATTGCTGCACCATGAAGGAATGCGCAATATTATTTCGAAATGCCGATCGACGTGGTTGATGATACGAACATTTCCGGTAGCAGGATAATCGGTAATAATTTCGAGCGCATAGTTGCCGTCATCGATGCGACAATTATCATAAAAGTTGCAATAAATACCTTTGTCGTCAGTTGCAAAGAGCATGCCCCTTATGCTCGCGAGCGTTCGGTAAATATTCGGCGGGCAGCAGGCGCAGTCGTACCATTCCTTGCGGCCGTGATTTCCGTCCGAGGCAAGCGGATTCACATAAAAATACCTCTTTCCATCCTCTGATATTCCGCTCAGAAATCCGTTATACATCGCGCGCTCGATCGTGTCCAGATATTTCGGATCGGTTCTAATCGCGAACATTCTCCAATTCCACATCATGCTGGCGATTGCGGCGCACGTTTCGGCGTAGGCGCGCGCATTCGGCAGTTCGTAGGCTTCACCGAAGGATTCGCCCTCATGCCTCGCTCCAATGCCGCCGGTGATGTAGGTCTTTTTCTGGACGTCATCCCAGAGTTCGTTCAAGGTCGACAAATATCGCGCATCGCCGCTTTCCAAGTAAAAGTCAGCCGCGCCTGCGTACAAGTAAAGCGCTCGCACGGCGTGGCCGACGGCTTCATTCTGGTCCAAAAACGGTATATGGTCCTGAACATATTCTCGGCCGCTCAGAACGCCATTTCCTCTTGCTTCGACAAATCGATGGGCGAGAGTTAAGTAATTATCTTCGCCGGTTGTGCGATAAAGTTCTATAAGCGCCATTTCCGCCTCGGGATGTCCACAAGCGCCGACCGTTCCATCCGGGCCGAATTGTTCATAAAGGTAATTCGCGAATTTTGTGGCGATGTCGAGAAGGGACGTCTCGCCGGTCGTGCGATGGTGTGCCACCGCGGCTTGCATTAAGTGTCCGGCGCAATAAATCTCGTGGTCGCTCGCGAGATTCGAGAATCGCTTGTGGGCATTTTCGTTTGCGAACGACGTGTTGACATATCCGTCCTCGATCTGGGCCCCCGCTACTTTCGCGATGATGTCGTCTGCGTTTACACCGGCGAAAGCAGCAGCTTCGAGCCACTTGTACACGTCGCTGTCGCGGTAAACAAATCCCCGTAAGGGAACGTCGATAGTACCTGCGGCAATGTCGAATGCCTCGAATGAGCCGGTTTCGTCGAGCATCCTTCGCCCGTGTGGAATGCCCACATCGCGGTTCAGATTTTCGCGACGCCCCCAGAAGCCGCCCGTGAGAGTAACGGCGGAAAGAGGCACGGGCCGAACGGCGGCGTGCGGGCTTTTGCTAAAATCGACGAGAGGATCGTGGCGCATCACCTGCCAATGTTATCACTATGACGCTCGTTGTCGACTTTGCAACCTTCGCTTCCGCCGTTAAAAGGTACGGCCTAGGAACCGACGACTGCGTTTACTACAAGAAGGCAGGCGAATCGATCCACCTCACTTTCGTAAACCCCAAAACGGGTGTTCAGGTCATCAGCTTTACGGCCGGAAAGGAAGAGGACGTGCGTGAGGAACTGCTTCACGAAGGGCTTTGCATGGTTAAAGGAACTTGGGTAACCGAGGCATCCTTGGAGCATCTCGCGCAACTGACCAGCGACACCTACATAGCTGCGGTTTCCTACGAGACCCGCAACGGTCCCGGGCTTTGGATCGACGCATTCCCCGCGCCGCCTACCGAAGGGGGAGTCCTGCGCGCCATCTTCGACGAGTTCGTAAGCGAGGGCTTGCTCGACGAAAGGGGTTTCGAACAATTCATCCACGAGGCGAAGCCCCAAGTGCGAATCCTCGATCCTGATGACATCGATCGGTTTGTCAAGCAGAAGCATGGATAGGCAAGCAGAAGCATGGATAGGAGAGAAAGACTGAAGGCTGGAGACTGTGAGTTTGACGACTGCGGACCACGGGCTCCTGACTGACAACTGCGGACTGCCGGAAGCTGCGGACTGGAGACTGAAGACTGCGGCCCGAAGATTGGACAGGAAATTGGAAACAGGAGGCAAATCCGCTTCCAGACTGTGCCCAATTTTGGGGAGAGGAACTCCCGAGAGTTCGCCAGTAAAGAGTCACCGGTCGGCAGTCGGCAACGCTATGTCTTCCCATACCACTCCTTATAGCCCTTGTAGGCCATGTAAGGTAACCTCACGGCGTAGTAGCCGGCCAAACCGGTCACCAGGCGCAAGCGCGAATGCGGCCGGTGCTCGGGAGCGACGTCGGTGCCTTCGCGCCAAATGCGTTCGGCCTCGCGATACGCGTCTAGGATAGATGACTCAGCGGCGACCCGCCGCAACCGCTCTGACAGTGTGTTTTCGAGCAAATCCATCGGGAACGGATAGAGGCCTTGAAGTTCCTTCCACCGCGAGCGAATCCAAGGAGTTATGCCTTGAATAGTCCAAGATTCTCGCTCTTTATTATATTCATTTAGATTGAAAGACAGCGTGCCCGTGAAAGCTGCGATCGCCGTGACAGCATCGAGAATCTCGCGGAGACGGAAGATCTCAGGGATCGGGTCGAAGATTCGCAATTCGATCGTCCCCAGGCGTTTGCTGATGATCAAATCCTGAAAACGGTATTCGGGATCCTCGCGAAGCGGGCCCAGGCATCTCGGCTGTGCCATACGGTAGCTGAGTCCGAAGTCCTTTCCCGCAGCCCAAGGGCTATTCGCTGCGGCAACAGCCAGCACAGGTGCGAAGTACGCAAGGTTGTCGTAAACTCGCCGCCTCTGTGCCTTGGGAACACCCACGTGCACATGGGAGGACGCGGTGTTCGAAGGCGAGGACAGTGTAAAAAGCGCCCCGACGGGCACGATCATGCCACCCTTGGCCGCGCGCGCAAACTCGGTTCTACGAGCGACGATGTCCGCGAGCAGGTGCTCGATTCTCTCATGAACGCCCGTAGCCACCTCGACGCTTCCCATGAAGCACTCCTTCCGCTCCTCGCCGCGTGCGAAGTTTGAAGCCGAGTATCTGCCATGGCGTCGGGGGTTCGACCAAAGCAATCGCCGCAAATAGTCGAGCGACTGCAAAGTCGGTGTCATCCGCCCCTCCTCCAGAACGAAGACCTCCTCTTCCAGGCCGAGGGTCACGGAGTAGGGCTGCATGGCGATCAGCGCCGAGCTAAGTGTGCCTCCACAAGGTCGTTCGCTTCGGCCTCGTGCTCGAGCAGCTTTTTGAAGAGCGTGAGTTGAACCATGGCGCGAATCTTGTTCAAGTCGTGCGGGTCGTTCGGACCGAGTCCGAAGTACGTGTCGCCTCGAAGGTAATCCGCGAGGAACCGAACTCCGAGCTCCATCGCGATGACCTGCACGGCTGTAGGCATCCGACGGATTTCGGCTTCGGTCGGAGTGGATGCGGTGGAGAGGAAGCCCACAGTAACGGCTCGGTATACGTCGCTGTCCACCTGGACCTTGGAGCAATCCGTCTCCTTCTCGCCGGCGACGTTGCTAAGAGAGCGGACCATGTCGCCCCAATCGGCGAGCCAAGTCAGCGGCATCACCGTGTCGAGATCGACGAGCGAAATGACCTTGCCGAAGGCATTGTCGAAGAGGAAGTTTTCGATCTTCGTGTCGCCGTGAATAACCGTTCGTCGAATTTCGCCGGTTTCGACGGCATCCTGAAGCGAGAGCGCGAGCGGCTCGTGCTCCAAAGCGAGGTCGATCATCCACTGAACGTCAGGTTCTTGCTTGCGGACGATCCGTTCCTCTTCAGACAGAGCGCACAAAAAATGCCTCTCGCAAGAGGCGCGGGTTTCGGGACATTTGGGCAATAGGCCAGCAATGCTCTCATGGCGGCGATGTCCGTCCAGGGCGGCCTTGAACAGGCTGTAGTAGAGCCGCGTGTTGCGATATCCGGGAAGGGAAACGGGAACCGCCTCGGGGTCGATCGAGGCCGTCAGATCGGAATAAATCGCCAGTCCGCGGCCCACTTCCTTGGCGATTCCAAGCCGGTGCGCCTCGGGGACCTCCGATAGGCTCTTATAAGAAACCGTGTCTTCGATGAACTGGATGAGCCGCCACGTCGCCTTGGGCGCGCCGTTCATCGTTTCGTGATAGAACGTCCCCTCGTGGGTCGGCACAAGCTCGAGCGCTTTCCAGCCGATCTCGGCGTTGATGACGCCCGAAAGGAGCGATTGCCGCTGAGCCGTGATCGAGGCCATCATGCCGGCCATCACGCGGTCCGCCATCGGGAAAACTTCCGTGTTGACCCTCTGGAGCAGGTAGTTGCGCCTTTCCGAACCCGCGGCGACGAGGAATGTATCAAGGTTGATATTTCCCTTGCCTGCGAAGTCACATACTTCGATCGGCTGGTCGATTTTAAAGCAGGCTGCGACCCGGCTGGCTTCGTTGACAGCAATCATATGGAGAGGACGTAAATTATACTGCCTGCAGATTCGACCAGTTATCCCTTCGATTGCTTCTGCAGCCTCTGCATCCGCTTCAGCACATTGATCTGGCCAAGATGATATGCGTTGTGGACAGCGATGTTGAGAAGAGTCGCGACAGCCGCAGGGTCGGATTTCATCTTGTGGTTGAGTTGCTTCGCGCTTGCCATTGCCATTGCCTGCTCCATTCCGGTTAGGAAGGCCCTTCTGATAACGGGCCATTCTTCGAGGTGGGGCACGCGCCAGTCCTCCATAAAACTCGATGCCTTGATACCCTGGAGGCGGTTGAGCCAGATGCGCTGCCAGAACTCAGCGTGCGCGAGGTTGGTGAGAATCGAATATGGGGTGCCCGGGAGTTTTTCGGCAGCCTGCGCGGCGGCCATGCGCAGAAGAGGGGCCGGCGCAGGAATGTCATCGCCCTCCCAGACTTGCTTCAGCACTTCGGCGACGATGCTTCTGTCCATGCCACGGGTATATACCACGTAGAAGGAACAATGAAGTCCATCAACCCCGCAAGCGGCGAGTTGGTCCTAGACTACGCGGTGCACAGAGAGGAGCAGGTTCTCGTCAAGATTCGGGCGGCGGAGGACGCGTTCGACGCGTGGCGATCTCGCTCGTTCAAAGAGCGCGGGGCTGCGATGTCGGCGGCGGCCGGGCGCCTGCGATCGGAAAAGTCCTCCCTTGCGCAACTGATCACAACGGAGATGGGCAAGCCGATCGCGCAAGCCGAGGCGGAGATCGAGAAGTGCGCCTGGGGCTGCGAACACTATGCCGAGCATGCCGCGCGGTATTTGGCTTTGCAGGAGACGAAAACCGATGCTTCGTTCAGCGGCGTCGCCTACCAGCCGCTCGGAGCGATCCTTGCGATCATGCCGTGGAACTTCCCGTTTTGGCAGGTCTTCCGGTTCGCGGCGCCCGCTTTGATGGCGGGGAACGTGGCGGTTTTGAAGCATGCTTCGAACGTCCCGGGATGCGCGGTCGCCATAGAGAAGCTCTTTTCCGATGCCGGATTTCCGCCTGGCGTCTTTTCGTCGCTGTTGATTGACAGCTCGGCGATCGAAGGCGTGATCGGCAACCCGGCGATAAAGGCGGTGACCTTGACCGGCAGCGATAAAGCCGGCCGCTCGGTCGCCGCCGCAGCGGGCGCGCAGATAAAGAAGACGGTTCTGGAGCTTGGGGGCTCCGACCCGTTTATCGTGTTGGCCGACGCCGATCTGGAGCAGGCGGTGGCGGGGGCGGTCCAGGCGCGTACTCAGAACGCGGGACAGAGCTGCATCGCGGCGAAGCGGTTTATCGTCGACAAGCGAATCGAATCCGAGTTCACTGGGAGCTTCGTCGAGGCCATGCGGGACCTGAGGGTGGGCGATCCGATGGACCGGGCGACTCAGATCGGCCCGATGGCGAGGGAAGATCTGGCCGACGATCTTCACAAACAAGTCAAGTCCAGCATTGCGTCGGGCGCGGAGCTGCTGACAGGCGGCAAACGGATCGACCGCCCGGGCTTCTTCTACGAGCCGACGGTGCTTTCCAAGGTCGGGCCCGGCATGGCCGCCTTCGACGAGGAGACCTTCGGTCCCGTGGCCGCAGTGATCGCTGCCGACGACGAGGACGATGCGATCGAACTCGCCAATCGAACGACTTTCGGCCTCGGCGCGACGATCTGGTCCTCCGCCCCCGACCGGGCAAGGGAACTCGCGATGCGCGTGGACGCGGGCTCGGTGTTCGTGAACGGAATCGTCAAGTCCGACCCGCGCCTGCCGTGCGGAGGGGTGAAGAACTCAGGCTACGGGCGGGAGCTTTCCGCCGAGGGCATCCGGGAGTTTGTGAACATCAAGACGCTCTGGGTTCGGTAGCTTCGCGAGACTTCGACGTGGAGGACGACGCTTTGGCTAGCCCAAGGTCAAGCGCACGCGCACGCGCACGCGGGTCATAATCACGCCAAAATGTCCGTCAGGTTCGCCTCGATTGACGATGGGCCATTTGCATCCCGCGCTCCTTCGGGGACATTGAAATGTTTCGCCGCGTGGCTTCTGCTTGCTGCGATTGCCATGCCGACCGCACACGCGCAGAGCTACGCGATTAATAGGGAGCATTATTCTGTCGAGTACAGAAACCTTGTGGACTCGTCGCTCCGGTTGGAGTTTGCAAACCTCCTTTTCAGCGGCACCCGGGGAGAGGCAGTTGTCATTCAAGAGGCGAAGAGGGCCTCTGGCGAACGTCGACGCGCCGCGCTTATCTCGCTGCTTTATTCGAGTGATCCTCGATTCTTGCCCGTTCTCTTGCCTTTGGTGGACGATGAGAATCGCTCGCTCATCGGAATCGCATCGGAAGCGGTAGTCATGCATCCTAAGGAAGCGTGGCCGCTGCTCTTGAAGATGGCGCGCTCGGGAAGTCCTGGGGCCGTGGCGCAGATTGCTCATTACACGCACTTGCGACGGTGGCCCCTCGAAGAGTTCACCGAGCATCGCGACCCGGATGTTCGCCACATGGCCATCGTTTGTCTGCAAAGCACTGCCCATTTTATAGAAGCCTTGGATGATACTGCTTGGAAAGTGCGTCGGGCCGCAGTGGCCGGGTTGCTGTCAAAGAGGGGATTCGAAAGGAAGCAGTTTGTATTTTCATAGAATCGCCCGCGTGCGTGCGTTAGCCGCTGAATTAACGCAGGTTTGGACCGAGAAAGATTTCGGTCTCTGGGCGAAGATAGCCACTGACGAAAGTGCCAACGTAAGATACTTTGCGATGTATCAGATTGCTCCTCTCGCAATGAATTGGGCATCAGCGGAAGGGAGAACCGAATCGATTATTGCTGTCGGCCATGCGATCGAGCAAGGACCGACAAAGGTTCGGCAAGCAGCCGTGCATGCGGTTAGATGTTGGTTGCTCGGCTGGGACAATGCCCTCAGAGCGTGGACCCCGGGACAAATCGCATTGGCGCGCGCCATCTTCCGCTCGTCGACATTTCGCACAGAGCTCCACCATCAGGCCCTCATCGAGCCGCTCGACGGTTCCGTCCTTCATACGAAAGGAATACAAATGCCCGTTGCTGTAAAGTGCTTAGCCATTGTTGGCGACGCTCGCGCCCGCGGCCTCTTGTTCAAACACATTACATCGAAGCCACAGGCCGATTCAACAGATAGATTGATCCAATCGTTCGCCTACGTCAAGCCAACACGGGCTGCCGTTGACGCGCTTCATAGAATCATTTATTGGACGCTCGAAACTAAGCGGAATGACGAGTACGCATCAAGGATCATTCTTACCAATGCTCTGTCTACGCTCGCGAGCCTCGCCGCTATGGTCCATATCGAAGAGTTCATTCGCATCGCGAACGATCGAAATTTGAGCGATGATATCCGCCCGAACTTCATTCAGTCGATAGGTTTCATCAGCGCCAAAGAATCCTCGCTTCGCTTATAAGAATCGCAAGGGATGCGACGGAACCGCTTTCGATCCGGCGAGCCGCGATCAGCGGAATTGCAGTGAATGGCAGGCCAATCGCCAAAGCGGCGCTGGAAGAACTTGCAGCTTCCGGAACGGACGTTGCTCCTTGGGCAAGTCTGCTCCTTAGACGATGGAACGAAGTGTTCGGCGGCGGGCCCAAGTAACTTGGGCCTGCCGCATAGCCGCAGGCTCCTGTCATCACGTCACATTTCCTGGGTAGCAGGTGTCGTGATGACGGGTTTTGCAACCTTGCGCGGGATTCATCCGTCACTAGTAGCATGCTGTGGGATTGGCTTATGTTTCTCATCGTCGGCATCGTCGCCGGCGCTTTTGCAAAGATGATCATGCCGGGTGACAAGGGTGAGCCTAAGGGGTGCTTGCTGAGCATGCTGCTGGGCATTGCGGGCGCCTATTTGATGAAGTTCATCATGGTTCCGCTCTTCGGCATTGAGCCGAACAACAATATGGTGGCGGCGATAATCGGCGCTACCGTCGGCGCGCTCATCCTGATCTTCCTAATGAGGAAATTCATTAAGACGGCCTAGCCGATTTCGAAAACGACCTTGCCTGTTTCCCCTTTGGCGATCAGGTCCATTGCGGAGTTGAAGTCCTCATAGGGGAAGCGATGGGTGAGCACGGGCGTGATGTCGAGCTTGCCGCTCGACAGCAGCTCGCCCATCTTGTCCCAGGTCTCCCATAGGCGCCGCCCAACGATCGCCTGAATGTCGATACCTTTGAAGATGGCGTCGTTTAGGCGCACACCAACCGTCTGATCCGGGAAGACCCCGAGTAGGCTAATCCGGCCGCCCGGGCGAGTCGCCTGAATCGCCAACTCCAAAGCCGAAGCGTGGCCGGACATTTCTAAGGTCCCGTCCAAGCCGAGGGGATAATGCTTGCAAAGAATCGCCGGCACGTCGTCCTTAGCGGGGTTCAAGATCAGGTCGGCGCCCATCTTCTCGGCCAGCGCCAGTCGGTAGGGGCTAATTTCGGTCACCGCGACGCTTTTTGCGCCCGCCGCTTGGCAGACGCCGATCGCGAAGAGCCCGATCGGGCCCATCCCGGTGATCAAGAGGTCCTGTCCGTCGACCGGTCCGGCAAAGGCCGTATGAACCGCGTTGCCCAGGGGGTCTTGCACACACGCGATGTGGAGCGGGATCTTGCCGTGGGTTTTGCGAGCGTTGCCCTCGGGGATGACGGCGAAAGGCGCGAAACCGCCATCCACGTCCACGCCTAGGATCCTCGTGTTGATGCACACGTGCGCTTGGCCGTTGACGCACTGCTTGCAATGGCCGCACGTGATGTGCGACTCGCTCGCGATCTCGTCGCTGGGCTGTAGGTTCCTGACGCCTTCGCCGACTTCCTCAACCACCCCGCTGAACTCGTGGCCGATGACCCGCGGCGGTTTGATCCGGTGCGATGCCCAGTCGTCCCACTCGTAGATGTGCATGTCCGTGCCGCAAACGCTTCCGTACTGCACGCGCACCTTCACATGGCCCGGCCTTACCGCGGGCTCGGGGACGTCGATAAGGTCGGCCCCGGGCGCGGGGCGGGCTTTGGCGATCGCTTTCAAGACGCCCGGATTCTACCGCTGTCCACGGCACAAAGAATGCCCGGGCACAAGCTGACTCCTGGCCCGGCTAAAGGAACCGGTTATCGCCGAACGGCTGTCCTGCGGAGCCAAGCAAGCAGGCCAAGCGAACCGGGAGCAGCCCACGTAGCAGGCTCCGGGACAGGATTGAATTCCAGGTCGTCGTACGCGATGCCCAGCTCGGGACCAGTCCAATGGAGCTCCACGCGGAAGATCGACTCAGCAGACACTGTTAACTGTTCGTAGGGATTGCCATCCCATTCGATGGAGAAGTCCCGGTCCACCAGAACGCCGCCGACCTCGGCATCGTAAGCATCTATTCGGAACGAGTCGGTATCAGTGCCCTCATCGCCGCCCCAAATGCTCATGCTGTCGATGGGGCCGGAAAATATACAGTCGATCTGGAACGTGTCGGTGCCTTTCGAAGACGAAACAGACTTGAACTCCGAGTGGAATCCGGCTCCTTCCCGGTCCTCGTAGACTTCGACATCTCCGTTGATGACGCCGAACATGGTGACGTCACCGAGGTCGAGGCCGTGAATGTTCTGGAAGTCGTCGTACGCTTCAAGTCAATCAGAATGGCGTTCGAACAAGCCACAAGGCCCATCGAAAACGCCAAGATAACCGTTTTCATTTGTTCCCTCCTAATCAGCGCATGTTGCGATTACCAGTATGTAAGGTTATGCTTAATCCGGCAAATCTTTGGGTCCAAAGTCCCCGTATCGCCGGCATCTAAGCCAGGTTTTGCCGGCAGGATGCCGGCGCTACTGCCTCGCCGCCCAGAGGAGGCCGCGCTTCATCAGTGTCCGCGCGGGCTCCATTTCGACGCTGGCGCGGTCATGACCGAGCGTGCAGTAGAACACGCGACCTTTGCCAAAGTGTTTCGTCCAGACAACCGGCATGTCGACGGTGCCGGTCGGCAGGCGCTCCGCGGGGAAGCGTGTAGTGGCCAGTACCTGGATTGCCGGGTCGACGTGCATATAGTACTGCTCGCTCGTTACTTCCCAATCCGGCAGGCCGTGGGTGATTTCGTGGTTTTTGTCGGCGATTTCGACTCGGTAGGTGACCTCGTTGCCGGGATGCGCCACGAACTGGCCGCCGACCATGAACTGCCACTCCGTTGAGTCGCGAAAGGCGTCCCCCATGCCGCCATGGCAGCCCGCGATCCCGGCGCCGTTTTTGATGGCTTCGAGGACCGGGTTCAGCTGTTCTGGTGTTATCGTTCCCATCGTCCACACTGGGACGAGGAGGCCGTATTCGCGGAGGGGTCTTTCGCTGAATGCGTCGAGGGTGTCGGCCGTTTCTGTGGCGAAGCCTTCCTCTTGCAGCATTTCAGCGAACAGTTCGGCCACCCGCTCCGGCTCGTGCCCCGGCCATCCTCCCCAAACGATCAGCGCGTGTCTGCCTTCGGCCAAGAGAGAAGGTTACCGCCCGTGCGGAGGCATCTGTCTGCCGAATGAAATGTTGGGGCACCGAATTTCTAACATATTTACATGTATGCGCGACTTCCAATTTCTAGATAGCTTGCATGCCGGCTACGAAGGGCGACCGATGTCCGTTCCTTCGAATGACAAAGTATTAAGTCGACAGTTGGTTCGGGGACACGCAAACGAAGCGTGTCGGAATACGGGGGTTCTCGGACGCTTGTCCTCGGCACACGTCCATTAGAACCCATCGACACCCCGTATCCAGGACCTGGTCGGACCATTGCGGTTCCCGAGGAACCTTGGGCCCTCGGAGGTCACAAAATCGCTCGCGCCCGCCAACATAGACTTAGTCCTATCGGACCCCCGCCATTCACCAACCCTCGGTGAATTGGCGGGTTTCTCGATGACCGTGGGATCGCGGCTATTTCGGCCTCATACATAGAAGAATGGGCGCTCTCCGCGCTCTCTTCAAAGAAAGCAAGTAATTAGGAACTGGTTACGATGCTGGATTTTAGAAAAACCGGTACGAATAATAATTGCGGCTGGCCAAGGAAATAGTATCATGCTTTTAGCGCAACGAGGAGTATCGAATATTCGGGCCTGGATTTTTCCTTGGCGCCCGTATTAATCGAAATCGCCTCCTCACTTATTGGTTGGCCCGCGTGGACATACGCAGACTGTTCCGTGGGCCAGCAGTTTTATTTAGGTATTAAGCTTAGCCCGGTAACAATCCAGTAAATAACCAAGTGGCAGCCTGCGCTTAAGATTACTGAATGATGTACCGGTTTTAAGCATTTGTAATGAATCAGGCAGTTGTGCCGAAGCTATTTCCCCTGTAAATGGAGTCAAATGTGAAAGGGCCGTCCGAGATCATTTATCTAGATTTCAAAAATCCGCGGTCCGAAAGGGGAATGTTATGGTTACAAAAATGAAATGTTGGGCGCCAGCAGCGCTCGGGCTATGCGCGTTTACCGCGAGTGCCGACATAGTGATACTTGTCGGGCCAGGAAATGTCTTCGGTGACGAGAATGTTCTATATAATGAGGCCGGTCTGCTGGACAACGGACCGCTCGTGCAGGGCATAACGAACCAGACTGGAGCAATCGTCGACTTTTTCGGCGCCGGCGAAGACCTGGTGACTCCACCCCGGGGCCAAGCGCGGGTCGAAGCCGTGGACGGTGCATTTACCGATCTAATGATCGCTCTTCACGCCGAGCCTAACACGTTCACGTCGCTCATCTTCAATCTTAACGCTGCGGCCAAAGGTCCCCTAGACATTATCGTCAGCCAGGAGTCGGGTGGGCCGATCGCCGGCACTTTCGATCTGGATCCGAACGGTGAGAACTTCTTCCGAATTATCGCGTCGAAAGGCTTTCTGATAGAATTGGTAACGATCGATAGCTCCGTCGATATTCAGGACATCAAGCAGGTGAGAATCGGTGGCGTGGTTCCCGAGCCGTCTTCATTGTTCGCGGCCGCCATCGGCCTCTGCTGGTTGTTGGCGTGCAGAAGACGAAGATGAGCCTCTGATCTAATCTTAAGCTCAGCCCGGCTGATAATGGGCACGGCGAGGCAAAGGAGAGCCACTCGCATGAAAGGCGGTGCGGGCGCCCCACAAGGCGAGTTCCGGCCGAATCAGCGGCAAGCCAGTCCCGCGACAAGGGCCTGTCAATAAGCCTAAACTGAAGCGCATGAAATCTCAGCCGGTGAATGTGTGCGTGCTGCTCTTTCCGGGGGTGGAGGAGCTCGACTTCGTCGGCCCCTGGGAGGTGCTGGCTTGCACGAGCAAGGTCAGTCCACCGGGATGCCGTGTCTTCTCCGTTGCCGAGTCCACGGAACCCATCGAGGCGGCGAACGGTTTGCTGGTAGTCCCCCATTTCGACCTGACGGAAGCACCTCGCATGGACTTGTTGATCGTTCCCGGTGGGCCTGGCGTCGCGGCTGTCATTGAGTGCCGGCCGCTCACCGAGTTTGTGCGCAAATCGGCTGCGCACGCTCAGATCACAGCTTCTGTATGCACCGGGGCCTTCATTCTGGAACGCGCCGGCTTGCTCCGTGGACGCCGAGCAACCACCCACGCCTCGGCGCTTGGCCGCTTGGGCGACTGCCCCGGGGTGACGGCGGTCTCGCAGCGGTGGGTCGATGAGGGCGAGATCGTCACCTCCGCCGGTGTGTCCGCCGGTATCGATATGGCGATCCATCTAGTGGCAAGGCTGTTCGATAGGGCGACTGGAGAAGCGGTGCGCCGCCGCCTCGAGCTAGCATAGAGCGACACCAGAGCGATTGGAGGATCGCGCGTCGGATCAGGAAGGTCACCCGAGAACTTGACACGATCCGCAATTCATTCAGTCTATTGGACTGGTAAGCCTTGCAGATTTTGCAGGCTGTAAATATGCGAACGGTCCACAATTATCGATCTGCTTGCATATATGTAATTGGATAAGCCCTTTAGGCTATATATGAGCAAATGAAATGAAACTTGGATATAAGTCCGCGTTGGTGGGGTCGTTAACCTTCGGGTTTGCGATTTCCTCTCCAGCTATCGTAAAGCGTCTGAGCTAAAGCATGGGCCCGGGGGGGGGGGAGAGGGGGGGGGGACAACGAGGCAAAACCTTGTTTGTTGGGTTCTGGTCGGAGTGTGGGGGGGGGAAGGGGGT
>JBPCLO010000016.1:0-52834 GCA_051003155.1 Fimbriimonadales bacterium | reverse complement strand
GCGAACGACGTGCCCACGGTAGGCTTGTACCGGCGAGGCTTCGACCGTTTGTGGTCGCCTCCCAACCCGAACCTGGTGCGGCTGACGCCGGCCGACGGCGATGTGGCTAACCTGCAAATACGCGACGTACTCGACGCCGCGGCTAAGCTCCGCGCGATCGCGTGATCTCTACGCCCGCGGCCTGGGCGGACGAAAGGAGGGGAGGGTGCAGCTTTGAAAGCTTGATATGTACGCTGACCACCGCGGGTAGCTTCGCCATCAAGGAAGATGCGGTTTTCTCTGCGAGCGCCTCGACGAGCTTGACCTTGGAACCGCCCACGACGTCGCGGATGATGCCGACCGCTTCGCTGTAATCCACGGTTTGGTCCAACTCGTCGCTGTTTCCCGCGGGCCTTGTGTCCAGGTACAGGCGCACGTCGAAACGGAAATTGTTGCCCTCGTTCCGCTCAGCATCGTAGAAGCCGTGGAAACCTTCGAGTTCCAATCCCTCCACAAAGACCGAATCCATGCATTTATTCTACGCCATGCGCCTACAAACGATCGGAAACCAAGACATTTGCGGGCATTCATAGGCACAAACCCGCCCTGGGGTGCCCATCAGAGTTAGCCGTTCCCCTTTGAACGGAAAAAATCACTGGAGAAAATAAGAACTATGAAAATGCCGTAAGTTCCTATGATCGGCTGTTAGATTGTCGGTGCAATTTCGGCACAGGCGTCGTTATCGACTTTCAGGCCCTTGAGCAAGTCAAGCACCGTCGATGGAAATAACGGCGAATCGTTCGAGCATGAATCGACCGCCTATGGAGGCGGCCGATTTGGTGCTTAACCCACACCACTTGAGGCTTCGCGCCGCAGTTTTGTCTCTTCCGATTTCGAAAGCATTCGACAGGCACCCGGCGGGAGTTTACCCAGCGAAATAGGCCCGAATTTGGTTCGCTTCAACTCCGTGACGTCTTTACCGAGCGATTCCAACATAAGCCGGACCTGCCTCTTCGCACCCTCGTGGATCGAGATTTCGACGCCGGAAACCCCCCGTTTCGGGTCGAAAAACATCAACTCAGCTTTTGCGGGAGACGTCTTCTTGCCGCGCCTGCGCTCACCGGGCCTGGGCGCATCGCCGATCGGAATCCACACTCCGCGCCTAAGCTCCTCGATGTCTCGCATTGTTACTTGGCCCTTGGCGATGACGTGATAGGCCTTCCATACTCCGTGCTTCGGATGCGTAAGCAAAGCTGACAAGTCACCGTCATTAGTGAATAGCAACAGGCCCTCGCTATCCTTGTCGAGTCTGCCTACCGGCTTCAAGGTGACCTCCATATCCGGCAAGAGATCGGCGACTGTCTTCCGTCCCAGCTCGTCGCTCATTGTCGTCACCACACCACGCGGCTTGTTCATCGCGAGGATGAGGTGGCGCTGCGGGTGGAGCACACGCCCATCAACCTGCACCTTGTCGACGTTCAGGTCGACCGATACGCCCATATCGCGCACCGTCTTGCCGTTGACCTTGACGCGTCCCGCCGCTATGATCTCTTCGCTCTTCCTGCGGCTCGCGATGCCCGCGGCCGCCATAACCTTGTGGAGCCTATCGGGCATTTTGGCGGCGGTGCCGAGGACGAGGACGACGCCGTCTTCTCAGGCCGAAGACGACGCTGCCACACACTGCGCCAATCGCGGCGAGCGCCTGCCAAGGTGGTGCGCCGGGCATATCGTCGGTAGACACGATTGCGGCTCGGACTCGTTGGCCGTCAAAGCTTGTGGCATTGACGTATCCGAGCACCTGACCCCTCTGGAGGGGAGCGCGCGCCTCAACCCATTCTATTGTCGGCCGGCCGCCGGTGTGGTCCCTTCGAAAGATAACAAAGAAGTCTTGCGCGAGAACGGAGGGCATCGTTGCCGACACCCCCGAACGCACCGGAGCGTTGCCCACCCATTGCCCCTTATGCATCGGTTCCGACCGTTGCAATTCGGTAAAAGCCCAATCGAACATCGACTTGGTGTCTTTGGGCCAGTTCGGGCTGTTGAGGACAACCGAGAGGAGCCTCCAGCTATCGACCGATTTAGCGCCGACGAAGCACCGGCCGGCCGGCTTCGTAAAACCGGTCTTTATGCCTTCGATGAACGGATCAAAGTCAAGCAGCTTATTGGTGTTTTGAACCAGCGTATCTTCCTGGTTGATCGAACGCAACACAACCCAGCTCGGAGCGCGGACGGTCCTGCGAAAGACGTCATTCTTCATCGCTTCGCGCGCGATGGTCACGAGGTCGAACGCACACGTCGAGTGGCCGTCGTCATTCAAGCCGTGAGGATTGCGGAAGCGTGTGTTGACGCAGCCGAGTTCCGTCGCCCGCTTGTTCATCAAAGCAGCAAATTTGATATCCGAACCCCCGATATGGACGGCGACCGTGTGCGCGACGTCGTTCGCGCTGCGAAGCATTAGGGCGTAAAGGGCATCTTCGCGGGTCAACTGCTCACCCGGCCTGAGGTGCAGGCTTGACCCCGTAACTTCTTTGACATCCAAAGGGGCTGTAATCATCGCGCCTGGTTTGACGTGTTCGATGAGCAAGAGCGCCGTCATAACCTTCGTTGTGCTCGCTGGGTATCGAGTAGCTCGCGCATTTTTTTCGAATAAGATCGCTCCCGTGGCTGCGTCCATGACGATGGCGCTCTTGGCGCCCACGACCGGTTGCGTACACGCGGATGTAGCGGCAAATAGCCCCACAGCAAACACAAATGCCTTCACGCCGTTACCTCCTCCAGCTCCGGTTCGGTCTCCATTTGCGTTTGCAAAGGAGGCAGGTCCGTTAGGTCGTTCAGCTTGAACTGGTGCAGGAAGTGTCTGGTGGTTCCATACAAGATCGGCCTTCCCGGAGCTTGACGGCGGTCGACTTCTTCAACCAAGTCTTTATCCACGAGGCTACGGACGCCATGATCGCTTTGAACGCCGCGAACGGCGTCGATTTCCGCCAACGTGATCGGTTGTCGATAAGCCACGATCGCCAAGACTTCGAGGGCGGATTTGCTTAGCCGCTGACGGCTTGGGCGCAGCAGCCGTGCAATCGCCTCTGCGTGGTACTCCTTTGTGCAAACTTGGTAGCCACCCGCGATTTGGACGAGTTGCAGCCCTCCGGACTCTTCCATGCGGACGGCGAGAGAAGTCAGCGCGGCTTCGGTGTCGCGCACGGGGCGGTCACAAGCGTGGGCCAACTCTTCCACAGATACCGGTGAATCCGAAACAAAGAGTAGAGCTTCGAGGGCTTCATGCAATCCGTTCATGATCTCTCTACCTTGGCAAAGATTACGTCTCCATCGACCATTCTTGCTCCCAATTGTCCAATTCTAAGCAATTCCAGGACGGCCAGGAATACGAAAACGACGTCGAGACGTGTGTAAATCTTGGGAAGCATCTGCTCGATCGTCGATCTTCCACGTTCGCGGACCCCCCTGAGGATCGACTCCATTAGGTCGGCGAGCGAAGGTCGCGGCGAACCAAGCTGCGCGATCGGTTCTGACGCGGCTTTGCTTAGGAGCCTTTCCAGCGTGCGCGTTAGGTCTTCCGGTTTGATCTTGCCGATCTCGAACGGAATCTCATAGGTCGCCGACCCTTCGGCTTGCCGGAAAAACATGAGGCTACGCTCTTGGCGCCATTCTTCCAAATTGTCCACCGCCTGCGCGTATTCATGAGCGGTCGCATCGGGTAGCTCAGGCATTTCCTGGGGCGGAGGCGGCTCGGCGATTGGCAGCAGCGACCACGCTTTTCGCTCGACCAAGTAAGCGAGAGCGAGGAGCGCCGCGCCCGCTGCATCTACATCATCTCCGGCGACTTCATCCAAGTATTCGACATACGCGGTACAAACCGGCAGGAGCGGAATGTTCACAAGGTCGACACGGCCATCCCTTGCCAGATGGAAGAGCGTCACAAGCGATCCGGCGAATGCGTCAGACTCGACCCGCAAAGGCGGCGGCGTGGCGATGCCTGCGGGGGAGAGCGATTCGTTTTCCTTCAGATGGCTCATGCGGACTAACCGAATGGACGGGCCATTATGCCTTCGCGATTCGAGCTCGCAAACGGGCGTTGGAGGCGCCGAGCAGATTCGAACTGCTGAATGAGGGTTTTGCAGACCCTTCCCTTAGCCACTTGGGTACGGCGCCGATGATTGAGCTTGGATTCTACCTGCTCACTTGCCGATGCAGAAGTCGCGGAAAACGCGCTCGATGATCTCGTCAGGCGCAGTTTCACCGGTGATTCTGCCGAGGGTTTGGATCGCTCCGTAAAGGTCGACACATGCGAGGTCGGTGGGCATATCGGAACAAAGTGTCTCGCGAGCCTGCTCGACTTGGATCCTTGCAGCGGCAAGGTCCTCGCGGTGGCGTTCATTGACAAGGGCGAGCCCCTCGCCCACGTCGAAGGTCGCTTCCACATGGTGCTCAAGCGCTTCGAGCCCGATGCCCGACGTTGCCGATACCATAACGGAATCTGGAAGCCGCTTGGCTATGCCCAGGTCGATCTTGTTCGCGATCAGAAGTCCCGGCGGACGGCTGAGCGATTCAGCTAGGGTTTCGTCGTTGCTCGTCCAGCCCGCGGGGGCTTCATACACGAACCAAATCTGGTCGGAGGCATCGATGGTGGCTCGCGAGCGCTCGACCCCGATGAGCTCAATCGCGTCTCCCGCCTCTCTTAGTCCTGCGGTGTCGGTGAGGACGACCGGGTACCCGGCGATCGAAGCGGTCTCTTCGATGGTATCCCGGGTCGTACCCGGTATATCCGTCACGATGGCCCGATCCATCCCGAGAAGCGCGTTCAGCAGGCTTGACTTGCCGACGTTCGGCCTCCCGACGATTGCGACGCGAAGGCCCTCTCGAATAAGGCGCGATGCATGGTAGCCGCTTAGGAGCTTGTCGATTCCTACAACCGCCTGCCCCAGGTTTGCCCGTGCCGAGTTGCGGTCGAGGTCGCCGATTTCTTCCGAGAAGTCGACCGTGGCTTCGGCCCGCGCGAGTTCTGTGCCGACCTGCTCCTGGATCGACTTGACCTCGTCGGCGAGGCGCCCTTCTCTCAGCTGAGTTGCGCGCCGTCGCTGAGCCTCGCTTGCCGCTTCGATTGTTTCCCGCACAGCCTCCGCCCTTGTGAGGTCGATCCGGCCATTCAGGAACGCCCTCTCGGTGAACTCGCCTGGTCGAGCCGCACGCGCTCCGATGTCGATTATCGCCGCGATTATCCTGCGCACGGTCTCCGGGCTCCCATGGCAGCTCACCTCAAAAGAGTCCTCCTCTGTGTAGCTGCGCCCCTTTTCGAAGAGTGTCAGATAGCCTTCGTCGAATTCTTCGCCACCAACGACAATGTGTCCGAAGTACGTATGATTCGGGTCCTGGCCGGCAGCGGGGAAGAGCTTGGCGGCAATTTCCCATGACTTATCGCCGCTAACGCGTATGAGGGCAACCGGCGCTCGCTGCTGACCGGTGATTGGGGCGACGATTGTGTCAGACAGGTCCATCCGGGCTCATTAGTTTACGCACGTATTGGAGCGTAAAGGTTTCATGCTGATAAGCCGTCCCCGTTTTTGTATTAGCGAACGCACATTAGTCGGCTGCCTTACGCTCTCCGCAGGCGTTTCACCGGGCGACGGCCGCTCATGGGTCCACCTTTGTCATTGTCGAAACCCTCGAGCAAGCGTCGATGACCTGTGGTGCCGCTGAGCTTACTTCCGTTCGCGGCTTCTTTTGCACAAGTCACGTGTGCCGCGTCCGGCCACTGCGGGAACTCGAAAGAGAAACCAGCGCCGATTCGTCCGGCGGGATTTATGACGACATCTGAGCCTTCGACCTCATTTGCCCAATCGCCAAGAGTTGTTCCGTCCCAATTTACAACGCGCCATTCCGCAGCGTCGGGCCTGCGTCCGAGAACAACAACGTTGTGCCCGTCGCTTGCAAACGCGCGGCCGAGTAATGTTCCGACCTGACCTGTTCCACCCGCGATGACGAGTTTCAGCTGGGTGGTGCAACTTCGCCCATGATTCTCAATCGAAGATTCGAGAAGGTGATGGCAAGAACGCTGACCGTGTCGAATTGGCTGGCCGATTTCGACAACGACAAGCTGCCTTCAAATTAGACCAACCCGTCGATCTCGCTCGCCAGGTCCACATCTTTCTGAGTGATTCCGCCCTCGCTGTGGGTCGACAACGAGACGCGCACCGTCCGCCAGCCAACCAGGAGGTCGGGATGGTGGTCGCGTTTTTCGGCCAAGCGGCCGCACGCGACCGCGAAGATCAGCCCGTCGGGATAGGACTTGAATTCGAAAGACTTCACGAGTTCGTTGTCTTGAACCGTCCAGCCGTGCATCTGCGAAAGGTGTGCCTGGATCTCGTCGGCGGTGAGTTGTGACATGCGTATGTTTATATGTACGCCGCCCGACGGCCAGGCGAGTCAAGGTACAATCCGAAAGTCATCCCGTTACCGCGATCTTGTGAACGGCTCAGGAGGAGGATGGCGGATCAAAGGAGATCTATCGCTTGGCGACCACTGCCCAATTTACTTCACATTTCGATCTCGATACCGCGGGATCGGTCTATTACAACTTGCCGTCTGCGGAACTCGTGGAGCACGCCTTGCGCAAAGGAGAGGGCGTTCTCGCATCAAAAGGAGCGCTCGTGACGCGAACCGGAAAGTACACCGGCAGAACGCCGAAAGACAAGCACATCGTGCGCGAGCCGGGCAGTCAAGACCGCGTATGGTGGGACAATAACAGGGAGTTCTCGCAAGAGAAATTTGCGGCATTGAAGGACAAGGTTGCCGCGTACCTGAATGGAAGGGACCTCTATGTGGTCGATGCATACTGTGGCGCCGACCCGCTCCATAGAATCAACGTCCGCGTGATCGTCGAAAAGCCGTGGCACGCACTTTTCATCAAAACCCTTTTGATCCGTCCCGATACGGCCGGGTTTGCCTCGTTTATGCCTGATTGGACCATCGTCGACGTTTCGGAGATGACCGCCGACCCGGCAATGGACGGCACGCAGGGCGAGGCCTTCATCATCCTAAACTTCGCCGAAAGACTCGTGCTGATCGGTGGCACCCAGTATGCGGGTGAAATGAAGAAGTCGGTCTTTACGATCCTCAATTACATCCTTCCCATCAAGGGCGTCCTGAGCATGCACTGCTCCGCAAATATCGGCGCAGCAGGCGATACGGCACTGTTTTTTGGACTGAGCGGTACAGGAAAAACGACGCTCAGCGCCGACCCCGACCGGCGGCTCATCGGGGATGACGAGCATGGCTGGACCGAGGACGGCGTGTTCAACTTCGAAGGCGGCTGCTACGCCAAGTGCATCAACCTCTCCAAAGACAGCGAGCCGCAGATTTGGGATGCGATCCGCTTCGGGTCTGTTTTGGAGAACGTGATTCTGAAGAAAGATCGCACCCCCGATTACGAAGATGCCTCGATTACCGAGAACACGCGTGTCAGCTATCCGGTGGATTTTATCGAGAACGCGGTCGTTCCGAGCGTCGGGGGCCATCCGGTCAATATTTGCTTCCTGACCGCCGACGCGTTCGGCGTTCTACCTCCGATAAGTAGGCTCACAGAAGACCAAGCGATGGACCAGTTCCTGCTCGGCTACACGGCGAAGGTCGCCGGGACCGAAGCCGGAGTAAAGGAGCCAACCGCAACCTTCAGCACCTGTTTCGGCGCTCCGTTCCTTCCCTTGCATCCGACCGTTTACGCTGAGATGCTTCGCGACAAGATCCGCAAGCACGGTGCGAAAGTCTGGCTCGTAAATACCGGCTGGACCGGCGGGTCCTACGGGGTCGGCCACCGCATGAACATCCACCACACGCGGTCCATGGTGAAACAGGCGCTGTCGGGCGGGTTGGACGACGTCGAATTTGGGGCACATCCGGTGTTCGGGTTTTCCGTTCCGAAGTCGTGCGCGCAGGTTCCCGACGAGGTGCTCGATCCGAGAAAGACGTGGTCGGATCCTACAGCTTACGACGCCAGGGCCGCAGAATTGAAGTCGATGTTCGACGCACAAATCAGGAATTTCCGCTAAGCTTCGGAAATGTCGGCAAACGAACTTTCGACCACGGCCCTTTGGCTGATAGGGGTCGTTTCTGCGTTCGCCGGAGGTTTGGGAGCGATGTTGGGAGTCGGTGGCGGCATCATCCTGGTGCCCGTCCTTATTTCCTTTTTCGGTGTAGATGCGATCCACGCGCGCACAGCCAGCTTGGTAGCCGTGTGCGTGACGAGCATGGCCGGCAGCCTTGTTTACCTCCGCGAGGGCGAAACGGACCTGGTCAGCGCGAGCTATCTACAGCTCCCGACAGCGATCGGTGCCGTCATCGGCGCGCTCATTGGTGGGAGGCTAAACGACGAGGTTATCCGCTTTCTCTTCGCCATCACAGTCGTTCTGGTTGCAATTCGGATGCTGCTGCCGCAAAGGGCAGAAAGCGTGTCGGGGCAAAAGAGTTGGATGTATGCCGGGCTGGCGTGCGTTGGCGGTGGGCTCTTGAGTTCGCTTCTCGGTGTGGGCGGCGGAATCGTCTTCGTTCCGGTCTTGGTACTATTGTTGTCTCTCCCCCAACGTACAGCATCCGCTACGAGCACATATCTCATCGGACTAACCGCGGCGGCTAGCGCTCTGATTTACTTCAAGCAGGGGCAGATGGACGCAGGCTTGGCGATTCCGACTGCCCTCGGAATACTCGTTGGAGCGCAAGTGGGCGCTCGCTTGAGCGGGCTCGTCCGCGGGGACTATTTGCGCCGCGCTTTCGCCGTGCTGATGTTCGTCAACGCTTTTTTGTTGTTTAGAGGGGTGTTGGGTGTGTGGCTGGCTTAGGGAGGCTGACTTTGGCATGCCTTTACGCGGGGCTCATCGCCTTCGTCATCCTCGCGCTATGGCCCGGGCAAGAGGAAACCGCCGTAGTGGCTACCTTGCTCACCCCTCTGGTCGCGTCGCTTGCCACTGGTATCGAGCTGCTGGTACGAAGACACACTTATCCAGGAATTAGCCTGCTCTCCGCGGTGGCCATCATCGTGCTGTCCCTCGTGATCGGAGTGAAAGTGTGAAGCGATTGCGAATCAAAGCCCACGCGAAGATCAATCCGGTTCTGGCCGTGGGCCCTTTGCGGCCCGACGGATTTCATGAAGTTCGCACGATCCTCCAAGCGATCGAACTGCACGACGTCGTCGAGTTCGCGGTCGCCGAATCGCTCGAATTGACCTGCTCGATTCCCAAACTCTCCGGTGAAATGAACCTCGCGTGGAAGGCTCTACGCCTCATTTCCGAGTTAGTCGACGTGCCGAAATTGCGCATCGACATCCAAAAGCATATTCCTTTGGAAGCGGGCTTGGGGGGCGGCAGTTCCGACGCCGCCGCGGTCATTCGTGGCGTCAACGAGTGGCTCGGCGGAGTGCTCTCGAAGCCGGATATGCTCGCCGTAGGCGCGGCTTGCGGCTCCGATGTACCTTTCTTTCTCCTTGGCAAGCCGCGCGCTCGCGCGAGCGGGAGGGGGGAAGTGCTCTCGATAGTTGCTGCCGCGCCCCCGTCGCCCTTGGTAATCGTGCAGGGCCACGACGGAATGTCCACCGCTGACGCTTATCGGAAGCTTGAGGAGATCGATAGACCATTTCGCAAATGGCCGGGCGAAGACCGCTTCTACAACGATTTCGAGCGCGTCGCCGAGTGTGAGGCTCTCGAACTGTTCGACCGGCTGCTTTCGAGGGGCGCTGACAGAGCGCTCTTGTGCGGCAGCGGATCGGCGGTCTTCGGCACTTTCGAATCGGAACAAATCGCCGCAGGCGTCGCCGCACGATTGCGTGGCGAGGGGATGTGGGCCGTTGCCACGCGAACCATCGACTTTTTCGGGGAACCGGAATGGACCGAGTAATACTCGCCGGCGGAGTGTGCTCGGCCGATCTTCGCGAGGCGACAGGCTGCAATCTGCGCGCAGAGCTTCCCGTGCGGTGCAAGCCGACGGCTCAACACGTCGCCGACGAATTGAGGCAAGCCGGTGGCGATGGCCAAACGATCGTGGTTGGATACGAGGTCGAAGGCTGCCTGACGGCGCCGGCCGGCAACGGCTTCATCGGGAGTCTCGGCAATGGCCTAGATCGGGTCGCTTCCGAGACGTTCCTCCTGGCCGCCGCCGACTTGCCGTTTCTGACAGCTAGCTCCGTCGCGGCATTTTTGGCGAAGTGCGATCCGGAGATGGCTTTGAATTATCCGGTCATTCCTGTGGAAGCGTGCGAACGTGCGTTCCCCGGTATGCGGCGAACATCGATAAAGCTCCGAGAAGGGCGGTTTACCGGGGGAAACATCGCACTAGCAAACACCGATCTTATGAAGCGTATTTTTCCCGTGTTGGAGAAGGCGCATGCGAACCGCAAGCTGCCACTTAAATTGGCTCTCCAAGTTGGGCTGGGAGCTCTGCTCAGGGTCGTGGTTGGGCAAATAGTTCCAGGCACGTTGCCTCTCGCGATACTCGAAAAGCGCGTCGGTTCGTTCTTGGGAGCGCCCGTACGTGCCGTGATTACGGAGCACGCTGATATTGGAGCCGATGTCGACAACCTTGATCAGTACCAGCAGGCGGTCCGAATTTTGGGAAGAAAAGCTTAGGCTTCTTCCTCGGAGTCCGCTTCTTCTTCCTCGGTCTCCTCAGGTTCATCCTCGACCACCGCCGGTTCTTCGGCTTCCTCAGCCCGGGCAAGGGGTTCTTCGTGAAGCAGCGCGCCCGGCGCCGTCTCCCGGCAACGTCCACACTGAAATTTTATGTCGACATCGTCGAGCCATGCGGGCATCTTTTCGAGCTGCGCACCGCAAACATTGCAATTAGGCATTCGTGTTCTCCGTGAGAGCTAATTGGTAGTTGGCAACGGTAGCGCGATGGCTGACGAATCCGTTAATAAAGAACAAGGCGGCGGCGACGAGGTACCACCACGCGAGTCCGGTATCCGCTGGTTGGCCCGGATCGCGTATAAAGTTGGAACCGCGGAATAGGCCAATGAGCGCGACCAAGGCGAGCAATATGGCAAAAAGGAAATAAGTATTCAGCCACCACCGAGGCTGTGCCGGCGGTTTGTTTTTCGAATCGACCACGAGGGTCTATTATACCGGGCTGAGATCAGCGCATCTTCGTCGAAGTCAAAATCTTCTGCTTCATATTCATGCCCATGACCTTCATGTCCATGTGAACGACGTTGTCGGCGAGGGTAGGCAATCCGTTAGCAAGGTTCACTTTCACCGTTCCCGTGCTCTTCATGTCCATCGTCATCTTTTGCGCTTGCTGGCCGGCCTGCGGTGAATTCATGGACATATTGGTCTTGCCCGCCATGGAAACGGCGAGCGTCGCTTTGCCGGCGTTGACACCGGTCAATTTGAAGCGAACGGGGAACTTGCCGCCGCTCGTGATCTTGAGCATGTTACCGCCCGGAAGACCCGTGAACATTTTGGAGAGGTCGAGCGTGGTCGTCCAGGTGGAGCCAATCTTCACCGGTCCAGGGGGGTAAGCGACGCCCATGAAGCCGATGTCCATCGAGTGCATGGCGTTCACGATCGCCTTGGTCTGGCCGGTCGCAGAGGTCGTCATGTTCGAGACCTTCCCGGTAGGCGTCACGTCCACTTCCCAGCTAACGCCCTTTAGCATTTTCTTCATCTCTCCGTCCGAGGTGCCTGCGGCGTTGCCGGAGCTCTTCACGTCGGTGATCTTGGTGTGAATTCTGTAGCCGGCAGCAACTCGGTTCTTAACCGTCACGGTCTGCTCGGAGGTCTGCTTGGAGGACTGCGATCCGCCTTGCCCTCCTCCCGTAGTCGTGGTCGTCGTCACGTAGCGATAAACCCCTCCCACCTTCGGCTTAAGTCTCAACGTAGTAGCAGCAGTGCCGGCATAGGCGATGGCTGCGGCAACGCAGGCAAGAACGGCAATCGTTGACTTTCGCATAACGAAAGAGCTTACCTCCTGGACCGCGTTCAGGTTCCAGCCGGCGGTATAATTCGAATCACGATGGCAACCTTAGCACCCGAGACGAAGGCGTCACAAACCAAGCCGATTCACGCGCTGAACTACATTAATGGCGAGTGGCGGGAAGCCGCATCCGGCAACCGATTCGAGAGCACAAACCCGGCGAACAGTCTGGAGATTATTGGCAGCGCACCCGTTTCCGACGCCAGCGACGTGGATGCAGCCGTTTCCGCCGCACGGGCCGCTTTCCCAGGTTGGTCGTCACTTAGTTGGGTGCGTCGGGGCGAACTCCTCGATCACTTCGCTCAACTCGTTAAACGGGACATGGAGTTCATGAGCAGGCTCGTTACCCGCGAGTGTGGCAAACCCATCAACGAGGGTAGAGCCGATGTCGTCGAGTCGCTTCACATGATTCAATACGCAGCGGCTATGGGCCGGTTGCCCGTGGGGCAGATCATTAGCAGCGAGGTCGGCGAGAAGGATGCGTTCATTCGCCGAAAGCCAAAGGGAGCTATCGGCTGTATCACTCCTTGGAACTTCCCCATGGCTATCCCGCTTTGGGAGATGACGCCGTCGCTAGTCTCCGGTAACACTGTTGTCCTCAAGCCGAGCGAGGAAACCCCGATTTGCGCACACTGGCTGATTAAGCTCCTCGAGGAAGCCGGCATGCCCAAGGGAGTCGTTAACATCGTTCACGGCTATGGGGAGTCGGCGGGCGCCGCGCTCACAAAGCACCCCCAGCTCAATGTCATTCTCTTCACCGGCAGCTATCGGGTGGGCAAAATCGTTCAGCAGCAGGCGGCCGCCGAGGCACACAAGTTCGCGGCCACCGAGATGGGCGGCAAGAACGCGTTGATCGTTCTGGAAGACGCGGACCTCAGCATCGCCGTTCCGGCTGGTGTGCTCAGCGCCTTTAAGACCACGGGTCAGCGCTGTGTTACTTCCAACCGTATCATTATCGACCGGAAGATCGTCGACAAATATCAAGAGATGTTCCTCACCATGGTCGATCGGATCAGGATCGGCAACGGCCTTAGGGACGACGTGTTCATGGGCCCGTTGATTAACGAAGCGGGTGTCGAGAAGTTCGAATTCCATAACAAGAAAGCCAAGGAAGAAGGCGCAACCGTCCTTCGCGACGGTGGCCGATTGAACGATGGTGAGTACGCCAATGGCAACTTCGTTTCACCGTTCGTGTATCGCATGGAGTACCGCCCCGGCACGTTCTCGCTCCGCCAGGAGGCGTTCAGCCCGCACGTCGCGATCGTTCCAGTCGATGGCGTCGAGCAGGCCGTGAATGTCTACAACGACACCGACTACGGCCTTGCCATGGCAGTTTGCACGGAGGACTATCGCAAGTGGCGCTACGTCCGCGACCACGCTGAGTACGGCTTGGGTTACGTAAATCTTCCGTCGATCGGCGCCGAAGTTCACCTTCCGTTCGGTGGGGTCAAGAACTCGGGGAACGGCCACCCGTCTGCCGAGGGGCTGATCGATGCCGTGACCCACCGCACCGCGTTCACGGTTAACCATGCTCGCGAGATCGTGATGGCGCAGGGACTGGGCGTCGAACTCTAACTAGGGGGTTTATGGCTCGGCAAATTACCGCCGCTAGGGCTAAAGGCCCACCGGTGGTTTTTTGCGCGCATGATGTGTGTATGCGCCGGTGACAAGGACCGGTAGAAGGCGGGTTCCCTGACGAGCCACTGATCTTCCGACTGGTTAGCAAACCTACAAAGCGGAGAGTGACGAGGGCTGGGGGAGCGAGACTTTTCTTCGCGACAATTCATCCTATCGGGTGAGCGGGTTGGTAGGGCCGAGCGGCATACTCACCTTCTGACGGCAATGTCGCCGAACAGGCTTGGCGGGGGAGCACTTCAATTTATCCGACCCCCGCCCAATATGCTATATTGTATTTTTGGGCGTTCTATACGACCCAATTTGTCGAGAGGGGAGAAATAGTTGAACCAGCGGGACGAAGGCCTGCATGCTCGCATAAGCGCGTATTTGTCAGGGTGTCCTGTCGCCAAAGATGAAATGGGTCGAATGGTTTTGGCACTGTCCCGCCGCAGTGTCAGCAGATTCGGTTTCGCAAAACAGGAAATGGACGATCTCGCGCAATCCTGTGCGGTGGAGGTGGTTCAGCAACTTCGTGCTTTCAACCCGTACCGAGGTTCTTTCGAGGCATGGATCAGCGGATTCGCCTGGAATGTCGTTCGCGGCTATAGGAGTGGGCACCGCCGGCAAGCACGTGCCTTACCGGGCGATCTGGCACGGCCTGTTTCCGAAACGGACCCTTGCTTAAGGAACGCCATTTTCACCGCAATGGAAGATATGCTGCCAAGCGAGCGCCAGTTGCTCGATCTGCGCTTCGTGATGCAACTCTCCTCGGACGAAATCGCTGAGTTTACGAGTATTAGCGCTTCCCAGGCGAGGAAGCGAATATCGAGAGCCCTTGAAAGAATCCGATGCCACGACGCGGTTCAAGGCGTCATGCGCAGTCCCATTCTAGGCTGAGGGTTTGTGGGTGTACTCCACTGTGGGTCCCGCCCAATCGGCCGGGACCGGCAGCGACAACGTCTTGCCGCGCAACCGGATAGTGTAGTTCAGCTGCGCCGTCAAGGGGACATGGTCTAGTTCAGTCAGGACTAGCGTAACGCTCGGTCCGTCGACTTCATAGCGGCCGCTCCAGGTTTCCACCGGAGGCGAGCCGTCCTCTATCCGCCATGTTAGCTTTCCATCGGGCTCGAAATGAATCGTCGAACGCCATGTGTCGCTTTTACGGACCGACAGATCCACCGCGGTGCTAGTCGGAGCGCCCGAGTTCTCCCAAACGCCGATAATGTCGCGATGCAGTGTGTGCTTGTTGCACCCAGCAATGCAAACGGGAAGCAGAACCGCAACCGCAAGAATTCTGTGCACAAATAGAGTTTAGCCGAGGCGCGTCGTGGCGCACTCCGACTGAACCTTATTTACCTAACGCCATGCGCCGGGCATCATCGGCTAAGAGGGTGTGAAAGTTCGGGTTCAGGCTTGCGGCGAAGTTTGCAAACTTTTTCGCTCGGCCCGCATCCCCCGCCGCCGCGTAGATTCTTGCAGCACGGTAGTACAGAAGAGCATCCTGCGTCCTCATCGAGAGCGCTTTTGCGATCGCCGTAGTGGCCTCTTGGTCCTTCCCGTTCTTGTGATATGCCCACGCGAGTGTCGTATACGCTTGGACCGTCGTGTGATGCTCGATCTCCGATCTGGCGAGTTCAAGAGCCTTGTCTGTGGAGATGTTGCGGTCCAAATAGTACATAGCCTGAATCAGTTCGTCTCCACCGATTCCATGGGCCGTGTGTTCGGCGATGAGCTCTTCCACTCGGGCGTACTGCCGTTCAGCGCTTTCCTTTTCGCCGAGTTTCGTGTACAAATCGCCAAGCTCGATTACATATGTGATGTTGGGACGGCCTCGCATAGCCTTCTGCCAGAGCCGAATCGCTTCGGGGAACTTCGCTTGAGTTGAGCGAACCCTAGCCATACCGGCGAGCGCATGGCGGTATTCGGGCATCGTTGCACGTACCGCTTCGTATTCCTGTTCCGCAGCCCTGGTGTTGCCACTCTTGAAATACATGTCGCCGAGCTGTGTCCTCGCCCAAGCCGAGTTCTCCGCGTAGGGACCTCCGGCTTCCAATGCCCTTTGCATCATCCAAATCGCCCCTTTGACGTCTCCGTGAATCCAGCGAATCTGGGATGCACGGGAGTACGACGCGAGACCCGGTCTAAGATCGACCATCTTCTGGGCAGCCTCGACCGCTCGAGGGTACCGCCCGAGCTCCAGATTGGAATCGACCAACACGCCATATGCCAAGTGGTCGCCCGGGTCGATGGCTATGGCCCGCTTCGCGTACTTAATCGCCTCGGGGAAATCGTGGTACATCGTCCATGCCCAGGCGAGGTTACGCAGACTCGCCGAGTCTTTGGGGTCGATCTGCGATGCCTTCTCGAATGCGGACCTGGCCCGGTCGTACCAATCCAGCTCGTTCGTTTCCCGCCCCTTTTGCATTAATGCCGACCCGAGTTCATTGTAGGCCTTTGCGCTCTTAGGGTTCGCCTCTGCAACCGACTTGAGTCGATTGAGCTTGTGATCCGTTGCTGAATTGGCCGTCAGTGTGAAGGAGGTTGGTTTAGCGCCGGAGTTCGCGCCAACCTTGCCGCATGCGGAAAGTGAGCCTAACGCAACCACTCCCGCGAAGTAAAGGATAATTCGTTTCATTTTGTCACCTTGAATGCTTGTCCCCCGCACTGGCCGGGGGACTTGTGTTGTCTAGTGGAGGGAAGTTGTCGGCCCACCCCATGGCGTTCCGGCGTACGGGAAGGTCAGGTGATAAACGGAGTCGTTCGCGTTCATGTTGTCGCTTACGGGAGTGATCTTGGTGTATGACGGGCCGCTAGCGATTGCCGTAAGAGCGATGTCGACGACGTCGTCGCCAAAGCGTCGGCCATTCGGCCATCCCGACGCAATCTCCATGTTCTGATAGGAACTAAAGGTCGTATCGCCGCCGAACACACTCAGACGGTTGAAGTCGGCTTGCCCGGACAGCGGCACCGGCGCTGTCGATGTGTCGACTTTCAATAGGTCAGGGATGAATATCGCCACCAGATCGGTTCTGTCTGTTACCTGGAAGTTGGTGCCGAGGACGGTGTTCATCAGGAAGGCCAGCTCGGACGTTACCGCGTAGGGACGGAAAACAGCTACGTCCTGTGTTGGGCGACTTCTGTTGTATCGATCTTTGTCCTTAAGCGCGACCGCCGCTTCGTTGAACAGCGGATTTCCAAGTCGGCTGACTTGTATCCAAGGACCAACCTGAACTGAGTCACCCGCTGGGCTTAAAACGCGGACCGTGCGGCGGGAAGAGGAGGCGTAGACGCCCACGATCGGCACGTCGTCTCCTTTGACAATCTCGCTGACCGGGATTTGCATCGCGATAGTGTGGACGTTGTAACCGCTAAAGCCGTCCTTTCCCGGCTCGCGGATGCCCAACAGGTCGAAGATTGCCGGGACGTCTGCGTAGAAACCATCTTCGCGCTGGCCGCACCAAACGCGGCTGCCATCGTTCAGGCCATAAATGGTCTCGCGCGTGTAAACGTCGAGATCCTCGTTGGTCACTGCTCCTTGAATTTCGACGCCGTTGCGGTAGAACCCGGGTGTTGTGCGCGGACCAACATTTACCGGCGGAACCCAGAGCGTCTGCCCAGGCGCCAGGTTTTGGCCGCTGTAGGAGTTGCCCAAGGTCTTTGTGACCGTGTACGACTGCACAAAGTTTTGTCGAGCATCACCCGTGTTGTTGATGGGTCCGGCTTCCGTGCCTAGGCCATAAGAAAGTATGGTATTCAGGTTCTTGTAGCTAGGGCTGAACCGGAAGTTGTAGTTGATCGATCGCTCTCCTGAGAACGTGCCGTTCGAATTAGCCTTGGCGATGTGAAGGCTATAGAGAACGTCCTCTCCAAAGCGATAATAGTTGACGCCGTTGCCCGGGTCTTCCAACGGGTTGACCGCCATCATGACGTTGAGTACCTTCGTTGAACCGTTCATGCCGACAAAGGCATAAACGTCCGTGAAGTTGGCGACCGGATCCTGCTGGATCATCGGAGCGTCGTTGTGGCTCGATGCAAAGATCGACGGAGCACAGAGAGCGATGAGTGTGGATAGTAACTGTTTTTTAGCGGCCATATGTATTCTCCTAATACTGAGTCGGCACGATTGCCTGCTCTCATGATTACGTACGGTCCGTGACTTCACGCCTAGAAGGACATGAAATTTGGATGAATAGTAAATCGCGGCTTTGCTGACGCTTTGCCCATGCTTTCGGCGTATGATTAGGGTTGTAGGTTGACTCCCCGTAATGAGGAATTTCAGCAAGCATGGATGATAAAGGTCGTTCCTCGATATTGGTCGTCGAGGACGAGCCGCTAGTGCGATTCGTTATAGAGCGTCATCTGAGCGGAGTGGGCCATCGCGTCTTTCTAGCATCTGACGCAGAATCTGCAAAGGACATCGTTGACAAGCACGGGCATGAGATCGATTTGCTTATCGCTGATTCGGTACTACCCACGGCTTCGGGAGAAGACGTCGCCACCAACCTTAAGGAACACTTCGGGGCTGCGCGTGTCCTTATGATCTCGGGCTACCCGATGGGTAGGCGCACGACCGATGGAGCCTTGCCAGGCTATCCGTTTCTTCAGAAACCCTTTACTGGAAGCGAACTCCTCGGGAAGGTCAACGAACTGCTGAATGTAAAAGGGTCTAAATAGCCAAGTATTAATACTTGCTTCTTCTTTGTGGGGCTAATTTCCCGTCACAAAACCGCGTTTCGCTTCCAACCATAAGTATTAGCGCACTATGCGCCAGGGGAGGGAGCGTGTGAACGTTGAGACGCATGACGGAAGTCTACAGGGTTGGATAAACGGCTACAGGGCCGGTAATTCCCGAGCAGCCGAGAGCCTCGCTCGCCGTGTAATTGAGGCGACACAGCGAAAGATTAGGCGATATGGGCTATCGCAACAAGACTCCGAGGACCTGGCCCAAGCCTGCACGATCGAGGTTTTGCGTCACATCGAAGATTTCGACACCGCGCGTGGCAACCTCGACTCGTGGGTAGCTGGTTTTGCTTTCAATTCCGTGAGAGTGCATCGGCGAACCGCGTTCAGGAGGCCCGGTGATCTGCCCTTGGATCTCTTGCCGAATCTGACGTTTGACTCGCAGGAAACCACTGAGCACGACGCCTTAGCCGAAGCGTTGAAATCGCTCGACATGATCGACAGGGAACTGCTTCACATGAAGTTCGGCCTGGAGATGTCATCGCAGGAGATTGCGGATTCGTGTGATCTGAACGCCGCGCAAGCTCGAAAGCGTATTTCGAGGGCCGTCGAAAGGTTGCGGCGCCATCCGGCCGTTCATGCGGCGCTTCAGCACTAAACAGCAGGTAATCTGCAACGCGTGAGTCAATACAAGGTTGCGATACTCGGCGCAACGGGGGCTGTCGGTCAAGAGCTTCTGCAAATACTAGCCAAGCGTCATTTCCCCGTATCTGCGCTCCGCCTCCTTGCGAGCCCGCGATCCTCCGGAAAGTCATTTCCGTTTCGGGGAGTCAACACCCCGGTATGGGCTGTTAACGAGACGTCATTCGACGGCGTGCAGATCGCATTTTTCTCTGCTGGCTCCGAGGCGTCTCTGCAATGGGCTCCTGCTGCCGTTAAGAAGGGAGCCGTCGTGATCGATAACTCGAGCGCCTTCAGGATGTCTCCCGAGTCGCCTCTCGTGATCCCGGAAATCAACTGGCAGCACGTACGTTCCTGCCATAGAATCTTTCCGGTCGGCAACTGCACGGCGATCATCTTGATGATGGCGGTCGCGCCTCTTCGCCGTTTCGGTAGCCTGAAGCGGCTTGTCGCAAGCACCTATCAAAGTGCGAGTGGAGCCGGCGCGCGGGCTATGCAAGAATTGCTGGATCAATGCAGATCAGTGGTGGAAGGGCGTGAGCCGGTTTCGCAAGTGTTTCCGCATGCGATCGCCTTCAATCTTTTCAGTCACAACACTCCTATCAACGCGGAAGGCTACAACGGCGAAGAGTGGAAAGTGATACAAGAAACGCGCAAGACCCTTGACTCTTCAGATCTAAGAATCGAGGTGACTTGTATTCGCGTGCCGGTTATGCGAGCGCATAGCCTGACGGCGAACGTAGAGTTCGACGGACCCGCCCCCTCGGTGGAAGCGATGAGAGAGGCTTACCAGGCCTTTCAGGGGGTCGAACTTGTCGATGATCGAGCCGCCAACTGCTTTCCGATGCCTTCGCTCGCGGCGAATCGGGATGAGGTGCTCGTCGGGCGTTTACGTCGCGACAACTCCAATCCAAACGCCATCAGCCTCTTTGCCTGTGGCGACCAGCTGAGGAAAGGCGCGGCCCTTAACGGCATCCAGATCGCCGAGCGGTTGGTCGCCGAGGGTAAGGTCTGACGATGGGCGCATTCCAGTCCCCGAAAGAGTGGGGGCCGCTCTTGACCGCAATGGTCACCCCGATGAACGAAGACGGCAACGTCAACTACGGGGAGGCGGAGAAAATCGCCCACCATCTCGTCGATGCACAGCGAAATACGGGCATAGTCGTCGCCGGTACAACGGGCGAGTCTCCTACGCTTTCCGACGATGAGAAGTTCGAGTTATTGCGAGTCGTACTGGGGGCCGTGAGGGATAAGGCTGCGGTGGTTTTCGGAGCCGGCACAAACGATACGCATCACAGCAAGGAGCTGGTCGGCGGCGCGACGGAGATGGGGGCTCACGGCATAATGCTCGTTTCACCCTATTACAACAAGCCTTCTCAGGAAGGCCTTTACCAGCATTTTAAGCACGTTGCGTCGAGTACGGATTTGCCGGTTATGCTGTACAACATCCAAGGAAGGACCGCAGTCAACATCGAAACGCCGACGCTCGTCCGACTGGCTGAGGACCTTCCCAACATCTGCGCGGTCAAGGAGGCGAGTGGGAGTCTCGCTCAAGCCGCAGAGGTTGCGGCTTCTGTCCCGGAGGGATTCCGATTGTATTCGGGCGACGATATCCTCACGCTTCCGATTCTCAGTGTTGGCGGAATCGGTGTCGTTAGCGTAGCCAGCCATGTTGCGGGCAAGCAGATCATGGAGATGCTGGAGACCTTCTTCAAGTCGCCGTTCGAGGCGGCGGCCATGAACCGGAAATTGGTGCCGCTAGTCAAAGCAATTTATTGCACCACGAGCCCGTCACCCATCAAGTACGCGCTAGCCCTCTCCGGGTTCGATACGCGCCAGGTACGGCTGCCGATTGTGCCTTTGAACGGAGAGCAGGAACATGTAGTGCGAAGCGCGATGTCCAGTCTCGGGCTCATCTAAACGGTGGAACCCGAATTCAATCTCGGGTGTCTAAGAGTTAGAAAGCTCCCACGCAGGAGGTAAGCAACATGAAGAAACTCTTAGGTCTCGCAGTTTTGGCCCTGGCCGCCCCGGTCATCGCCGATGATTATATAAACGATTTGATTCAGCGATATCGACTCAATTGGGACGATGCCGCAGTAATCGGAGGACTCAGCCGAGGATTCAACCTTGATCCGAGCGTCGTTCTTGACACCCGTAGCCGCTTCGGCATGCACGATGACGATTTGATCTCAGCGCTGTATTTCCGAAGAAATAGCCGTCGCAGTATGGACGACATCTACCGGATGCGCGATAGCGGCATGGGTTGGGGCGAAATAGCCCACGAAATCGGCATGCACCCCGGCGAGTTCAACAAGATGCGCAAGAGCTGGGGCAAGATGAGGGATCGCGACATAGCCGAAGATCTGTGGCGTGATCAACTTCGGCGTCGATCTAAATCTGATCTCGATTGGGCACGCAACAAAGACCTCAGCTGGCGTGACATCTACGTGGCAGACAAGGCTTCTCGCGACCGCAACCGCAACTTCCGCGATATCGTGACCGGCTACCGACGCGACAGCAGTTGGGGACGTGTGGGTGGGGCATTCGACCCTCGCTATGACGGCCGCTGGGGTAACGACCGCCCCGGTTGGAAGACCAAGGCTGACAAGAACAAGAGAACCACCAAGACAGATCGTCCGTCCATGACAGCCAAAAACGATAAAGTGAACAAGTCCAAACCAGGCACAAAATCCAAAGGAAAAGGCAAGGACAAGGATAAATCAAAGGGCGGCAACGGCGACAACTAACCGCAAGTAATGTGGAAAGATGCCCGCTCGTCGAGCGGGCATCTTTCCGTTTATGCCTCCTCTGCTACACTCGGCCGGTGGGCAAAACCGTTTCTTCGGTGCTCGGGGCAATGCCCGACGTACGAGTCATCAAGCGTTCGTACGAGCCCCAAGACGAGATCATTTTCGCGGAGGGAACACCGTCCGCGCAAGACTCCGAGGTTGTGGAGGGGAAGCAACTGGCCGCATTTCCGGTGCCGACTATCTCGGAGAGCGGCTTCACGCATTTCACCGATGGTGCGCAAAAGAGCCGCCTGGCCTTCTTCGACGGTCAAGCCCCCGGATACTTGGCGCACCTGAGTGCTGCAGTGCTAGCCCGCATTGACAGGGAAATGCTCCGATGTTCGCGAGCGGAAAGCGAACTTGCATTTTTTGCTCCCAACAGCGCCGCGCTGAGCGAACTCGCCCGCGCGGGCTTTAACGTACGCCCGGTCGACACCTCGGAGTTCGACGGCATGGCTGCCATGGCGGAGAGCGTAAAAACTAAGGTAAGTACAGTTCGGGATTTGCTGGAGTCAAAACTGAAAGAGGAGTGGGTTCGTTCGAAAGGCGACGGCTGGCTTTTAGCGGACGGTGGGATCGCACAGGCGGCCCACGCCGCGCCGGTTCACCTTAGAATTGCCGGGGTAATTAAGTCGCATCGTAAGCAGTACTTTGCCAAAAAGGAAGCAGCAGAAATCGTGCTCAACCTTAGAGAAGGAGAACGAACCTCGGTTTTCGTGGCAAAGACGGGCGCGCTCGGACAGTACTTCGCCCACAGCTGGTATCTTCGCCTGCGCGACGATCGCTGCGAGTCGCCGGCGTTCGGCTTGGTGCGCGTGGAACTGCCTTTTGTCGAGGATAGCATCGGTTGGGCCGATCGTGTCAGCGGCTGGCTGTTGACCGAGAGAGCGCCCCTCTCGCTGCCGGACATGAGGTACGACCGTATGGTCTATCCGATCCGCAGGGTCGAGATGTATCTCAAGTCGCTCCAGCCAAGTGAAGACGCATTCCGGGCGATTCTCGGCGTTTAAAGAGTGCGCTTTCGTACGGCCAACGGAGCGAACGTCAGGAAGTATCGAAGCAACGACTTAAGCCGTCCTGGATACAGCTTCAGGGATTTGATGTAGAGTTGGCGGGCTTTGGCTGGCCGGCCTTCCACTGAATAGGTCGTAGCCAGGCATGCGGCAGCATGGGACAGAGATCTTTTCATCAACAACGGGTTGGACGACTTCATCGAGTCGGCCCGAGCAATGAACTCCTCTCGAACCCTCAGCTCTTCGCTGCGGGAGGTCTCCATCTGTAGAATCGCGTTTGCGCCGTGGATGCGATAGTGCGTCAACTTCTCGTCTGCGAATCCGACGTTCCCGCGTTCGGACATCCTCAGCCACATCTCCCAGTCGCCAAGATTCTTGTAGCTCTCGTTGAATCCTCCGATCTCGCGAGCGAGGTCCACTCTCATCATTACCGAACTGGCGATGGCACGGTTATGCTGAAGGAAAAGGTGCAGAAGGTCACCGGTTGGTGTTCGGGGAAAATCAAAACCCATCGGCCTGCCCCCGATCACGTTACCTTCACGATCGATGAATTCGCCGAACGTGTGACAGAACGCGATGTTCGGATCGGATTCCATCAGTTCGACCTGCAACTCGACCTTTCTTGGCAGCCAGATATCGTCGCTGTTGAGGACTGCGGCGTACTTGCCGTTGGCCATTTCGAGAGCCTGGTTCAGTACCGCGTAAGTGCCGCGATTCTGCCCGTTCAACACGAGGCGGATGCGGCCTCCATAAGACTTCAAAATCTCCGGGGAAGTGTCCGAACTATTGTCGTCGACAACGATCACCTCGAGATTGTCGTAGGTTTGCGTTAGAGCCGAATCCAAACACTCCCGTAGATATTTCTCATGCTTATAGCTAGTGAACAGTACGCTAACGAGCGGCCGGTCCCTCATCGTGTGCGAATCTCGATCGACCAGTCGACCATGTCGAGGCTCGGATCGCTGACATCCCCTTCCGGTTCGTTTTGAAGGTCAGAGTTCCGGTAAATGCGAGGACCCGTGACGTCGATTGTGATGTAATCGTTAATCGAGCCGGGCTCGGTCGAATTGCCGAGCGCATCCCAATATTTCGGGTTCGGATCGTTAGGATCTGTCGGAACCCGATCCATAGTCAGCAAGTTGATTTGCAACGCTCGAATCGATAGGGCGTCGCGCGGGTTCGGCCTTAGTTGGGTCGCGTCGATCTCGAAATCGAGCCGCACATCCTCTGGCCCGGGCGTGAAAAAGTTGACCGGGATGCCCGTTTGAAAATAGGTAAGCAAGTTGGGATCGGCGAACTTGAAGACCGCATAACCTCCGTTCGGCTGAAAACCGTCATACCGGACGAAGTGGGTGGCCTTGCCCGCGACGAACCCGTTTCCCCATGGAGGTGCAACAACGGGGATTGGTCCGCCATTCTGGCCGGTAAGGTCGTTCGCGTCATTGATCGCCACGATGTAGACGTAATTAGGGTTCACGGGAGCGGCGAGGCGGATGATGAAACGAAAGCGCTTCGTGAAAACACCACCTCCGCCCTCTGGGAACTTGGCGCAGCCAAAGGCGAGCAAACAGACGGCTAAGAATACAAAGCCCCGAAACATAGCTATTATTCTGACGGGTTAGGCGGGCTATTTGGTATCCTGCGTCTTCAACGCGGGCCCGTAGCTCAGCGGTCAGAGCGGGCGGCTCATAACCGCTTGGTCGCAGGTTCAAGTCCTGCCGGGCCCACCATCTAAAGACTGTAGACTGGAGACGTAGACTGGAGACTGAAGTGTAGCGCTGATGTCCACGTCGGCAGGTTGCCGGGGAAGGCCCGCCACGTGTAGTCTGAAGACTGCAGTCTGGTAGAATCCCTCCTAAGAGGCGAAAGCCATTTCCCGCTAGGGGAGCCCTGATGGGCTGAGAGTCCTGGACCGCCAGGAGACCCTTGAACCTGATTCGGTTAATACCGGCGTAGGAAAGCGGACGGGATTCATTTTCGAAGCCGTTCCGCGTGGAACGGCTTTTTGCTTCAAAGGAGCAGAAAATGAAGCAACGTAGAGCATTTACCTTGGTCGAACTCTTGGTCGTTATCGCGATCATCGCGATCCTCGCCGCTATTCTCTTTCCGGTTCTTTCTCGTGCGAAAGAGGCCGCGAAGAGAACGGCGTGCCTTAGCAATTGCAACCAAGTCGGCAAAGCCGTCGCGATGTATCTCAGCGACAGCGACGGCGTAATGCCGATCTTTTACGCGTACATGTCCCGGCCGCCTTCCGGACAGGAAGGGCATAAGGGCGTGGAGACGCAGCTCTATCCTTACACCGGAGGCAAGGACGTTTTCCGATGCCCGCTGGATTTCGGTGGCCCGTACGTAGGGCAAGACGTCCCCGGCGCGACTACGTACTGGGTGGCCTACGGCAGCAGCTACCGCTTCACAAAGTGCATGTTCTCGGTCGTCGAGGGAGAATCGAGCGGGAACAACAACCCTTACGATTACACCGCTATCGTGAGTGAATCATCCATCTCTTCTCCCGCCGAAACTCGGATCATCCGCGACGAGATGTTCCCGATTTTCGACCGCGCCAACGTGCCGGATGCTTGCGAGCGATACGGCTACGACTGCGATCCGCCGTGGAATTACTACCAGAGATGGCATGCCACCGGCGGTAACATGATCTTCGCCGACACGCACGCGAAGAACATCTCCGGCACGACGAACTTCGACAACGCACTCGTCGATCCCGACGGGCACCGCTCAGGCGATCCGCATACGGAGTCGGGGACGTACTACTGGGCTTGCGACTGAAGCCGCCGCCTACGTCGAAACACGAGCGACACACAAGCAAAGCCTAGGGCGGTAGCAACCGAAGGTTCGGGCACCGGTCCACAGCAGGGCGTGGGCGGAGTTGGATTGCAAGGGGTGTGCCCATCCAACGATTCTGCCGTCTTCGCCGATTCCCAGAGCGATTGAATAGCCATAGCCCGCAGGCAGATAGTCGCTCAAGAGCTGGAGGCTCGATGCGGTGCCCGCCCACACCGCTGCCTGCTCGAAGCTTCCGGGTAGTCCTGCCTGGCCCACCTGTTGTACTCCATTCGTGGCGTATGCCGAACTCCGCCAGCCCGCTTCGGGAGTAAGATTTGTAAAGCCAGTATTCTTCCCATACCATATGGTGGCGCGAGCGTAGCCGTCGCCAGGATGTGCCCAACCCACCTGCTGTCCACTGTGAACGCCACGCACAGACGAATCTTGGTAGCCGACCGGATGCAAATCGACGTAGGATTCGGCCGAGCCGCGCCAAGGCCCGTTGCCGACTTGCAGCTGCAATTGGTCTATGGGACGATAACCCAGTACGCCCGATCGAGTCGCGATTGCCACGCAAACACGAGCCGCGGCGCGGTTTGCGGGATGCCTCTCTTGGTTCAAGCGGGTAGCGCCGATCACTATACCATCGACTTAGATGCAGTCCCAACCCGCGCCGGTTTCCGATAAGCGGCGATAGGTAAAATCCCACCGCCCCTATGCCGTACATTCCGCACACCGATGCCGACCGCGAGCACATGCTCAAGACCATCGGCGTTGCGACCATCGACGAACTCTTCCGCGAAATCCCCGAGAACCTCCGAGTCAAGGGCGAGCTGAGCATCCCCGAGGGTCTCGACGAGCACGCGATCGGCGTCGCCCTCGACGAAATCGCCAAACTCAACCAATCCCTCGACAACACGGTTAACTTCCTCGGCGCGGGCATTTATGAGCATTACATCCCCGCCATCGTCTTGGAGCTCATCAGCCGCGGCGAGTTCCTCTCGGCCTACACCCCCTACCAACCCGAGGTCAGCCAGGGCTACCTGCAAACGATCTACGAATTCCAGTCCATGATCTGCGCGATCACCGGCATGGAGGTCTGCAACGCCAGCATGTACGACGGCGCGACCGCCCTCGCCGAGGCGGCAGTGATGGCACATGGGATAACCGCGCGCGACAAGATCGTGATATCCGATTCGATCCATCCGCACTACAAAAACGCAGTCCGCACCTTCTGCGGAGCGATCGGCGTCGAGGTCGAAGAAGTGCCCGCCGCCTTCGCGCACGAGCGCCTCGACAGGGATGTCGCGTGCGTGCTCTTCCAGTACCCCGATTTCTTCGGCAGGATAAGCGATCCGCGCACGATCATCCGCGAGGCACACGCCCACGGCGCCCTCGCGATCGCGGCTTGCGAGCCCGTCGCGCTCGGCGCAATCGAGCCTCCTGGCGCGATGGAGTGCGACGTCGTCGTTGGCGAGGCTCAGCCGCTCGGAGTGCCCATGGGCTACGGCGGGCCGCTCGTCGGCTACTTCTGCGTGCGGCGCGCCTTGGTCCGGTCGATCCCGGGCCGGATCGTTGGGAGGACGCACGACAAGGACGGTCGCCGCGGCTTCGTCATGACCCTCCGCACACGCGAGCAGGACATCCGCCGCGAGAAAGCCACGAGCAACATCTGCACCAACCAAGCGCTGATGGCCCTCTGCACGACGGTTTGGATGAGCGCGCTGGGCAAAGGCGGCTTCCAGCAGATCGCCGAGGCGAGCGTCCAAAAGGCGCACTACGCCGCCGCGCTCCTCACCGCGCTTCCGGGCGTGTCGCTCCGCTACCCCGAGGCGCCTTTCGCCTTCGAGTTCACGCTGGACCTCGGCCAGGACGCCGCCCCCGTCCGCGACCGGCTCCTGAAACAAGGCATTCTCGTCGGCCTCCCGCTCGGCGAGTTCTATCCCGAGATGCGGAATTGCCTCCTCGTCGCCGTCACCGAGGTTCGCACGAAAGCGCAGATCGACTCCTTCGCTGAAGCGCTCTCCGCCGCCCTCGATTAACGGCTCTGAATCAGTCCCTTCTCCCCTTGTGGGAGAAGGTGGCCGAAGGCCGGATGAGGGCTCTCCTTTGGCGGAAGGCGCGAGCTCTAGCCCTCACCCGGTTCGCTCCGCTCTCCACGCGCTCAGGCACGACCCCGTAGTACTACTAGGTTGTGCCGCTTTGCTTTCGTTCTTCGCTGACGCGTGATACAATGCCATCGTGTTTGCGACTCTGTTCCTGACATCGTTAGCTGTCCCCCCGCGGCGATAATTCCTGGAATAACGTCCACCGGGTACCAATACGTCGGAAAGTTTCGTGAAATTGCAGGGGACCGGGTCTCCCCTGCGAGTTGCGTCGCAATCGGCTCGCGGTACGTCCTAACCGCCCGCCATAACATCGGCGGAGGCGTTGTGGACGATGACTTCTTGATAACGATCGGTACGACCGAATACATTTCGGTGAACGTAAAGAGATTTCCGGAACAAGGGTCGGTTCAGTTCGATCTCGCCGTAGTCGAGGTCCAGGATCCGGTTCCCGTCGGCCAGTACTATCCAATTTACACAGGGTCGAGTGAGCTCAACATGCCCGTCACGATGGTCGGCTACGGGCAGAGGGGCGAGTATACTCAGGGCGAGGGGTGGAATCCCGTGCCCGGGACCTACGGCACCCGTAGACAGGGCGCGTCGGTAGTCCAAACGGTCTTGGACAAAGATATTCGCCTGCTCTTTGACGGAGGTCAGAATCCAGCCTATTGCATAGCAGCCCCAGGAGATTCCGGAGGAGCGGTGTTCGCCACCGTATCCGATCAGGTCACCCTGATCGGCGTTCCGACGAACGTCTCAAGCTATCCCGCGAAGCCCGGAGATGTGACAATTGCGCAAAGGGTTAGCGCGGCACAACTTTGGATCTTGGGATTCAGCACCGGCTTCACCCTTTGCCACCACACCCGGATAACCGAGGGCGTTGTCTATGACCTCAACGAGGAGAACATCTTCAAATCGGATGATGTCAGGGCGCCGATAGACTCGATTCCTCCTGTTGTTCCGGGAGCTCCGAGCGTGCGGGTTGAGTTCGACGGTTACGCTCCTCACCTTAGGGCCGACGTCGGGAACCTCACTTTCACAATCGAAAGCCGCTGCACTGCCTTTCCGCTAACGAACGTGGAGCAGAGGGTCCAGCTTTACAACTTCGAGACGACCTCTTGGCAACAGGTATCGACCACGACCCCTTCGAGCACGGACACGGTGGTCACGATCGGTCCAATCGTGAACCCTCAACACTTCGTCAAACCGGGAGGCAGAGAGGAAGTCCTGGCCCGCGTGGGGTGGTACGAGGTCGGACCGCTTAACACCCTCTCTTGGAAAGTCGAAATCGACCAAGTTAAATGGACGATCACCCATTCGTAACCCCCTTTAAGGAGAAAATATATGAGAAAATCTGCGCTTACGACAATCTTGTTTATGGCAGTCTTGATGGCCCTTAGCGTGCATGCCGCTGCCCAGCCTTACGGCGAACTGTTCTACGGCGGCAATATGGATAATAGGGCGTTTCTGGAATCTGGCAGAAACACGGCGATCGAAGATGCCCGCATTTATGATAATTTTGAGATCCCCGGAGGTCACTATGTCATCGAGTGGGTTTTTGGCAATTTCCTGATCGACAAACCAGTCGCGAGCCAGCTCTACTACGAGTTTCGCCAAAACGTCGGTCCGGGCAATGGAGGCGACCTTATCGCATCGGGAACCGAGCCCGCGGCCATGTTAGAAATTGGATTCAACCATTGGAAGATTTACGCAGACATTGCGAGGTTATCGCTAGAGCCGGGTCACTACTGGTTCAGTGTCACCCCGGTCGGCGACGGTACGGGACATTACTACCTGCCCACGACCGACGGGGACGGTGGCACTGGCCAACCGCTCGGTGACGGCAACACGTATTACGATAGCGACACATTCGGCGCGGAGTTCGACCCGACAACCGTCTGGCTCGGGAAGGACACCTGGGATTTTTCGATGGGCTTCGGAAACAACCTGATCCCCGAGCCGGCGACGATAGCTGCCATGCTCGGGGGGCTTGGGGTGATTGCCTGGCGCAAACGTCGTCGTCCGTAATCTGGCGGCCCTTGTACCTTCACTGAATCATCCGGTTATGCCGTGGTACTTTTTCGAGATTCGAATGGGATCTGCCGGCGCTGTTGCTAGTCGTCGGCCTGTCCACTTCAGCGAGGTTCTAAGCAACGTCGCTCGTGTCCGCCGGTTTGACGCTCCAAACCGCGCGCCTCAGTAGCACCTGACCAGGTGGATCCAACCCCAGCGGTGCTAGGGAGCCCTCCTTTCCGGGACATCGCAGAAGAGATTCGTCGCTGGTCGCCTGCTGCCACCCGGAGGCGTCACATCGAGGGTTAGGCGCTGGGCGCCGCCGATCTGGAAGTACTGGATATCAATGGCGTGCAGGCCGCGCTTCAGCCGAACCTTACCGCTCTTCTCCGCGTAAGCTTGTGGTCCGTCTTGCTCCACGATCGTCGCGCCGCCAATCCGAAGCCTCGACCCGTCATCGCTCCCGAGATGGAATTCATGCACGCCATCTTCGCTCGCCTGGAACCACCCGGTGAAGTGAAGAGCATAGTTTTCGCCACGCGGGCGTTGGCGAGGTCGATAGAAGGCGTGCGCCCCCAGGTTTTCTCGCGGAGCTCGGAAAAGTTGGGGAGTTTAGTCCAAGTCCCTTCGTAAGCCTTGACCCCAATACCCGGCACAAGGCCGGCGCTGCCCTGGCGCGGCTTGACTTTGCGGCACTGCACTCGAACCGGATCGCCCGAGCGACCCGCCGAAGTGACGTAGGCAAACGTTACGTCGCAGTCGTTCGTCACGCCGATCGGCCCGGTGTACTCGAGACTCTTGGTTGTGGGCACGAAGCCGTCGAGCGTGTAGCGAAGGACGAAAGGGACGGACTTCGCATTGTCGACGGCGACCTCCGCGCTTTCGTCGAAGAAGATCGCCGACTCGCCGACGCGTGGCGCTTCGAGATAGTAGGCCGTGCCCATGATGTCGAGCCGCTTGTAATAGGCGTCGAGGCGGCGCTTGAAGTCGGCGAAGTTGCGCCGCTTCGGCATGGTCCAGACGCCTTCGGCGATGCCGAGCATCCGTGGAAAGATCATTTCGTCCACGCGCTGCTCGGTGGCGATGAATTCTGTCCAAACGTTGGCTTGCGCGCCGAGTATGTGCTTCGCCTGCTCGGCGTTCAGTTGCGATGGAACGGGTTCGTAAGAATACGCCTTCTCGGTAGAAGTAGTCGCGTAGGAGTAGTCGAAGTAGCAGTGCGACGTCGGCGACATCACGACATCGTGGCCGGCCTTCGCGGCGGCGATGCCGCCGTCGATGCCGCGCCAACTCATCACCGCCGCGCCCGGGGCGAGCCCGCCTTCGAGTATCTCGTCCCATCCGATCAGCCTGCGGCCGCGCTTTGCGAGGTGCCGCTCCATACGCTTGACGAACCAGCTTTGGAGCTCGTCTTCGTCCTTCAAACCCTCGGCGTTGATGCGCGCCTGGCAGCGTGGGCAGTTCTTCCACAAGCCTTTCCAGACCTCGTCGGCGCCGATGTGGATGAACTTGGAAGGGAAGAGACCGATCGTTTCGTCGAGGATGTCTTCGAGGAATGTGAGGGTCTTGTCGTTCCCGACGCAGAACACGTTGGTGCGTGGGAGGCCGGCCGCCGCGATGTTTTGGCAGCCGAGCTCGGGGTAGGCGACGAGCGCTGGGAGGGCGTGGCCCGGCATCTCGATCTCGGGGACGACCGTGACGTGGCGTTTCTTCGCGTACTTCACGATGTCGCGGATTTCCTTTTGTGTGTAGAAGCCGCCGTAGAGCTTCTTCCCGCTTTCCTTACCGGGGAACTCGAGGTTGCCCATGTTCCACGCGCCTCCCGGCCAGATTTCTCCGGTGTCGGTTCGCCAGGCGCCAACCGCGGTCAGTTTCGGGAAGCGTTTCGACTCCTGCCGCCAGCCGCCGTCGTCGACGAGATGCCAGTGGAAGGTGTTCATCTTGTGCATCGCGAGGTAGTCGATGAACTTCTTGATGTAGGTGGCCTTGAAGAAGTGGCGGGAGACGTCGAGATGCATCCCCCGCCACGGAAATCGCGGCCAGTCCTTGATTTCGACGGCAGGAATCTCCCAGTTGGCGGATGTCCGACGGGTGCTTTCAATTTGAGGAGGGAGAAGTTGGCGCAGGGTCTGCACCGCGTGGAAGGCGCCGGCGTCGTCTGGATAGGCGATCTCGATGGCGGTCTGCGTGACGCTCATCGTGTAGCCGCCGGGGGGAAGCGTCCGCGTCCTTCCAAGGCGGATGTAGTTCAGTTGGGGGGCTGCGTCTTTGCGTGTGAGTGTCACGCCTGCGGCGCGCTTCAGGAGGTCGTGAAGTATATTGAACTGTCCCGCGGGATCGACCACGACGGTGTTCTGGTTCAATAGGAACGGCGCTTCGCGGGAGTGCCGCACTTCCTGTGCGCGTGGGAAGATGGCCGGCTCAACCGGTGTGAGTGCGACGGCGGCGAGGAGGGCGGCGATGAGCATTGGGCTAATTGTGGCGCGTGGGGCACTTAGCGATGGGCCAGGATGTTAATCCAGATCTTTCCAACACATCGCCGCGTTAAACAGCAGTTGATAGCTGCCGTGCGTCTGCATTCTCCACATCGGGTTGGCGGCGAACATGAGGATGTGACCCTTGCCGAGCTTGCAGTCGACGACCGCCGCCTTTCCCGCCAGTGCAGAGCCTCCCTGCAGCAATCCGCTGATCAAGAGCTCCTTCTCCGGCGCGAACGTAACGAGCGCCTTTGGCGGGTTCGCATTGGGCGCCATAAACGACTGCTGCTCGACATCGCCCTCCATCTTCTTCGGCTCATAAGGCGGGCGGCCCTGAACGATGTCCTCCTCATCGGCCCCGCCCCTACGCGTTCCGCCGCCCCCGCTCCCGAATCCACCGAAGCCACCGAACGCGCCACCAACCGAGAGCACGGGCGACTGGTCGAAGTACATGGCAAACTTCTCGTCATAACCTGCGGTCACCGGGCTCTTAACACCCGTGTTCTCGACTCGCAGTACCGCTCCAGGAGCGCGCAGGCCGGCCGGCTCGCTGATGGAAACTCCAGGTGCCATCCCGAAATCAATTGGGATTTCGCACGTGTTACCGATCGTTACGAGGAGGCCGCCGTCCTTGACGAAGTTGCGCACATGGACGACTCCTTCGAGGTCGAGCCCGCCGCGGATGTCATCGGAGGTGTCCGGTCCGCCGAGGTGCTTGAAACCGGGCAGTGGCTTCCATGGGATCGGCTCGGCGGCGGTTCTGCCCGTAAGCCAGGATTGGGGTGACCCGCCTCCGGGACCTAGAATGATAACGTCGTACTTGCCCTTGAGATGGGCCGTATCTCGAATTTCGTGTACCGAGATATACGAGTAGGGAATCTTCAAGTCGTCAAAAGCCAGGCGATACCAGCCTTCGTCTTGGGTGTTCGTCCACGTGTGGACAAGAGCGACTTTAGCTACGCTGGTCGAGCGCATCGCGACGTTCGGAACGGGGCCGGCAGCGGCGTCGATGATATGCAATTCCGGTAGCTTCTCAACCACTTCGTTGAGATCGCCTTCCGCAATGAGCGACCCCGCCGGCCACTTCTTGCTCTCGTAGCTAAACTCGCCCTTCGCCATTGCGATTTTGGTCTTAGGTAATTGGTATCGAAGCTTTGCCAACGACAAGTCGGCCGTATTGCGGATTACAACGGCCCTGTCGTCTTTGCCCACGATCAGGGATAAGGGCACAGATGGCTCCGCAACAAGAGCCATCGGAGCGTCCAAAAGCTTAATGTCCTTGCATCGAATCACCTCAACATTGAACAACGGTCCCAAGGTCCAGCCCGTATCGTCATAAGGTGACGGATCGTTCGGACTATAGAACTGCTTGTCCAGCAGCATGTCGGCCATGCGGCTGTAAGGCTGATCCATCCGGATAACATAGGATCCCACACCGAACTTGCCATCGGCCGTCTCGGTAGCCTGCGTTAGCCGATTGATCTCTATCCCTTGACGGTCCAGCAACCCGAGCAAGGCGGCCTGCTGTCCCTTGCGCGGCTCATCCGCCGAAAGCACGTATGCTGCCGGTCCCTCATTTCGCGCTTTCGCAATGCTTCGTCGTGATTTTGTATAGTAATTGCGAAGAAACGCCTCTCTATTAGTAGCCACATTGTGCAGGCCGATCAACAGGGCGCTCTGCTGCAAGTTGATGTTGTTGCGTATGCTCCAACGCACCTTCGGGAACGGCGGATTCGGACGAAACCATTCGCGAGAAGTGTTGCCGGCATTTCTAATCCCGGTGTCTGCTCCACCTCCACCGAAAGTCTCGTAAAATCGCCCAATCGCGTTGTGGCCGTTGGCCGCGTAAAAGGCGTAGTTCGGCGCCCACCCGTCATAGAAGCCGTGGGTCCAAACTCCTGGCACGCCGCGCCGTGTCATTTCGTTCACTTCGTGGTATGCGAGGATGTGCCACTCGTCTATAGTGATCGGGTCGAGCCAAGAGTTATACGGTCCAGTCCCGGTTGATATGTATAAGTATGGTACGCTTTCATGTAAATCGTGCAGAACTTGCGGGTGGAAGTCGAACCAGGTTCTCATCAGGTTCTTGCTCATTGCGAGAGAGATCGCCATCCCGTCGCGGTTGTTGTCATGAGCCACGTATTTGCCCCAGTAGACGAGCGGGACCGGCGGCTTCCGCGGATTCTGCTTACGATAATAGTAAGTGTCCACATATCGGTCCCGCCCGTCTGTCTCCAAAACGGGCGTCAGCATAACGAAACTGTTCTCGCGTATTTCTCGGATGAACTGTGTCTCCTCGACGATCAGCCGGTACGCGAGCTCCATCAGCATCTCCGGGCTGCCGCTCTCCGTGGAATGCATTGCGCCGGTCGCCCAATAGAAGGGAAGGCCCTCTGCAATGAAGGGGTCTGCGCTGGTGAGCCCGCGAGGATCGCCGAGCCGTTTGGTAATTCCCTTGTAGTGGTCCAGCTTCGCGAGGTTCATCTCATCGCTGATCACCGCGACGACCATCTCCCGCCCCTCTTCGCTCTTGCCCATGCTAACGACCTTGATCCGAGGCGAAGCCTTTTCAAGCTCGCGATAGTAGCGGGCGCACTCGCCGCTATAGGTGAGCTTGTTCGGTGTGCCCATTACGTAGCCGATCACCTTGTCGGGAGAAGGAACCGCATCGCCTGCGGGAAGATGGTCGACCAGCTCAGTCAGGAAAAACTTCTCGGTCGTGTACTCGTGTATTTTGGAGGTGTATTCCGCGTTGTCTCCGGCCCGGGCGCAAGGTAAAGCAAAGATTAGGCTGTATCCCAGTAAGCGAAGCATAAAAGGCACATTCTGCATTCCCGTGCTCATTCCTTTGCCCGAGGAAAACAGTGAACATAAATATAGCGTACTAGATGAAGTGAGATTTGACGCTCTTCTGTATCAGAGTCCGCCTACAGATACACTTAGAGTGTTGAAGAGAGCACCTATGCATATTCGAACCCTTGCTGCCCTAGCGTCGTTGATTCCGGCCGTTCTTGTCGCGCAAACCTTCACACAGATCGCCCCGCTGCCCACCCAATCCAACTTGTGGAGCGTGAATTTCCCTTCGGCGACCAACGGTTTTATCGCCGGGGACGGGCACACCCTCTTCAAGACGACCAACGGCGGCGACACTTGGACGAAGATCATGTTGCCCGGCTACGAAGACGGACCCTTTTACAACGTTACGTTCGCGACTCCCACGCTCGGGTTCGTTTCAGGAAACTCCGCCGTCGGCTCCAAAGATATCTTTCGGACGATCGACGGCGGGGCCACATGGGATCAAGTCCAATCCTTCCCCCTGGGCGGCTCGTGGTACCACCAGGACTATATCGACGCCTTGACCGGCTTCATGGGCGCCAACGGAGCGCTCGTGCGAACGCAAGATGGCGGCGAAACCTGGCTCTTACGCTCCGGCTATCCCGATTGCCCGGTCATTTTCGGCATGGATTTCATCGACGAGAGTACGGGTCTCGTGGGCGGCCTTATCGCAGGCTCGAGTTACGAGGGAATCTTCAAGACGACAAACGGAGGACAGACGTGGAGACTCAAGCACACGCGCGTGGCGAACGACGTTGTGTACCTGTCCAACCTGATCGCCGTTGCGGATAGCGGCGTTGACGTCGTCCGCACGCACGATGGGCGGCGAAACCTGGTTCCAGACGGGCGCATACATCGGGACCGGACTCGGAGACATCGAGGTCCTCGATTCCAATACATTGGTGGGCGTATCGCACGCCGGAGACATTTGGCGGTCAAGCGACGGAGGCTACACTTGGAACCACCGATGGATTGGCGAGGGCGACCTTCCGGCCACGTGGTCGGTGAGCTTCCGGGACAATTTGAACGGGCACGTCGTCGGGCAGGCAGGAGCGATTTTAGCATCGTCGGACGGTGGAATCAACTGGACGCGCGTAAATCGCGGCATCAGCCAGGATTGGAATGGCATGGCTGCCTTTTCTGACTCGCGAATCGTTCTCGCCGGGCATCACGGTTACGTCCAGATGACAACGGACCGCGGAAGCCATTGGACGCCGCAACTCCTCGACCCTCCGACATTTGGTCGAGATACGTCTTTCTCGGACATCCAAGTAATCGACTCTAACACGTCGATAGCCGTGGGACACTGGGGCGGGCTTTTTAAATCGACAGACCGCGGCGAAAACTGGATCAACCTATCGTGTACGCAGAGCATCGACTACTACGGAAACGGTTTGGAATTTGTCGACGCGAACAATGGATGGATGGTTGGCTGGGATTACACGCAGGGTGTCTATATGAATACATGGCGAACACGCGACGGCGGTTTGTCGTGGGAACCCGCGCCTCAGATCAACGTTCCGGGACTCGACATCGAGTTCCTGGGCCAGAAAGGTTGGCTCTTGACCCCCGGGCGACCATTATGGCGAACGCAGAATGGCGGCGAAACCTGGGCAATGTCGAACCTCGCGACGAATGCCGGTTCGTCACCCTCCCCCTCGCAGATGGCTTGGGGCAATGCCAGCTTTGGCTACGTTTGCGGTTGGGATGGTTACATCGCCAAGTCCGTGAACGGCGGCGCATCCTGGACCCAGCTTGGTCAAATGCAAGAGGGAATGACCTACCTTGGAGTCCTCGCGATCGGTTCAAACGAGGTCTGGGTCTGCGGCGCGCGCGAAGGGGGCGGTCAGGCCGTCGTGAAGCGATCGGTCGACGGCGGTGCGACTTGGCGCACCTGGAATCTCCCGGGGCAGTACACCACTCCGTACCAGATGATCAAAACCCCATCGTATCTCTATGTGAGTGGCTACAGCGGGGCCGTTTGGCGCATGCCGCTCGGGACACGGACTCAACGACTTCCCTGATAGGGCGCCGCGCCATAATTAGGCGTGGATAGCGTACGCCCGGAGATTGCGAATGCTCGGACCCTGCCGACGGAGTTCTACACCGATTCCTGCATTTACGAGCGCGCGAAGGACGCCGCCTTCGCCAAATCGTGGCAATGGATCGCCGACGATAATGTCGTGAAGATACCTGGCCAGGTGTTCCCGTTTACGCTGTTGGAGGGCTGCCTTGACGAACCATTGATGCTTACGCGCGACAAGGACGATGTCGTGCACTGCCTGAGCAACGTCTGTACTCACCGCGGGAATATCTTGTGCGAACACGCAGGCACCGAGCGCGCCCTGCGATGTCGGTATCACGGACGCCGGTTCGGGCTCGACGGCAAGTTTCAGCACATGCCCGAGTTCGAAGAAGTAGAAGGGTTTCCATCGGAGGCGGATAACCTGCCGCGCGTGCCTTTTGCGAAGTGGGGTCCATTCCTGTTTGCCTCACTCGAGCCGCATGTTGAGCTCGTCGAGTGGCTAGCGCCTGTTAGCGACCGCGTTCTAGGCATAGAACTGGGCAGTCTGCAGTTAGATTCCTCGCGATCCCGGGACTACCTCGTGAATGCGAACTGGGCCCTCTACGTCGAAAACTATCTCGAAGGGTTCCACGTGCCGTTTGTGCATCCGTCGCTCAATGAGGTTCTGGATTACGGATCCTACTCTCAAGCTCTATTCGAAGGCGGCAACGTTCAGATCGCCTACGGCGACGACGCGATTCCCGGTCTCGGTGGCGAAAAGGGCGTTGCAGCGCTCTACTTCTGGCTTTTTCCTAACCTGATGCTTAATTTCTACCCCTGGGGCCTTTCCATTAACGTTGTCAAGCCGCTGGGCGTAGACCGAACGAGGATATCGTTCGTTTGCTACGTTAGCGACCCCACGAGGCTGGGAACCGGGGCTGGCGCTGAACTGGACCGCGTCGAGCGGGAGGACGAAGCTATAGTGGAAACGGTCCAACGAGGCGTGCGTTCCAGACTCTATAAGCACGGTAGATACTCGGTTAAACGAGAAACTGGACTACACCAATTTCATAGAATCCTACACAAATCATTAGCGCACTGATGTCGGTAGATTCATCGACAAGGAAACTCTCCATCGACCTTAGGCGTCTTACCTGTGGTGGCTCACCAGTCGGGTTTGGAGCAGCCATGAAAGGAGTTTATCATGAAAATCAGACAGACCCTAATCAGTTATTTGATCGCAGCAGTGTTGACAATCATCACGCTCGGCCCCGCTCTGGCGTATGACAGGGACAAAGGCAAGGGCCAGGGCAAAAGCTCTTCAAAACAGTCACGAAGCAAGTCCAGCGTAAAAGGTAACGTCAAGCAGTCGCGGGGCAAGGCTACAGCCACGAATTCGTCCAAGAGATGGCGCGGTTCGTCCCAAAACAAGAGCAGACGCGTTGTCACGAACGACATCCGACGACGATCGGCTAAAAGCGGCGCCAAAAACCGCGTCCCGGTCGACGCTCGCAGCTATTCGAAGCAGCATTGGAATCCCGCGCCTCCCAAGAAGAACGGCCGACACGATAACCGCGACTGGAACAAGAAAAATCGCGAATGGCGCAGGCTGAGCGACGGCACAAGGTACCAATACGATGGCCGGTATTACTATTACAACAACAACCGGTTCGATTCGCTTTCACAGCTTTCCCGCCGACGCCAGCAGACTAAAAACGAATGGCGCAATATCGCCTACGCTGGCGGCGCAGTGGCCCTGCTCGGCGCTCTGAAGAAGGACACGCGGATCATCTTCGCCGGCTCCGCGGGTTCGCTCTACGCCCTTGGGCGCTATGAGCAAGATCGAAAGAGCCAGAGCAAGATAGATCGGTTACGGTCGTCCTACTTCGATCGCGATTACATTTACCGTGACGGACGGCGATATGACCGTCGGATCGTGAGAAAGAACGGCGAGCGCTACTACCAGTTCGTTCGCCGGTAGAAGGTCACCCCCGCTCGGCTACGTTCGGGCCCGCTCTGGCGTTTAGGGCGGGCCGCTTAGTGTTTCTTGGTGGAATAATCTCCTTGTGCGAAGCGAAGTCGATATAAGGCGACTTGAGCCAACGGACGACCTGCAGGAGTTGACCGACTTGCTGCACCGGGCCTATAAACAGCTCGCGGATATGGGCTTTCGGTTCTTGGCAACTCACCAGGACACGGAAACCACGCGCGAACGGACGCAGGGTGGCGAGTGCTTCGTGGGTCATATAGAGGGCCCGATTGTCGCCACGATGACATTCTATGATGCTGCGCACACCAGTGGTTGCTCGTGGTATGACCGGCCCGAGGTAGCGAGTTTTGGCCAGTTCGCGGTCGAACCTTCGCTTCAACGATCCGGAATCGGCTCGCGCTTGATCGAACTCGCCGAGGGGAGGGCTCTGGAAACGGGCGCCACCGAGTTGGCGCTTGATACCGCCGAAGGTGCAACCCGCCTTATCGGCCTCTACGAGCGCCGCGGCTATCGGCTGGTAGGGAACGCCGACTGGAACGAGACCAACTATCGGAGCGTGATTTTGAGCAAGCGGATCCTTGAATAATGCGTGCATGAACAGCGCTGGCCATCGGAACCGTTGCCGCAGTTGCTCTCGGCACCGCATGTGCTTCGGACGACCATACAAGGCAACGCGAAGGCCGCGTGGGAAATGGACAACCGATATATGCGAATCGACGCTTCGATCGATACCGGCGAGCCTGGCAAGACACTGAATCGGCGTATGGTACGTAACATTCGATTACGATGGCTTAGAGGCAGAGCATTGCTACCGAGCGACGTTTATCGCAGCGCCGACGGCAGGAGTACGCCGATGGGAGGCGTCTTGTCCGGAAAGCAACTTGCCCGCAGGTCATCCACCGCAATGTAGATCAGCCATTGCGGCGAGGCGCCGGCGTTCTCGCCACGAGCGTGGCAGATTCCCGAGACGCGTTCGCCGCTACCCATGTTTGTGATCGGCATACCCGCCCATATCCTCAGGCTCGGATCGCCACCGCACTACTCCGGCGTACAAATCTCGGACGGCGTCGGCCCCCGGCACAGTCAAGTCAGTCCCGCAGATCGTCCTTGCTCTTCTCTCGCTCATGGCGGAAGTCGCTTATGGTCCTAATCGAAACGGAACGGCTTCTCAAAACAGCGGCAACTGACCGGACAAGGCGCCCTCATGCTTGAGAAGCCACTCCTTGCGATGCAGGCCGGCAGCGTACCCGGTGAGCGAACCGTTCGCGCCTATGACACGGTGGCAAGGCACGACGAGAGCCAGCGGGTTCTTGCCCACGGCCGTGCCCACGGCCCTGGCGGCCGGACACCCCACGATCTCGGCGACACGCGAGTACGACCTCGTCGTTCCAGGAGCAATTGCCAAGAGCTCGGTCCACACCGCTTGTTCGAAACCGGTACCCTTGGGATCGATCGCGACCGCAGGCAAACCGGCGAAATCGCCTTCCCAATATGCGGCGAGCCATTTTGCGCAGGCGTCGAGGTGAGGCGATTCGCCCGGCCCCGCCGTTTGCCGATCCGCCTGCCTGCCGTCGATGAAAAGGAGCTTGGTGATCCCGACATCGCTCGACTCGGCATACAGGCTCCCGAGCGGCGAATCGAAATGCTTCGACTTCACGCTTCATTGTGGCTTACAGGCCCACTTGGAAGCTATAATATGGGCATCCCGCTATGTCCACATCGGCCCACGATTTTCCCCTGATCTTCGAGAAATCACGCTCCGGCCGAATCGGCTGCAGCCCGCCTAAGTCCGATGTTCTCGAGCGGCCCCTAAGCGAGCTCCTCGGGGGCAATCAACGCAAGGCCCCCGCCGAATTGCCGGAAGTGGGCGAAATGGAAGTTGTACGCCACTTCACGAACCTCAGCCACCGCAACTACGGCATCGACACCGGATTCTATCCACTGGGGTCGTGCACGATGAAGTACAACCCGCGCATCAATGAGGCGGTTGCTGCGAATCCGGCGTTTGCGAAGATGCACCCTCTTCAGCCTGCCGAAACCGCGCAGGGATGCCTCAGGGTGATCTACGACCTCCAGACCTGGATGGCCGAAATCACCGGGTTCGACATAGCCACCATGCAGCCGCCCGCGGGCGCCAGCGGGGAACTCCTCTGCCTATTGCTCATCAAGGCGTACCACGAGAGCCGCGGCGAAGGCCGCCGAAGCATCGTGCTCGTCCCCGACAGCGCGCACGGCACCAACCCCGCGAGTGCGGCGCGGGCTGGCTATGGCGTCCGTGCGGTCAAGACCAACGGGCGCGGCGGTTGCGACATCGACGATCTGAGAGCGAACCTCAACGAAAGCGTCGCCGCGATGATGCTGACCAACCCGAACACCCTCGGCCTGTTCGAGGAGAGCATCCTGGAGATCGACGCGCTGATCCATAAAGCGGGCGCCCAGGTCTTCTGCGATGGAGCCAACATGAACGCGATGGTCGGGATCACTAGGCCCGGCGATCAAGGCTTCGATTGCATGCATCTGAACCTGCACAAGACGTTTTCCACGCCCCATGGAGGCGGGGGCCCCGGCTGCGGATGCATTGCGGTAAAGAAACACCTCGAGCCGTTCCTTCCGGTACCCATTGTCGAGAATGCGGGTGGCGCATATAGCCTCGACTACCGGAGGCCGCATTCGGTCGGGCGCGTGCACACGTTCTACGGCAACTTTCTGATGGACGTCCGCGCTTGGGCATATGTGAGGGCCTTTGGAAGGGAAGGGCTGCCCGAGATCGCCCGCCACGCCGTTCTGAACGCCAACTACGTCCGGGCCAAGATCGAGCGCGAGTATCCGATGCCCTACGAGGGCCGCGTCTCGATGCACGAGGCCGTTCTTACCGTAGCGCCCCTCAAGAGGGCCACCGGCGTGCGCGCACTGGACATCAGCAAGCGCCTCATCGACTATGGCTTCCACCCTCCCACGAACTACTTCCCGCTGATCGTGCCAGAGGCGCTCATGATCGAGCCGACGGAGACGGAGACTATGGAAACGCTGGACGCCTTTTGCGCCGCAATGCTGGCCATCGCCAAGGAAGCCCGCGAGAACCCGCAGCTCCTCCACGACGCGCCGTCGACGCAACCCGTGGGACGCCTTGACGAAGCGTATGCGGCGAAGACGCTCGACGTGTCTTGGCAGCCGCCAAAAGCTCCCGTCGCCGCGGAGGCGTAGCTGTTCGAGTTTCTCAAGAAGGATCGCAACAAGGAGTTCTGGGATTGGTTCTGGAAAAACGAGGATCGTCTTGCCGGACTTGACGATCCCGCTCAGTTTGCAGCGGAAGTTTCACCTCGCCTCGGGAAGGTGCATAAGGACCTAGTTTGGGAAATGAGCACACCAGGCAGCGCGGACGGACTCCGCGATGTGTTCCCGGCGGTCGAGCAACTCGTGGCTTCCGCTCCGCCCCTTAGATCATGGAAGGTGATCGCGTTCAGGCAGCCGGATAGCTCAGCGAGGATCAGAATGGGTGACGTCGAGCTTCGGGGCGACGCGATTCTGTACAGATTGCTCAATGATGAACTTCCGGTGGAGATCGACTTCTTCGTTCCGGGCATCGTCGATGACAATGACCAGCCAACACCAGAGGAAGGGGAGTACATCAAGGCGGCATTCATCATGATCGATTCGACGATAGGCGAATACGCAGCCGCGATGAAGTTGGGCGTGATGAGGTTCAGGCCCCTGGTTATCGGCGCGGGATTGAGCGACGCAAAGAAGCTGGTCGCTCTTCCTGCCGACCTCGCAAAGTTGGCGCCGAGATAACGGACTCAATGCTCGCGGGTCATCCTAAGATTGGACCATGATGCTGCTAAATCTCAGCTCACTTTGCGTCCAATTCTCAGGGAGGCGACTCGGTCCGATCCTCCATCATCGGGCAGGTGTCCGGGTTCTCTCCTTCAGCCAGGCTCACCGGTCCTTCGTCTGGCACCCCCGATTATACGCCAGACCTCGGTCCGACGGGAGACATCCCCGGTGGAGCTGTAGACATCCCCGGTGGAGCTGTAGGGGCCCCCAGCGAAGCTGTAAACATCCCCGCCGCGGATGAAAGCGATCATAATTCTTCACATGCTGCCGGTACGCGCGCGGGTGACATTGCGCACTGCATGGATGGTCACGTTTGCTCTTGCCTGCCTCGCGCCTCAGGTTCGGCTACTGACGGGCATACGGGGCGGCGGGCGCTGGGCTATTTACGCGTGCGCGGGCATTATGGTTATCGTTGCCCTGGTCCTGCCGAAGGCCAAGGAGGGCAACTTCGCATTGCGCTTCTTCGGAGGCTGGGGTCTATTTACTTCTCTTTTCATGAGTGCATCCGCAATGGCTTGGGGCGCCGGCGCTGGATTCCTCCTTTTGGCGCTTGCCGGAGGTAAAAGCCTTACGTACTTCTTAGCCGTTAAATGGGGGGCAGGTGCGGTGTTCTTGACCTGGTTGTATCGCAAGCAGCTTGCCCGCCCAATTGAGCCACCGACGGACGAAGAGATGCGTCGCGAGTGGGAGGAACAAATCCTTTGCGAATTCAAAGAACGATTTCTCAAGAACTTGCCGCTGCCGGACGGACGCGAATAATTGTACGTTCCTCCACGTCGAGCCGCCTCGTATACTCCAATCAACCATGACCCCGGAGGAAAGTCACGAAATGAAGAGGGAGGCGCTCGGGGAGCACGGCCGATAGTGGGCTATGCAGTTGAGCCGGAAGGGAAGTGCGACGGGCACACCAACATGTCTCGCGACGCGGGGCTCCTGGAAAGGGCGGAGGCCGGCGAGTCGGCCGCCCGGATCTACCAGTGGCATGGGCCATGGGTGTCTCTGGGCCGCTTTCAAGACCCCGAGCGCGACCTTCTGGACCCGTCGCTCGTTCCGTGGGTCGTGCGACCGACCGGGGGAAAGGCCGTTTTGCACGGCCATGACCTTACCGTTAGCCTCGCTCGACCGATCGATTCGACGAACTCGCGGGCCCTACGGGCCGAGTATCGCCTGCTGATCGCACCGCTGGTCCGCGCGCTCGACGACCTAGGCCTAAGGGCTGCCCTAGGGGAGGAAACGAGGTTCCTGACTCGGGGGCTCAAGACCGCCGACTGCTTTCGCCACATTTCGCCCAACGATGTGATCGATCCCAACACGGGCCGCAAACTGATAGGCTGCGCTATGCGGATGACTAGGCGAGCCGTCCTCGCGCAGTGCAGCATTCCGGTCGAGATGCCCCTGCGCGATCCCGCCCGTATTTATGCTCATCCGCATGTCGGCATACCGCTGGGCGTTGGCATGGCCGAGTTGCGCGGGGCGATCTCGGCGACCCTTGAATCCGGCTGACGGCAATGAGGAACCTCCGCCCGGTTTGGACGGAGGTTCGACGAGGAGGAATCTCGGATTAGGCAGTTGTCTGAAGCTGAACGCCGAGAGCGGACAGCTCTTGGCCGATATGACGGAGCTTCTTCATTGCGCGGAGCTCGATCTGGCGGACGCGCTCGCGTGTGACGTTCAGTGCCATCCCAACCTCTTCGAGCGTCCGAGGACGGCCATCGTCGAGGCCGAAGCGCAATCGGACGACGTCTCGCTCGCGGGACGTCAAGCGGCCGAGAATCGCGTCGATCTCTTCGCTCTTGATGATGTCCTTCGTGACCTCGCTAGGCGTCGGCATGTTCGTGTTGGGAACGAAGTCGCCTAAGGAAGAGTTGTCCTTTTCACCCACCGGGGTCTCGAGCGAGAGCGGCTCGACGGCCACGCGAAGCATTTCGCGCACGCGGTCGATAGAAAGGCCCACCTCCATCGAGATCTCGAGTTCGGTCGGCTCGCGTTGTAGTTCTTGCTGCAGCCGGTTAGCGGTCTTGACCACTTTGTTGATCAGTTCAGCAACATAGACCGGAATTCGAATCGTGCGACCCTGGTTAATGATGGCGCGTGCGATAGCCCGCCGAATCCACCAGGTGGCGTACGTGCTAAAGCGGAAGCCCTTGCGCCAGTCGAACTTTTCGACGGCACGGATTAGGCCCAGGTTGCCTTCCTGGATGAGGTCGGCAAGAGGGATGCCCCGGGCGTTGTACTTCTTGGCGATGCTGACCACGAGCCTAAGGTTCGATTCGATGAGGATGCGCTTGGCTTTATGGCTGCCGTTTTGGACGCGGCGAGCCAGGGAGACCTCCTGCTCCGGCGTAAGCAATTGCGCCCGACGAGTTTGCCGCATCCACATTTCCAACTCCTCGGAGTCGTCGGGTGGTGGTGGCGGTGTGTTCTCTTCGGCTTCTGCTTCTTCTTCCTCCGCAGCCTCTTCGACTTCTAAGAGTTCGTCGTCCAGAGGTTCTTCGTTAACTGCGGGGAGTGCACTATTCGTTGTCATTGTCACAAATTTCCAAAATCACTTCCAATCAATACGTGCGGAGCGGTCCAATCGGCGGCGTCGGCGTAAAAAATGCGCCCATCATTGGCGAGCAATCGCTCGCTTCAAGAGCCTTCCAATTCGATTATCACGGGTAAGTCGAGTAGCATTCACTATCAAGCGTTACCCAACAAAGTATCACGACTTCGCTCTCCTGTCAAGGGCGATTTTCGTGTAACATTGTGAATCATATCACAAAGTACTAAACGTTGGAATCGGTTTTCAGGTTCCTTAGCGCTATCTTTAGACGTTTGCATAGCCCGAAATGTTTCTTATTGAACGCACACAATTAACTAGAGAATCTACGAGTAAGTCGCATTCTTCGTCTGTCGTAAACCGGCTCAAGCTGACTCTCACCGTGCCCCTGAGCCATTCTTCGGGAAGCCCGATCGCTGTCAGAACCGGGCTGGAGATGTGCTTGCCCGAGGAGCACGCGGCCCCAGCGGTGCAGCAAATTCCCAACGCGTCCAAATTGATAATAATCGGTTCGCCCTCGGTACGCAGAAAGCTGAAGCTGATAATGTGTGGGGCGCCGTTGTCTTGTCCGTTGACCCTGCTGTCAAGTACTTCCGACAGGACTCTCGCCATGATATTGTCCCTCATCTGCCGCATCCGCTTGGCCTCGACTACGCCGTCGCGAAGGATAATCTTAGCGGCTTCGCCCATGCCGACGATGAGTGGAACATTGTGCGTGCCGGCTCTGCGGTAGTTCTCGTGCGAGCCGCCAACCATAAACGGTTTGAGCGGGCTACTTTCGCGAGCCCACAGAACGCCGATGCCCTTCGGCGCGTGAAACTTGTGTCCGGAGAACGTGGCGTAATCGATCGAACGATTCGCGAGATCGAGATGGAACTTGCCCACGCCTTGCGTGATGTCGCTATGGAACTTGGCTCCTGCCTCTTGAGCCTTTGCACCGAGCGTGTCGATGTCTTGCACGCTGCCGATTTCGTTGTTGACGCTCATGATACTGACCAGCGCTGGACCCTTCTTCAGCAGCTCCGTATAGGCGACGATGTCGATGGTTCCCGTGTGGTCTACCGGGATCAGGTCGGCGCGCTCGGTTGCGAGGGCCGGCATCCGGACGGAGGGATGCTCGATCGCCGAGATCAGAAGCCGGCCGCCGAAGCTTGAGAGGACGGTGTTGTTCGCCTCGGTCGCACAGCTAGTGAAGATCACCTCCGACGGATCGTTTGCTCCTAGAAGCTCGGCTACCGCCTCGCGGGCGTCTTCGATGGCCATCTTCGAGGATTGAGCGGGCGAATGAAGTGCGCTGGGGTTAGCGTAGTTCTCGCAGAAGAACGGTAGCATGGCCCCGAGGACCCGTGGGTCCACTTTGGTCGAGGCAGCGTTGTCGAAGTAGGCTAGCGGCATTTGTGTTCGGCCCCTACGTGCAGCAGGGTGCAGTCACTCATACCTCCAGATCCGCAGCTAAGGCATAAATCGACGGGGTCGGCGAGGCCGCACCTGCCTGCGGCTATGATGAAATTGTCGAGCGCCATGAGGAAGTGGTCGCGATCGCGAGCTCTCATCGCCGCCATGATTTCCGCAATCCGCTTGCCACGCTCCTCACGCACCTCATGTGCGAGCTGGTCGCCCGCCTGGGTAAGTACCAAGCGGACGATCCGTCGGTCCGCTCGTACTCCTCGCTTCTGCAACAATCCTTTGCGGCTCAGGCGGCTCACCATGTTGGTCGCACTTGGGTAAGAGATTCTGAGACCGGCGGACAGGTCTCCGACGGTTGTGTGCGGATGCGTTTGCACGTATCGCAGGGCCTCGAACTGAGCATAGGTGACTTGGGCGGCGGACAAAGCTTCGACGATCCTCTCACTAAGCGAAATACGGATCAGTTGCGCGAACACGTCGCTGAGCACATTCGCCTTGACCGGACTGTGCAACTCCACGACTGAGAGTTTATCACAGTTGGTCGGGCCATAGGTCCTGGGATCCGGAAATGTAGATCCGTTCGTCTATCTTAAGGAATGCGATCCCCGCCGCGGATAGCCAGTGCGTTGTGTGTCCTCGGGCTCCTGGGCGTCGCTGCATGGATCTACGCTCACCCTCCGGTCCCCGGAAGTTCCCATCCCACCTGTTTGTTCAACGTGCTAACCGGTTTTTACTGTCCTGGATGTGGCGGCACCCGCGCTGCTTACCTTGCCATGCACGGCAACCCTGTGGACGCCCTAAAACAAAATCTCCTCATCGTCGTCCTCCTGCCCTTGGCCGCCTGGTGCCTGTTCTCATTGGCCAGGTTTGCCATTGCGGGTGAGTGGAAGTGGCCGCAATTCGGCCACAAGAGTTCGTTGGTTGTTGCGCTGATGGTTGTGGCTTTCGGCGTCGTTCGCAATCTTCCTTTCGCGCCATTCACGAGCCTGGCGCCGACACCCCTAGCTGCGAACGCTCAGGGCATCTCGGACGAGGGAAGGGATCTCGCCGGTCATGTCGGCAACCTTGGCTCCGGCCGCCGTTAGCGCTTCGACCTTGCCTTCCGATCCGCCCACGCCCCCACTTATGATAGCGCCTGCGTGCCCCATGCGCTTTCCGGGAGGCGCCGTACGTCCACTGATGAACGCGATGACCGGCTTCTTCATGCCTCGAATAAACTCGGCGCCGTCTTCTTCGTCGCTGCCACCGATTTCGCCGATCAACACAACCGCGTCCGTGTCGTCGTCCTCTTCGAACATGGGCAGGACATCGACGAACTTGGTACCGAGCAACGGGTCACCGCCGATTCCCACACAGGTGCTCTGCCCAAGGCCGGCGAGCGTCAGCTCGTTGACAATTTCGTACGTAAGAGTGCCGCTTCGCGAAACGAGTCCGACCTTGCCCTGAGCGAAGATCTGACCGGGCATGATACCGATCTTGCAGAGTCCCGGGCTGATAATCCCCGCGCAGTTCGGCCCGAGGAGTCTACAGCCGTCGTTCTCCGCAACCTTGTTGACAACACGAACCATGTCGTTTTGAGGAATACCTTCGGTGATCGCGCATACGAACTGCACTTCGGCCTCTTCCGCTTCGATGATCGCGTCAGCGGCGTAGGGGCCCGGAACGAAGATCACAGACGCGTTTGCTCCGGTTTCGGAAACGGCTTCGGCAACGGAATCGAAAACCCGAACGCCCTCGAAGGTAGTTCCCCCTTTGCCAGGGGTGACACCCGCGACGACCTTCGTGCCGTACTCGATCATTTGTTTGGTGTGGAATCCGCCTTCGCGCCCCGTGATTCCCTGGACGATGAGCTTAGTGTTTTGGTCGACTAAGATTGCCATGATTGCTTGGAGTTCATCCCCCCGGAAGGTAACCCCCCGGGGGCATGAATCAGGGCGCTAGTGCGCCGGCTCTTCAGCGATGGCGCCAGCGGACTTCGCAAGCTCGGTGCCGATCGAGCCCCGCTTGGACCAGAACACCGCGATCGCGAGGGCGACCACCGCCAAACCCACGACCAGGTAGCGGACCCAGTCGTCCATTTTGGTGATGACCACCGGTGCGAGGAGCAGGGCGACGAGGTTCATGACCTTGATGAGCGGATTAAGCGCCGGGCCGGCCGTGTCCTTGAACGGGTCACCGACCGTGTCGCAAACAACGCCGGCCTTGTGGGCTTCGGAGCCCTTCCCGCCGTACAGTCCGTCTTCAATGAGTTTCTTCGAGTTATCCCAAGCGCCGCCCGAGTTGGCCAGAGTTACGGCGAGTAGCTGGCCGCTAAGGATCGCTCCCGCAAGGAAGCCTCCAAGCGCCTGCGCGCCAACGAGGTTGTACTCCGTGCCACCGATCATTACCGGAGCCTTTCCGATCGCAAGGCCGAATCCGACCAGTACCGGGAAGGCGATCGCGAGAATGCCGGGGCCGAGCAGCTCTTTCTGCGCGGCCGAGGTTACGATCGAAACGCAGCGGCCGTAGTCCGGCTTGCTGGTGCCGGCCATGATGCCGGGGTCGGCAGCGAACTGCCTGCGCACTTCGCCGATGAGCTGGAACGCTGCGCGCCCTACCGCATTGATCGAAAAGGCGCTGAACAGGAACGGAGCGGCGCCACCGATGAGCAGGCCGATGAAGATCTCGGGAATTTCGATCCGAAGTCCGAGTTCGGTAATTCGAGCGTCTTCGATAAACGAGTGGAACAGGGCCACCGCCGCGACAACCGCGGTGGCGATTGCAAAGCCCTTCGTAAGAGCCTTTGTCGTGTTGCCTGCCGCGTCGAGACGCTGAACGGCACGGCTGCCGGGCATGCTGCCTTCCTGAACCGTCTCGGTTGCCTCAGCGCCCGACATCTGGTAGACGCCTTGGGCGTTGTCGCTGATGGGGCCGAAAGTGTCCATTGCGAGGATGTATCCGGTGGTAGTCAGCAGGCCGAGGCCGACGAGGGCGATCCCGTAGAAGCTAAGGATGTAGCCGCCGAATTCCGCCGGAGGGAAGATGAACAGTGGTGCGAGGAGCGCGAGGACGATCGTAAAGACGGACCAAACTGCGCTTTCCATCGCATAAGCGAAGCCCTGGATGATCATCGGAGCTGGCCCCGCCGTCGAAGCTGCCGCGATCTCGCGCACCGGCTTCTTCTCGAAGCTGACGAAGTAATCCGTGATGCGCTCGATCAAGTAGGCCATGAGGATGCCGACGATGATGGCTACGCAGAACCGCCACCACTCGACTGGCCTGCCTGACTGAATGACCGTCGTCACGCTGCCATCTTTCTCCACGGGTTCCATGTTGCCCATGGGTTCAGCCACGTGCTTGGTTTCCGAGAAGTCGAAGGGAGGCAGCGCGCTATACGCCTTCTTGTCCTTGACATCCTTGGCGATGACCCAGTAAACGTCGCCATTCGCCGTGCTGACCGCGAGGTTGGCTTCGGCTGTCTCCTTGATCGTCATGCCAGGAATCGGAGAACCCATCTGGCTCTCAGGCATGAACTGCCAATTCTCGATCGGTTTGGCCGGGACATTGGGAGTAGCCTGATTAGGCATCCCGGGTCGGCTGATCTTGGCGACAAAGAACTTGTTGTCGGCGCCACGCCCGATATCCGGGAGCTGCGCCTGCGGCATGCCATTGTTCAGCATCGTGTAGTTGCGAACCGGGTCTTCACGATAGACCTTTACTTCCTCGACGGTGACCGGCTTGAACTTCGCGACCGCGGGCGACTGCGGGGGCTTGTTCTTGACGAAGTCCGCGTGAAGCTTGTCCAGAAATTCCGTCGACTTCTTCGCGAGGTCCGCGTCGGACATTCGAGCCGGAGGAATCGCGGGCTTGGTCGCGTTCGGTGCGCTGACGCCCAGCTCGACGTTGTTCATCGCGTACATAACGCGGAAGTCGCGCATTTCCAGCTTGCGCAGAGCGCTCACCTGGTTTCCTTCGATGTCCCTGTAAGTCGTCGATTTGATGCCCTGCATCATGAAGAACGCGAGTGCCACGGTTCCGATTATCGCGACGCCGGCTGAGAACCAGAAACCGCGCGTGATCGGCGTGAGCGGGTCCATCCGCTCGTCGTTCTTGCCACGCACGAAGAAGATGCCGAGGATCGAGGCGACGATGCCCACACCACGAGCCATCAGCGCGAAGATAATGAGCTTCATCCACGTGCTCTGGTCGAAGATCGCCGCGGTCGCTGCGCCAAGAATGATCGCGGCGACGAGGGTGACTTCGTACGATTCGAAGACGTCCGCGGCCATACCCGCGCAGTCGCCGACGTTGTCGCCCACGTTGTCCGCAATAGTCGCTGCGTTTCGGGGATCGTCCTCTGGGATGCCCGCCTCGACCTTGCCGACGAGGTCCGCGCCCACGTCGGCAGCCTTGGTGAAGATGCCTCCGCCGACCCTCATAAAGAGCGCCGCCAGCGAGCCGCCGAAGCCGAAACCGATCAGGAGCTTCATCGCTTGCTCACCGGCCAAGAGGAAGATCAGGGTGGCGCCGAGGAGGCCCATGCCGACGGTCACCAAGCCGGCGACGGCGCCTGCGCGAAAGCCGATTTCGAGGGAATTCTTATAGCTCGTTTGAGCCGCAGATGCGACGCGCATATTCGCCGCGACGGCCATGACCATCCCGACATACCCCGCCACATAGGAAGCCAGAACGCCTAGCACGAACGAAACCGCGAGCCAAAGCCCGATGGGAACGTTCGCGATTGCAACGCCCGGGAACTTCCAGTTGAACAGGAAGAATAGCCCCACGGCGAGGAGCACCACGAACACCGACATCGTGCGGAACTGCTGGCGCAGATAAGCCATCGCGCCGTCCTTGATGGCAGCGCCCACTTCCTGCATCTTCTCGTTGCCGGGGGACTGCTTCAGAACCCAGCCGCGAATCGCGAACCCGACGACGATCGCAAGCAGCGCCAGCGCCAGCGAGACGTAAAGGAACATCTTGTCCTGATCCGTGAAGACAAGCTTGACGTTGGCCTCCGAGGCCATGGCGAGAGCGGGTGTAAGACAAAGGAGCGCCATCAGCAGGCGCATGGGCGCGAGACGCCCTATCGTTTTTGCAAAGATATTTTTCAACGGTGAATCTATCCCTCGACGAAAGCCCCCTGACAGACTTTCAGATTTATAAGAAGAGACCGCCGAGGCGGCCCCAAAAGCCTGTGCATTCTACCCCGCCGCCCGTCTTTTCGGCAACCGTTCCTGTGGCGCGTGCCTAATCCCAAAATGGATAGCATTCCCGACGATACATTTCGATGAACATGCGGACTTCGGCGTCGTTGTTGAAATACCAGTGGCCATAATAGGCAAAGAAGCACGAGGAAGCAAGCAACCACGACAAGGTAGATAAAAGGAGAAGCGACCACGGAACGGTCGGAGCCCGTCCCGCTAGCCTACCTCTGCCGTTTTCCCGCATGATGCGCAACACTTCTCTATGAGTGGCAACCAAGAGCGCGATCGTGATGATCGATGCGATATGCACGATCACTCCGCTCCTCGCCCATAGGTATGAACCTAAGAGAAATATTCTTACGCCCCGGTTTATCAGCACTGTGAAAACGGCGCCCAGAGCCAACACCGCCCAAAATTTCCGATCGCGAAACATCGACCCGAGCGCCCGTGCCAAACTGGGTATCAGTCACTCCTTGTATCCCGTTTATCATCCGATCGCTCGTCCTCGCCGATGTACCCGAGATCCACGAGGACTCGTCCGATATCGGTGGATTTGGCCCGAGACCGAACTTTCGCGGCTTCGTCGAGCTGGTCCTCTTGTGCGTCGCAGGTTCTCCCCTTCTTTGAAAAGAAGCACCGAGGTAGGTGAACCGCGATCAAGCTGGCGAGGACCAACACGGCACCGACGAGCAGGCTTAGAACGAAAAACCTTAGCCACGAATTCATTGTAATGGAACTCGCGGTCGAGCCGAAGAGGGTCAACACGGCGCCGAGGAGCACGCTTAGAGCCAAAACCCTTATCCACCGATCCATTTAGCCGATCACTACACCGGGGCGACGCGGGTGGCGGGGTCGCGGCGGGGGGGGGGAGGGGGGGCTTGGTGTGCCCGGCGCCGATGCGCCGCTGGCCGAGCGAGCCGGCAC
>JBPCLO010000015.1:0-13622 GCA_051003155.1 Fimbriimonadales bacterium | reverse complement strand
CGAAGCTTGCAAGGACTGCCCCCTGCAAGCTTCATCGCCCAGCTTTCAATCACAATGCAGTAGGCTGCAGAACTAAAACTCTGACCTGGTCATTAAATGGGGACTAGCCAGTTAAGCTTTGCCTGATTTATCTTTTGGCCAGTGCGGGCCTTGCGGTCGCGGGGTGCGAACAAGCCGCACCGCAGGGGCGGGTGATGTCGCCTGTACAGACTCGACCAATTGACGACAAGCTGTTCGCCGCAATACGCAAGAAGGATGCGAAGGGAGTCAAGCAACTCCTAAACAAGGGCGCAAGCCCCCATGCCACCGAGGCAAACGACTGGCCCGCCATCGTGGTGGCCGCCGGCGAGTCGCTTGAGATAGTCAAGCTGTTGATTGCCAAGGGAGCGAAGATGGATGCTCGCCAGTCACATCAGGGCTGGACACCCCTTACCCAAGCCGTTATCTCAACTCGAAGCGATGTCGCGTTGTACCTGCTAGGACGCGGGGCAGATCCGGAACTTCCGATGAACAATGGATCAACACCCCTGCACATGGCCGTGCGCATGGCCGCTCGGTTTGGAGACACCCAGGTGGTCAGAGCGCTGCTCAAACGGAATGTGAACGTCAATGCACGTACGAAAGAGGATCCCAACACGGTCCACGGCTCCGAGGCGGACGAGCAGGTTGCCAACGGCTGGGAGCCCGGTTATAGGGATTCCGGCCGCACGCCTCTCTTCGAAATGGTCTGTCAGTGGCAAGAGCATCCGGGGCTCGCGAAGCTGCTCCTCGACGCTGGAGCCGATCCCAAGGCGGTGGACGACAATGGATGGACCCTTCTGCACGAGGTCGCTAAAGGCGGCTCAGTCTTCGCCATCGACGGGCTTCTAAAGTTGGGCGTTGACCCGAATGCGCGTTCGCGACAAGGCTTCACACCCCTGCATGTGGCAATGCGATCAGGTTTCGGGGTACCGATGGCCTCGCTCATCAAGAAGCTCCTGTCTGCAGGAGCGGACCCCAAGGCTCGAAACAAGCTGGGACAGACCCCGGAGGACCTCTTGCGAGCCGACGCCGCCAGGCTGCTCTCTAGGACGAACCTCTCGCCGGGCGCAAGCGCAGCCAGCACTGAGATGGGTCATGTGTTGCGGGCTTTGAACGACGGCTTGCAGGCGCTCCATCCCGGCGCGGAACCGATAGTCTTTCCCGATGCTCCGATCGTAGATGGCTGGAACATTTACCCGCCGCTGGAGGTGGGGTTACTTGGCGATGAGTCCGAAGGGAAGATTGAGCGGAAGGTTAGGACCGAATCCGGCCGAACGCATCTCTCGCTCACCTATCGGCCCGGTAAGGAAGACCCTCCGACGATCACGTTAGACGAGGTGGAGTTAAACGCCTATGAGCCGCTGGACAAGATGCCCACAGTGCTTCAAGCGAACAAGGAGCAGGTGGTGGCCTTTCCTCCAGAAGCCGGGCCCCTTGGGGGCGCGACGCTGGTGAAGTTCTCCTACCAATTCGAGAACGGATCCGGCCTAGGCGAATCCGGGGAGTCGTTCTTGATTCCGAATCCCGGCCTCGCTTACCACGATACTCCCAAGGGTAGGGAGTTTTCCATCTACTGCGACGAGATCGGCCGACCGCTCGAGTTTCGGATCGATAAGATAAGCGCCGGCGGAAAGGAGCTGACGGCTTACCGAGGCAAGCTCATCCTAATCCAGCCATCATCCAGCGAGCCCGACCCCCGCACTGGCGAGGCAAAGAACGCTACGCCGCTCGTCACGATCAAGAGGGGCCCAAAAGCCTTTCCGAAGCTCACCGTGCGCTATTCCTTCCGCCTCCTAAGCAACAAGAAGTGGCGCACCGGGAACATTGTGCTGTAGCCCGCCGCGTGTTTGAATCGCACATCAAGCAAGAATAAATTTCGAGAGCATTGTGCAGTTGTTAGTCGATTTCCTGCCCTACATCATTCCGCTGATGACCATGGCAGCGGGCACTCGCCACTCGAAAACAGCTACGCTGTCGAGACCACCGTCAACGTGGCGGCCGTTTATCCCGGAGGCATTACGCTGCGCGTCGGACCGGACTGGAAGGTGGACGCTTGCCGTACTTGTCGGTGACGACACTGCGGCGGAGGTTGCAGCCAAGAGCAGAATCCTCATGTCTCAGTTCCAAAAACGGCGAGCAGATCGGGAACGGCTGCAAATGCTTGATCCTCAGATTCAAAACCAGAAAGCAAGAGCGATTTAGCAAGCCATTTCTTCGAGCCGTCCGAATCTCCTCGAGCCCGCAGGATCGCAGACATCCTTGACATCGAAGTGACTGCGAGGAATTGAAGTTCATCGTCGCTGGCGGATGTCACATTTAGCGCGCATGCATCCGCGATACATGCAAGTAGTTGCTCGGGGCAATGCTCTTCGATGATCTTCTTGGTGTTAGTACGAGAGTTTCGAGGCGGCCGAGCATGCGCCCGGCTGCTTCATTGACGAAGAATACAACGGGCGCCAGCTCCATGCGAACGCACTGCCGTAGATTTCGAAAAACGTTCATCCGGAGGAACGACACACCATGAGAGCCTAGTTTTGGGGGTGCGTAGGTCACACAGAGTGAACACCCTCTCCTCATCCACCCACGCGCGCTACAGCGCATAATCGTAATTCGGTGGCGTCGCAGGAATTCAAAATAGGATCGGCAATGATCGTTGTTGATCCCGCCAAAGTTCGAAGGGTTTACTCGGATAAATGGCTAGACTGGTGTCAGTGCGATGGGTGCAGTAATTGGCGCATGGTGCGCGAGCGATTTCTGTCGCAAGACTTCCTTCAGTTTATGAAGAGCCTTGGGCTTGCACTTGGCGACCACCTGTTTCAGACCTTTTCCTTCGGTGGGGCCAACCTGGAAGAATCCGGGCTAACCCGCAGAAAACTGTATTACATCATTCCCGGTCAAGTCCTGAGAGGCGGCACGTATCCAGTGCGGCGGTTCGGTGCGTCATGTTACGTCAGCGTAGCGGAGAGTCTAACTGCGCATGAAAACCGAAGCCGTCAAGATCATCTCGCAGACCTGAGCGAACACACATTATCCATTCGGGTGTCAGCGGTCGTTCCATGGCTGTTTGATGAGGTGCGCTATTTCAAAAGCGTTCAGGTAGCGGATCATTGCGCGGATTGCGGGCAGTGCTGGCGCGAAATTGGAAGGCTCAAGAAAACCAGCCGCATTCCGGGCTGGTACGGGGTTGATTTGGGTCCTCGGCCGCACGATTATGAAGTCGTTTTATGCTGGCACTGCGGGCGACCTGAGTTTCGATTTGCGCATAAGCCTGGAAGGTAGCAGGCGGCATGGCATTCAGATCGCGTGAAATCTTAACCGCGTGGCATGGCTAATCGCCCTACCGGGAACGGTCGCGAGTCCCTCACGAATGGATTAAAACCGAGGGGCCAAAAGGCCCAGCGTAATCAGCAGTCTTTCTAATGCGTAACGTGCCATCTCAGCGACCTCCTTGTTCGTGTCTCTCAGCATGCTTCGAAGTATCGGTATAGCAACCTCGTCGTTTGTCATCTGCAAGGCGAGCGCCACAGCCGTTCCGATTCGACTGTCTGAAGACCCTGCGAAAGCCGACAGCTGCGATATACCAAGGGCGGAAAACCGGGCCAAGACCGTCGCAGCCGCGTAGGCATGGTCCGGGCGCGTCTCTAGTGCGAACACGGCAAGCTCGTGTCGAATAATGTTACTGCTGAGAGCATTAATCGCGGCCGCCGCAACCCTATCGTTACGGTCAAGAATTAGCCCCTTATGTGCGACGGATGCTTCATCCGAGTCAGTACCGCAGAGTACGCGGGCAACCAAGTCCGGCTCTTCGTCTTTCAGAGCCATCACGACGTGAACCATTTGCGGATCAGCAAGGTACGACAGGCCCTCCAGAGCCTTTCCGCGCACGTCCTTGTCCCCGAGTCCTTCGTAGAAAAGCGGAAGTGCGTCGGCGTCACGACGAATGCCGAGCGTAACCAAAGCTTCCCCGCGGACCTCGGCCTGCTTATCCCGCGCAAGTTTGCGAAGCGTCGGCAGCGCAAAACTTTCGGCCCCCTTGACCAATCCAATGGCGCTCCCGCGACGGTCTCTCCAGTCGCTGCTGGCCGATAGCTCCTTCAGAACGCTCTCCGCATCGCCGAGTTCTGCGATGCCCAGAGCTGCCGGCCGAAACGGTTCACTGAAAATCCCTGGAGCCAAGCATCCGGGAATGGCAACAGTTTTTGTCCGCAGTGCGGCACGATAGGCTTCTTCGGCCGTGGGGTCACCTAGGGCGCGGAGTGCTTCGATCTCGACCTGACTCTCCTGCGGCATCATTAGCACCCTCTCGATGAGCTTTGGTGCGATGCGACGCTCACCGAGAACGCCAAGAGCTCTGATCGCGGCCGAATCCCGAGGGTTTTGCCGGAATACCGCGTAGAGCGGCTCCTTGGCTCTGGCGTCGCCTATGCGACTCAATGCCGAGATGACCCGTGTCCGACGTTCAAAGTCCTTGCTGTTGATTTCGACGATGAGTCGTTCCACGCCAGGCGTGCTCTTGCGGATGAGACGCGCGAGCGTGTCCTCGATGCGCTCGTTGAGCCCGCCGTCCGAGCCAATAGAAGATGGGCCTAGCGAAGCGATCAAGCGCTCAATTCGCGCTTCGTCCGAGTTGGTCGTCGCCAGCGGAACAGCCGCCGCAAGGATGCAAGCGAAGTATGTCATGTCCCTGTCCTCTCTCAGGTCTGACGATTCGCATGGGCTGGTGAGTCGGATTTCGCATGCAGCTTGGCGTTGCTGTCGAGAAGTGCCGCTAATGGGTAACGACGCCGTGATCGCGCGCGAGCCTAAAGGGCAATCGTCAAGATCGGCCGGTGTCGGGATCTGGTGAGACGTGCCGCGCGGACTTCCGAAGTGATGCCGGAACAGCCTGTCAAGCAGAAGTACGGAACAAATTCCTTGCCCTGCCGTCTCTAACCTAGTGCGCTACTAGCGAGACGAAAACATTGATTCTTGTTGTCGACGACGAGCCGTTAGCTCGCCAGATTGCCGCTGCCGTCTTATCCAACGATGGCTATGAAGTGCGCGAGGCGGTCAGCGCCGACGAAGCTTTCAAGACATTGAGTTTGCAACCTGAGGCGTTTAGGTTGCTCCTAACCGACGTTCAGATGCCTGGACAGACCGGGATCGAGCTTGCAAAGCTTTTGGTCGAACGCAAAATCGTCATCCCAACGGTTTTTATGTCCGGTAGCCGGCCGGAGCTGCCCAAAGACGAATTGCAGAAGATCGGCTGCGCCTTTTTGTCGAAGCCGTTTCGTCCGAACGAACTTCTGGATGTCGTCCGATTATGTTTGGAACAGGAGCCTGTCCGTAAATGACTCTTCGCAGTCTTCCATCGCAAGCCATGACGCTGACGATCATCGGCCGAGACTGCTCGCGTCACTGACAGCAACCACCGGGTAAGCGCTTCCACAATCGCAGGCATATTGAAGATCGCCCCCACGCCTGGGCGATAGGCGCAAAGCGGGGGCGTTACGCAATTAGTTCATGCTTAGCCATTCCCCGCATTCAAGGAGCGAGGCATGGCTGCTGCTGCCTAAAGCTGCTCAGGATGAGACCCGGCGATGGACAGTATCATGTGCTCGGGGTCAGTTGCTTCGCGCCATCGGGAAGGCTTTTCGATGTTGGTTTCGCTTCCACCTTTCCGACTGGCACGTGGATCGTTTTCGGCTTTAGGGCCTCGAGACCCGGAATCTTTACGAGTACGACACCGTCTTCAATTTCCGCAGTAATCGCGTCGAATTGAAGCCGGTCGGGCAATCGGATCGACCTCATGAATTTGCCGCACGGGGTCTCAGACCTGAACCATCGAACTTCCGATTCGCCATTCGGGGTCCAAGGACGCGTTTCGGCTGAAATGGTGAGGACGGAGTTCTCGACCGCAACTGAAACGTCTTCCTGACGCACTCCAGGGATGGCAGCTCTGACAAACAGATGATTGTCCGATTCGAAGAGGTCGATCGGTATGAACGATCGCTGTCTCACCACCTGAGCATCCTGGATCGTCTCCGTAGCTTTGCCGTAGGCTTGATCCATTAGCTGAATCCATTGCTGCATTTCAGCAATCGGATCGAAGCCCATGTTCGTTCTTGACATTTGGTTACCTCCGGTTGTTGATTTGAAGCTATTTCGGCGCCTAGCGCCATTAATTAATGATGTCAGGAACCAGTTCGAAAGTTCCGTTTGGTCAAGATTTTTCCCCAACAATTGCGTCCGCCGACCAGCAACCGAGCTCTGAGCATTTCGAGCCAAGTCAAAGCAAACCTCTGGCAAGGCATCAATATAGGTTTCGACTTGTATGACAGGCATATGGCTCAGCCTCGTTGCGCTTGGACGCAACGTGGGTGGCACGGACACGCGACTCCAGATGCCGCTTAGGATAACTTCGCAATCAGCGAGTCCGTGGACGCCGCCGATATCTCTCTGATAGGACCACGAAGGGCGTCAATTTGGGGTCGCACTCCCCTTTGGCGACCTTCCATAATGCAGGTTAAGGCTGATGCTTATTGCAATATGTGTCGCGTCCGCCATGGCGTTGTTGGACGAGCCAGGCGGCAAGCTCTTAGCCGAGTACAGTGAGCCTGTGCGCGGCCTCGCTTGGCGCCGCAACCAGAATGCGTTGCTTATCTTCACGAAACATCGAGTGCGCGAATGCCCGAGCGGCAGGTCGGCCAAGCTTTCGGCGCACTACAGTTCGGATCCCCCGTATTCTCAGAACTCCTACTTTCACCTCAAACTCAATGCGAGCGGAACCCGAGGGATCGGTGACGGCTTCGTGCTCGACTTGCGATCGTTGAAGTCCTGGCCGCTCGCCACGCCTGCACTCTGGATCGGGGACGAGTTGGTGAAAATCCAAACGAACGAGAATGGCCGTTGGGACTTTATTCGTAGCGGACGTCGCTTCCGCGTCGCCAAGGGTTGGCATGTTGCAGGTGTGTCCGACGACGGAAGGTTCGCGGTAGTGAACAAGACCGCTCCATTTCATGAGGTTGACACATGGCTCATGAAAATCAATCGGAGGACCGGATCGGCAAAGCGGATACTGATGTTTACAAAAAGTTCGTATGACCACCTTTACCTCGCACGCGTCAGTTTCAATCAGGAACTGGGCACTTGGCTGATTCACGCTAATGACTATGCAACCGACTGGGTGCAGCCTTACCTTGCCGGGCCTCGGCTCAGCCGCGTTCGTGTCGGCTTGCCGATCAGCAAGGTGGAGAACACATGTCATTTGAGTTGGGCTGGGCCAGGAAGTCCTTGGACATTGGCGGCGCGCGAGTTCTTCGACGAGACCGACAACGGCTCGCTCGGCTTGGACGCATACACCTTCGACCTCTTCAACGTTCGAACAAAGCGCACGGTCCGGCTAGCGAAACTGATAAATCGGTGGAGTTGGTACCCGGGAGATCCGGGCCGGACCGTTCCTGATCGGCTGTCGTTCCCGGTGCTATCGGCGCCAGCCCTCGACTGGAAGACAAAACGCTTCGTGTATTCATTCCAGACAAACACGAGCTCGAAGGTGTACCTTATCTCCTTCGCGAAGCTGCTCAGACGATCTTGGTCCCAATAGTGTAGACCAAGGGTTTGCATTGTGGGCGCAATTTACGCATGCCTGGTCATCGCGGACTAAGGGCGGTTTCGTAGACTGGCACGCCGCAATCGATGACGCGTTCGCCACCGCCTTTCGCATCCACGACGATGAGCTCGCTCCTTGGTTCACCGGTGACGCCGCCCATGAAACGTCTCATTCCTCTATCGCTCTGGATCACAATGAACTTGCTGTCAAGCGTCCATTGCGGACCGTAATCGTCGCCCCAATGGTCCGTAAGCCGTTTGAACTCCGTACCGTCCGGGTTGATGACGTAGAGCTGTCGAAAACTGGCGTTCGTCATCGGGTCATCTCTAAAGCTCATATCCTTCCACAAGCTCCGCCATACGGCCGCAACGCTTGTGGTGGCCGCGGGAGTCGAGCTCCATCAAGTGGCGAAGCACCTAGGGTACTCGCAGATTAGCCTCACTGCCAACCTCTACGCCCATGGTGTAAGCGAATCTCAGAGGAAGGCCGCCGCGTTTTTTATAGCGGCGGTTTCGCTGACTGTAGGCGAGGTTCAGGGTGGCCCATGCTTGCTATGACAACTGCGATGAGGCCTGTATCACCTCTTCCAGCAAGCTTGAGGCCGAGCTTTTTACGCGCATATTGGGATCGTTGGCAAGAAGCGCCAACTCCTCACGTGCAGGTGCGTTGCCACACATGGCAGCAACATACAAGAGTCCGACGCGTGCGATGTTATTCTTTTCCTTCTTGATTAACGGTGAAACATCTTCAAGAGCCGAGCATCCTGCAGCGTCAAACAAGGCGACTGCGGCATATTTGCGGACCACTGCGTTCCTGTCACGTAGCATCTCCCTAATTCTCGGCACAGCCTTAGCCCCAATCATCTCCGCCGCCGTGGACGCCGCGGATGATCGGACCGTCCAGTCGGGGTCATAGGTTGCGTTCATCACTATTCGATGATCACCGGGCCCGCCCATATCTCCCAATGTCTCAATAGCATCAGACCGCACAACAGCTTTTGGGTCATTGACGAGTGCTCGTGCTGCTACTCGAACAGCTGCACGAATGTCGCGATCGCCCGTGTCGACCGCCATTTTCCAGAGGTCCTCAAGGGCGTCCACTCGTTGACACCAATCCCTGCTGGCAATGTTCAGCAAGAGCCTATGAACAGGTCCATTCTTTCCAAAGACATCCGTCTACCCAATGCCTGGAAGTGGCGGAATGAAGTTGCGAGGAGGAAAGAAAACCCGGCTTCCTTGCCACAGAATTTCAAAAATGATATACGCCGCGACAGCCCCGCCAGCAGTTGTTTTCGCCGTCTCCCGTACGCGATCGGCACCGATTTCCATCCGAGTCCACGAGAACGCGCACGGCTCCTGCCGGGAGCAGGCAGATCTCGGCGCCGCTCCCCCAGCTATTCGCACGGCCGCTTCTCCAAGCGGGTTGCCGCCGGGCCGTGAAGAACCTCGCCGTCGATGCCGAACCGGGAGCCGTGGCACGGGCAATCCCACGACTTCTCGGCATTGTTCCAATGGACTTGACACCCCCAGTGCGTGCATGCCGCCGTAACAACGTGCAGCGCTCCAGAAGGGTCACGGTATGCTGCTACTCGCTCATCCTCTACCTGCACGATTGCCGCCGCACCGGCTTCGATCGTCGACAACTCTCGTTTCTCAACGCGAGCAAGCCGGTCTCCGATCATGTATTTGGCCGAATTGATATTCTCGGACACCATTTTTGGAGTAGCGCCCCAAGTCATCCGGCTCGGTCTCAGAATCTCGGCATAGGCGTTGTCCTTGCCCAGGATAGCATCTGATATGATCCTTCCGGCGAGTATGCCGTTCGTCATTCCCCATCCCCCAAAACCCGTGGCGATGAAGATGTTGTCGCGGCTTGGCGAATTGCCGACATAGGGCAAGCGGTCGGGCGTCCAGTTGTCTTGCGTCGACCATCTGAACAGCACCTCGCGTACTGGAAAAGTCGACCGGGCCCATGCTTCGACCCGTTGAAAGCACGCTGCCGAATCATCTTCCTGGCCGACCTTATGGTGTTCTCCCCCGACGATCAAGATGTCGCGGCCCTGATAGGGCTGTCTTCGGAACGATCGCATCGGCTCCCCCTCCGTTATATACATTCCCGTTGGCAATTCGCCTTCCAAGTCGACGGCCATCGCATAAGAGCGATAGGGAGCGAGCTTCGCTACGAAAAGGCCCGAGTCGTGTATCGGGTAGTGCGTGGCAAGCACCACACGGCAGGCTCGAACAACGCCGTGCTCTGTTTCCACTCGGCAGCTCCCGCTGGTTTCCTCGACGGTCAGTGCGCGCGAGTTTTCAAAGATCTGAATGCCTTCGCGCTCCGATGCCACCGCCAAGCCAAGCAAGTATTTTAGCGGGTGATATCGAGCCTGATTGTCGAATCGGATGGCGCTGTGGACCGGAAATGGCAAGTCAGGGTTCACGATTGTAGCGGGCAGCCCGAGCGAAACGGCCGCCTCGACCTCCTCTTCGAAATCCTTCGAAGCATTCTCATCCAAAGCATAGATATGGGCCGTGTCTGCCGTGTAGTCACAATCAATCGACTCTTCGCCGGCGATCCGGCGGACTTCGCGAATTGCCCACTCGTTACCGTCGGCATACTGCTGCGACTTTTCCTTGCCGAATGTGTCGACGAGATGCTTGTAAATCCTGCCGTGCTGCGACGTCAGTTTCCCCGTCGTGTTGCCTGTCACGCCGTTTAAAAGGCGACGCGCCTCTATGAGCGCAACGCGCTCGCCTCGGCCCCTTAGCGCGTAAGCAACGGACAGGCCGACAATTCCGGCTCCGATGATTACAGTATCGAATTCGCTATCCCCCAGGAGCGGAGGTCGTGTCCCACGTTCGCTCGTTGCGATCCACAGCGAAGTTGTTTCCTTCATCCTTACTACTACGCCGGGCTCGGAACGCAAACGGGTTCAAAAAAGCAGGAGTGTTACGGGCGCCTCCGGAGACAAAACCAGAACCACCGGAATTGACCGCTTTTTGGCAGAGCTATCCGAAACGGGCGGACGATCGAAGACCGAAGCTTTGCGTCGATGGAACGGACGAATCGCTGAAGGCATTCGTTAGGCCGTTGTTCCTCCACGATCAAAGAATAACCGATCGGGAGTATATTCAAGCAAGGTACCAAAGGCGGAGACCTGGAAATTTAGATTCAAAATCGTGGTAGGGCGTGAGGGATTCGAACCCACGACCCGCTGATTAAGAGTCAGCTGCTCTACCAACTGAGCTAACGCCCCACGGAGCGGCTATTTTACCCAGAAGATGGTTTCGGCGTTGAGCGTGGTTTGGGCAGCCATTTGCGCCGGGGTTACCGCAAATAGCTCTGCTAAGCGGCTGTTGATGAGTGGGATCATGGCGGGTTCGTTGGCCTTGCCGCGATACGGGTGAGGGGTCAGGTAGGGAGCGTCCGTTTCCAGTAGAAGGCGGTCCATCGGAATCGTTGCGATCGTGTCGCGGAGGGTGTCGGCGTTCTTGTAAGTGATCGGGCCGTCGACTCCGAAATGGCAGCCGAGAGCGACGCCGCGCGCGGCGTCCTCAGTGGTTCCTCCGAAGCAATGTAGCGCCATCGCCGGGGGCCTCGGGTCGAGGAGCTCGATCCAATCCAAGAGGTCTGTGTAGGCTTCACGGCAGTGAAAAACGACCGGCATGTCGAGTTCCACTGCCAGCGCCAGGTGGCCGGTGGTTGCGCGGCGCTGTTCGTCGGGTGTCGAGTAATCCCAGTGGTAATCCAGCCCTATCTCGCCGATCGCGACGGTTTTGGGGTGTCGGGCGAGTTCTTCGATAGCCATCAGTTCTGCCTGTGTGTATTTGGCGGCGTAGGTCGGATGCCAGCCGACGCAGGCGTAAACCGCCTCGTGCTGCTCAGCGACCTCGACTGCGATCCGGGAGGTGTCCGTGTCGCACCCGACTACGATAACGCGGTCCACAAGATTCTTCTTCGCGCGGTCGAGCGTCGAAGAGACGTCGGGGAAATGGTCGGGGAAGTTGAGGTGGCAGTGCGTGTCAATCATGGCCGCCGCCGCGGATCTGCTCGAGTATATGGGGAAGTAGCGGAAGCATAGCTTCGATGCCGTCCTTCGCGCCTTTCGGGGAGCCGGGAAGGTTGATGACGAGTGATGCGCCGATCGTTCCGGCAATGCCTCGAGAGAGGTGAGCGAACGGGGTCCTTTCGAAGGATTTGGTCCGAATCAATTCCATTAGCGAATCGGCTCGGCGGTCGAGGAGGGGCGCGGTGGCCTCCGGAGTGATGTCGTTTGGTCCGAATCCGGTGCCACCGAGGGTGAAAGCGACGTCGCAGCGAGAGGCGGTGTCGGAGAGAGTCTCCTGGATCGGGCCGACGTCATCCTTGATGATCCAGCGCTCGATTTGGATGGCGCCCGCGGCTTGCAGGGCCTCCTCGGCGGCGGGTCCGCTGAGGTCGGTTTCCTCGGTCCGCGTGTTGCTAACCGTGATGACCGCGAAGCGGTATGCGCCTATGGGTTTCTCTTCCAATCTGATTTCCCGCCAGTCTTCTCTACGAGCCTGACGCCTTCGATCGTGATTTCCTGGCCAATTGCTTTGACCATATCGTAGATCGTGAGGGCGGCGACCGTGACCGCCATTAGCGCCTCCATTTCGACGCCTGTCTGCGCGTCGGTTTTGGCTTCTCCGGTGATTTTCAGCCCGCCTTCCGTTCGCTCGATGTCTACACCTACGAACGTGAGTGGGAGTGGATGGCATAGCGGAATGAGGTCATGGGTTTTTTTTGCTGCCGAAATGCCGGCGATCTTGGCGACCGCGAGGGCGTCTCCCTTCGGCAGGCTATCCATCGCTTTCATGTGTTCGTCCGTGAGGCGGACAAAACCTTCGGCGACCGAGCGGCGGGTGGTCGCGGGCTTTTGTGACACGTCGACCATTCGCGGGTTGCCTTCCGAGTCGGCATGGGAGAGACGGGCCATGCGCCGAGTATATCGACTGCCAAGTGCCCGTTGCCGTCTATCGAGTTATGCTGGAGCCTTCTCTTTGAAGGATGAGCACTCGCAGGTATGCGAGCGGCCGGTGCAGCCATTTGGCGAGTGGATGGATTCGCGGTGGCCGCATTCGCAGACCGGATCGGCAGAGCGCCCGGTGGCCGCGTCGAACGGCGATGCCTTGACCGTGAGGCATTTGAGGGGTACGTCGTCGTGGGACTCGGCGGGCGCATCAGCGAATACCCAGTCGATCTCGTCGACCCTCCAGCGGCGGGTCTCTCCGCAGTGGAGCTCCATTACGTCGCCAACTCTAGGGAATTCGCCTTCCCATCCTCGCTCCCGCAGTAGTTCTTCGCCCGTGGCCCGATTCACAACGATCACAACCATCTATTTAGATCCCTCCTGATGCACGCGACATACTACTTCTGCGGGAGCGGCTAGATTCCTGCGGGTGAATAGTCTATTTGCCCCTGAAGTGTAAAAACGCGGGCCCACTGTAAGGAGCCCGCGCCGTGCAAATTCGAACGACGAAGCGTTCGGCGCCGGTCCCCTGCTCGTACCTAGAGCGAGAACTCGAGGCGGCGCCTTACGCCTGACAGGCGTTCGTTGGCGAATCCAGTAATTGTTTTAGTTTAGCCACACCCGCGTGTGCTCGCGCAAGTGCCGGCACTAAATGCCCTGTTAACTTTTCGCTAAGGAGTGAAACGGTGACGGGTGAAAATCGGTTACTATGCTTTGGGCCGCGGCATCTCGCCGCGTGACCTTGTTTACTCAGGAGGTAAATAAAATGAAGCGACTACTCGTTGCGGCCGCGTTCGCGGCTGTTGTTCTAGGCCTGGTTGGTTGCGATAAGAAAGAGGAGCCCGCTGGTGCGACGACGACTCCGCCGGCCGGCACGACCGAGCCCACGCAACCCTCGGGTGGCTAGCCTGACTCAAACCACAGTTTGAGCTAAGTGAGAGCGCCCCGCGAGGGGCGCTCGTCATCATTCATACTTCTGAAATCTATGGCTGTAGCCGAGGTCAATTCCCTCACGGTCAAGTA
>JBPCLO010000014.1:0-23595 GCA_051003155.1 Fimbriimonadales bacterium | reverse complement strand
TGGCTAGTCCCCATTTAATGACCAGGTCAGAGTTTTAGTTCTGCCGCCTCCTGCATTGTGATTGAAAGCTGGGCGATGAAGCTTGCAGGGGCTAGTCCTTGCAAGCTTCGGTGCGGACGGCGATAGTTGTAGAACTCCAGATGCTCGTCGAGGTTTGCCTGAAGCTCGGCGCCAGAGCCCATGACCTCCCGGTTCAAAAGCTCGTCGCGCAGCTTGTCGAAAAAGCTCTCGACGTGGCCGTTCTGCCAGGGAGAGCCCGGCTGGATGAAAGCCGCCTCGACCCCTTCGGGAAGATCGAGTGCCCTAAACTCGGGGCCGTTGTCCGAAACCAGCCGCTCTGGTTTGCCATGGACAAGGAACAGCCACTCAAGCTCCCTTTGGACCGACGAACTGGGAAAGTGGGGTGCGGCTTTGAGGAGCAGGCATTCTCGCGTAAAGCAGTCGAGAACCGCCAGGACGCGAGCCATGCGGCCGTTCTCAAGCCGCTGCGACGCAAAGTCCATGCACCAGGCCTGGTTCTGCCCGGTGAGATCGTAGCGAGGCTGAGAAGGCACTTTGAGACGCCGACGCCTGCGGCGGTTCAGCCTCAGCCCTTCCTCTTTCCATATCCTGTGCACCGCCTTTAGATTCACGCCCTCGAGCAGGCAATGGATCCTGCGAAAGCCGAACCGGGGATGCTCCTTGGCAAGCTCCAAAACTTTCGAGCGAAGCTCCGGGTTCGGATCCCTTTTGCAGCTGCGGCTGGCCATCCGAGAAACGTCTGCCGCCCGGCAGGAGCGGACTCTAGAAAACCCCGCATTCAGAAGGGTGCCGCAGGCTCGTCGTCGTGCGGCGGGGCTTACCATTTTCCCCTCTGAAGCTCTTTGTATGCCTCGATGTCCAAAGCCTGGGAGGCCACCACGGCCCTTAGGCGGCGGTTCTCCTCCTGGAGTGTCTTCAACTCCACGAGCTCGCTTTTCGTCATCCCTCCGTAGCGCTCGCGCCAGCGGTAGAGCGTCTGTTCCGTGATCCCGTGCGATCTTGCCACGCCAGCAATGCTCGCACCCGCCTCGATCTCCTTGAGAACCCTTATGATCTGGTCCTCGCTGTAGCGTTTTCCTCTGTTCATTTTCGCGTCTCCTTGTTTCTTGAGACGGAAACTAAAACTCAGGGGTGGTCAGATTATGGGGTACCAGTCAATGGCGGCCGGGGTGGACATAACATCCTAATAGTCAACCAACGTCGGTGGCACGGACACGCGTCTCCTGATCCCACTCACGATAACATCGCAGTCAGCGTGCCCGTGAACGCCATCCTTACGCCTGCGCACAAGTAAAATCGCCTGGTGGCAGATGACCGCAAACGGCGCATCGCGTACGCCGAGCCAGGGCACGCACACGAATTGGCGGGCAGCATGTTAGGTAACGCTTTTTCAGTTTTAATTCTTACCACACCCGCTGTCGATTCGAGGGATACATCGGCTCGATGGCGAAACCCCGAACCGCCTGGAATGAATCGCCAGGCTTCCTCGTCTCCCGCATGGACCGGCATCTGGGCAGATCCCTTTTTATAGTGTTCAAAGCCCTTAGTAAAAATCGGTGGGGATACCTTGATGAAAAGTCAAGCCGTGACCCATGAGGTTCCTCGCTTAGCGAAGGCGGCGATTCGGCGCATCATTTTGTTCATGACGGCGACTACGCCGACCTTCCTCGCCTTACCTTGCAGGGCCGATCGCTCGCCAATCAGCTGCGCGCGTCCAACTAGCCTTTTCCCGTACAAGGTGGCGGAATGAGGAGTTGCCCTAACTAACGATGCCGAGCGGCTTCATCGTCTTCCACTTGCCGCGCGTAAAGTCCGGAACATCCACCGATCGGCCCCGGTTCGCGACCGATTTCTCGCTGAGAGGTGTAATCACCGACCACGACGCCGCGTCGTAAACATCCTGGTCGAGCTGCTCGCCGTTGCGAAGGCAGTAAACGATGCGCCAGAGCATCACGAAGTCCATGCCCCCATGTCCGCCCGCTTTCTTGGCCTCCTCGCCGATTCGTGTCCAGAGCGGGTGCTCGTACTTCTCGTAATACGGCTTCAGAGCCTCGCCGCGCTGCCACGAATCGGTCGACGGGCTTATCCCTTCGACCACCGCCCGGTCGGGGAATCCCGCCCAAACGCCCTTCGTTCCTTGGATCAAATTGTGCCTCGTGTAGGGGCGCGGAAGCTGCTCGTCCCATTGGATCATCAGCGTCTTGCCCTTCACCGTTCTGACGATGCTCGTGTTGATGTCACCGCAGATGAACTTGGCCTTATTCCATTTGTGATCCGCGGGGAAGTTCTTCTTGGCGTAAATCTCCCGAACTCTTGCCGGTGAGCTAACCGAACTCATGTAATCCATCCGGTCGCCACGGTTGATGTTCATGTACTGCGCAACGGGGCCAAGGCCGTGAGTCGGATACAGGTTTCCATTCCGCTTCATGTAGTGCAACGTCCGCCACGAGCCGGTTCCTCGCTCGACCTCATGCATTTGGCCTCGAAGATCGTGGATATACGCCGCTTCACCGTGCAGAAGCTCGCCGAAAACGCCCTGCCGGCACATGTTCAGAACCATCAGTTCTTCGCGGCCGTAGTTGACGTTTTCCATCATCATGCAGTGCTGCTGAGTCCGCTCGGATGTATCGACAAGCTCCCAGCAGCCGTCGACCGTTATTGCTGCCGGAACTTCGACGAAAGCGTGCTTGCCGGCTTTCATCGTATCCACGCTCATCGGAACGTGCAACTCCCAAGGCGTCGCGATGATCACCGCGTCGATGTCGTCCCGCTCGAGCATCCGCTTGTAGTCCTCGGGACCGTTGGTGTAGGCGGTCGGAGCAGGCCGCCCCTTATCGACACACCCTTTGACCGACGCCTGCGCCGTCGGCTCGTGCGTGTCGCAGATCGCCTTGACCTCGACGCCCTCGATCATGAGCATTTGCTCGACGTGCCCCGAACCACGGGCGCCCACGCCGATGAAGCCCAAGCGCACGCTGTCGAGTTTCGGCGCTCGGAGCCCCGCCGCGCTTTGGCCGGCCGGCTTGGGCGTTTGCGCTTCTGCGAAGGTCGGTAGCTGGCCGGCCGCCAGCCCTACGCCGGTCGCGCCTACAGCTTTTAGAAAGTCTCTGCGATCGATTCCCTTGCTCATTGGCCCCCCAAGTTTAGCGCATACGCCATACTCCCGAACGGCCATGGATAGCGTCTTTATAATCAAGCTGATCGTGCTCTTCGGATCGATCGCGCTGCACGAATTCGGCCACGCGAAATCCGCTGATTCCGCGGGCGATCCGACACCGAGTTCGTTCGGCAGGGTTACGTTGAACCCCGTCGCACATTTTGACCCCTTAGGCGCAATGCTAATTGTAATGAGTTCCTTGGCCGGCTTCGGAATCGGCTGGGGAAAGCCGGTCCCGATCAACCCCGCTAAGATGCAGCACCCCCGATGGGACGCCTTTCAATCCGTTGCATGGGGGCCACTCACAAACGTGATCATCGCCGTGGTCTTCGCTTTCATTTTTCGCGTCATAACCAAGGACGGAATCGACATGAGCAGCTTCGCGGTTCAATTCTGCTTCTGGGCAGTGCTGCTCAATGTAGGCTTGGCATTGTTCAACCTGCTGCCGATCGGCCCGTTAGACGGCCATTGGCTCCTCGGGCTTCTGATGCCCGAACCTATGGGTGCGCGATTCATGCTTTGGAGCAGAACAACGGGCACGATGATCCTCTTCGGGATTATCCTCCTCGACAACCTGGTACTTCGCCAACAAGGGCACCCAGGCATTCTCGGGACGATCCTCTACCAACCCGCGAGCTACATCATGACGTTGCTTCTCGGGCATTGATTTATTTAGAACGGTGGGTCGGCCAGGAAAGCTTCGACGAACTGCCGGTCCTGTGGCACGTACTCGTCCAAGGGCGGCTCAGTTGCGCCGTAGATGCACATTCGCCCATGAGCCCTAACGGCCCAGCCGGCATCGCCGTAGCTGTAGTGCCACCATTCATCTCGACAATTCGTGAAGCCGGCTGCAGCCATCGCGTCGTGCAAAAGCATGCGAAGCTTTCGTGTCTCGCTCGGGACTCGGGCGGAAAAGGTCGGCGCTGCTTTGAACCTCTCACCCTTGCCCGATAGATCCACTGACTCGCCTTTGGAATCGACCAGCCAAACGTCGATAGCACCACCGGTCGAATGCCCCGGGGGCGCCTTTTGGTCGTAGGGTGCGAAGAAGCGATTGGTCATGCGCCGGAGCGTGGCGTATGTCCACCCCGGATGCTCTTGCCGCAATCGATCGAAGTACCTGTCGTAAATAAACCGTTGCCGTTCGATCGAGCGCCACGCTTCACGCAATCCGATGTCGTATCCGTGCAGCAGGAGCCTAGCGTTCGAAAGCATGTGAGCAACGGATTTCCGAACCCAAGGAATAGCTGTATCTCGAAGGATGGGGAGATCCCCCATCTCCGCGCGTAGATCGACCAGCGGCTCGCCCGACTCGATGAGGCGAACCCCATTGAGCGCAGCTATAGGTTCCGGGACACCGTGTGTGTAAGCCAATTCTCGCTATCTGAATAAGAAATAGATGAACAGTGCGAGGCTTACTAACTGCAGCTTCTCGCGCATGCCGAAGCTTTTGCCAGGGTAAGGAACGTCCACCACGTCGCCCGGGAGGAGGGGTTGGTCTTGCGCTTCACCTTGAGAGACCTTTGCTAGGTTCACTAGTGTCGTCCTCGTCTTTCCGTCGGGGCCCTTGCGAACGATTTTGACCTTGTCGAGGCGTGCTCCTTCCACCGGCATCGCAGAACTGACGGCGGCCGCAACGGTTAGCCCTGGGGCATACGGCACCATTCCGGGGCGCGCTACCGCTCCCCGAAGATACACATGATCCGTTGTCGCCCGAAGGGGCACCGTCAGCTGATCGCCCGGGGCGAGCGCGACATCGGACCCAGGGACCGTAAGGTTCGCCACAGAAGAGCCGCCTGCCCGAAACGTAACCGCAATCCGGGTGTCGTCGCCGTCGACGCGAAGCCCTCCGGCAGCGTGAATCGCTTCGGAAACCGTCATGCCGTTGGGAAACGGCACAAGACCCTGCTTCATTACTGCGCCCAGAACCGTGATCTCGTTGCCGCCGACACGAAGGGGAACGAAAATCCGGTCGCCCGGTTCGAGTGTCGGGTCGTCCGGAGGCGTTTTGGCCGCGTTGGCTCTCGTCACGTTCCCGTCGATCCTGGAAATCCTTATTTGGGCAAGCTCGGCAGCCTCCGTGGGCTCGGCGGCCCTCAGCACGTCGGAAAGTTTCAATCCTTCGCGCCATGGCATCTGGCCGGCTTTCCTCAATGCGCCGCCGTATGTGACGGGTTGATACTGGCGGCGCTTGAGCCTCAACGTGATCGTCGCCGTACGGAGAATCTGCTGTGTCGTGAACGCATGCGATATCCTTTCCGCGGCTGCCTTCTCGGAGAGGCCGACCACTTCGACCGCGCCGATGTACTGCAGCAAAATCAGCCCGGTCTCGGTAATCGTATACTCCTTGTTTAGCGTCGGCTCCTCCACGCAAGCTAGATCCACGACGTCTCCCGGGGCCAGCACGGTTTGCGCGAAGACGCCCGCGGACAATGCGAGGAAACACAAAAGCAACAGTAAGCGAGCCATTCCAATATTGAGGACGTACGGCAGTTTCATAATCACTCGGTAAACTCCTTCCAGTGCCACGGCTTCTGCCTTATCAGGTTTACCTGGAGACCGATCGTCCTAGTTTCCCGAATGTTTGCGTTTGCTGCGGCGAGGAGGCCGATTCAGAATACCGGCTAGAGCCGCCCGCACGCCCGGCGGGAATGCAGACGGAGCCCCTGATGATCCCCTATTGCGCGGTTTGCCTCGAGCACCTGCAAAGGTGGCAGAAGGCCGCGAACAGAAATCTGGTGGCGACGAATGTCTTCATTTGGGGCATCGCATTGGGACTTGTGGCTGATTTGCCTGTTTATCTCGTTCTGGCCGTGCCGGTGATGGCAGCGGCGTACTGGTTTTCAGCGAGCAACAAGGTAGCCGGTACCAAACCGTCTTGCGCAACCGACGGCCGCGCCTGCAAAGCGATTTGGCATCGGAGGCAAACCTATATCTTCTCGTTCGCGTCGCAGCAATACGCAAACCTCTTTCGAGAGGAAAGCAAAAGCAGCCTGACCGATCCGTCACTTCGGTAGACTCTGGGTACAAATGGACCGCACTGAGAAGGACAGTTTGGGGGACGTGCTCGTCCCGGAACATGCCTATTGGGGCAGCCAAGCCGAACGAAGCCGCAAGCTCTTTCAAATCACCGGCCTGACCGAGCACCCCGGCATGATCGACGCATACGTGATGATCAAGAAGGCCGCGGCTGTCGCGAACAAGGAACTCGGACTCCTCGAACCGGCGAAAGCGGATGCCATCATCGCCGCGGCCGACGAAATTCTTGGTGGACGGCTGCGCGACCAGTTCCCCGTCGACGTGTTCCACATGGGTGCGGGAACGAGTTTCAACATGAACGTCAACGAGGTGCTCGCCAATCGCGCAGAGGAGATGCTCGGCGGCAAGAAGGGCGAATACAAGTTGATCAACCCGAACGACCATGTCAACTACGGCCAATCGACGAACGATACTTTCCCCACCGCCATGCGCGTCATGTCCCGCATGCTGCTCAGCGATCTCACAGAGCAGGTCGACCTCCTCGGCGCCGCGTTTGCCGACAAGGGCAAAGAGTTCGACCACATCCTGAAATCCGGACGCACGCATTTGCAAGATGCAGTTCCGATTAGGCTTGGTCAGGAATTCGAAGCCTACGCGGCCGCGATTCGTAGAAGTGGCCGTTGGATCGCGTTCGCGGCGACGGAGCTCGAAGAACTGGGCATTGGGGGCAGCGCCGCCGGTACCGGCATCAACACACACCCGATCTACCGTGCCCGCGTCGTGGCTCTCCTTAAGGAGTGGACCGATATACCATTCACGCCCACCGCGGACATGCGCGAATCGATGCAGTCGCAATACGCTATGAGCGCCCTCGCCGCTTCGGTCAGGCTCTTCGCCCTCGAACTGACCCGCATCACCAATGACTTGCGACTGTTGGCTTCCGGCCCGCTCACGGGAATCGCCGAAATCGTTCTACCCGCGGTCCAACCTGGCAGCAGCATCATGCCCGGCAAGGTGAACCCCTCGATGGCCGAAAACATGAACCTCGTGCTGTTCCAGGTCCTCGGCCAGTGCCACGCCATCGACCTGTGCGTCCAAGCCGGCCAACTCGAACTGAACGTCATGATGCCCTCGATGGCCTTCAGCAGCCAGTTTATGCTCCAGATTCTCACAAATACGCTGAAGACCTTTCGTGTGAACTGCATCGAAGGTATAGCAGCCAACGAGGATCGATGCCGCCGTTACGCGGAAATCTCGCCATCCCTCGCCACCGCTCTCAACCCCCTGATAGGCTACAAAAAGGCCGCGGAGGTCGTCAAGGCGTCGCTCGCTTCGGGAAAAACCATCCCGGATATTGTGCGTGAGATGGGCCTTTTGGATGAGGCCACCCTTGCCTCGGCGCTCGATCCGGCTAAGCTGACCGAGCCGGGAATTCCCGGCTCGGATTAGCATGGCCTATTGCAACACGTGCCAGCCGGCGAAATCTACCCGCGCGAACCAAGGATAGTCGGAGTGGTTTAAGCGCCTTTCCCAAACAGGGTTACCACTCGTATCGTATTTGACGGTAGCGAAGTCGTAAGCGCCGCCAACGCCTTCGATGCCCTGAGATTCGCCTGTTACATAGACATTATTGGCGTTGCGCGGAACACGCTAACGCGCAACCGGCGATGATTCCAAGTCTCTTGCTCATATTCATGTTCTCCTTATGATTCTGAATTCGGTCCGTTTGAGGGCGGCTGCGGACGCCACCACGATCTGGCGATCATGCCGAGCATCACCGTTCCAAGAAAGAACCCGGTATGCGCTTCAGGTACCGGCACTATTTGAAATCCGTTTACCCATTGTGTTGTCTTCTCCCCAGGCGGCTGCTCGAATATGATTCGTAAGCCTGAGCCATCTATCGACACGCGGTGGATGGAATGCGTCACAAGGTATTCGAAAGCGTTTCCCGGCATCGGGCCGGTGACAATTTGGATTCTTGGCTCCTGGGCTTCCGGAACATAAACAGGGGTGTCAACAGCCACCCCTCCTATATTTACGGCAATGTAAACACATTGTATGTGCCCGGACCCACATCGTCGAAAGCATACGTCAATCCGCCGCCCTCGATGATCGTGCCAACGGCGGTGCCGTCGTTCAGTAACAGAGCATGATCACCGGTGTTCCCTTCGAAAAACTGGCCACCACCATGAAAGCTTTCGCCGCTGGTTGTGACAGTCACGCTGGCCGCTGTCTCGTGCCCGTTTAGGTCCCGCAACGATTGCGTTCCACCAGCAGCTGTGTCGGTTCCAGTACCCTACCTGCCCGGCAGCCGCGCCGAAGGATGAACTCGGGGCGCCGTTGCCGGTATACGGCGGGCCGGTGAAGATATCGATGTCGATATTGAAGCCCTGACTTAGCGCAGATTCGACAAGCAGCAAGGTAAACGCAATAGTAAACGTCCTGCTACTGCGCCTGCCTAAGTTCTGCCTCACAGATCCACTATTACCCATTCCCTCAAAACGCACAGGGGCTGACGCATGAGCCGCTAATCGGATCGAAACGGCGGATCGAGACATTAGTCTTTCCGAGGACTTAATACATTTCGCCGTAGGATAAAGACGAAAAGCGCTGCCGAGAGGACGGAGGCGGTCCCAGGTTCAGGGATTGGGACGATTTGAAAGCCATTCACGTTTTGATTCGTATGTTTACCAGGTGGCTGTTCGAAAACTATCGTAAACCCGCCATCGAACGGTACGTTAAGCTGATGGATGCTATGAGTCAGTAAGTATTCGAAGTCATTCCCAGGCATCGGGCCGGTGACGATTTGGACGGTCGGTTCATTCGCTTCGGGAATGGTTACCGGAGTGTCAATGGCGCTTCCCGTGATATTTACGGCATACGTAAAAACTTGATATGCCCCGGGCACGAGCCCTCGGAAATAATAGGCGAGTCCGCCGCCCTGCACAACGGTGCCGACGCTCGCCCTCATTTAGGAGTAGGGCGTGATCGCCGGTGTTACCCTCGAAGTAGAAGCCGCCTCCAAAAAAGTCACCTCTCTTACTCGTCACCGTCATCGTCGCCGCAGTATCATCGCCTTCCAGGTTCTCGAGCGCGAACGGTCCCGAGGCAAAGCTCAACCGATTCCAGAAGCCACGCTGTCCCGCAGCGGCGCCGAATGAGGAGCTTGGCGAACCACCGCCAATGTACGGTGGTCCGGGCTGGTCGAGATCGATATTGAAGCCCTGACTTAGCGCAGAGTCAACAAACAGCAAGGTCAACGCTATGGTAAACGTCTTACTGCTGCGCCTGCCTAAGTTCTGCCTCACACATCCACAGTACCCCGTTTCAGCAAAATGGGCCTCATGGAGGAGGAGACGCTACCGCCCTCGACCCGGAAACGCTTTCGGTGCCCGGAGTGCCAGGAAAGAGATTCCTCCACCTCGCTCCGCTCCGGTCGGAATGACGAGTAATGACCGTCAGCCCGGGTGACGCGGTGTGCCCCTGAGGTTGGGACATCGAGTTTCCATCTCTCGCTGATCCGCGTCCAATCTCAGGGGCATCGACTCTCTCGGCCGGGCGCTACATTCTGAACGCGACGGCCGCGTAGAAAGAGTGGTTATCGACGCTGCCCGTTTCGGGAGCGATTTGGAAGCCGACTTCGGCGCCCATATTCGGGTTAAACTCATATCCCACCGCTCCGTACGCGCTCGCCTGATCGGCAAACCAGCCGCGCCCGCCCACGAACTGCATAGTATGCGAGTTGTAGTTCTTCACCAAGTATTAGTCGAGCCCGACCAAAAAGCCTGGATCGAGGTCATCGAGGTCGCCCGTGAAAAAAGCGCCGGCGACTAACTTAATGATGGTCTTCATGTGAGAAGACACCTCCTTGTCTTAATTTACGCGTCGAGGAGCGGCGCTTTCCTTGTTGCGCGTCGCTCTTCTGTTTCCCTGCGTCTTAGATACATCAGTTCACACGATTACTTTCGACTTTGCATTCGCAATGCAGTGAACGAGGACATGACGAGGGTGCGTCTAACCTAGGGAGAGGAGAATATGGACACATTTTTGCCTTGGGCCGCATTGCTCGCGGGCCCATTCGCTCTGGCCATCGATTGGTGGCTGGAGTCGTCCGAAGCACGTAAACCGGTCGCGGGGGCGCCGACACCATTTTGGACAGAACTTCAAGCCATGCGACCGACATTGGTCGGCGTGCTCGTTCTGGCCGGCCTTGCTATTGGAGCCGCATGGTTCTTGGCCAAAACGCCCGCGATCGGAGTCGGCTTCGCCATCGGGGCATTGGCTGTGCTTATCGCGCATATCTCCGAGCGTCCGCTCGACGGGCCGAACCATCTTGGAATCGTACCTATCGGCCTTGCAACTGCCGCGGTCGGCGCTACTCTCTTCGCCGAAAAAGCGTGGCGGGTCGATCTCCAGCTCGGCCTGATTATGGGTGCCAGTCTTGCCGCTACGCTCGTGCGCGTTGGAGCGCCGGACCGTTCTTCTTGGCCTGGCTTGACAACGATTTACGCAGGTGCCCTGGCGGCCGCTTCGGTGATCGGGTCGTTTAGGGAAAATGTGGAGCGCGCGGCCTTGGTCCCCATTCTCATCGGCATCGTCGCGGTCATTGCGTTTGCCCTGGCTACCCTTTGGCGCCAGTTCGCCGACCGCCAGCGCGGTGAAGCGGGCCTTTCGGTTTTTTGGGTCGGCCTAATCGGCGCCCTGGCGTTGATCGGGGGCGCGAAGCTCATAGCGGTTAAGTATCTCTTCCTCGGCGATTTCTTTCTGGTCGTCGCCGGTGCGGTGATTACTGCGGGCTGCGTCGCATGGGTGCTCTCAGACGACCGTGAGCACCAGCCTGGAACTTTCGCGATGGCTTCACTCATCTGGCTCGCATGGATAACTATTGCCTTCGGGCTGTTGCAGGGGGTGGGCGTTGGAATAGCGGCCGTTGCAGCGGCTTCCATCTTGTACCTAATCGACGCGAAGCGCGCGATTGCGTCGATGGGAATCGTCATCGCGATTGAGTTTTACCGCGTTTTTCTCGAACTATATCCCGCAGAGTCGAGGTCCATCGACATCGGCCAGCAGTACGCGGTTATGGGCCTCATGGCAGGGGCGGCACTGCCGATCGCTCTAAGCCATTGGGGGGCGCGAATCTGCGAGGCCTTCATGGGGATGCGAGGGTTCGTCCTCACGCTCCTCGCGTCCCTTATTACCTTAGCGCTGCTCGTTGCAATTCCGTTTGTTCTGGGTTCGCGTGGGGTTGTCGGTTTCGTTGTGGGCCTTGGCCTCGCCGTCTTCTGCCTCGGTATGGGCGGCTCGTTTCGTCTTGGCTTGCTCAGTCTCTCCGCTGGGCTGGCCTCGTCCACCATTCTTGCGTTCGGATATCTCGCACCGCACCTGGGCCTAGAACGAGAGGCCAAGATTCGCTTCCTCGGTTGGGGGATCGCCGCGTCCATCGTAATTCTCGTTTCCGCAGAGATGCTCACCCGGCGACCCAAAGTACACACACCCCATGAAGAACCTGCTTAACAACCGCTTCGTCGTCGGCGCCTTCGCACTGCTGCTCGTTGGCGTTCTAATGGCCGTAGGTGTGCGCGATGAAACTCCGCTCGGCACTCTGGAAGGTGCCGTGGCTATGGCCGAAAACAGCAAGGGCCTTCTTGGTGTTACCGTGGTCCTCAGGCCCCAATTCGAAATACCGGATTGGCATGCTGCCAGCAAGACGACCCAAACAAAAGGGGGCGGCCGATTCCGGTTCGCTAACGTGCCGGCCGGAGCCTACACGATCGAAGCTTACGCGAAGGCACACGCGATGAAGGAGACGAAATTCACCGTCGTGGAGGGGAAGAACCCCGACCTCGGCCTCGAGCTTCAGCCCGGCGCGCCACACCTAAAGCTGAACGCGGCCCAGCACGTGTTCTCGACTCACGAGCGGCCGACGATCAATGTCGAAGGATTTGGCTTCGATGATAGAGTCGCTCTTGAAATCTATTCTATCAATCTCGACCGACTGAGAAAGGGTGGCGGCCTGCAATCGGTGCTTAGCGCGGCGTATCGGTGGAGCGACGGCGTCAAAACCGACGATCGAACCGTCTTCGCGCCGAAAGCGTCGATGAACCATACGATAATCCGGAGAGACGCCGAAGGCTCCTTTGTCGAGGATATTACGCTGCCAGCTCTCGGAAACGGATTCTATTGGGTCGGCGCCGCGTCTTCCAATCTAAAGTCAGGCACCTGGGTCGCCGTCTCCGACATCGCGTTGATCACGAAAAAATCCGGTCAAGACCTCCTTTGCTATGCAACCGACATTCAGACAGGAGCCCCGATCCCGGGAGCCACAATCTCCATTCATCAAAAAGACGTCGCCACATCACCCGGGAAATCCGATGGCCAAGGCATGCTGCGTCTCACACTTCCGGCCAATTTCTCCAGCGACTCAAACGCCGCGATTGTCGCAACAAGGCAAAACTCCACGGCGATCGTCGGCTTTACTCATTACAAAGGAGACGAAGGGGTAGGGCTACGTGCCTTTATCTACACCGATCGCCCGATTTATCGCCCCGGGGACGAAATACCGTATAAATGCATCCTGAGGCGCCTCGTAGCCGACAACTACTCGGTCCCCATGGCTACCCCCGTGGATATCGAAATCCGCGACCCGGACGACAACCTTCTCGAAACCAAGCGGCTAAGCCCCAACGGCCGAGGGAGTTTTTGGGGTTCTTTCAAGCTAAGCTCCGAAGCTCTCACCGGCTCGTATTCGATCAAGTGCAAGGTCGGCGGATTCGAGGAATCGAAGAGCGTGCCGATCGCCGCGTATCGGAAACCCGAGTATACGGTCAAAGTAAAGGGTTCTGAGCCTTATTTCGTGCGCGGCGACACTGCGCGCGCGACTATTAACTCCCAGTATTATTTCGGCGGACCCGTTGTGGGCGCAAAGGTTACGGCATACATCTATCGCGCTCCGGACTGGAGCTCTTATATGAGCGAAGAATACGCCGAGGAGTATCAAGGCGAAGAGTTCGACTCCGCCGGGGAACTGGTCAAGACGGTCGAGGCGGAAACAAACGGCCAGGGCGAAGCTACGGTTTCCTTCGACACAAACCTCGCCGGACAAGATCCCGAAACCGATTATATCTACACCATTTCGGCTGACGTTGCCGACGCAGGCGGGAAATTTTACTCCGGTGAAGGCAAGGTCAAAATCGTTCGAGGGGAATTCTCACTCGACCTCGAAACGGACGATTACATCCTGCAGCCCTCGGGTACTACAAATATTACTGTGACCGCTCTCAGCCACACGGCCAAGCGCCCAATCGCCAATGCTTTGGTCAGAATCGTATACGGTTATGAGACCTGGGACCGCAATAACAGCACTTTTGCTCCCTCGGGCGAGAAGACGCTGAGAACGAACCAGGCGGGAATCGTAACCCTTCCTGTTACGGCGCCTCAAGCGGGGTCATTTATCATTAAATCGGTTGCAAAGGACCATCGAAGCAATGAAATTGAAGCGAGGCAATACATCTACGTCACCGACTCATCCGGATTCGATTTCTCCTCCCAGCCTGGCAAAGTATCGCTCGTTCTTGACAAGAAGCAATACAAGGTCGGCGAGAAAGCGCAGGTTCTGATCAATTCGCAAGCCGATGACGCATCTGCGCTATTGACGGTTGAAGGCGGAGACATCGAATTCTCGAAGCTAGTTTCCCTGTCAAAAGGTTCCGCGCTCATCGAGCTTCCGATAAGGCCCAGTTACGCGCCGAACACTTATGTAAATGTTGCATTTGTTTCGAAGAAGAAATTCTACGAAAACAGCAAACGGCTTTCCGTCGATTTATCGCAGAAGTTGCTGAAGATATCTGTCGAAGCCGACAAACCCGTTTATAAACCGAAAGAAAGGGCAACCTATCGGATATCCACGAAAGACGGGCAGGGTCGGCCGGTCCCCGCCGAGCTCTCTTTCGGTGTCGTGGATGAATCGATTTACGCCATCCGGGAAGACGACGCCGATATCGTAAAGCATTTTTATCCGAAGAGGCGCAATGCGGTCGAAACGTACTACTCCTTCCCTGAGATCTATCTCGGAGACGGTGACAAGGACGTCGTCGCCGGCGAGGTGCGCGAGCGCTTTCTGGATACAGCAATGTGGCGCCCGTCCGTAATCACGAACGCCCAGGGCGAGGCGACCGTCTCCGTAGACTTGCCGGACAACGTTACGTCTTGGCGAGCGACGGCTACGGGCATTACGAGCGATTCCCGGGTCGGCAAGGTGACCTCCAACGTCGTCGCGCGCAAACCCGTGATGGTGCGCCTGCAAGCTCCACGTTTCTTCACCCAGGGCGACCATGTGGAGATATCTGCAATGGTACACAACAACACCGGTGCTCGCCAAGAGATTACTGTGGCACTCGCAGCGCAGGGTATTCTGACCGAAGGGGATATCAGGCAATCGGTTAGCGTCGGTACAGATGCGCCGGAAACCGTCACATGGTTCGTCCGAGCGCCGCAGGTAGGCTCTGCCGTCATCACCGCACAAGCGAGCGCCCGAACCGGAGGGAGTGACGCCGAGCGTCGCACGATACCAATCGAGCCTTATGGGCGAGAGGTGGTCGCGAACTACACCGGCGATGTGCGCTCGGATGGGACGGTGCACCTAAGTGTCCATCAAGGCTACGTGCCCGGGACTGGAAACCTCACGGTGAACCTCGCCCCGAGCCTCGGCTCCTCACTGCTGGGTTCACTCGAATACCTGGTCGGCTACCCGTACGGCTGCACCGAGCAGACGATGAGCCGGTTTCTGCCGAGCGTCGTGGTCTCATCGACTCTGAAGCAACTTGGTATCCCCCAACCTGTCCTTCAAGCCCAACTACCCGACATGATCGAGAAAGGCTTCCTAAAGCTCCGTGCGATGCAACACAACGACGGCGGCTGGGGCTGGTGGGAGTATGACGAGTCTGATCCCTGGATGACGGCCTACGTCCTGGAAGGCTACTACCGAGCGGCTAAGGCCGGCTTTGCGCCCCCGAAGTTCTCGAGGGAGAACGCCATCGAATGGGCAAAGAACACGCTAAACGAACTCGAGCGCACGAAGATGCTCGGCGAGCCGGACGCGGACAGCCTGCACCTCATCCGCGCCCTTGCACTCAATGGCCAGACCGATTTCTGCGCCAATAAAGTGCGCCAGGTGGACCTGGGCAAGGCGTTCACACCGCAGCTCCTGATCCCACTCGTCATTACCTATAACACCCTGGGTGAGGAATTCGCGTCTGAAGAGCAGACCGCTGTCTCCAGGCTCGCCCAGATGGCGGAGGTAGGCCCGTCGCGCGCTTCGTGGAAGGAAAGTTGGTACGGCGTCGAAACCTCCGCACAGGCCGTCCTCGCAATCGCCACGTCGAACCCGCAGCACCAAATTCTGCCCAAGGCGATACGTTGGCTCATGCTCCAGCGGCGCGGCGACCACTGGTTCAGTACGCGAGATACGTCGTTCGTTCTCCTCGCCCTAGCCAAGTACATGACGGCCAATGAGGAGGCCGCGCCGAGCTATACGCTAGACTTGCTCCTGGACGGCAATCCGTTCAAATCGATCCTGGTTACGCCGGCGAACGTCGCGAATAATCTGAAGGTCGACGTACCGTTTACCGCCCTTCGCGCAGGCGACAACCGCATCGACATCAGAATCACGGGTCAGGGCAACTGTTACTACTCGATCGAGTCGCGCCAAGTAGTAAACACCGGCAGACTCGCGCAGACGCTCACCGGCGAGGACTTGCGAGTAGAGCGGGCCTACCACCGGCTCCAAGCCCGCCGCCTCGACGACGGCACCATGCGCCTGCTGCCCTCCAAGGACACGATCGGCGAGATCGATGCAGGCGACCTCGTCCGCGTAATCCTCAGGATCAACAGTGACAAGGAGCGCGAGTTCATGATGATCGAGGACCCGGTGCCCTCCGGCTGTGAAATCACGGAGCGCGAGAACCCTGACGACGCATGGGACCGATGGTGGTCGCGAACCGACATTCGCGACGACAAGATCGTATTCTTCGCGCGGCGGCTGCCGCCGGGCGTCAGCACCATCGAATACACGATGCGAGCCGAGCTCCCGGGCTTGGCGCGGGCGATGCCCACGACGTTGAGCAACATGTACGATCCCGACGTCCGCGCGTCGACGGGGGAGCAAGCCTTGGAAGTCAAGCGATGAAGGCTTTCGTTCCGCTCGGCGCGACAGCGCTGCTGGCGGGTGGTGTCGTTTTGGGCCTCGTCGCGACGCCTCCGCCCGAGGTCGTGCTTTCCGCGTACGCGACGCCATTGGAAGGTCGCGTAAAGGGCCAGCGCCTGAATGCAGGACTTGCGCTCTCAAAGCTCGATGGCGTCGTCATCGCCCCCGGCGAAGAATTCTCTTTCAACAAGGTCGTCGGCACTTGGTCCCGAGACGAGGGCTACCGAAAGGCCCCCGTCAGCTTCAATGGCCAACTGGTTTGGACGTGGGGAGGCGGCGTCTGCCAAACCTCTTCTACCCTCTACAACACAGCCTTGCTTGCTGGAATGGAAATCACCGAGCGTCACCGCCACCGATTCGCTCCGGGCTATATCCCCCCTGGCCGAGACGCCGCGGTGGCCTACAGCAACATCGATTTGCGGTTTAGAAATCCACACCCCTGGCCCGTCCGGATCGTCGCGCGAGTCCAGGACAAGCGGGTCGTGTGCGAAATCCTCGGGAAAGCACACCTAGAAGACGGCGTTGCGATAATCCAAATCGTCGACAGCGTCCGCGAGCCGCAAACGTTGTCCGACGCGCGTGGCGCAAGCGGCAACGTCGCGAATCCAGGAAAGCATGGCTACAGCGTCTCGACTTTCCGCGTGTTCCGTGGACCAAGAGGAGAGCGTCGCGAGCTACAATCCAAAGACTCCTACCCCGCGATGAACCGGATCATCCAGCGGGGCGACTAGCTGCCCGCAGGTAAAATCGGCGTTGGATGATTGAACCCGAAGAACCGAACGACGTCGCAGGGACCGAAGGCTCATTGGACGTTAGGGACGACGGCCGAGTTGTCGATCTCGAAGCACAAGTGGCAGATCTAGAACGGCAGTTAGCCGAAGCCCGCGACGGATTGCTTCGCGCGATCGCGGACCTCCAGAATTATCGCCGTCGCTCTGTCCAGGACATGCAGCACGCCAAGGAAGCGGTTGCCGGTGGGTTAGCCGGCAAGCTCCTGCCGGTACTCGACAACTTCGAGAGAACTCTCGAGGCGGCGGAGGCAGGGACGAACGTCCAATCCATTATCGAAGGCGTCCGTCTAGTAGACAAACAGTTGCGCGCCGCACTCGAGGAGTACAACGTCCGGCCCATTCTTGCCGTCGGCTTGCCGTTCGACCCGCACATCCACGAGGCCGTTGCCACCGAGGACAGCGAGCACGACGAAGGCACCGTCATCGGCGAAATCGAAAGGGGATACGCTATCGGCAAGAAGGTTCTGCGCCCTACGAAGGCACGTGTCAGCAAAGGCAAGAAATCTTGAGCCTGTTCGGCACCGACGGTATCCGGGGCGTCGCCAACAAAGACCTAACACCCGATCTGGCCGTTCGTCTTGGCAGGGCCGCAGGAACGTGGCTGCGAAACAGCGGGGGCGGCGGCGCAGTTATCGGCAGAGACACCCGCAAGAGCGGCCCGATGCTGGGCGCGGCGCTCGCAGCTGGATTCAACTCGGCGGGCGTCGATGTAACGACCCTGGGTGTTTCGCCGACTCCCGGCGTTTCGTTCGCCGTTCGCACCTCCGACACATTTCACTTGGGCGCCGTGGTCTCGGCCAGCCACAACCCCGCAGAAGATAACGGCATCAAGTTCCTCGGACACGACGGCCGGAAGCTAACCGACACCGCCGAAACCGAAATCGAAGCTCTGATCGATAACCTACCGAGCATCGCCGGTGACCAGGTCGGCGCTTTGAGTCAGGAACCGCAGTTGCTGAGCGCGTACGAATTCTGGCTATCGGACCAATTGCCGGAGAGGCTCGACGGTCTGCGCATCGCGGTCGACTGCGCAAACGGTGCGGCGTCCGCGATCGCACCGCGACTCCTGCGCAATCTGGGAGCCGAGGTCGTTTCGATGTTCGACCAACCCGACGGCACGAATATTAACCACGAGTGCGGCGCAACGAACCCAGGCATGATCCAACAGCTTACTGTCGAATCGAACGCGGCCCTCGGGATCGCCTTCGACGGCGACGCAGATCGCTGTGTGTTCAGCGACGAAGGCGGCAAGCTGATCAATGGCGACCGTTTGATGGGAATCTGGTCGGCATTTTGGAAGAACTGGGACAAGCTGGAGCCGCCGATCATCGTCGGAACGGTGATGAGCAACATGGGCTTCGAGCGCGCTCTCGAAGGCCTCGGGATCACTCTTGAAAGGACGGGTGTGGGTGACCGCTACGTCGCTGAGCGTATGGCCGAAACCGGCGCGAAAGTCGGCGGCGAGCAGAGCGGCCACATCATATTCAGCGACCTGACGCCTACCGGCGACGGTCTCCTCACCGCCCTCCAGCTGCTCCGCGTCTTGCGAAAGTCCGGCTGTGCGGCTTCGGAGTTGCCCCCGGTCTTCGAGAATTGGCCCCAACTACTCGTGAACGTCCGCGTACCGGATAGAAAGGTTTGGCAGGAGGCTGTCGAGATCCATAACCTGGTCGCAATGCGTTCGGGCGAGTTCGGCGAACGCGGGCGCATCGTCGTCCGCCCCAGCGGCACCCAACCGATGATCCGCGTGATGGTAGAAGCCGAAGACTCAGTTCAACGCGACACTGTCGCCGACGAAATTGTGTCCAGGGTCCAACGAGACCTCGGTGGCCAAGTTCAAGGAAGAGTGGACCTAACCCATGCTCTTGGTGATTGACGCAGGCAACACCCACACGGTTTTCGGCCTTTGGGACGGTGCCGATTGGAGCGCGATCTGGCGTCATCAGACCGACGACGCCGCCACGGAAGACCAGATCGCCGACTTCTACTTATCCCTGTGTCGCGAGTCGAGTATCGAACCGAAGCCGGAGGCGGTTTTCTGCGCGAACGTCGTACCGGCGCTAACGCAGGCATTAAATCTCTTCGCAACTCGGTGGCTCGACAGGGAGATCCACTTTCTCGAAGCAAGCTCGGCGGGCATCTCGGTGCTCTACGATCCGCCTTCGGCCGTCGGCGCCGACCGTCTCGCGAACGCGGTTGCCGCGAAGGCCCTTCACGCCATTCCAGCGATTGTGGTGGACTTCGGCACGGCAACCACCTTCGACGTGGTCGGTCCAGAAGGCGAGTATGTCGGCGGAAGCATCCTGCCGGGGCCGATTGTGGCGATGGAGGCGCTATTCTCGCGTGCGGCCAAGCTCCCCAATGTCGACATCGCTGCGCCGAAAGAGGCGATCGGGCGCGACACACGTGGCAGTCTTCAGTCCGGCATCGTCTACGGATACGTTGGCGCGATCAACTTTCTGGCGAAGAAGATCAAAGCCGAACTTGGCGAAAGGGCCACCGTCATCGCGACCGGTGGCCTTGCTAAACTCTTCGGTCCGCTATGCGAAGAGATCGACATCGTCGACGAGCGGCTAACGCTCAACGGGATTCGCTTGGCGTTAGAACCTCGCTGAGGTGGTCAGACTAACAACTAGCAACGGCGCCGGCAGCATATCCCATTCGAATCTCGAAAAAGTACCACGGCATAACCGGATGATTCAGTGAAGGTACAAGGGCAGCCCGATTACGGACGACGACGCTTGCGCCATGCAATCAGCCCAAGCCCGCCTAGGATGGCAGCTATCGTCGCCGGCTCAGGGATCTCGTAGTTTCCGAAGCCCATCGAAAAGTCCCAGGTGTCCTTCCCGAGCCAGTCCGACACGGGGTCGAACTCGGCGCCGAAGGTGCGCTGTCGTAGTACGTGTTGCCGTCACCGAGCGGTTCGCCGATGCCATTTTGCCCGTCGTCGTGGGCTGGTAGTAATGGCCCGCAACGTTACCGACCGGGGTGACACTGAACCAATAGTGGCCGTGCTCAAGCGATAACCTCGGAATGTCTCCGTACATTTGCCACTCGTTCATTCCGAACCCGATGTTTCCGGTTTCAAAAGTGATTGCGGCCACGGTTCCCGATGCAACAAGGTCGCCGCCATTGCCCGGGCCGACGTTCTGGCGAAATTCGTAGAAGAGCTGCGTGGCGGCTTGATCTTCCTCTAACAGCAAATTGGCAAAAACCCACTCGATGACTACTCCCGCCGTTTCGAAATTGTCGTATATGCGAGCGTCTTCGATGGCGGTGTTTCTTCCCGATTCCAGAAACGCCCTAAAATCCAAGTCTCCGCCATAAAACTGTTCGCCGTAAGGCTGAGCCGCGGCATGCACGCTCAGCGCGACCAAGATTATCGTAAGCGTAGATTTTCTCATGTTCTTCTCCTAAGGGATTACGATTTGGTGATCGTCCACTTGACCTGATCGATTTCGACTTTCCATGAGAGGGTGTTAAGCGGGCCGACCTCATACCAGCCCACGCGGGCCAAGACTTCCTCTCTGCCTCCTGCCTTGACGAAACGTTTAGGGTCCCCGGTTGGATCGATCGTGACGACCGTGTCCGTGCTCGACGGGGTCGTCGTTACCGTTTCCCACGAGGTCGTCTCGAAGTTATAAAGCTGGACCCTCTGCTCCAGGCTCGTAAGCGGAAACGCCGTGCAGCGGCTTTCGATTGTGAAACTGAGGTCTCCGACAGTCGTTTAGAACCTCGCTGAAGTGGTCATGCTCACCACGACGGGGAGCGTGGGAGTCTGCGCTCCACCACCGCTACCGTCCGCTGCGCCCTTTCGTATCTTGTAGAAGGTGTTCCAAACGAAGTCCGAAATTGCGATGCGGTTGTCGCGCGTATCTTCCAACACCTGCGCCATCGCGTGCGCGTAGACGCCGTAAGGCTTCCCTTCCGAGAAGGTCGCATATGTCTTCTCGCCCGGGGAAGTGCCTTGCATCTGGGCAATGCGGCCGAACTCCGGAACTTCCATGCCGAAGTACCGGCCTTCGAGGTCCATGGGCCGATCAACTTGGAAGAAGGCGAAGATGGAGGCGCCCTTCGCAACGAACGATTGGAACAGCTCGAGCTTCGCTACTTTGTCCCCGGATTCGCTCGCGCCAAGATAGTCCTTGCCCGTTTTCGGATCGAAAGTTGCGGGACCGGTATAGAAAACGAACGCTGTTCCGGAATCAGGCATCTTGTCTGAGAGTCCCTTGGCCGCTTCCACTATCGAAGTCGAAGAAGCACCCTTGAGGACCACGATGTTGGCCTCCGGATAGCCGGAGTGTTTGATGAGCGCTTCCTTGAGGAGGTCGACATCGTTCTCGCCGTGAGCCGGACCATCTGGAGCGTTATTGCCGATGAGCAGCGCATATTTGAAATCGAGCGCGGGAACAACGCCTGTCTTCGTTCCAATGCCGACCAAAGGCAACTGGCCGGGGACCGGACCGCCGGTACGCGGGTCGCCACCTGTCACGCCAACCGGTAGGGTGTTGCCCTGCAGCGCGGCGATATCGACAGGATCGAGGATCTCGCGGTCGATCTTGAAGGCCTTGTCGGCTTCCAGACCTTGCGCACGGGTTTGTATATCCGACGCCTCCTTCACCTGGTTGTTCGCCGACAGAGCGGCCGCCAGGAATAGCATCGTCTCGGTGCTAACCTGACCCCTATTGAGTAGAGCCTGAAAGCCTGTGATGGAATCCTTTAGGTGCTCGTCCCTCTGTTTGACATCCGGCGCAGAGGCAGCCAACTTGAACGATGAGTACGCAGCGCCGAAATTGGGGGAGTACGGCGTACCGCCTCGCCATGGCCTACGATCGGCAACCGAACCGCCGACCTGGCTCGCTCTATCCGTATCTTCGGGGCGTTCCTTGATCGCTTCAAGAAACTGGGCCCTCGCCTCGGCCCATACGCCGGCTTTCGCAAGCCTGAGCGCCGACTCGTAAGGGCGAACCCAACTTTGGGCCGCTGCCAGTGCAGCAAAGGAGACCAAGAGAACGAGGATCGTTGTGCGTTTTGCGAGCATTAATGACTTACCTTCCAAAAGTTGAACCGATCGAAACCGCGAAGTCGGGACTGGAGCCGCCGCCGGACGAGCCGCCGAGGTCGAGCCACCAGCGCCCGTTCGTCGGACGATAGCCAAGGCCGAACGTTACGGCGTTTCGTTGCGTGAAGTTATCGCCGCCGGACTGAGTGGCGCGAACGCCGAGTCGTAGCGGGATGAACCCATAAGATTGAGAGAGGTTGTATTCAAAGCCGATACCCCCCGAGACGTGTCCCTGTCGCTCAAGAGCCAAGCCGCCGTTGGCTGCGAAATAGTATGCCGCGTCAATGCCACCGATCAGATAATCCCGCCCGCCGCGAAGGCCGTCCTTACGGAAGATGATGCCGCCCTGAAGCCGCGCGGGGATGGTGTCGGAATAGGAATCGAACACGTCGAAGCCGCTAAGCTTGATGGGCGTCCTGAAGCTGACTCCCACCGAGGTGTTCGGATTGCTCCCCGGTTGAAACTGTACGCCGACGATTGCTCCGAAGCCGTCGGCGGTCTCGTTGTCGTCGGTCGGGTCCGGACCAGGAATCGGATCCCCGTTCTGGAAAAGGTTGATCTGAGTTTGGTTCATGATCGATTCTCGAGCGTAAACGACGCCTGCGCCAATCGTCATGGACGAACCGCGTTTCATTCCATAAGCCAACGTGATAAACTCGTCGCTCACGGCGTCCCTGGTAAAGACGTCTGCCGTGATGTTTTCGATAGGATCGACGATCAACCCGGTTCCTTGTCTAAGCTCGCGTGCGTAGCCGCCGAGCGCGTAGCTAAGGCCGAGGGTTCCACTCCGGAAAGGCACCGCGACGCCGAGGAAAGAAAACTGGTTGCGGCCGAAGGTGCCTTGGGTGTCTTCGTCTGGGTTATTGAAGTTGCCCGTCAACGTCGTGTTGTTGCTTGGTCTGTTTCTAAAGTTGACCTCGACCTGGCTCGCTGTGATGTGTCCGAGGCCAGCCGGATTCCAATAGCTCGCGCTCGGATCGGAGGAATTCGAGTAAATCGCACCCCCCATGCCGAGCCCTCTGCCACCCATCTCGAAAGAGCTGAGCATATCCGGTATGTCAGCGAAAGCCGCCCCGGCAAGACATGCGAAAACTGAACCGGCTGCGAACCGCTTCCTTGCGTTCATCTTATTTACCATCCTATGTTAGTTTCTCGTCGCCTTAGAATCCGAAGTGAAGTGGAACTTCTTGGGGCGCGGCGATATTCCCTGCCCTGTCCACGCATCTCACGGTAAGCTTGAAATCCGTTATGCCCGGCGGCAGCGAGGCTCTCCACCGCCCGACCCAGCGAGCGGTCGTCTCATTCACTTCATCGTACCGCAAACGTGCCACCCGCCTGAGAATGTTATCATCGAGATCGCGGATTTCGACAACGACTGCAACCG
>JBPCLO010000013.1:0-157633 GCA_051003155.1 Fimbriimonadales bacterium | reverse complement strand
TGCGAGTCGTTGTCGGTCAGCGAGCCCACATCGCCATAGAGCGTACGCCCGCGCTTCACAACTGCCGACTCCGGTGTTCCGATGATCGACGATAGTGGGTTGCGGACGAGCTTCACTCGCGCGGGGCTACCTTCCACTTCTCGACCCTCCAACACGATGAATCTTCCATCGTCCGAGATGTCCGATGCAAAAGTTATTAATGAAGTGAACACACCGAGAAGGGATAAGGTCGATCCGTCCCATATCCGGAGCGACCCGTCCAACCCGGCTGTTTGCACTTGCCTGCTCTGCGCGTCGAATTGCATCGAGAGCAGGCCAAGATGAGATAAGGATGCCAGGAGGTCACCCTGCTCAACGTCGTATGACCGGCCGATTCCATTGTAGTAGTTATGCCGGGCAAAGGCGATGCGCGTGCCTTCGTGCGTGTATTGCAGGCTCCGCTTAACATCGTAGTCGTCACCCACGACCGGGAACTGGTTTAGCTGGGTACCGTCTTCAGCATCGAATTCCCTCATCATATAGATTTGGTTGTCAAGGAGCGCGACGCCGGCGACGCGCGAACCGTCCGGAGTAACCGCTGTGTCCTCGTGATAAACACTGACGTAGCCAAGGTCCACCGACCAAATGATGCTTCCATCCGAAACCCTCATCTTCTTGAGGTGATTAATTCCCGTGTCGGCGTAATATACATACTCGCCGGTAGGGGAAAGGCGGCCGCGAAGAGCAAGTGGAATATGGCGGAGCAACGCGCCGTCCGACAACCTGTAGACTCGGGTGGCCCATGTTTGGCCGTTGTCGACATAATCGACGACAAAGCGTCCGTCGGCGGACAGCGAGGGATTAAGTCCGCGCCAGCCGTCCTTGATAACAACCTGCCCAGTGACTTCGCCGGTCTTCGTGTCCCTCATGACAAATCGGTAGCCTGTTTCTTCTCTATAGGAATGCAAGACGAAAGCACCATCGGACGAGATCTCAACAGGCCCCGGCGCGGTATCGACACTCCACACGGGTTCGAGCATCCCTTGCGTGTTGGCAACGCACGCCATGAGTCCGAGTAGCATTGCGTGAAGCGCTCGACAGTTCATAGGTTAAATAGGACTCCTTTGGTTGGGTCAGCGTTTCACACGAAAGGCTGGTTCGGCAAACGGCAAATTCTCCCGATGATCATGTCTTGAAGTTCCCTCCGTCGCGCAGCTCTGCCCGCATAGTGGTTATATAGGATCGCGGGCTGGGTGGGTGGATTCCTAATGTGACCAAGTTGGGTGGCACGGACACGCGACCTCTCGTTCTGGCGGGCAGAACTTCTCGTTAGCGTGTCCGTGAACGCATACCTTGGCTCGAGATTCGCAACAAGCCCGGGACGATCACGACCGGCGCGTCAAAGGCGTAGCTAAATACTCTCGGGGTAAGGCTCAGACGCGGTCACGATCGGCCAAGGCCTTGAGCGCCTCGAGCGAAAGGGTCTTCCCTGCCACAAGGTCATCCGTAATTTCGCCGAGCAGTCGCTCTTGGTCAGCGAGCTTGGCCAATTTTTGGCTTGCCTCGGCGTGTGCCTGCCCAATGAGAACGGCGAGGCCCAAGAAATCACGGCATTGAGGCTTGGAAAGCGAGAGAGGTTGAAGGCGTTCGAGGACCAGCAGCTGGTCGAGTGCGGTCGCGTCGCCCGTCTGGCATAATACTAAGCCCATGAGGGGTAAGAACATTTTTCACCTCGTTCCTCAATGATGCCACAGTTCACATAAGTGTCGTCAGACGTTCGGTTGTCGAACTGGTTCAGGGCCTGACGTGTTCCGCATGAGGCGGCGATCGCCGAATTCGCTCACAGATTCATCGCGCGATCTTTACAAGAAACGGCACTCTCGCGGGAGGCAGGATAAGTAACATACTCGTATAGGGGAATACCAATGACAACCAAACCAATTCCCGAAGGATACAGCTCGGTTACCCCATACTTAGCTGTCAGCAACGCCTCGGCCGCGATCGATTTTTACAAGCGAGCGTTTGGAGCCGAAGAGCTCTTCCGCATGGACCAGCCGGACGGCAAAGTCGGCCACGCCGAAATCAAAATCGGTGACTCGCGAGTTATGCTCGCCGACGAATACCCGGACATCGACTTCATCGGCCCGGCCGCGCGGGGTGGTTCGAGCGTGCTGATGCACCTCTACGTCGACGACGTCGATGCAGCCTTCAAACAAGCGATCGATGCCGGAGGTAAGGAAACGCGCCCTGTGAAGAACGAGTTCTACGGCGACCGATCAGGAACGCTGGTGGACCCGTTCGGCCACAAATGGTCGGTCTCCACCCACGTCGAGGATGTCGATCCCGAGACGATCGCCGAGCGCGCAAAGGAATATAGCGCCGAGGCTACGGTGTCACCCGCCAGCTAACTTCGTCCAAACGTACCATCCACGGATAGATGAAGACCGGCCCGTTGGCTCGGTAGCGCACGCGAAGTCGCAGCATATTGTCAGGACCGACGTGTTGCGACGGCTGCGGGATTGTTATGCTCTTTACCGTGTCGCTCGCCGTCACCAAGGCGTGGAGACAAGATCGAACGTCCCGGCCGTGAAGTTGTACGCCTCGACCGTTTCCGTGACGTTCAGGGCAGTGCCGCTCGATTCGATGATGGCTTTCAAGCTCGTCACTCCCGGGCCCGGTACGAATCCTTCGACGATAATGCTGATCGGCGCCTGGAAGCTGCCGAACACCGGTCCCGGCCGCACCACCAACCGGTTATCGTCGCTTGCGATGAGAGACAACAAGCCGCCGCTAAGAATCTGTCCGGGATTTACCTGCACAGACGTCGGCAGGACAGACCTGCCGGCATTCGTAAGGTTCGTGAAGACGCTGACCGACCGCGAGCGGCCATTGGCCGTTAGGATTTCGGGAAGTCCGTCGGCATCCATGTCGGCGGCGGCAACGCGGCCGGTCTCATATCCTGAGACCATGCTTAGAACGAGCGCGAGAGCGCCACCGTTGTTCTCGCCGACCCACGCCATACTTAGCCCCGTGCCGACAACGTCCAAGTCCCCGTCGGCGTCGAAATCCGCCGCGTCCATCCTGCCGGCAGGCACGTTCGAGTTAATTGGTGGCCCGAACGAGGCGTTTCCGTTTCCATGCAGCAATTTGACCGTTCCGGCCGCAACCCCGATGTCTACGTTTCCATCCCCGTTGAAATCTGCGACCACGGCGTTGCCCTGAGCCCCGCCCGCGTTGAACGCCAGCGGAGCGCCGAGGTTGCCGTCGCCGTCGTTTTTAAAGATCAGCACTCGCGAGTCGTCACTATGTGTCACGACCACGTCGCGGTCGCCGTCCATGTCCAGGTCGGCAATAACAACATCGCTTGGGCGAAGCAGTACCGGTATTCGCAAACTCGGCGCGAACGTCCCGTTGCCGTTGTTGACATGAACCGAAATGCTGTTGTCGTTCTGCGAGCCGTTGCTGTTGATGATATCTGCGAAGCCGTCACCCGTTATGTCACCAGCGTCGACACCGGACGGGTTTCCCCCCGCCTCCAGCACAATGCTGTTGAAGAAATCACGATTCCCGGCGTTGCGAAAAACACGCACCGAGTTGCCAGGACTAAAAATGCTGGCGGCAATGTCCGGCTTTCCATCGTTGTTGAAATCGGCAACCGCTACGTCGGTGGGAATGTTGTTGCCGAAGTTCTCGAGATAAAGCGCATCGTCGAGAGTTCCATCGCTGCGGCCGAAGAAAATTGCGACGTTATCCTGATTCGACACATACACACCTGAAACCGCGTCCGGCAGTCCGTCCAGGTCGAAATCCGCTACTTCCACACCTCGGCCGTAGCCCGTTAGGCCGTAGTCGCGACGGGCAATGAATGTTCGATCACCCCGATTCATAAGCGGAGTGATCGTCGTTTGATCGAGCTGACTGTTCGGCGCCACGATATCGACGAACGCATCGTTGTTTAAATGCCCAATTCCGATGCCCCACGGGTTGTGGCCAACGCCCCAGTCGCGCCTAGGCAAGAAGCCTCCCGCGCCGTTGTTGTTCCAAACGGAAACGGAATTGGCGAGGTAGTTCGATGAAGCGATATCCAAGTGGCCGTCGTTGTCGAAGTCGGCGGCATCGATACCGGTCGGATTCTCGCCAACCGGATAGTATTGCCGGGTGAACGAAGCGCCGACGCCCGTGTTCGTAAAAACGGTGAGGTTGCGCCCGGAGGTCGCGAAGTCGGGCGCGTTATCTCCGTTGAAGTCGCCTGCCGTGATTCCCGCGCAGCCGATAGGGAAATTGTTGATGTAAGGTCCGCGCACGAACCCGGTCCCCGTATTGCGTAAGAGCTCCACCGCGTCCACGTTGCAGTAAACGATGTCGAGCCGGCCGTCGCCGGTGAAGTCGGCAACGTCTATGTAATTCGGCGCCTCGCCAGGATAGTGACCTTGCAGGGTGAACGTGCCGTTGCCCACGCCGCGAAACACGGATATTCTAGAAGTCCACATCGCGGCTACGGCAATATCTAGAATGTTGTCGCCATTGAAGTCACCGACTTTCACGTCCTGCGGATGCGCGTTTTCTCCGACGTTATAATCGGTCGAAGGGCCGTAAGTTCCGTTTCCGTTATTGATCAGGACGCTCATGTAGGCTTGCGTGCCGACTTGCTGGCCGGAGCCATAGTTGGCGGTCACCACGTCGGGCCGGTTATCGCGATTAAAGTCGCCTACGGCCAGCTCTAACGGGTCTCTCCGACCTCGTAGTGCACCGGGGCGGCGAAAGTTCCGTCACCGTTGTTTTTGATCACGCTGATGTTGTCGCGATCATCGTCGGCGGAGTTGGACGTGATGACATCACGGTCGAGATCGCCGTCCACGTCCACGATCTCCACCGCATACGGAGCCGTCCCGCCGGCAACCTGCGGCGCGAACAAAAATTCTATCCCGCTCTCGGCCGTCACAGAGAACACCGAGAATAACATTGGCAGCATAAGTCTTTTCATGTTCAAACCGATAAGGAAGTCTTTGGTACGTGTTTAAATACGTCGGCGTCGCATCGTGTTCTCGGGTAACTTCGTGATCCGATCAGGAGGTGAATCGATGAAAACTGTGAGGATGCTAATCGCCGCTGTCGCGGCCTGTCTTGCAACCGGATCGCTCGCGCAGGCGGAGAACCCGCAGCTGCGCAAGGAAATCGAGGCGGTTTACGCCAAGTGGGATGCGCTCGTCGCCAAGGGAGACCTGAAGGGCCTCATCGCCATGCTCGATCCGTCCTTCGTATCGACCGACACCCAAGGCAAGGTTACGAATTACGAGGAGACCAAGAAGTTCATGGCCTCGATCTTCAAAACGACCAAAGACGCGCGCATGAAGAGCACGGTAAATCACATTCAAGCGCAAAGCCACGAGGTCGTGGCTTGGATGACCATGAAGGTCAGTTTCAAGATGAAAAAGGGCGACAAGTGGGTTCCCACGACCTTCACCGGCCGCTTTGCCGAGACGCTCAAGCGGATCGACGGCCGCTGGAAGTTCGTGGCCTCTCAGGAATTCCCGCCCGAATAGCCCCCTTCCCCTTCGAACTTCCACTTCATTTATGCCTTCACTCTTGCCGTGGAGGCAATGTGCCTCGGCGCGCAGGGCTGGACGTTCCGGTGCGCTCACTGAACGGCCGCTACGAATCGGAAGGCGAAGGGGACAGCGAAGCATGCGGCGAAGAACGCTAGGAACGCGAAGCCGTGCAATCTTTCGCAACGCTCCTTAGAGAAAGCGAGTTGGATAGCGAGGCCGACACAAGCCAACAGCAGTAAACCCCCGGCCATGAAGAATGCATAGGTCGCAAAGTGGTCGTCGGATTCTTGCCCGTAAATGAGGTCGGGACCGTAGAGGGCCGCAATTGCCAGAAGCGTGGACAGCCACAAGGTTCTGGGCTGGGAACTGAAGAATTCGTTGACGCGGTCGATCATCAATCGGTTCGGGGATTGGGTGTCGTTACACAGAAGGCAATCGTTCACATTATCTTTTCGCTCTCGAACCAGTCAGCGATCACGTAGCCGTTGTAGATGAGCAGCGCAAGCTTCTTCTCGAATACTGGCAAGACTTCGCTCTCGAGAATCGTGCATTCGATTCCGTTGCGTACTAGCACGCTTTCGTAAATGCTCAGCAGCGGGAGCGGCCCATCGGCAAGAATTCCGTAGCCAGCCGCCAGGACATCGAGGCAGCGAGCGTCGTTCGTGACGGATTCCCGGTAGCTGCCAAGTGCCGTGTTGTGCTCGCGTGCCAGATCCTTGAGAACGTCGAAGGGCGATTCCACCTTGCCGCGAATACTCAAGCATCCGGTTCTCGCCGTGTAATACCAGAGCAACGGATTGTCATCGGAAACCTCCAAGTACTCCGACTCCCCGGGAACTCGTCTGCCGTCATATACCCCTCGGCCGTCAACTTGCCCAGGAACGAGCCTGAAATCGCAAACGCCAGAAGCAGTAATCAACCACGAGGTATCGAGGACAGATTCTGCAAGCTGCTTCACGTCGAACAAAAGCTTCAAGTCTTCGGAGTCTTTGCGAAACGCGACGAGCCTGATGAGAAGGTCCTCTTGATCAGACTCCTCGAGTATCCGCTCCAGCTCGGCGTCGAAGAAGGTGCCCACAGCCTAGGCTACCTTTCCGCCATAATTGGAAGCCAGCCGGCTCTTTGTAACCTTCGGCGCGAATCAGTACTCTAAACGCAAAATACAACCCATTCCCATTGTAGGGGAGGCGACAATCATGGACGCAAGCTATCTAAACTCCAAGCTCTACGCACTTCGGCACTCGGCGGCGCATCTCATGGCGCAATCGGTGCTCCAGCTCTTCCCCGACGCCAAGCTCACCATCGGCCCGCCGATCGAGAACGGCTTTTACTACGACATCGACTTCGGCGACGAGAAGTTCACGGAGGACGACCTCGCGAAAGTCGAGGCACGGATGGCCGAGAACGCGAAAGCCGACTTCCCTATCGAGCGCGAGGAGGCCGGCCGCGACGGCGCCAAGGACATCATCCTGCGCCTGTGCCAAGACCCCTACAAGGTCGAACTCCTGGACGACATCCCCGAGGGCGACACGATCACGTTTTACAAGCAGGGCGACTTCGTCGACCTCTGCCGCGGCCCCCACGTGGCTTCGACGGGCGAGATAAAGCACTACAAGCTCCTCAACATCGCCGGCGCCTACTGGCGCGGCAGCGAGAAGAACAAGATGCTCACGCGGCTCTACGGCACCGCGTTCGAGACGAAGGAGGAGCTCGACCGGTATCTCAATAACCTCGAAGAAGCGAAGAAGCGCGACCACCGAATCCTCGGCAAGGAACTCGGCCTCTTCGCGTTTTCCAAGAGCGTCGGCCAGGGGCTTCCTCTTTGGCTGCCCAATGGCGCGGTCCTTCGAGAAGTCCTAACGGAGTTCATGAAGAGCGAACAGCTCAAGCGCGGCTACCAGCCGGTCGTCACGCCGCACCTTGGCCAGAAGGAGCTATGGGAAAAGTCGGGCCACTGGAACACGTACCGCGACAAGATGTACCCGGTGATGGACGACGGCGACACGCAGTTCCTGCTAAAGCCGATGAACTGCCCGTTCCACATCGAGATCTACGCGTCGGAGCTTCGCAGCTACCGCGACCTGCCGGTGCGCCTCGCCGAGTTCGGCACGGTCTATCGGTACGAGCAGAGCGGCGAGGTGACGGGAATCCTGCGCGCGCGCGGCTTCACGCAAGACGATGCGCACCTCTTTGTCACTCCCGATCAGCTGCTGGACGAGTTCAAGAATGTGCTCGACCTCATGCTCGTCACGCGGCGGAAGCTCGGGCTGGAAGACTTCACGATCCGCATCGGCACGCGCGATCCGAGCAGCGACAAGTATGTGGGCGAGGACGACAACTGGGAGAAGTCGGAAACGGCAATCCGAGAGGCGTGCGACTCGATGGAAATCGAATACGTCGTCTCGGTGGGCGACGCCGCGTTCTACGGCCCGAAGGCCGACCTCATGATCAAGGACGCTCTGGGGCGCACTTGGCAGATGGGAACTGTTCAGGTCGACTACAACCTGCCCGAGCGATTCGGCATGGAGTACATCGGCGAGGACGGCAAACCGCACCGGCCGATCATGATCCACCGCGCGCCGTTCGGCTCGCTCGAGCGCATGATCGGCTTGCTTACGGAGCACTACGCCGGCGCATTTCCCTTCTGGATGGCGCCCGTACAAATCGCGATCCTGCCCATCGCCGACCGGCACATCGACTACGCGCAATCCGTTAATGACCAGCTCGTCGATAAGGACGGACAGCTCCGCATCAAGATCGACGGCCGTCGCGAGACCCTCGGCAAAAAAATCCGCGAGAACCAGGGTCAGAAGATTCCCTACATGCTAATCGTGGGGGACAAAGATATCGAAGCCGGTACCATCAGCGTCCGCTCCCGCGAGCAAGGTGACATCGGCGCTATGTCGGTGGACCGGTTTGTCGAGCGCCTCGATAATTGTGACTCCTAAAACACCAAGGCCAGAGCGTCATATTGTAGTGATGGCGTTCGGGCGGTAAATGGAAGCTGGAGCACGCCTGGCGAAGTCGGGATCGATTGGCTAAAAACTGCGATCGGGAGTCGAACATCAGGAGACATTCTTGCAAAACGACCTTTGCGCGCTCCTGATTTCCTGACCTAGTATGATCATATTCATGGTGCGCATCACGGGTGCCTTGATTTGCGTATTGGCAGCATGGCCCAATCCGTGCGCCGCCGACGGCTACGAAATCACCTGGTTCGGAACGCTCGGAGCTGAAAATAGCTCATGCAACTACATCAGCGACTCAGGCGTTGTCTTGGGAACCACCAACACGCTGATGTACGGGTTTGCTTTTCCCCGCGCTTTCGTGTATAGGCGTGGTGTGATAACTCGGTTGCCATCCCTACCGGGCGATATTACATCGGTCGCGAATGCCATTAACGAGTCGGGAATCGCAGTCGGATTCTGTACAGACGGCTTCGAGGGCCCGCCGCACGCTGCAATGTGGGATCGAGACGCCAACGTCTCGCCGATGCAAGAATTGCCCCCAGGTTACGGAGACCTTGCAAGCGCAAACGACATCAACGATGTCGGACAAGTGATCCTGAATCTTGGAGGACAAGCGTATCAGAATGGCGCCGCGCTATGGCAATACCATTCTTACAAAGAAATCTTGCCTGAAGTAGGCCATGTTGGCGTTGGGGACACCAACGAACACGGCGTAATTGTCGGCGCGGTAGGCATCACCTATGACAGAGCGTTCGTTTGGCGCAGTGGACATGTAACGATGCTGCCTAGCGGAACCCACAGCTCGGTGGCCGTCGCGATAAACAACACGGGGACTATCGTCGGCGGAATTGATGACCAAGCCGTAATATGGAGTAGCAACAAGATTATCGAGTTTCCGGGCAGTAGGTTCCCGTACAGCTATGCGATCGGGGTTAACGACCGCAACCAGGTTATCGGCGTAACCTACAACGGAGTCGGGCGTTCAGAGTACTTTCTTTGGGAGAACGGCATTGTTCTTCTCCTGGACAGTTTGATTCCGGCGGGGTCAAGATTCGTCGAGCTCCGGGTTTCCGCCATCAATAACGCAGGGCAGATGTGCGGACAGGGGTCACTTCCGGACGGATCGACGCGCGGCTTCGTCCTAACACCGAAGTGACGAAATAGGTCGGGCAGGTATAATAAAACCCGTGGTAGGCCACGCTTCCATAGGGGGCAGAGACGCATTCGAGAGGCACCGAGGCATCGGTGTCTCTTTTTTTGCGCCTTACGGCATGCCGTAATTCCCGGGCAACGGCGCCTTGGGGCAAGACGACAATTCGCACAGAGTTTTAGGAGGAAACAATGACGATGGACCCCAAAAAGGCCGTGTCATTCGCGCAGGAGCACGATGCGCGCATGATCGATTTTCGATTCACAGACCTGCCCGGCACCTGGCAGCACTTCAGCATTCCCGTAAGCGAATTCAAAGAAGACCTCTTCGAAGATGGCCTCGGCTTCGACGGCTCGAGCATCCGGGGCTTCCAGACCATCAACGAGTCCGACATGCTCCTCGTCCCCGACGCGACGACCATGTTCATGGACCCGTTCACCGACGTCGCGACCGCCATCATCCTCTGCAACATCGAGGACCCGCTCACACGGGAATCTTATTCCCGCGACCCCCGCTACATCGCTCAGAAGGCCGAGCAGTACCTGCGACAAACCGGCATCGCCGATACCGCTTTCTTCGGCCCCGAGGCCGAGTTCTTCCTGTTCGACAACATCCGCTATGTAAGCGAGTCGCACCGAGCGGGGTACGACATCGACAGCGACGAGGGGCCCTGGAACTCGAACGACGATTCGAAAGCGAACCTCGGATACAAAATGCGCCCCAAAGGCGGCTACTTTCCGTGCGCCCCGAACGACAAACTGCAAAACGTGCGCTCCGATATGGCTATGAAGCTGGCCGAGGCGGGCGTCCAGGTGGAGCTTCACCACCACGAAGTCGGCGCCGCCGGCCAGTGCGAGATCGATGTGCGGTTCGACGAGCTTACCAAGATCGCGGACAAGATGCAGATGTACAAGTACATCGTGAAAAACACCGCGTTCGAGTACGGAATGACGGCGACGTTCATGCCGAAACCGATCTACGGCGACAACGGCAGCGGTATGCACGTCCACTCGTCCCTTTGGAAGAACGGCGAGAACCTGATGTACGACGAGGCCGGATATGCAGGTCTCAGCGACTTGGCTCGCTTTTACGTGGGCGGTATTCTCAAGCACGCCCCTTCCCTGCTCGCCTTCACCAACCCGACAACCAACAGCTACCGCCGTCTGGTGCCGGGCTACGAGGCGCCGATCAACCTGGTCTACTCGCAGCGAAATCGGTCCGCCTGCGTGCGCGTTCCCATGTACAGCAAGAGCCCGAAAGCTAAACGCATCGAGTTCCGAGCCCCCGATCCCACGTGCAACCCGTATCTCGCTTTCTCCGCGATCATGATGGCGGGGATCGACGGAATCCAGAACCGAATCGAACCGGCAGCTCCGATGGACAAGGACCTCTACGAGCTTCCGCCAGCCGAAAAAGCGAACATTCCGCAGACGCCTGGCTCGCTACGGTTGGTGCTGGAGGCTCTGCAGAACGACCACCAATGGCTCTTGAAGGGAGATGTCTTCACCGAGGACATTATCGAGAACTACATCGGCTACAAACTGAAGCACGAAGTGGACGCGATCGACCTACGGCCGCACCCACATGAGTTCTTCCTTTATTTCGACATCTAACAAAAGCCTTTCCGGGGTCGTCAATACAGGGGCCGGCCTCGGCAGTCCACGCAATCCTTCGCCGCGCCTTGCTGCGGAGCTAATGAACACTATAAAAGGAGAGAGATGAACCGTATTGCAGCATCTGGTGGCGCGGCCGCGCGGCGCAAGAGAAGGTCTGCGTAGGACGCCCCGCTTACCACTTTGCAGGGCTGGTATGAGGAGGAGTTTTCAAGCCTTCCTCATCTCTTCGAGGATGAGGGTCTGACTGGAGTCCAGCCGGGTACATCAACTGGTATATCCAACCGGCGAGATAGCCTGCTATAATCGGTTTTTGGGAAGTGCCACTTGCACTTAGACAGACAGAAAAGGAGAGAATCAATGAAGCGACTTGCTCTACTAAGCGGCGCCGCAACTCTGATTGGATTGGCGTCGGCCAGCGCATCGGCCGACATTATAATAATCCACATCTTTAACTTCGACTTTAGCCTGAATCCGATAGGGGAACCGATCGAAGATGCGGTCATCGACGTCGGCGATACGATTCGCTGGATATTGGACGAGGGTGTCCATACGGCTACTTCGGTTTCGGGCATTCCCGAAGTGTTCGACTCAGGGTTCATGACCAAGCCGGGCCAAACTTTCGAACACACGTTTACCAACGTCGGCACGTGGTGGTACTACTGCGTGCCTCACGGCAACGATAACGGCAACGGGACGGCATCCGGTATGGCCGGCACGGTTACGGTCGTGCCCGAACCGTCCACGTTCGCAGCGCTTGCGGTTGGCGGGCTGCTTCTTCTCAAGCGGCGCAATAAGTAACGAAATGAAAAGCGGGTCGGCTTTGTGCCGACCCGCTTTCTCCTTTACTATCCAACCGAAGCACCTTCCCTGGCTTTGGGTTCTGTTTCACCGCCGGCGTTTCGGCAGGCGTCGAACCCACCTACAAGGGCGTAGGACTGCTCCCTTCCATGAGACCGGAACGCTTGCGCCGCACGGGCGCTCGATGCCTCATCCGGTCAAGTGCAATACGCAACGATCGTGCTGCCACGCGGAAGCTGGTCCGCCTGCTCTTCCACATCTGCCAGAGGGACCCTGACCGCGCCGGGCAGCCGTTCGTTCGATTCGGCCCACGCCTGCGGGTTTCGGGTGTCCACGAAGTGAACAACTTCTCCTGCGTCGCGTTTCTTTCGAACGTCCTCGACTGAAATCCTAATGTCATCCATTCTTTCACCTCTTTCACCCTGTCTACTCCGTCTGGGTGGAGTTCGTGCTACAATGGTGACCTTGGTCTCCGCAGACAACCGGTGGCGAAAGCCTTAATCCTCCAGGAACCGGTCGAGGGGTGCAACACGGAACAACCGAAAACGATTTCGTTCGAGGGGCTCCGCACGTGCCTGTGCGGGGTCCCTTAACTTTAAAAAGGGAGATACACGAAACAAGTGCCCACCGCAGAAAAAACTGCTGTAATAGAGCAAACACGCCAGTGGCGCCAAGAGTCCACCGGGATGGTCTTCACGGACTATCGCGGCCTCAAGGTCCACGAAATCCAGGCGTTGCGGGAAAGTCTAAGGGTAACCGGCGGCGAGTACCACGTAGTCAAAAACACCCTCTTGCGCATCGCGCTGGGCGACGACGTGAGTTCGCTGCCGGCAGAGCTTCACAACGGCCCGACGGCCACCGCCTTCATCTTCCGGGAGGAGCCGGCTTGCGCCAAGCTTCTCGTCAAATTTGCCAAAGATCACAAAGGTTTTGAGATCAAGGGCGGATTTTTGGATGGAAAAGCGCTGTCGTCAGCCGACGTCGAGGCGTTCAGCAAGCTGCCCTCGCGCCAGGAGCTGCTATCGATGATCGTCGGACTCGTTCAAGCTCCGATCGCCAACGTGGTCGGGACGATCAACGAGATGCTCGTCGGCCCGATCCGCATGATCGCTGCTATCGCCGACAAAGCTGGCTCCGCGCCTGAGCCTTCATTGGCTGAACCGGAGAAGGCGGAAAAGTCTGCCTTGGAAGCGCCTGCGGAAGGGGCCCCTGCCGAATCGGAGCCCGTCGCGGAAGCAGCGGCCCCCGAGGAAGCACCGGCGGCGGAAGAGCCTGCAGCCTTAGAGCAGGCGGCCGAAGCCGAGGCTCCCGAAGCAGACCAGCCCACATCCGAAGGGCCCGTTCAAGAGCCGGAAGCTGAACCAGAAGCACCCCCAGAGACAGAACCCGCACCCACCGAAGAAGAACCGAAGGAAGGACAAGAATAATGGCAACCGTAATTGAAGAAGTCGTAGAAAAGATCGCAGGCATGACCGCTCTCCAGCTCAGCGAGCTCAGGAAGGCCATGGAGGAGAAGTTCGACGTGACCGCAGCCGCGCCGATGATGGGCATGGCGATGGCGGGGCCTCCTGCGGGCGAAGCCGTCGTCGCCGAGGAGAAGACGAGCTTCGATGTGATGCTCTCCGAAGTTGGCGACGCGAAGCTCCAGGTCATCAAGGCCGTCCGCGAGCTGACCGGCCTCGGCCTCAAAGAAGCCAAGGACGTGGTCGACGCCGCCCCAGGCCCCATCAAGCAGGGCGTGAGCAAGGACGAAGCGGAGAAGATCAAGGCTTCTGTCGAAGAAGCAGGCGGCAAAGCCGAAATCAAATAGCCCCGCTACTCCGGCCCTGAAATCAGGAGCCCTCGCCGACTCCGGCCACCGAGGGCTCACAGGCTATTTCCGTGCTCGCGGATGCGCCGCGTCGTACTTGCGCTTGACCGTTTCCATGTCGAGGTGGGTGTAGACCTCGGTGGTTGCGACGGAGGCGTGGCCGAGGAGCTCCTGCACACTCCGCAAGTCCGCCCCGGCCTGAACCAAGTGAACCGCGTAGGTATGCCTCAAAGTATGTGGGCTGATCAACGTCTCGATGCCGGCGGCCCTGGCATAGGCGGCCAGGATTCGAAACACGCCTGAGCGCGACAGGCGCGAGCCCCTCTGGTTTACGAATACCTCCGGGGAGGGTTTCCTGAGCAGCTTCGGCCGGCCTTCAGCGAGGTACTTCCTGAGCCACTCGTGCGTCCCCGCCGGAATCGGGATCATGCGCGTTTTGCCACGCTTGCCGAAGATTCGCAGGAGCGATTCGGACTCGACGTAATGCTCCATCCGAAGCTCCACGAGCTCGGTGACCCGAAGCCCGCCTCCGTAGAGCAGCTCGATCATTGCCCGATCCCGCAGGCCCGGCGGCGTCGTCAGATCGGGGCGGGCCAGGAGCCTTTCCATCTCCTCGATGGAGAGCGCCTTGGGCAGCGCCTTCGCCTTTCGCAGGCCCTTCATGCTCGGCAGCCCGTCGATCGGGGCCTTCGAGCGCGAAGACAGGAACTTCAAGAGGCTGCGCAGGGCCGCCGTCTTTCTCTGAATAGTGGACGGTGAAAGCCCCCGCGCCCCGAACGCGCTTCGCACCGCCGCGGCATCGACGTTCCCGAACTTCGTCCAATCGCTGCCGCGGTACAGCTCTGAAATCTGCCTCAGGTCGCGCTCGTAAGCTGTGACCGTGTGCGGACTCGCTCCCCGCTCACCCTGCAAATGGTCGAGGAACCAAGCGATCTGGTTGTCTATTTCTTGCGAAGAATGCATATTGTAGGCTGAATGTACATCATATCGTGCGTGGTCGGGTAACGCGAGCCGATGATCTCTCTGAGCGATTCCCGCGTCACCGGCGCCCCCGGCTGCCCCGTAGGCGGTGTCGCAACCTCCCCGCCCCAAACAATCGCGGCCAGTTGGTACGACTCGCTCAAGAGCGGCATGAACTCCAGTAAGGACGGCTGATTGGTACGATCGCTGTCAACGAACTCAAAGCTGCTGATTACGATCGTATCAGGCTGCACCCCGGTGATCAAGCGAGGGTCCCAATCGAGCTTCGGGCCGTCGGGCGAGACATATCGCACCAGGCGCGGGTTCTGTTCCATAGCTTCGAGTCGGGCTTTCGGCGAAAGCAGCCCGGTGTCCGGGAAAAGCGGGGGCGAATAGAACCACGGATCGGACACGAAACCGATCGTGCCATTTTGCTTATCTAGCCAGGCGGCCGCCTGGTCCCGCGGGTCTTGGCGGGCCATAAACCCGGTCATCGCAATCGCCCCTCGGCTGCCAGCGAGCGAAGCTCCGACGAGGAAGACGGCTGCGCCCGTCGCGACCCGGTAATAGCCTCCGCGCCTGTGCAGCTTGCCAACAAGGACTCCGACGCCTATCGCCAATATCGGCAGGAGCGGCAGAACGTAGCGAAGAAACTTGACCTCGGCTCTGCCGATTGTAAAGTAGTAGATGAGCATGAAAAGTGCAAGGATAAGCGCCCATCTATGACGTTTGATTGCCATGTATGCGATTCCCACCGTTCCAAGGACGGCGGGAACGATGCCGAAGGCTTCGAGAATATTGCTGATTTGGTAAGCGAATGCACTCGCTGTGTTGGCGAACACGATCCCGTGTCCTGCGGCAGAATGAGCAAGTTCATAGGTAAATCCTATCCAAAACCGACTGCTTTCCAGAATGATTCCCGGGGTTGCCAGCACGAAGACGAATACGAATGAGACGACGGCTATCGCGGCCGTTCTGAAAAAGGATTTGGGATCGGTCCACCAAATCGCTAGAAGAAGCGGAATGATCATCAACGCTCCTGAGTACTTGGTTCCTGCCGCGAGCCCAATCGCAACCGCAGCAGCCATCGTTTGTCGAAACGGCGCGCCCTGTGGTCGTAAGAGCCGCACCGTGAAATGAATTGCCGCTGCCACGAAGAGAGTTGCCATAACATCCGAGGTTTGAAACCGCGAATGCACGACATGGCCGGAAGCTACGAGGAGCGAAAGCGCCCCAACGCTCGATCCGAGCAGGCCGGTCAACATCAAGAGGGTCGCAAAGACAATCGCAACCGTCGCGGCACCCGCGGCGGCGCTGATGATTCGGCCGGTGCGATGGATGTCCTGATCGGTTTGCCATCGAGGAACGGAAGTCCCTTCCTTAACCCAGCCGTAGCTTCGACCCATGTCGGTGCCTACTTTCAGCGCAGTCAAGTAGAGCGTTCCGTAATTATAGAAACCCGGCCGCAGATACGGCGTGCGGTCGGCTACTTCTTTGATCAGCACCTCGTCCGGGTGGAGCGATTGGTGGCGATTTTCCGACGGCAAGCCCCATCCGATACCGGTAAGTCGAAAGCCGAACGCAATTAAGAAAACGATGCCTGCGGCGATCCAAACGCTCCGTCTCGAAAGGCCATCTGATAGAACGTCCCTTTCAGGGGCTTCGGCGATGGAGGCCACGGTGCATCATAGCACCGCGGCTACATCTTGACTAGGCTGGCTCGGCTCTTAAACCGCTCTTCGTATACCGGCCCTCCCGAGTAGTCGCTCACCGTAACGTCGACCGAGCCCTCGCTGGTAGCCTTTATTTGGAGCGGGTGGAGCGTTTTATGATCGAGGTAGTAGTCGACCAAGCCGTCGATCTTAAGCTTGATCTCCTTAAAGGGCGCCCGCTCCAGCTTGACGTTCAATAGTTGAGCGATATAAGGGGCGGCGTCGCTGTCCTGACTGATCTTGCCCTGAATGTGCCAAACGGCCCGTCCGTTCAGATTGGTTGCCCCCATAAACGTCATCAGATAGTCGATTCGGGCGTTTATGCTCTTCCCTTTGTCTGCGCCTGCGGAAACGGTTGCCGGCACGTAGCCGATTGTATCCTTCCAGATGTCGCCCACCGCCACCGGCTCGTTCGGCAAAATCGGTCCGAGGTCGAAGAAGTTGACGAATGCTCCGATCTGTCTAAGCTGCCCTATCCAAGCACCGATGTCGATCTGTCCTGCACCCGCCTCGGTGCGAGAGCGAAGCGCGACTGCCGCTGAGCCGTCCTTTTCCTTTTTGCGCGGAGTGAAATCCTTCACCGCGAGCATTTGGTTCTTGCGCGAGATCGTAAAGAGGTAGTTCTCGTCCTTTTGAAGCGGCAGGGATTTTGGGGGCGAGTCGAAAGTCTCGCCCATATTCAAGACAATCTTGGGGCGCCTGAACCTTAAGTCGGCCACTCCATCCGGCTTCATCTGTTCGACGAGCGTTGTGAAGGTGTAGGTGAAACTGTCCGTTTCCGGAATGAATGTCTGTAAAGGCACCATTCGTGAATCCACAGAGATCCGGCTGTTGAATTCATAAATTGCTTTCTCCCCTCCTATGAAGAGCCGATTTAGGTCGATCTTCTGGCCTTGGGGATTAGCAAGCGCGGCAGCTGCCAAGATGAGTGTGTGCATGATTAGGCGTCTCGTTCGGTTAGTCTACTGGCTCGGGACAAAACTCTGACGCATCCACGAGGTTCACAGTTTCACGAAACTACAGCGGCCGCGTTGGTGTATTCGTCGAGGCTCTTGCAGTGAACGTGGCCACCACCCTGGCGCGCCTGAAGGGCGATCACAAGCGCTTTTGCGGTGTCGATGCTCGTGATACAGGGGATCCCCTTTTCGACGCACGTTCGCCGAATATGCATAGCTTCGGACTCAGCGACACGGTCCTCGCTCGGAGTGTTAATCAAGAGGCTCACTTGCCCGGACCGCACTGCGGTCAAGAGGTTGTCGTCGGGGGCGTCGCTGATCTTCTGTACCTTTCTCGAAGGGATTTCTGCGCGGGTGAGCTCGGCATGTGTTCCCGGTGTGGCCATCATATCGAATCCAAGCTCGCGCAAACTGCGCGCGATTTCCACCAACTCGGCCTTGTCTTGGTCCCGTACCGTGACGAGGGCCGTGCCGGAAGCGGTTACCGTCAGATTCGCCGCGATCATCGCCTTCAGGAGGGCACTCGCATAGGTGTGGTCGATCCCGAGAACCTCGCCGGTGCTCTTCATCTCGGGGCCGAGGCTTGGCTCGACGAGCGTGAGCTTTTGGAAGCTGAACACCGGCGCCTTGACGGCAAACAGCCCCGGGTCCGGAGGGGTTTGTACTTTGGGGTCCAATCCGAACCGCGAAACGGTTCCCGACACAGGGTCCCAGACGCCGCTGCCGTAGCCTTGGTCTTTCAGCGATATTCCAAGGGCGCATCGAGTTGCGATCGACACCATCGGTAGGCTCGTGGCTTTGCTTAGAAAGGGTACGGTCCGGCTGGCCCGCGGGTTGACCTCGAGGACATACGGTTCTCCCTTGTGGATCACGAATTGGATGTTCATGATGCCACGGATTCCGAGGGTACGCGCGATGTCTCCGGCGATGCGGACCATCTCTCTCTGGGCGTTCTCCGAGATCGAGACTGCAGGGTAGACCGCCATACTGTCGCCGCTGTGGACTCCGGCCCTTTCAACATGCTCCATGATTCCTGGGATGAGCGTGTCGGAACCGTCGGATATGGCGTCTACCTCCGCTTCGGTGTCGGGCAGGTACTTATCGACGAGGACCGGGGCGTCTCCGCTCACCCGCGCGGCCACCTTGATATAGCTACGGAGCTCCACATCCGACCAGACGATCTCCATCGCCCTGCCTCCGAGCACGAAGCTGGGCCGGACCAGCACCGGGTAACCGACATCCCGTGCGACCGCGAGGGCTTCATCGACATTTGTAACTCCGGCTCCGCGAGGCCGAGATATATTTAGCTTTTCCAGCATTTTATCGAACATATCCCGGTCTTCGGCCTCAGTGATCGCGCGGGGCTGGGTGCCGATGATCGCTACACCTGCATCGGCAAGGCTCTTGGCAAGATTAATGGCAGTTTGTCCGCCAAACTGTAACATAACGCCCCTCACTCGTTCGTGTTGGATCACCCTCATCGCGTCCTCGAACGTCACGGGGTCGAAGTAGAGCGCATCGGCGGTGTCGAAATCGGTGCTGACCGTCTCAGGGTTGTTGTTGAGGATGACTGAGCGATAGCCCAGCTTCTGCAGGGCCCAGGCGCAGTGGACGCAGGAGTAGTCGAATTCGATGCCCTGGCCGATCCTAATTGGGCCGCTGCCGAGAACGAGGATCGACTCTCTCGGGTCATCGCCCAGGAAATCGTCCTCGGGATCGGAACTGCTGTAGTAGTAGGGCGTGTGGCTCTCGAATTCCGCAGCGCACGTATCGACCATTTTGAATGAGGTCGCCTTGGGCGCTCCCTGGACGTCCAGCGCATTGCCGATCCGCTCGAGGAACCAGGGATCGACCTTCGAAATCGAGTTCACTCGCTCCACCGTCCACCCTCTTCGGAGCGCCTCCGCCAACGCCCAGAGCCGCTCGTGCGTGGGAACGCGTACTTCGATTTCCAACTCCTTGTCGGATATGGACGCAAAGTCGTCATGCGTCAGATCCCGCTGGTCCACTTCAAGGCCGCGGACGGCTTTGAGCAGCGCTTCCTCGAATGAGCGGTCGATCGCCATAACCTCACCCGTCGCCTTCATTTGCGTGCTTAGCCGCCGGTCGCCGGACGTGAATTTATCGAACGGCCAGCGTGGGATCTTGACCACGCAGTAGTCGAGCGCCGGTTCAAAGCAGGCCTTCGTAGTTTTGGTTACAGCATTCTCGATTTGATCGAGCGTCTGGCCGACCGCCACCTTAGCGGAGACCCTCGCGATTGGATACCCGGTGGCTTTCGAAGCGAGCGCCGACGAGCGCGAGACGCGCGGATTGACCTCTATTACGTAGTAGTCGAACGAATGTGGATTCACGGCGAGCTGAACATTGCATCCGCCTTCGACGCCGAGGGCTCGAATAATCTTGAGCGAAGCGCTTCGCAGAATGTGGTACTCGATATCCGAAAGTGTTTGCGACGGGGCGACGACTATGGAATCACCCGTGTGGACCCCCATCGGGTCGAGGTTCTCCATATTGCAGATCGTGATGCAGTTGTCGGCGCTGTCCCGCATCACCTCATACTCGATCTCCTTCCATCCGAGAAGGGAACGCTCGACCATGACCTGGCCACGCATGCTTAGAGAGAGGCCCAGTTTGCCGATTTCAAGAAGTTCCTCGGGCGTTGCAGCCACGCCACCGCCGGTCCCTCCCAGGGTATAAGCCGGTCGAATAATACAGGGATATGGCACAATCTTGATCAAAGCATCGAGCTCTTCCACGCTCTCGACGATCCAACTCTCGGGCACGGGTTCCCGAATGTCTCTCATGAGTTTGCGGAACAACTCACGATCTTCCGCCATCTCGATTGCGCTGAGAGGCGTTCCCAGGAGGCGTAAGTCGTACTTGTCGAGCACGCCTCGATTAGCAAGTTGGGTTGCGAGGTTAAGCCCCGTCTGCCCTCCCAACGAAGCTAGCAAGCCGTCGGGCCTTTCGATTTCTATCACCCGCTCGCAGAACTCGGGAGTTAGGGGTTCGATGTACACGCGGTCGGCGGTTTCGAGGTCTGTCATGATCGTTGCCGGGTTGCTGTTAATGAGGACAACTTCCAGGCCCTCCTCTTTCAGCGATCGACAAGCCTGGGTTCCGGCATAGTCGAACTCCGCGGCTTGGCCGATGATGATGGGACCACTACCGATGACCATGACTTTCCTCATGATCCAGCAGCTCCAATCCGCTGGACGAACTCGGCAAAGTACGGGCGAGAGTCCCATGGTCCAGGAGCGGCCTCGGGGTGGTACTGAATGCTCCGCGCGGCGAGCGCATCGTGTCGAATCCCTTCAACCGTACCGTCGTTCAAATTGACTTGATCGACCTCGGCGCCGGCGCCGACGAGGGATTCGGGATCGACCGCGTAGCCGTGGTTCTGTGAAGTGATGGCGACCTTGCCCGAACGCAAATCCTTTACCGGGTGATTGCTTCCACGGTGCCCGAACTTTAGCTTATAAGTCTGTCCCCCAAGCGCGTGGGCGAGCATTTGGTTCCCAAGGCAGATGCCGAAGAGCGGCACGTTGCCCAGCAGGTCTTTGACGGTCGAAATCGATCTAGCGAGGTTCTTGGGGTCGCCAGGGCCAGGGGAAATCACGATGCCATCCGGCCGCCAGCCGAGGATCTCCTGGGCTCCCGCCGACTGCGGGAGCACGATCGAGCGGCAACCTAGAGCCGCCAAACGCCGAAGGATGTTGTACTTGAGACCGAGGTCCAGCACCGCCACCTTGCACTTGTAACCGGAAGCCGGGGCGTCGATATCCTCCTTGCCTTCGTATCCCCAAGCGTAAGGCGAAGTCGCGCTTACCTGTTCGACGAAGTGTTGATCACCGTAATCAGTCTCCGTGCGCAGCCGCTCAAGAGCCGTTGCCGGGGAGTCTGAGGTAATCATTCCCATCGTCACTCCTGCGGACCGAAGGTATTTCGTGATGGCCCTCGTGTCGATCCCTTGGATACCTGCGGTCGAGCTCTCTTTCAGGAAAGTATCGAGGGACTTACGGCTCCGCCAATTGCTGGGCGACGCCGCCGCTTCGCGAACAATGATCCCCGATACCTGCACGCGTTCGGACTCGAAGTCGTCGGCATTAATGCCGTAGTTGCCGATGAGGGGGTAGGTGAAAAGAACGATTTGACCGGCGTAACTTGGGTCTGTCAGGATCTCTTGATATCCGGTCATCCCCGTGTTGAAAACGACCTCACCTGCGGACTCCAGGTCCGCCCCGAGCGGCTGTCCGCTGTAGACCGTTCCATCCTTAAGGACCAGATGCCTTGCCATGTTTGTCGCAGGTCCCGGGCACGCGCGGGCGAAAGCGCCGATTAGGGGAACCCGTTTATTATACCGCTAATGAAAATAGCTTGCCCCGTTGACGTCGATAATCTGACCGCTCAAATAGGAAGCATCATCGCTCATTAGAAAGGCGGCCGCAGCCGCGCAGTCCTCGGGCGCAGCAACTCGGCCGAGGGGAATTCCGGCGATAATCTCAGCTTTTCTGGCCTCCATTCCTTCGCGAATCATGGCCGTTTCAACCCATCCCGGCGCGATCCCGAACACCCCGATCTTCTTGGGTGCAAGCTCGATTGCCAAAGACCGGGTTAGGTTAGCAAGCGCCGCTTTGCTTGCGGCATAGTGAGCAGCTCCGGCCTCGCCGCGAAATCCGACCCGGGAGCAAACGTTTAGGATTCGATCTCCATCGCGCGCCTGCTTCAAAAAGTATCTGGTGAGCCTGAGGGAAGAGCCAAAGTTCGTTTCATAGCTGGCTCGCCAAGCTTCTGCAAACGCATCGTCCGATTCTATGTCGAAGGCTTGGGCGATGTACAACCCCGCGTTGTTGACTAGCGCTCGTACCGGGCCCTCCGCAATCGCCCATTTCCACAGCTTTTGACAGTCCGCGGGAATCGAGAGATCCGTTCCGAGCGGCGCCGCGACACCGCGCGTCTCCACGGCTACCAATTCGGCTTCCGACCGCCGTTCCTTGTAATGAATGAGAGGCCGCCACCCGTCCTGTGCCAAGCGCTGAGCGATTGCGCGTCCGATGCCGCGAGATGCTCCTGTTATCAGGACGTTCCCCTGCATAGGTTAGGGGGGCGACACTTCCGCTTGGATTCGGTCGCTTTCGCTTAGGGATTCGTTGATGGCACAGCCCAGGCATTCCGGGCAGAAGCAAGCGGCGTCGCGATTTCCGCAGGGCAAGACGTGTGGAAGCTTTGCACACCAGCAAGGCGATTCGCCGGCTGCGGCCGCACACTGAAAAATCTGGCCGCATTCCGGGCAAATCGAATCACCGATCGGCTCAGGCATGCTCACATTTTACAACCAATTCACGAGAGCAGTTGCGTCGGAGCTTCCAAATAGCCTCGTACCACGCCCATGAATTGCGCTCCGACCGCACCATCGATAATCCGGTGGTCGAAGGAGCCGGTGACCTTCATTCGGCTTCGGATCTCGATCTGGTCGCCCTCCTCGGTTTCCACGACGACAGGAACCTTCCTCGCGGTGCTCACGGCCACGATCGCTCCATTGGGCTCGTTAATGATCGCCGAGAAGTTCTCGACGTCGAACATTCCCATGTTGCTGATCGCGAACGTGCTAGTTGTGAGCTGGTCGAGCGAAAGCCTATTCTGCTTCGCTTTGCCAACGAGGTCGCGTACTTCGACGGCCATCTCGCGCAGCGACTTGGTGCCGCAGTCCTTTATCACCGGCAGCGTGAGCCCGTCGGGAACGGCTGCCGCTACGCCGATATTAATTTGTCCGTACTCGTGACGTTTGCCGTTCTCGAAACTTGCGTTGATATGAGGCTGCTCTTGGAGGGCCAGTGCGCAAGCCTTGACGATGAAGTCGTTGATGCTGAGCTTTCCTTCCTGGTTCTCCTCGTTCATCTGCTCGCGAAGGGCTTCCACGGCCTCGACATCGACTTCAACGGTTACATAGTAGTGGGGGACGTGCAATTTGGAGTGGGCGGTCCGCTCGGCCACGATCCGCTGAAGATTCGTGAGATCGACCATACGATCGGCCGCGGCCGGCACGGCAATCCCAACCGGGTTTGGCCCGGTCAGGGCGGCCCTTACGTCCCGCTCAACGATCCTTCCGTTCGGTCCGGAGCCCGAGAGGTCCTCCAACGGCAAGCCCGCGCCCTCCGCCAATCTCCGCGCGAGGGGGCTTGCAAAAACCCGGGCACCCGTTTTCGGCACCGCGCTTACGGCGACCGCTTCCTTCTCAGCCTCGGTAGCAGGCACCGCTTGTTTTGGAGCGGCCTCTTCTTTCAGCTCTGGCGGCTCAGCCTCAGCCGGCGTCGGCCCTTCGGCCTTGGTGGGCGCCCGTTTCGAGGAGGAGCTTCCTCCCCACCCGTCGGGGAGAGACTCTCCGTCCTTGAGGATCGCTGCGATGGGAACACCGACCGGGACAGTGTCGCCGGCTTTCGAAATAACGCCAGCTAAAATACCGGTGCTTGTGGCGGTTAACTCCACGGTGGCTTTGTCGGTCTGGATGTTACCGATGGGGTCGCCGGATTTGACTTTATCGCCTTCCTTGACGAGCCATTCGACGAGGGTTCCTTCTTCCATCGCATCGCCCATTTTGGGCATGATCACTTCAACCATGAGCTTTCAGATTCTACCTACGCCTAAGCTTCGCGGTACCAGACAAGGCTCACCTCGTGCTCCTCGGGCAAGAAACAGGCGTTGTCGGTGCACACCTGAAGTCTCACGATAGCCTTCGCCTCTCCTTCCTTTCCTGCAGGCGGGGTTCCGATGATCGGGATAGCGATAGGCCCTATTAGCCCCCCATCGGGTACCCGTGCTTCGGATTCGCCGAGGCCGAACAGGCTTACTGAGGTGGGCGTCAAATAGTCATGCTCGGGCATTGCCGGGTTGATGTGACTGCCCGAAGGAAGATCGATACGAATCTCCCAGACCGCACGGCCGTCGACAACCTTGGATTCACCTGGACGAACGGTTACTATGGGACGCCCCTGTGCATTATGGATCGGCACGGTATCCAGTAGCATTGCCGTTGTTAGCAGCATTGCTTCGGACGCGAGAGGGGCACGCTCCATCCAGCCGAGCATTGCCCTAAGGTCGGCTTGAGCGATTTCGTGCCTGCCCAGGCGGACCGCGCACCGGATCGCAACTGCGGACGGGCTCGGTGTCGCGCTGTCGAGGGCGGCCTTCGATGCCCCGAAAAGGTGCTCGTGGCGATCGCCACTGAAGAACCACCCGCCCTGGGCCCCATCATGAAGGATATCGACCATTTTATCGAAAAGCTTATCCGCCTCCGTGCGCATTCCAAGATCGAGTAGGCCCTGCACAAAATAGGCGAGGTCGAGGAAGGGTTCGCCTTCCGGTTTGCCACCGGCGAATTGATGCGGAACAGGGTCCGCAGAAAGAATGGCCGCGGCGCACTTGCCGGCCAGGCCGGAGCGCCCGGCGACAACAAGTGCGGAGATCATCAGGCCGTTCCAAGCCACAAGGATCTTATCGTCGAGCCCCGGCCCAACACGCTTCTCTCGCTGTTCGCGGAGGCTGTTCAGTTCCCGGTCCCAATGCGAGCCTTGCGGCTTTGTTAAATGCGGGATGTTCTGGCCGGTTCTCTCACCCGTCGCCTCGTCTAAAAAATTGCCATCCTTTGTTAATCCGAATGCCAGCTTGAACTCCTCGGAAACGGGGGCCTCATCCCTGCCCCAAGTGTAGAACTTCCCTTCTTCTCCTTCGCTGTCCGCATCGAGAGCAGAGTAGAACGTACCTTGCGATGACGTCATCTCGCGCTCTAGCCAGGCGACGAGGCGGTCAGAGACGCGCCGGTATTCCAGGTTCGCCGTGAGCCTGTGTGCGTTTGCATAGTTAGCGAGCATGAGAGCGTTGTCATAAAGCATTTTCTCAAAATGCGGGATGAGCCACGCTTCGTCGGTCGAGTACCGGTGGAAGCCTCCGCCGACGTGGTCGTGGATGCCGCCGAGCATCATCCCGTCGAGCGTTCGCGTGGCGAGCTTCAGGCAGTCTTCCCGTTCGTGGTGCTCAGCCATGTACAGGAGGAGCGCGATCGCCTGGTGCGGCGGGAACTTCGGGCGCTCGCCGAAACCGCCGTGTTCCACGTCGAATCTGTCCTTCATCTGCTCGATCGCCAAATCGATCAAGGGCCATCCCAAAGTCCCGGTTGCCTCGGGCGCAGGCTGGCGCATTGTTTCTTCGAGCGCCCTCTTGAAGCTGTTCGCAGCCTCCTGAAGCTCGGGTCGGTGCTCGTTCCAGGCAATCGAAATCTGAGTTAGGATCGTCTTGAAGCCTGCGTGTTGGCCTCTGTCTTCCGCCGGGAAATACGTGCCCGCGAAAAATGGCTCACGTTCGGGCGTTAGGAAAAGGGTCATCGGCCAGCCGCCGTGGCCGCTGGACATCTGGACGGCAGCCATGTAGGTTTCATCCACATCCGGCCGCTCTTCGCGATCAACCTTGATGGGTACGAAGTGTTCGTTCAGTATCGCGGCGATATCGGGGTTTTCGAAACTCTCGTGCTCCATCACGTGGCACCAGTGACAGGAGCTGTAGCCGACGCTCAAGAAAATCGGCTTCTCCTCGTCACTTGCCAATGCGAACGCCGCGTCGTCCCACGGTTGCCAATGGACCGGGTTGTCCTTGTGCTGCCTCAGGTACGGGCTAGAAGCGTGGGCGAGCCGGTTTCGCATGGATCGAGCGTACCTAGGCTAAGAGTGCAAGGATAGCCGAAGCCGGCGGCACACGCTTTAGCGCGTGGCTTCAAGACCGGCGTATGAGACGTACCACTTGCCGCTCTTGATGAGCGAGATGTCCTGCGTCTCGATCCAGCGTGGGCCGTCCTTGATCTTGAGCGCAGCCAGCGGGATGATCACCTGCTCACCACCTTGAGTGAAACTGGCCGTACCGAGCCGCTGATTGGTCGTCATTTCCAGGTTGAGTGCTTCGCAATACCGGACGAGGTCAACGAGCCGCTCGCCTCTCGGTCCGGTAAGCGAGCCGACCTCCGTGCCGTTGACGTTGATGTTCTGCGCCGATTGCGCCTGCAATCCGCGGCAACGCGCAAGAGAGCGCCTCGCAACACCCTCACATATGATCTTGTCGTCCGCGTTGCCGCCTTCAGGTGGGCGGCTGCCGCTGTATGACAAGTGGGCCTTGACGACGAACAGGCCGTCGATGGCATGGATCGAGCACCCACCTCGAATGCCGACGTTTTGCCTTACAGCAGCACCGACAGGCAGGCCGCTAAATGCGACGTTAGATTGCTCGGTCCGCAGGTTGGGAGTAAGAGCGTTCCAAACGGAGCTTGCTCCGGTTTCGTCCGGCCGCTTATAGATCGTCAAGAGCAAAGAATTCCGATTCGCTCGCCGGGCCGTAGCATCGTAAAAGAAGGAGTCCTGCCCTCGATCTCCACCTGAACGATCGATGCGAAACGCCGGATCGGACACGACTTCCGTCCGAGCGATTGCGCGGCTGTCGTCGTACATATCCGCCCAGCCGCCAGCGGTCATAAGGAAAAGTGGGATGCTCATGAGTTGCTTCATGTCGTCGCTCCTATATAAGGACTAGTTGTCCTCGCCATATCCGATTACGTTTCCGAAGATGATGATCGATTGAACTTCCGCTCCCAATGGAGGCTCGGGGACGCCGCTATAACACCTGGTTAAGCCCACATAGTTTGAGTAAACCGCGTCGGGATACACGCGGATTCCCGGCGCCGGCGTTTGCCAGTAGTTCAGGTCGAACCATTTGATTGCCAAGTCCCTGTAAGCGTTCCCCTGGAGGTCGAAGTAGTGGGCGCCGACGGCGTCGTACACATTCCATCCGGAATCGATCGGCATTTGGTGGAAGTTGAAGTTGTACGGATCGTAGTTGTAGGAGTACGCCGGGTCGTCGCCTATCCAGCAAATAGGATGTGTTCGGAATCCGCTAGGATTGGACGAGAGTTGAATCCATTGGGCCGAAACTCCGAGGGCGCGCCACATAATACCGACGTAGTTCGAAACGTCCCGGCAATCGACGTCTAGTGCCCCCGTCGCTTCTTCACGATCTATGAAGAATCTGACGAGCCGGAACTGCTGGGTAAATCCCACCAAGTAGGGATTGTCAATCGTATAACTCGAATCAAAGGGGTCGTACCGGAAAGGTCCCTGGAAAAACATTCCGTTAGTCGTGGCCCCACGACACGGATCCTCTCCGGCCAGACCCAATGCCCAGACGCACGCGTCGTCCAGCACATTAGTCCATACCGGGCTCTGTATACCGATTGGCGAGGAGTCTGTCAAGTAGACGACTTGGCCGATGGCCCCGGAAAGCCCGGTGAGCCCGATCAGGGTAAACGGAATCGTTATCGTTCCCTTCGCCACGTAGTTCGGCATGCCGGTTATCGTGAGAATGCTCTCCGCTTCGCCACCGGCCGGGAAGGTCAGGACCGTGGGTGAAGCTGTTACTCCGAGGTTAACGGTTCCCAGCCCTGTTGTGTAGGTGCCGGAGGAGACCGTGAGGGTCGCGTTGTGCGGTCCCATCGGGTTCAGGAACCGTATCCTCACCTGGCGGCTGCCGCTGCTCCTCGGCCACACAACGGCGGGGGCACCCGGCTGATTGGCTGTGAACTCTACTGCAGGGAAGACGGCAGGATATTCGATCCTGTCCGTGAGTGGCTTAGACTCAAGATAGTCCACGAGGACGACCGCATACGGGGGGGGGGTTGCCGGCCATCGGCGCACCGAACGCGGCCAAGCCGATCAGAAGCGCCGACAATCTACATGCGAGGACCATCTTTCGAGTTCACCCACTACACTATACAGGAAATAATGTCTCGAAGCAACGCTTTTTTAGTTGCGTCCGATCTTTACGAAGCCATGTTCGAAAGTGCGACGCAGTTCCACGATCCATGGGCCGTCGCTCACCAGGTGCTTGGTCGGGATCACTTTTGTGGTGCCGTTGCTGCCGATTTCCAGCATTACCGAGAACTCGCCCGGGTTCCTCTCGAACAGTTCTCGGGCACGCCTTAGCTGGGGCAACGAAGCCCTTAGGACCTGTACGAGCAAGGTCCCGAGAGTTCCGGGGACCTTGCTTGGGTGATCCTCGTCTTCGCCTTCCGCGCCAGGTTCCGCGATCGCCGAAACTCCCCGCGCGATAACCTCCACCATTTTCAAAGTTCCGGCATCCCCGCGGCGCTCGCGATGCTGAATGTGCCCCTGGACGGCGATGATTCTGTCTTTAGCGAGCAGGTGCTGGGTGGCGGCGTACGACGAGGGGAATACGGTGACGGTCGCCTGGCCCGAGAAGTCCTCGAGCGTCAGCGTGGCCATGAGCTCGTTCTTAGATTTGGTTCGTATTTGCTTGAACGACGTGACGACGCCGGCGATCGTAACCTGGGTGCTGTCTTCGAGTTCGGCGATCGCCGCCGCCGAGTGAGTTGCCGCCGACGCCAGGGTGCGCTCGTATCCCCGTAGCGGGTGGTCGCTCAAATAGAGGCCCATGACCTCCTTCTCCATGGCCAAATTCTCACGGCGATGCTGCATCGGCACGTCGGGCAAAATCGGGTAGGGCGTCGATCCGGGCTCCTCGCCATTGCCGCCGAAGAGCGAGTCTTGTCCTGAAAGCTTGTCGCGGGCGGACCGTTCGGCAAAGGCCAAAGCCGTGTCGAGCATCACCAAAAGCTTCGCGCGATTAGGATCGAGCGATTCGAGCGCCCCGGCCTTGATCAAAGCCTCCAGCGCGAGCTTGTTGAACCCGCCCTGCAGCCTGCACGTCTCAGCGAGTTCGAACAGGTGCTTGAAAGGGCCCTCTTCCCTTGCCCGCAGGATTCCCTGGACGGCCGCCGACCCGATTCCCTTTATCGCCGCGAGGCCGAAGCGGACGGCAGACTGAGTGCCGTCTTCCATCGCCTCGACCGTGAAGTCTTCCGAGGACCGGTTCACATCCGGTGCGAGCACCCGAATTCCCATCCGCCGACACTCCTCGATACAGCCGACGACCCTGTCCTCCTTCCCCTGGTAAACGCCCAGGAGCGCAGCCATATACTCGACAGGATAATTCGCCTTCATGTAGGCGGTCTGGTACGCGATGGTTCCGTAACACACCGCGTGAGCCTTGTTGAACGCGTAGCCGGCGAACGGAAGCAGTAGGTCGAAGACCTCGTTCGCATCGGCCTCGGCCATTCCCAGCTCTACAGCGCGGGATATGAACGATGTCTGGGCTGAAGCCATGGCCTTCTTATCCTTCTTGCCCATGGCCTTACGAAGGATGTCGGCTTCGCCGAGGCTGAATCCCGCGAGAGCGCGAACGAGGTGGATGACCTGGTCTTGATAGACGATGACCCCGTAGGTCTCCGCTAGGGTTTCTTCCATTCGCGGGTCGATATAGGCGAGTTTTTCCAGTCCGAACTTCCCGCGGATATAGCGCGGAATGTGCTCCATTGGGCCGGGTCGGTAGAGAGCCACCATGGCGGCCAGCTCGCCGATGTTTTGGGGCTTGAGCTCCTGAACGTAGCGCGTCATCCCGCCGCCCTCCAACTGGAAAATGCCGACCGTCTCGCCACGGCCAATGACTTCGTAGGACTTGGCGTCGTCAGTCGGGATATTCAGGATGTCGATCTTGCCTTTGCCGGCGGCTTCGACGTTCTGGACGGCCCTGGATAGAACGGTGAGGTTGCTCAGGCCGAGGAAGTCCATCTTGAGAAGGCCCGCCTTCTCGAGCATGTCCATCGGGAACTGCGTGATGATCTGGTCGTCCGACCCCTTCGCGAGCGGAACGGTATTTCGCAGCGGCTCCTTGCTGATGACCACGCCAGCTGCGTGCACGCCGTAGTGTCGGCTAACGCCTTCGATGCTCTTCGCCGTGTCGATGAGCTGCTTCGCCGTCGCGTCTTCGGCGTAGGCCCTCTTGAACTCAGGGATGTCGTGAAGCGTGCGCTCGATCGTGGTGCCCGGAATCGAGGGGACCAGCTTGCACAAGCGATCGACGTCTATCGGGCTGATAGCGAGCGCCCGGCCGGCATCTCTCATCGCAGCCTTCGCCCCGAGTGTTCCGAACGTGATGATCTGGGCGACGCGGTCTTCGCCGAAGCGATCGCGGACATAGCTGATGACTTCGTCGCGGCGGGCATCCTCGAAGTCCATGTCGATATCGGGCATCTCGATCCGCTCGGGGTTGAGGAACCGCTCGAACATCAGGTCGTGCTCCACTGGGTCAATGTCCGTAATTCCGAGGCAGTAGCTGACGAGCGAGCCTGCCGCCGAACCTCGAACGCCGAAATAGATGCCCTGTTCGCGGGTGAACTTCGCAAACTCTCGGACCAGCAGCAAGTACTTCTGGAAGCCCGTGGTGTCGATAACGCCGAGCTCGTAGCGAAGCCGCTCCTCGTGCTTCTCGGTCACATTCGCGAAGCGCTCCCTAAGCCCGGCGAGAGCCAGGCTCGACAGGTATTCCTGGGACGACAAACCCTCCGGAATCTCGGGGTCGGGAAGCTCGACACGGTCGCTCCCCAACTCCAAGCTGCACATGTCCGCGATGGCGGAAGTGTTCTCGTAAGCCTCCGGCGTATCCGCGAACGTCTTCTCCATTTGTTCGGGAGACTTGAGATAGAACTCGTTAGTCTCGAAGCGCATCCGTTTGTTGTCGGCCACTTTCGCGTTCGTTTGGATGCACAGCAGAACGTCGTGCGCTTGGTAATCGCCTTCGCAAAGATAGTGCGAGTCGTTCGTGCACACGAGGGGCAAGTCAAGCTCTCGCGATATTCGCAGCAAGTCGTCCTTAATTTGGGCTTGCTCTTTCAGGCCGTGGTCCTGCAGTTCCACGAAGTAATTGCCGTCGCCGAGGATTTCTTTGTACAGGCCGGCCGTCCGCTGGGCTTTGTCATAATCACCTTGGAGTAGGTACTGGTTGATCTCGCTGCCGAGGCAGGTGGTGGTGCTGATGAGGCCCTCGGCGTGTTCCTTCAGCGCTTCATGATCGATCCTGGGCTTATAGTAGAAGCCTTCGAGAGACGAGATCGTCGCGAGCTTGCAAAGGTTTTGGTAGCCGACCTTGTTTTTCGCGAGGAGAAGCAGGTGGTAGGTGGAGTTCTCCTCCCGTGCGCTCCGCTTGTGCAGGCCTTCGGGGGCGACGTAAGCCTCCATCCCGATGATCGGCTTGACGCCCTGCTTTTTGCATTCGAGATAAAACTCCATGGCGCCGAACATCGCGCCGTGGTCGGTAATCGCCAGCGCCGGCATCCCCAGTTCCTTCGCCCTCGCCACCATCTGCGGAATTCGCTGCGCTCCGTCGAGGAGGCTGTATTCCGTGTGGTTGTGGATATGGACGAACGGCTTGGACATCAGTCGAGTGGTGTTGCGATTTTACATCGGATACAGCTTTCGCAAGTGTCTTCTGTGGGAGTCGCATTTGTCCAGACGTGGCGGCCGAGCGCAATGTTGCGGGATTCCGTGACCCAGGGCTTTACGCCCCAAACGTTAATCGCCAAAGAGAGTTGTCTAGATACCGCCACACTAACATGTACTTACCGGAAGCGCTGGCGGCACAAACGCGATAACCGCGAAACACTGACGGCGGATCTTCGCCCTTGGTTGGCCCCACGGCGACAAGATGATTGCGACCCCTTGCCATTTGGTCGCCCCAGTCGAACGGCCGCCAGGACGATTCGTTCGCAATATAGAAGAAGACGTCCTGGTCGACGAAATGCCACAACGGCTTTCCGCGGATGAAGAACGCTCGCATGACGAGTGCCTTCGGCCCCGCCGGAACCGGACGAGTCGCACGCTCGGTCCACAATAGCGAGCGCTCGTCACGTTCCGGTGACATGAGAATCAGGCTTCGCTCGAGGTCGAAGGCAAACCGCGAGTCACGTCGCCCGGAGCCGACATACCCGACGCCCGAGAGAGTCTTTTTCCACACGAGGACAGGTCGCTTGGAGCGACCGAAACGATACTGTACGACATGGGTCGTAGGCTTGACATAACCCTCGTCCAAGAAAACCACATCCGCTTCGGTTTGGCTAAGCAGCCGCCCTGCCATCGGAGTTCGCCTTTCACTTTTTGCATCCGATTTCATCATCCATGTGGGATTTGGATCGGACCCCCGCTTTTCGAGGTGCGCAATCGACACGAGCGTGTACGCGATTTCCTTGTTTCGGATCCTACGCTCTTCAGTAGTCGCAGTCAGAATGCGATTGCGGGAAAGGGCAGCCAAGGGTAGCCCGCCCAATGGGGAACGCCTACGATATTTCTCCACCGGGTTAGCAGCGCGGGGCCAATAGTAAGCTTGACTCTCATTACCGACACGGAGTCGAAACGGTGCCGGCCCGAACAACTCGTAGCTGATAATGTCGTTTCTGTCGAATTTGCCAGAAGGGAGCTCCCACGTGCGAAAGCGATAAGCGGATTCAAAAGTGCACTCCCCGTTCTCCGCAATCAAGGTAAAAAGCAAAGGGTTTTCGAGCAGGGCCTTATGAATATCGTTCGTAGCCTCGATTTGACGAATGCTCGTCGGAGCAATGGCAGTGAAGAGCTGGTCGGGCGCCTCGCCAAGCGATTGCCCGAGTAGTCCGCCAATCAAAAAGGAAATAATCATGCTCAAAAGCCTCGCAAATCTCTACTCGTCTCTATCAAATGCCAATTTCGTTAGAACCAAATTGAACGGCAAAGTAGCCGCGCCGCCGTTGGCAACTCCGATAAGTAAGGGAATGTGCGCACCCGGGGCGACAAGAATCGGTGTGTCTTGGTCTTGGAGAGTCGTTGACAGACCGACCCATTGCAACTCCGTTCCCGGCGTTTGGAGATCAGGTGGCTTTATTGGCAGAACGCCCCGCTGGCTGAATCCCAACGGTTCCTTGATATGAGCGGCGCCAAAGTAACCCAGGCCCGCGGGAATTCCCCTTGTCTCAGAATATGCATACACCTCGCCCATGTTCGAGCCTTGATTGATCAGTGTGAACCTGTAGAATAAGTCGACGCCGTAGAGACCTCTGTTTACGGTAGCAGATGAACCACCGCTTGCCGAGGAAAACTTGACTTCCTCGGGCCCGTCTCTTTCGCAAACGCCTATTTTCATAAGGGAAGGGCCGAGGTTGGGTTGCGCATCGAAATCGCACCAGGGCAACTCGATAGTAGACCAAGGCCATGTGCCACGCACGTGAGCGGCTCTGCTGAGGGGTGCAACCGGGTCGGTCCAGGTACCGAGTAAAGTCGTATTCTGTGAAACTGCAGTTCTTATTTGAAGGGTCGCCGAAGTTGCTTGCGCTAACGGTCAGTTGGAGAACCGCACCGAGAGTGGTGCTTTGCGCCATGTTGTGCGACCAGATACTTTGTTCTGCGGTCGAAATCGCGATGCTTGCTAAGGGTAGGCCAAAGCTGCTGTACAATTGCGCCTTCGATAGGCACATTCCCATCGAGACCAGGTCCGTGCCGTGAACATCTTCTTCGACCAATTCAACTGTGCCGGTTCCGGTCGAGAGGCTTGCAGCAATATGTATCCATACTTCCTGTCCAGGAACAACTTTGTTTTCATGCCAAAGATAAATCCTAAGTGGTGAATAAGCAGCGCCAACGGGAATGGTGGCCTTATGCAGTGTGTGGGTCGTCCCACTCGGCGGCACCAGAATAGGAACAACGGAGATTGCTTCGGGCTCGTTACTGACCATCAATTTGGGTCCCACTCCGGCGCTGGCGACGCCAGCAGACGGCTCATCAGCGCCGACGTTCCCGGTATGACGAACGTAGTTGGGCTGTGTACACGGCATCTTGCAATATTACCCGGCGCACCGTCCAATTCCTCAAATGACCGTGTCTTTTGTCGAATTCGACGCAATATTTAGGGTGTTCGGAAATGTGCCGGAGGCCCCTTCGAAATCGTCCCGATGGGCGTGCTTCTGGCGGCTTTCATGATCAGGCGACTCCTGGCTCGGCGCACCTCGGCAATAGAACTCTATAGCTCAAGGAAAGAGCTCTATGGGTCGATGCACGACCTCTATGGCCCGGGGAACGAGCTCTATGGATCGGCGATAGAGCTCTATGGCTCACGGAAAGAGCTCAATAGCTGGCCCGGAGAGGTCCCTCATTGAGCTGGCGAATTCGATGAGCGGGCCGGACGGTGCAAAAACCCTCGACCGAATTCGCAGAGTCTTACGCACTTGGTTTGTTCAGCTTGCAGCGAGTCGACACCGAAGAGGTCTTCAGGCATCCTCAAGACTGGCGAACGCCCTTCAGGGGCGGATCGTACGTCCGATTGCTTCAGCTCGCAACGCTAACGTAGGCGACGGAGGATCCGGGCTGCGGGATGCTCTCCCCGTCGGCCTTTGGCCGATTCGATCCAGAGCTCGACGGCCTCGCGCACGCGCTCGATTGCTTCTTCGCGTGTCGCACCCCAACTCACGCAGCCGGGCAGATCGGGCGCGGATGCCGAGTACCGCCCGTCTTCCTCCAATTCAAGAACAATCGGATATTCAGTCATTTCCTTGTTCCCATGGCTCGCCCGCATCGACCGGGCACGTTGGATTGTCCCGGGAGATTAACTTTCCGGAGTAGAATGTCTTACCAGTGAAACGGTTGAGGAGTGTGACCGAGCGCCCGGGCCGAGCTTGGAGGGGTGCTTCCATTGCGGTTGTAGTTGGCGTGGCTGCACATGCGGGCGCACAGTGGACGTTCATCGACTTAACCCCTCAAGGCTCTCAAGCCAATGCCTTGGGGGCCGACGCCGGCAGCGAGGTGGGCTGGGCTGCGTCGGGTTCGCAAGCGCGGGCCGTAAGATGGTCAGGTAGCAGTGAATCAGGGAACTTCCTGCCGGACGGTCTCCATTCATCGGTCGCAACCGCCGTACAGGGCCGCGAGATTGTCGGATACGGCCGCTATAACGTACAGGAAGAAAGTCGTGCGATCCTTTGGTCAGATCGTTCTTGGATAGATCTGACGCCAAAGGGTGCTCTCGCTGCGCAGGCTAGTGATGTGCATAACGGCCAGCAAGTTGGTGGTGTCGATCTCCGGCACGAGTACCCAAGTGCAAGCCTTTGGAGGGGCACGGCGGAGTCTTGGGTAGACCTAAGCCCCGCAGGCTCGGGCTGGTCCTGGGCCAGAGGGGTGCATAATGGCCGCCAGGCTGGGTGGGCAGTATTCGGCTCGTCGCACGCAGGCTATTGGAGGGGAACAGCGGCATCGTGGGTAGATCTTCATCCCGTTGGCGCCTTAAATTCAATGGCATTTGCGATTGATGCTGATCAGGAAGTGGGCGAGCTGACTTCGGCCTCTGGCGGCGCGGCGGGCGCATGCCTTTGGCGGGGCTCTGCAGATACTTACGTGGACCTAGACCCCGGCCAGGGTTCTAAAGCATATGGCGTGCACGAGGGGCAGCAAGTCGGTGAGGCATTGGTCCGGGGTAAAATTCGAGCAACGCTTTGGTACGGCTCGCGTGACACGTACGTCGATCTTCACCCCGCTCACGCAGAAAGATCTGAGGCGTATGCGGTCTACGATACGGGCGACGTAACCCGCGTGGTCGGTAAAATACGAATCGTACGTGGGTGGAACAGCACAGTACACGCCGGGTTATGGATCCGCCAGAACAGCATCATTCCGCCGGTCTCTTTCGACATGCTTCGAGGCTCAGTCGTGTCGGGCAATCTCTCGTCTTTGCTATCAAGCGACGACAACCGGCTCGTCATGCGTCCTGGTGCGGTTTTTTCGAACGCGGAGCCGCCGATTCAGATTCGGCTGAACGGCATATCGCCGCAGGCATCGCCGCCCATGCTCAGCTTCCAGATGGAATCCAGCGCGAGCATCGGGAATGCCGAGATGAATATCGCGCTGTACAACTTCGCGACGCAGACCTACGATGTAATCGAGACTCACATGGCGACAATGATCGACAGCGTCGAACGTGTGAACGTGACGGGCAACGCGTCGGACTACATCGAGGCGGGCACAAGGAACGTGAGGGCGAGGATCAGTTACAAAGCCCTCGGCCCGGTATTCATCTTCCCGTGGTTCGCCCGCATCGACCGGGCACGATGGATTGTCCCGGGTACGTAGCCTTCATCCGTTCGGTAGTGTATAATATCAGGTTCGGCCCCTGCGCGCAGTCGGGGCTTCCTAAACTATGGCACTCTACCCAGAAGGCGACAAGCTCGACGCATTTTCCAGCCGTTATGTCCTTGCCAACCTCGCGGCAAGGCGCGCCAAGCAGATCAAAGACGGGGCGCCGGTCCTGATTCATACGACGTCAATTCATCCCATCACGATCGCTCTCGAAGAAATCGCTGAAGGCGCCGTTCGGGCGATCATGGTCGAGGGCGACCTCGTTCCTCAAGCCAGCGAGACGCTCGACTCCATCGATCTTCTCGCGAGAGAAGCAGGCGGGTTCGATTCGGGCTTTGGCGACATCGGGGCGTTACTCGGCGTGACGCCGCGCACGGCGGAGGACGAAGCGCCGTTCGCCGGAGCGAGCATGCGCGAAGCCGGCGACTTCGAGGAGGAAACGATCTCGCTCGAAGACCTTCTTGACGAAGAGAACGAGGACGAAGATGACGAGGATGAACTCGCGGTCGCCTCGCTCACCGACCTCGAAGTCGACGAAGTCGAAGAAGTGGAAGAAGACGAAGCGCTCATCGACTGAGGATGTCTCAGGACTACTACGCAATTTTAGGCGTGGCGCGAGACGTCGGCCCGGATGAGATAAAGTCGGCCTTCCGAAGGCTCGCGCGCAAGTACCACCCCGACGTCAACAAGGAAGACCCGGGGGCCGAAGCCAAGTTCAAGCAGCTCGGCGAAGCCTATTCAGTGCTAGGCAACGACGCCAAGCGCCGCGAGTACGACCTCTACGGGACCGTCTCCGATGCTCAGCCGAGCGCCGCAGACTTCAGCGGCATCGGCGAGATTTTCGAGATGTTTTTCGGCGCGGGGGCGCCTCGCCGCGGCGGGCCAAGGGTCGTGCAAGGGCGTGACCTTCAAGTCGATGAAACCGTGACCCTTAGAGAAGTCGTGACCGGGGTCAAGCGTTGGCTGCTTTACGACCGGCTGGAGACCTGCCCCGATTGCAGCGGCTCGGGTGCGCGCGCCGGCACTTCTCCGATTCCCTGCCCCGACTGTGGCGGCGCGGGCGTTGTGGTGCAGGTCACCAACACTTTCATGGGCCAGGTTCGCAGAACGGCCCCGTGCTCCCGGTGTGCCGGCGAGGGCCAGGTCGTGAAAGACGCTTGTCCTCGGTGCGTGGGCAATAAGCGGCAAACCGCAAAGACGAAGTTCGAGGTCAACATCCCACCCGGCGTGGATACGGGCACGGTGCTTCACATCCCCGGCCAGGGCGAGGACGGCCTGAACGGCGGCCGCCCAGGCGATCTCTATGTCGCCGTCCGGGTTAAGGGGGACCCTCGATTCACCCGCGATGCAAACGGCTTAATGACGAACGTCCCGATCTCGTTCGCGCAGGCCGCACTGGGCGCACAGCTCAAACTCGACGGTATCGACAGCGAATTCGAAATCGGGATCCCCGCTGGAACGCAGAGCGGACAGGAGTTCAGAATTCGCGGCCAAGGGGTTCCGCAAGTCGGAAGCCAGGACCGCGGAGACCTGCGCGTTCGGGTGGCCGTCGACGTTCCCAAAGAGTTGAGCGAATACCAAAAGCAGCTGCTGGTGTCGTTCCAGGACTCGTTCGATGCCAAGAAATCCGGTAAAGCAGAGCAGGGATTTCTCGGCGACTTCCTGAAGACGGTCAAGAAGAGTACGTGAACTGGCTGCGGGCCAGGGCTGTGTTCGACGCCAAGCCTGGCGACTTTTCGGTCGTTCATGAAATCTTCGAATCCCACGGCTGCTCGGGAACGATCGAAGGCGATAACCCCGCTTCCTTGAGCGGTTTCTTTACCGAAACGGACTCAGCCGGCGACGTTACTGCTGTACTAGGAAAGGCGCTGCTCGATCAGGGGGCCACGAGCGTTTCCTTCGAATCGGTACCCGAAGAGGATTGGGCGGAAACCTGGAAGCAGTTCTTCAGACCCCGGTCGATCGGAAAACGGTTTCTTATCAAGCCGAGTTGGGAGGAAGCCGAAGCGGGCGAAAAGCTCGTGATCGAGCTAGACCCCGGGCAGGCTTTCGGGACCGGCGAGCACCCGACGACACGGATGTGCGTTGCGCTCCTCGAAGATGCGATTTCGGCAGGCGATACGGTGCTCGACGTCGGCTGCGGCAGCGGGGTCCTAGCGATAGCGGCCGGCCGTCTCGGTGCCAATAAGATTATCGCGACCGAGATCGATCCGCCCGCCGCCGATGTGGCGCGTAGGAACCTCAAGAGGAACGGCGTAACCGCGCAATTAGCAACAACCGGGACGATTCCTGCGGAGGTTCCACCGTGCGATGTCGTTGTTTCGAACATCGTCTCGGCAGTTTTGATCAAGCTGGCTCCCGAAATCGCGCGTGTCGTGAAGATCGGTGGGACGTGGATCCTGTCCGGTGTGATTCCCGACAACTGGCCAGATGTCCTGGCTGCTGCGAACACGTGCGGATTCGATCTTTCCGAAACAACGATTCAAGACGGCTGGCTTGCCGCGCTCCTAATCCGCCGGTAAAATCAGCGCGATGGCTTTACAGAGGGTTGATGGACGCGCTGCGAATGAGCTTCGCCCGGTTACGATGGAGAGGGGGGTCGCGAAGTTTGCGGAGGGCTCTTGCCGCATTTCCATGGGCGACACGATCATGCTCGTCACTGCCACAGTCGAGGATCGGGTTCCTATGTGGATGAAGGGCAAGGGATCGGGATGGGTCACCGCTGAGTACGGAATGCTACCGCGCTCCGGAAAGCAGCGTAATCAGCGGGACAACCAGCGACCGAATGGCAGGTCGATGGAGATTCAGCGTCTCATCGGGAGGTGCCTGCGCGCCGTCGTCGATCTGAAGAAGCTGGGCGAACGTACGATCACCATCGATTGCGATGCTATCCAAGCGGATGGAGGCACACGCACGGCGGCAATCACGGGTGCACAAGTGGCGCTCGAAGACGCTTTCCGGTGGATGATCGAGCAGCGCATGGTCGACCGCACTCCGATGAGCGAGAGCATCGCGGCTGTGAGCGTCGGCGTAGTCAACGGCGTCGAACTTCTGGACCTTTGCTATGAAGAGGACAGCAGGGCCGCGGTGGACCTGAACCTCATCATGACGAACAAAGGCCGGTACGTCGAGGTCCAAGGAACTGCCGAAGGCGACCCTTTCGAAGAGGAGCAGTTCGCTAAGCTTCTTGGGCTTGGGAAGAGAGGGATCAAGCAGCTTTTCGAGTACCAAACCGAGGTTCTCGCCATTTGAGGACGATGCTTGTCGTCGCGACGAGAAACCAAAGCAAAGCCTCGGAGATGGTGAGGATACTCGCCGATCTGCTCGGGGAATTCTGGGAAGTTCGAACCTTGGCGGATTACCCAGAATTTCCGGAGCCTGAGGAAACGGGAGACAGCTATGCGGAGAACGCGAAGATCAAGGCGGAGGCGGCAGCAGGTGCGACGAAGGAGTTGTGCATCGCCGATGATGCAGGCCTCGAAATCGACGCCCTCGGAGGAACGCCGGGCCTTCACAGCAAAAGATTCGGCGGCGAAGACCTTCCCTTCCCTGACAAAATTCGAATTATCTTGGAGCGGCTGGACGGCAAGGCACGCGACGCCCGGTTTCGTTGCGCAGTAGCGATCAGCGAACCGGGAGGGCCGACCATGGTTTTTGAATCTGTCAAAGGGGGATCGATCGCCCAGAAACCCGCCGGCGAGCGGGGATTCGGTTACGATTCCATCTTCTTTTTGCCGGAACAAGACTGCACGTTTGCCCAGATGAAACCCGATCAAAAGAATGCCATTAGCCACCGAGGCATCGCTTTGACCGAAGCCGCGCACTGGCTACGGAATCACGACGCTTGAGTTGTCGCCGAGCACCAGCCTAACAGACATCGGCTTCCTGCCGGTCTTGGATACTGTGGCGCCGCGGCCGATTAGGCTGCCCGAGATTCTGCCGTCAACGTTTTCAATGACCGCGTCCTCCATTACGATGCTGTACTCGATCTCGGAGTTTTCGAGTCGGGTGCGCTCGGCGATACTGGTGAACGGCCCGACGTAGGAGTCGATGATCTCGCAGCAGGGGCCGATCACCGCTGGACCGCGGATGGTGCTGTGCACGACCCTTGCGCCTTTTGCAATCGTGACGGGGCCGTCGATCATCGTCTTGTCGCAACATTCGCCTTCCACGGAATGCGCCATGTCCTCTAGTATCAGGCGATTGGCTTCGAGCATCGCCTCGACGGTGCCCGTATCTTTCCACCAACCCGTGACGATATGCGGGCGCACGTCCTTGCCCCAATCGATCAGGGTTTGTATCGCGTCGGTGATCTCGTATTCTCCTCTGAACGAGGGCTTCAGGGTATCGATCGCATCGAAAATCGTCGGGTTAAACAGGTAAACGCCGACCAGGGCATAGTCGCTCTTCGGCTCCTTGGGCTTTTCGACTAGACCCACGACGCGGCCATCATGGAGCTCGGCGACTCCAAATTCTCCGGGATTCGGCACCTTTGTGAGGAGGATGGAAGCGTCGAATGATCCGGTATCGAACTCTTTTACGAGTTCGTCGACCCCGGTCTTGATCAGGTTATCGCCGAGATACATTATAAATCGACTCTCCCCAAGAAAGGGCTGCGCGGTCTTGACCGCGTGCGCCAGTCCAAGGGGTGCAGACTGGGGAATATAGGTGAACTTTGCCTCCCACCGTTCGCCCGTGCCCAAAGCCTCCTTGATCTCGCCTGCCGAATCACCGACGATGATGCCGAAGTCGGTCACGCCGGCGTTTCGGATCGCTTCGATTCCGAACTCGATTACCGGTTTATTTGCGACGGGTATCAGTTGTTTGGCGATGCTGTGGGTGATCGGGCGCAGTCGCGATCCTTTGCCGCCCGCGAGTATCAGAGCCTTCATGGACTCTTTATTGTAGCCTTCCCTTGCTAATTTGGCGCGCGAATGTCAGGGCTCCGACCCATGACGCTCCGGCCGATTTGAGCGCTTCCGCGCAAGCCTCCAGTGTCCCACCGCTGGTTACGACGTCGTCGATAAGCAGGACCTTTACCCCGGGGCAAGGCTTAGATGAAAATGCGCCTCGGAGCGATTCTTTACGTTGTCGCCCACGCGCCCTCGCCTGCGGAGGCGTCGCTTTGTGACGAATCAGCAGTTCGGTTCGAGTCTGGCCGTCGATGGACCCAAGACCGTGCGCCAATTCCTCCGCTTGGTTAAAACCCCTTTGCGCCCGGCGTGACCAATGGGTTGGAACGGGAACGATGTAATCGACCGAAAGCGGCATCGGGCAGGCTGCCATCTTCCGCGCCATCGGTACCGCGAGTTCCATGTTTCGACTGAACTTCAGCAGCCTTACGGCTAGGCCCGCGACCCCCTCATAGTCGACGGCCGACCTCAGCCAGTCGAGGTATGACATCCATCGGCAGTCCTGGCATTGCCCGGCGCTTCCCACGGCGCAGCGGGGGCAACTCCCGGCAGGTAGCTCTTGGATGAGGGCCTCACACTCGCTGCAAACGGGCGTTCGATCCAACTCCAAGCACAAATGGCATTTGGGAGGAGAAAGGTAATCGAGAGCGGTCTTAAAAAAGCGATTCGAAAAGATGTTGTGTCTTGGCATCGAGGCTATCGTAGTTCTGGATTTCGTATCGCTGGCCATCCACGCTGTAGATCTGCCACCGACCCGGAGCGACCTCGTGGACGGAGTCGCGGACTCCCCGGAGGTAGAACGAAACCGGCCCTCTTTGGGTCTCCACCTCCCACTTCCACATCGACGCTTCTTGCTTGAGAGCGGTGATGCTTCGAACGATCGGCGTAAAGTAGAAATTGTCCAATTCCTTGGCGACCAGAAGCCTGCTTTCGTCGTCCAAGGCTTCTGGATCCTTGATAATCCCCACCTCTCGTCCGGATTCCTCGCAAATTGAAACGAACACCGTTGGATCGGTCAGTGGAAAACACCGCCGAAACTTGGCCTGCAACACGCACCGGTCGCTCTCGATCTCGCATCGTGGATAGAGTGATCCCGCTAATTTGCGGACTCTTACCGCATCTTCTGGAAAGTACCGTAGCTCCATCGAAACCCGATGCTACCCGCGCGATAAGCCATAATTTACGCTGGATGTCGGATCGGGAACCTCGGCTCATATCGGCCGTTCACATGGCGACCCAAAAGCTGTCCTCAACGACGAGTGTCGAGGAAACGTTGCGGGAGGTCTTGCGGCTGTGTGTCGACGCCGCAGGAGCCGATGCCGGAACGATTTACATCCACGATCCCGACCGCCACTGCCTAGAGTTTCGACATGTGCTTCCGGAGGAAGTGCGCGAGAAGCTTCCCGCCAAGGACATTCCCGACCATTTCGGCGCCGCTGGGCATGCCTTCCATAGCGGCGAGCCTACGATTACCAGCAGCGATACCCCCATCGCGCCGAACGCGAATCGAACCGACTTCGAAACGGCGACCGACATCTCGATCCGAAACATGCTTTCGGCCCCGCTGGGAGTTCCTGGGCTCGTCCCCATCGGCGTTGTCCAGCTCATCAACAAGCGCGTAGGCGACTTCGATGACCAAGACCTCAAGGTTATCGAGACGGTATGCGCGGTGAGCGCTATGGCCTACATCAATTCTAGTCTAATGGAACAGGCGAATCGGGCCGCAAGCCTCATGGGAATGGGCAAGGTTTCGCACGACATCGGCAATCTGGCGGCGGCTCTATATTCGAACCTGCTTTACATCGATCCGCTATTAGAAGGCATAGAGGCGGACCTTGGCAAGGAGGGAGACCCCAAGGATCGAACCAGCGATCTCCGAGAGGCCTTTGAAGAAATGGGCAACACCATCGACAGGATTGTCGGCTATAGCAGACTCATTTCGGACATTTCCGCGGGGCAATCGGTACGGCCGACGTTGAACCCGGGCATTCTACCAAAAGCCGTTGCCGACGCTGCGGCGTACCTCGAGCCAGAGGCCCGACGAAACGGCGTAAAATTACTTTATGAGATCACCGATGACCAGTCTCATGCCCTCTTCGACAGCCAGTTTGTGTTTCGAATCGTGCAGAACTTGGTAGGCAACGCAATCAAAGCCGTCTGCGAATCGAATCGGAAAGGATCACATGCCGATGACCAAGACAGGACAGGAGAGGTTTGGATACGGTGCAAGCGAGACCCTGTGCAGTTCATAATCGAGGTGCAGGATTCGGGACCGGGAATGCCCGAGCACGTCATAAGGCGTATTCTGTCCGGAAACGCGACGTCGCAATGGTCGTCAAGCGGAGGCTCGGGATGGGGAACGAAGATCGTGCTGGAACTCGCTTCGGCATTGGGCGGAAGGATGGACATCGAGTCGAAGCTCGGAACCGGAGCAACCTTCAAGGTGTTAATTCCGTCACAACGCGTAGACCAAGAGGTCGCTGCAGGCGTGTGATTGGCTAGGAGAAATATTTGAGGACAGTTTTCGGTTGGATTGCATACGTGAGCCTGTGCGCACTCGCCCTGGGTATCGGCGTCGCCGTAGCCGTCATGGAACAGAACCCCTTGGTTTGGGCCACTGTTGTGCAGCGAGGATATGTACCATTCTATAGTCCGGACCCCTTCGAGGGGCGTCGCGAACTGTTCGTCTTGGTCCTCGGGTGCGACGAGAATCGTTATTACGCCGTCCCCGGCTCAAACAAGACGGGCCAGGTGCTCAATGAATTCGCTCGGACCGACACGATCCAACTCATCCGCCTGGACTTTGATCACAAGGCCGTGGGGATGATGCAGATCCCGAGAGACACGATGGTGGAAGTTCCCGGATACGATCGAATGAAAATCAACGGTCTTCATCCGATCGGCGGCCCGAATGCAACCAGCGAGGCAGTAATGATGCTAACGGGCATCCGCCCCGATAGGGTTGTCGTGCTGAATTACGACGCTATCAAGAAGATGATCGACGAGGTCGGCGGCGTGGAGATGTACGTTCCTATGCGCATGAAATATCGAGACAAGCGCGGCGGTTTAGATATCAACCTCAAGCCAGGAAGACAAAAGTTAAGTGGCGAGACGGCGATCGGATTCTTGCGTTACCGCCATGACAGCGACTTCGAACGAGGCCGCCGACAGCAAGAATTCATGGTCGCGTTCAAGGAGAAAGTAACCTCACCTAGCCAGAAGGTGAGCGTATTCAGGCTGGCCAACTTGGCGATGAAGGTCGTCGGCGGCGGAATCTCTGCGGACGAATTCGCGTCTCTGGGCAAGTTCGGGCCGGAAGTCCCGCCCTCGAGGATCAAGCACGGTATCTATCCGGTTTCCGAAGGGCCCGGCACGGAACTGCAGCCCTTAACCGAACAGGTTCCTGAGAAATTGGTTCAATGTGGCCTGCGTGACGCCACCGATCCTCCGACAGCGTACTCGCTTCGGTGATCTTCTGCGCTCTCGATGACGAGACGCGCGAACGCGACTCGGAGCGCGCCCTTCGCCACTACGTCACCCGTAAAGAATTTCTGATTTGGCTCGGCGCGGGCGCCGTTGCTCTTACTGTGGCCTATTTCATTTTCTACCGGCCCTGGAAGGCTAACCGGGATTTCGTGGTCTCGCAAACCAACTTGCAAGCGATCGGCATGGCCATCGGCCTCTACAGCGCCGCCAATAACGAAGGGTTGCCCGCTGTGGTCCTTCCCGGGGCTCAAGATGCGCAAGGGCTGCCGATCACCTGGGCGAATCAGTTATTCGACTATGCCCAACGCGCGGCGATATTTTCGAACCCAGCAAATCCGCCAGATGGCGATACTTTGCTAAGCCAAACTGTTAAGGACGGCGGGCGTGAGACGATCTCGCTCAGTTACGGAATGCTTTGCGCCGCGTCGGCTGCCCGCCGATATGAAGTCGAGGATGCCACGATCTTGCTTGCGGAAACGATCGGCGGCGGAGTAGTGAACAGCTATAACCCGATTCCGCTCGGTCGCCGTGACGGTTACGTTATCGGCTACGACAATTCCAATGTCGAAGCTGATCGAACAACTCGATACGTTACAAGAGTAGCCTTCCTCTCAGATTCGAAATCCGACATCTCGCGGCTGAAGCCGTTGCACAACGCCCAGGGCACAATCGGCCTGCGGGCAGACGGAAGTATCGCGATTCTCAAGTCCGCCCTCCCGGCATTGAAAGTGGCGAAGCGAGGGAACGTTCCGACGGGCCAGTGGGTACCGTTTTAAATGAACCGGGATTCGGCCCCGGAAAAGACCGGGCTCATAGCATCGGCTCTCGTCTCGGGTTGGATTCTCGCGGCTGTTGAGGTCGTCCTGGGGGTGCTACTCGTCTTTCGTTACAAGCCGACGCTTTCCGAGGCGCACGCCTCGATATCGTCCCTTAGAGGCGACGCATTCTGGAGCTTCGCCGCCTCTGCCCACTATTGGGCCAGTTCCTTGCTTATCCTTGTTTTCGGGCTGACGCTCGTACTCATGCTTTGGTATGGGTGGCATCGGTGGCAAACGCGGGTGCTCTGGTGGAGTTCCCTGGGTGCTTTCGCCCTTATCCTTGCGCTGCAAATGACGGGTAACTTTTTGCCGCTGTCGGCGCACGACGTCCGGTCGGTCAATGTCGAAGCGGGGATCGCCGGCGGGGTGCCTTCGGTGGGTCCGAACCTTCGTCAGGCGGTCCTCTCCGGCGGCAGCGTCGGACCTGAAACCCTCGGCTTCTGGTACGCGCTTCATCGATTTCTCCCCCTCGCGCTTATTGTATCGCTACTTTCTGGGGCCCGGGCGTTTCGAAGTAGGCGAGACCTCCGACCCGCGTGGTTTTTCGCTCTATTGCCGTTGGCGACCGCGCTCGTTTTAGCCGCCGTCCTCGCCGCCCCGCTTGGTCCCGCTGCGTCCCCGCAAGACCTGGCGCTCGGCGCAACAAAGCCGATGTGGTACGTCTATCCGATGCATAGTCTGCTGATTGCCGCACAGGGCTTGAACCCGGCGGCAGGATGGTTGGGCGCGATCGCGATTCCGGGCTTTATCGGAGGTGTCCTCGCCGCCCTTCCGTTCTTCGGACGAAATTCGGGAGGGCCATCGACCGGAGCAAGGATCTTGTTCGGCGCAGCGTCTCTCGGTTTGCTGGCCGCGATGGCTTTGGCCGGCACTGCCGCTCAAAGTCCATTCGGCGAACCGATGTTTCCGAAAGAGCAAGCGCCTGCCAAAGAATTTGCTGAGGTCGATTCGGCGATGGCAAACCGGGGTAAGGCGATTTTTCTCAAGGAGGAGTGTTTTGAGTGCCACAAGGTAGGCGACGAGGGCGATCAGATAGTCGGCCCCAACCTCGGCGGCGTCGGCAAAAGGAAGTCGGATCCGAATTGGTTTATGGCGCTCGTCAAGGACCCGCCGTCGAAAGGGAGAGACAGAATGCCTGCCTTTCCGAAAATCGCGGAAGTCGATCTTCGCGAATTGGCTGAGTACTTGCGCTCGTTGAAATAACTCGGCTGAAATACTCGGTTGCAACCATAACCAGCATCTCCCGGTACACTCAATGGTCGCATGGATCCCGATATCATTGCTCTGTTTACAGGATTCGGTTTAGTTGTCGTTTTGCCGCTTGTTGCGATCATGCTTTCACACCAGCGGAAGATGGCCACGCTCATCCACGGAGACCAAGCTCACAACTCGAGACTTGCCGAAAGGATCGACAGGTTGCAGATCGAGGTCGAAGAACTGCGCGGCCTGGTAACCGATCAGGTCCTGCGCATCGACGATCAGCGTGCGAGGGTCAACCGGGTTGGTCAAGGCGACGAGCGCTAGGAGCTTCGATGCGAACCCGCTCGCGATCTAGGACGGCCACGACGTCGCCGTGGCGAACCTTCCGCCCCCTTCTCCCTTCCGTCGCCCCGTTAACGGATACTTTCCCTGCTCCCAGGAGCTCACGCCCTTCCCCGCCGCTTCCCACCAATCCGGCGAACTTGAGCAGTTGGCCTAATCCGATATATTCGCCCGTTATCGCAACGGTCTTCACCAATTAGAGACTACCACTGCAAACTTCTTCGGTGGCAGTTCGTCGGCTATTATATCGATGTCGATGATCGCCGATCCCCCAACCGAGTCCCGCTGGATTGCTCCTGCTAGGCAGCGGGCCGCCGAACAGAGGTTGGCGACAGAGCTGGGCATTCCGCCGCTCGCTTGCGCCGCCTTGGTCGCGCGCGGGATCGAAGACCCTGCGGCAGCGGAAGCATTTCTCAACCCTTCGCTCGAGGACCTCCACGACCCTCTGGAGCTTCCCGATGCCGAAGCTGCCGTAAGGGAGATCATGTCGGCCAAGGAGCGCGGCGAGATCATCTATGTGCACGGCGATTACGATGTGGACGGAGTTACAAGCGCCGCGATCTGGACACGCAGCTTGCGCAAACTGGGTTTCAATGTCGTGCCTCATGTTCCCCATCGGATGAAGGAGGGTTACGGCATCCACGAAACGGCGGTTCAAGCAGCCGTTGACGCCGGAGCAAAACTCTTCGTAACTTGCGACTGCGGGAGCGGCGCGATCTCGTCGTTGGCGAAGGCCCGCGAAGCTGGGCTGCGCGTTGTCGTCACCGACCACCATGAACTTGGAACCGAGCTTCCGACCGTGAATGCGCTTGTCAATCCCCATCGTCCCGACAGCGCCTACCCCTTCAAGGAACTTTGCGGGGCGGGCGTGGCCTTCAAAATTGCGCAAGCCGTTGCGGAGGAATGCGGCGCCAAGCGCAAGCACTTCGTTCGGGCCTACCTAGACCTGGTATGTCTCGGCACGATCGCCGATGTCGTGCCGTTGGTCGGCGAGAATCGGATTCTAGCGTCGCATGGCTTAGAAGCCCTGACGGTAACTAAGAAAGTTGGCATTCGCGCGCTCCTCGACGTTGCTCAAATCGCAGGTAGAGCGGTCAATGAGGGCGACGTGGGGTGGAAGCTGGGCCCTCGGCTGAACGCAGCAGGCCGGATCGACGACGCGGCCCACTCGCTCGATCTTCTAATGACCGAAGACCCGATCGAGGCGGCAAAGCTGGCGCAGCGGCTCAATACACACAATGTAGAGCGAAAACTCGAACATGAGCGAATACTGGCGCAAGCGGAAGAGATCATTCTCGAGAACGGGTTGGATAAGCGATCGCTTATCATGGTCGCTGCGCCAGGATGGCACCCCGGGGTAGTCGGCATCGTTGCTGGAAAGCTTGTCGAGCGCTACTACCGACCCGCGCTGGTCGGGTGCATCGATGAAGAGACCGGGACCGTTCGAGGTTCGGCGAGAAGCATTCCGACTTTCCATATGCACAGGGCGCTCCAAAAGCACGAAGACCTTTTCCTTTCCTGCGGCGGCCATGCATTTGCGGCCGGGTTCGCCATCGATGCGGGTCGGCTGGATGAAGTGCGTTCAAAACTCGAGGAATACGCGGCAGGCATCTTGTCCAGTGACGATTTGGTTCCCACGTACAGCGCAGACGGAGTAATAGAGACCACCGAGATAGACCTGCAAGGATTTTTGGGGCTTGAGCGGATGGCGCCGTTCGGACAAATGAATCCAGAGCCCGCTTTCATCTTGAAGGACTGCGCTCTGTCGATGGTCAAACCGACTCGAACACAGGAACACGTGCAATTCGCAATCGAGTGCGGCAAGCAAGTTAGGGGCATTGCGTTTGGCATGGGCCAACAATTCGGCGGTCTCCAAGAGGGTGACAGCGTCGACCTGCTCTTCAAGGCGACCGTCAATCGGTACAACGGCACCATGGCCCCGAAACTCGAGTTGAAGGCGTTGCGGTCCGTTAGTCCTCGATAACGCGGCGGAGTTGGTGCCCAGAACCCGTGTCCTTGGCGATTTTGACGCGGACCTTTCGTGCGGACGTGCCCCAGCGGATCTGTAGGTCGCAAGACGCTCCGACCTTCTGGCTGAAAAGGTATGCGGCGAAGTCGATATGCGAATCGAAAGATTGCGCACCTGCCGAGGTGATCACTTCGCCAACCTTGATTCCCGCAGCCTCGGCAGGGCTTTCGCCGATAACCCGCGTCACTTCCGCGCCACCCGAAGGAGACGTCTTGAAGAACAGGCCTATCCACGGGTGCGTCACCTGATGCTTCTCGCTGAGGAACCCTTCGATGACACGGTCGAGAACCGGTAGGTCTAGTGAGAACGCCGTTGCCGACGGCATCGGACCGAACGATCTAGCCGGGCCGGCGCTGCCGCCAAACGCCTTCGGCGCGACTTCTGCCTCTGGCATGTCGCGCGTTCCGATCTCGTCGTTCAACTGCGCCATGAGTATTCCGACCAATTTTCCATCCGCCGAGAAGACCGGTGAGCCTGTGAGCGCGGTCGCCCCGGCCTCCAGGCGTATCTCGTTCAGTGGCATATATCGTTTGCCTAGGCCGACAACCCCCGTCAGACCTCGGCGTGCCATTTGGGCCCTCGCAGGACCGGAGTGAAGCGCGACCATCACGACCGATGAATCGAATCGCGATGCGAGTTGGGCGAATTTCGCGTCGCCGCCGGCAAGCCCAGGCACTCGGATCAAGGCAAGGTCGGTCACAGCGTCGTACGATTCGACCTTGACCGCCATGTCCCGCTTGCCCACCTGGCTGGCGGAGAGCGACCGGCGAGGGGCGCCGTTGTAGCCGAAGGCTGCCTCTCCGGGAGCGATCGCCAGGCCCGTAGACGAAATCAGCACGCCCTGGCCCACGACAACTCCACCTTGGCTCAGGGTCAGGGTGCGCCGCGCTGCCACTTGGCGAAGGTCGGCGCGCAAGGGAGCTGTAGTTAGCCCATCCTGGCCGGCTGCGACAAGGGTCACAGCGATGCTAGCCGCCGATAGAAACATCATTGGATGGCCTCTCGATCGCCTCACCTGCGGCGGGTTGGATAACGATGACTTCGGATGCCGAGCTCGGTGTGACGGAGGCGGGCGCTTCGCTCATGTCCACGGCGGATTCGAGCCCGCCAGTCGCGACGGCCATTAGCTCTTCCATTCTTGGTTCTCGCTCCACCGAACGAATTCGTCTTCCGTGCCTGGCGGCCGGTCTGGACGCTTTTTTAGGCTCGCCGCCGCCGACCAGATTATCGATGGTACGAGGCGGGGTGACCTCGAGCTTTGGTGTTGCTTCGGGGATGATTATAGGCCCCGTCCCAACGTCTGCGGCCTCGTCTACAGGCGCTACGGCGACATGGCCGCTCGAAGGCGCGTCAAAATCGGAAGGGCCACGACCCACGGCAATCCATAGACTTAGCCCCGCGGCCGCGACCGCTCCGGCAAATCCGAACCGTGCGACCCATGCCGGCCTACCGGGCCTGAGTTCCCTGGACAGGATCGCCTGCCTTAAGCGGTCACTGCTGAGGGCAGGTTCTGGCGCGGCAGGGAGGGCGCGCAGCACCGTCGCGGAGGTGCGATACACGGCTAACTCGTGCGCACAAGTCTCGCAGTCCGTCATGTGGTCCCGAAGCTCACTACTCGGTTCGGCCTCGCCAAAGGCGAACTCGATCAATTCTTGTTCAAATCTCTTACAACTCATCGTTTGGTCCACCTTCAAGGAGTGGCGACAGGCGGTCTCTCAACGCACGCCTCGCTCTCAACACGCGAAGTTTGGCTCCGCCCGTCGAGCACCCCAAAATCTCTGAAATCTCTGCATACTCCCGCTGTTCGAAATCGCGCCAAATCAATACGTTCCTGTGGTGCTCGGGCAGCGCCGCGAGGGCTTTTCGAACCAGCTTGGCCCGTCGGTCTCCTTCGAGTTCTTCCACTGGATTCACCGGTGTGCCCACCGTCATCCATTCGAGCGCACCCGCCGCTTCCTGCTGCTCCAGCGCCATTCGGCGTGTGCTCATGCGGGCACGGTCAGTACATAAATTCGTCGCGATCCGCAGGATCCAAGTCGTGAACTTAGCCTGCTTGCGGAATTTGTACAGGTTTTGAAACGCACGGACGAAAGCTTCCTGAGTGATATCTTCGGCCTCTTCCGTGCGGCGGGTAATCTGATAAACGAAGCGGTATACGGTGTTGCGATGCTTCTCATACAATCGTTCGAAAGCGTTGTATTCACCGTTCTTCGCAGCCAGGATCAAGGCTTCGTCCTCCGTGGCTACCCAATCTGTACGCGCTGATGAATATGCTGCTGCTTCCATTTGCGATTTATCCTTCTCTTTGCGTGTCATTGACTTGACGCCTCGTTACGCTTGAAGTTACGATTGGGAGAAGCATGGATGACGCCATTTGCCGAATTCTCGTGTTGCCCGCAATCGAAGCGGCGCCTCTTATCCTGGGTATGGGGCTGTACGTGGATGACGTCGGCGGGAGAATCGTAGAGGTGGAGGCGTACATGGAAGATGACCCCGCCAGCCACTGCTACGGCGGGCCCAGGGGCAGGAATCATCCGATGTTTCTCGCCGGCGGCCACGTTTATATATACCGAAGCTATGGCGTCCATTGGTGCATGAATCTGGTAACCGGGCCTGAAGGACGGGGTGAAGCAGTGCTTATTCGGGCTTTGGAGCCTCTTCGAGGAATCGTCTCCATGAGGCAGCGACGGCCGAATATCTGCGACGAGCGCCTATGCTCCGGCCCCGGTAATCTGGCCCGCGCGTTGGGGGCCACAGGCGATTTTAGCGGCACGAAACTCGGAAAGCGCATCATACTAGGGCACGAGCGGAAGCCGTCGAAAGTCGTCTCCTCGCCACGGATCGGCATCACAAAGGCAGCAGATAGGAACTGGCGATTTTGCGACGAAGCGAGCCGATCACTAAGTCGCAATGCGAAAATCGGCAAAAACTCGTTTTAAACCTCGGATGTTGTGTTATCTTAAGGATGGATCTCTGATTGTGCAGACAGGCATGAGACCCAGAACGGCTCGCTTATGCGGGCCGTTCATTGCATTCATCCCCGTTGCGCTGGGTAGCTGCCTGGGGTGCGGACCGACACAACCGCCGGCCATCCAGCCCGACAAAACCTCGGTTACGATAACCAAGCCGCTCGGCCTTCTGCAGGTGGACGGTCCTGGGGGGCGACTTTCGCTCGGCGGGACGATCGCAGACGCCAAAAAGGCTTTCCCGCGGCCCGGTGGGGCGGAGGGCGTTCCCGGTCTATCGGAAAATGCTGAAACTTGGGCGTGGGAGAACGACGAGATGCTCTTCGAGGCCGTTGGAACCGAAGGAAAGCTCGCGTGGTTCGTGCTGATGCACAAGGGGCTCGACATCAACAAGCGCGATGGCGAGATTTCCCGCGAACTGGACCGGTTCGGTGAGCCCGCCGAGAACGCCGAGAGCAAGTACGCCGCCGCTTACTCGTGGGAGAAGGACGACGCTGTTCGGGTGGTTGTAAATATCGGCGCTCCAGGGAACGAAGGCGTCCTAACGGTTGTTGGCCGCGCAAGGATGTTGATAGACAAGGGTTTCCCAATAGGCGAGCTGAGCATCCTGGTTTACGGTATTGATGAAGCGGCGAAGGAAACTGCCGCGAACAAGTAAACTCGTCATCAGATGCATCCAACTTTCGCGAAGCGCAACAGCCGACCCGTTCAAGTCGGCAACATCACCATCGGCGGTGGCGCTCCCATAGTCGTGCAGAGCATGATCACCGAAGAGACGCGCAACGTGGATGCCTGCGTCGAGCAGATCGTGGCTCTCCATAGAGCCGGATGCGAAATCGTGCGGGTCACCACGCCGACATTTGTCGAAGCGCAGTGCTTGGAGGAAATCAAGGCGAAAGTCACGGAGCGAGAAGGCCCGGTGCCTTTAGTCGCGGATGTACACCACCAGGGATCGCCGATTGCCGTCGAGGTTGCCAAGCACGTCGACAAAGTCCGCATCAACCCGGGGCTTTTCGTTTTCCGCAAGCGGGTTCAGCGCACCGAGGACTACTCTCCCGAGGAGCACGCGGAAGAACTCGCGGCGATCGAGGAAGACTTGACGCCCGTGATCGAAGCCTGCAAGGCCCGGAATATCGCCATGCGGATCGGCGTCAATCACGGCTCGCTGGCCGAAAGGATGCTCGTAACTCACGGAGATACCCCCGAGGGAATGGTCGAGAGCGCCCTGGAATACGTGCGAATCTGCGAAAGGCACGATTTCCGCAACATCGTTCTGTCCCTCAAGGCTTCCCGCGTCCCGGTCATGCTGGCCGCGAACCGCATGATTGCCGAGCGGTGCGATTACCCTCTTCACCTCGGAGTGACGGAGGCCGGGGATGGGGAATACGCGCGCATAAAGTCGACTGCAGGCATCGGAACTCTGCTGGCGGAAGGAATCGGCGACACGATACGGGTATCACTGGCTGAAGACCCGCTGAACGAAATTCCCGTCTGCTATGACATTCTCCAGGCGTTGGGGCTGCGGCGCACGAAAACCGAGTTCATCGCCTGCCCCTCTTGTGGCCGCACGAAGTTCGACCTGCCGAGCGTTTTCCGCAAGGTGAAAGAGGCGACCGGCCACCTCAGCGGCCTCGATATCGCCGTGATGGGCTGCATCGTGAACGGCCCGGGCGAGATGGCGGACGCGGATTACGGATACGTGGGCAAAGCCGGCGGAGTGATCGCTCTCTACCGTGGCCACGAGGTGGTGAAAGCGAGCGTTCCGCAGGAGCATGGCGTGGAGGAGCTGGTGAAGCTGCTGAAGGAAGACGGCGTTTGGATTGAGCCGACGTCGACGAAGACGCTTACCGAATTGCCTTTAAGGTAGAACGCCCGGACTCCGTGCCGACGTCTAATTGTTTTTAGCGGCTCGACAGGGCCTGCTGATGCGCAGGCTTTGAGCCGGCTCGAAGGAGGGTTCTAATGAGCGCAAGATTAGCCGCTTTACTTTCGGCGTGTGCTTTTTTCAACCGCCGCTTTTCCCATAAACTCTTTCCGCGGCCTCGGTGGCGAGGCGTTCGGCGGTTTCCTCAGCGCTGCGAACGGCATCTCTGCGGACGGGCGCGTCATCGTCGGGGTGTCCGGCATCGGGACCACGTTCGAGGCTGTGCGGTGGACTCCTGAAGGGGTCTTTGGTCTTGGCGACCTTCCCGGAGGCAGTTCGTTCGCACGCGCCACAAAAGCGTCCTTCAACGGCAGCTACATCGTGGGTTCGAGCGAGAGCTCGAACGGCACCGAGGCATTTCGCTGGACCGTCCGGAATGATCGGGCTTAGCGACCTCCCTGGCTCAAGCAGCTTTGCCAGCCGAGCACTTGCGGTGTCGGCGAACGGCCAAATCGTCGTCGGCCTGTCGCAACAATCGACTTGGCCATGCCTAAGGTCAGCATAGGTGGAGGATAATTAGCCGTAGCGTTCGTTATCCTTCCGCCGCCCGTGTTCGTGTACAAGCGGTGGAGGGACACGACGTAGCCACCATCGTCCTCGTTATGATGCGTTTCACGTAGGAGGTAGTTGCTGATGGGCAGTGCTTCTCCCATAGTTCGAGCCAAGGGCGAAGGAGAGTTTGTGTCGTTTTACGGCGGTGGTTGATAACAATGAAAGCGACCACAAAGAAAACCCGGGGGGTCTTTAAGAGCCCGAGGCTGCCCGGATGGCCCGCTCCAGATCGTCAGTCGGCCCGCCGTAGCCCACGAACGATGCGCGGATTACGCCATCCCCATCGACGACATATTGTGTCGGTATTCCTGACACATTAAACAGCTTCGAACTCACGCCCTCCTTCGGATCGATATGGGCAAACGAGAGGTTGGGGTACTTGGACTGGTTGTCCGACACCCAAGCGTCGAATGCGGCGCGGGGCTCTCCGTCGTCTATCGCAAGCGCAACAACCTGGACGCCGGAATCTGAAAGCCTCTTTATCACCTCTTGCGTATGAGGCATAGATGCTCTGCAAGGACCACACCAACTCGCCCAAAAGTCGATTACAACGACTTTGCCGCGGAAGTTCGACAGCTTGATCGGCTTCCTGTTTGCGTCAAGCGCAGAGAAGTCGGGGGCGATCCGTCCATTCGGCAAGAGCGGGAGGTCATCCTTTAGCGGCGGCATGAGCTTCACCGTTGGCGGAGGGCTGTACGAGTAAACACTGGCTTTCACCTTTGGGTTGAGTTCGATATTGCGGATTGTCGCATCGCGCGTGTATCCGGATATTCCGTCGAAGGTGACGTGCTGTACACAGCGGCGCACCAGGTGGTCCGATTGGCCTATATAGTAGGTTTCGTGATACTCGTGAGCGGTTTCTCGAAAGATCACATTCTTATGAACGAGCACCTTGTCGCACATCACGCCTTCGCACATGGCCGTGCCACCGCGCTCGACTTCGGCCGTTCGGCCCTCTGCGCGAATCTCAGCAATAGATTCATGTAAGGAGTTCTTCTTGGAGTAAAAGCCATGCCAAGGCTCAAGAATCGTAAACACGGCTTCGGGCGCCGTTGCTTTCGGCTGCGTTCTTAAGTCTCCCCTGTAGTGGTCCCCGAATTGCTTTAGCATCCGATTGCCGTCGCAGGCGAAAGTAATGTCCGGAACTACCGATGAGCGAATCGCAGCCAAGTCTTTCGGCGTAGACGCGGACCACCACGAGTCGTAGCGCATTTTGTTTGGCTTTTGGGCGGTCAGAGTCGCTACTTCAAACTTGCGAGGCCTGCCTCCGTCGTCGTACGTAAGCACGGTGTAGCACTCGGCGCGATAACCCTGCAGCGCGAACATCGCATCCCGGTTCTGCCGCAGTATTTCCATTGCGGATTCCTCGCCCGCGCGGGAGCACCGGGCGCCGACTAGGATAGTGCAGAGCACGGCAAGGCCAAGTGCCGCAGGATGCTTCATATCCGCATCGCGAGCCCGCTCATTGATCTATTGTATCCTGACACCCCTTGGATTGGCTGACCGTCGGAGGAAAGCGAATTCAGATAAAAACTGGATGCCCCAATGCGGCCACTAGGAAGAGGCCGATCGTTCCCCAATCTTCTTTCTTTTCGCCAAAAACGATCTTCGTGTAACCATCGAGCCGCGGAATCACTGGGAAGGTCGACCGAGGGGTCATCATGTTGTTCCAGAACGCTTTCGCCTTTTCATGTCCGTCATGGCTCTTCGACATACTGATTACGGTCAAGCGCTCCGCACGCTTGTCGAGAGACACGGCATATCCAGTAAGCCCTTCGTCATCCATGTTCATTCCGTAGCGAGCCTTATTTGCCTGAGGAGTAAACCGCCGAACTGCCCAGAATGGCGCCGCACGATCGATGTACTTCCATTGAGGCAATCTTGATGGAAGTGCGCGATCCGCAGGTTGCGTGTTCTTTCGGTTTAGAACTTGTGCCAAGTACGTTTTGTCGGTTGCGCAGAACATTAGGTCGCCAACGAAAGTGACATAGAATGACCACTGGTCGGTCTCCTTTCGCTCTCTGAAGACGTAAACCTTCTGGTTGGCGAATGTGAACGAGTCGGCGGCGGCCTTTCGTGCCCAGCCGGCGGCGTCTGCAGATGCGCCTCGCCGGAGTCCGATTATTTTGCAGCCGTCGTAGCGACAGAGGCCGAGACTTGTCGCTGGGCGATAATTGCGTGTTCCTTGAACAATCCAATTGGCTCGGATCTGGCCCAGTGCTTCGCCGTCGTTAGGGAGTCCGATCGTCGAAACCGTCTGACAAGCTTGAAGCGCGGTTTCCCATCGGCCGGTAGGTTCGAACGGGCCTCTGCAAGCAAGCATAGTCTCCGTATTTGCCGGCAACCAGGTGAGTGCCTGGTCGATATCTGCGCTGGTCTTGGACGCTGAACAGCCGACACCAGCCATCAGCACGGAGGCATACAGCAAGGCGATATGCTTCACGTGCCCATTATGGCTCGGAGCTTCCGGCGCACCGGCGGGTCAGGATAAGCGGCTACGGACCTTCGGGTCCACCAACTCGTGCTAGCTTATGTCTTTATCCTGCCACCGCTTGCGGTGGCTGCGGGCTACCGTTACAGCCACCCCAAGGGGATGGCAGGATAGAAACCAAATTGCGCCGCTCCATGCGGCGTCTAGTTTAGTTTGTGCTTTCGGAGCAGTTCGTCGATTTCTTGTTCGGTCTTGTCGATGCGCGCCGCGAACCCGCCCTCGACGGTCTTGCCGTCCGAAGGCAGGGCTGCGCGGGACTTGCCGTACTCATTCGGGAACCGCCGCTCCAAGCGCCACGCGGCCGCCCGCCAATCCGTCTCCGACGCCAGGCTGATTAAGGTCAAATCGTTCACTACTTGAGCCGCCTCCGCGAACTCTACGGCCAAAAGGAAGTCCAGGTACAGGTTTTCTTCGTCCCTTTCTTCGGCTTCCCTGCCCAGCCGCAGCCATTCGTAAAACGTCGCTCGGTTTATGCCGCCGTATTGCGCGGCCAAGTCTCGCGAGGCGCCTACCATTATTGCTTGAGAAATGTCCTTCGTGACGGCCGCCGTAAGTTTGGACGGCCTTCCCAGCTTGCCTGGTTCGCGCGCGCGATGCTGCGCGGGATTAGTCATGTCTAGTTCGACGCGTTCAAGTTCATCGTTAGGATCGATGCGCTTTGCCATAACGCTTCATTATGGCCCAGATCAGTTGCCTCGCGCGCGCGTAGGGCTGTCGGGTTAGTCGGTTATCTCCAGCGCCTTGTAGCTGCCCAAGTGTTTGCCGACCAGCTCGAGGGCAGGTTCGCTCTTGCAATGACCCGTGGGTATAGTAAGGTAGCTGTCCGCCAAGGGGAGGCCGTCTGGATGGAATCTATTATGAGAAAGCCGGTCAATAAACTCTGCGCTGTAGCATTCGTCGCAACCTTGGTGGCGACCGCCTCCCCACAGTGGTTCTTTACCGATCTTGGCGGCGGGGACACGGTCGGCGTATTCTCGGGACGCCAACTTGGGGTAATTGGTTAGTACAGAGTCCAATGGACTGGCTCTGCCAACTCTGTCACAGTGGCCTATCTGAACGGATTCGCAACGGCCTCTGTCGGCGGCGTTGATTTTGGGAGATCAAGAACTACCAACCTCGCGGAGCCAGCAACTCCGCCTCGGTCAGCGAAGAGACGCCGATGCCGACCATGGGTTCGCCGAGGTTCTCGCTGACTCGGGCGAGCAGATCCGCGTCGTTGAAGTGCGCGGTGGCCTCGACGATGGCGCGCGCGCGGAGAGCCGGGTCTCCGCTCTTGAAAATTCCGCTACCGACGAACACAGCTTCCGCGCCGAGCTTCATCATCAGAGCCGCGTCCGCTGGGGTCGCGATTCCGCCGGCGGAAAAGTTCGGGACCGGCAGCCGGCCCGTCTTGTGGACTTCTTGGACCAACTCGAATGGCGCCTGGAACTCCTTGGCGAGCGACATCAGCTCGTCTTGACGAGCCGCGTGGACACGCGCGATCTCGGCGATGATGCTCCGCATATGCCGGACAGCCTCCACCACGTCGCCCGTGCCGGCCTCGCCTTTCGTGCGGATCATCGCCGCCCCTTCCCCGCACCGCCGAAGCGCCTCGCCCAAGTTGCGCGCGCCGCACACGAACGGCACGGTGAAGTCGTGCTTCCACACGTGGAGGTTAGGGTCGGCGGGGGTCAAGACCTCGCTCTCGTCGATATAGTCCACTTCTAGCGCCTGCAGAATCTCGGCCTCCACAAAATGGCCGATGCGGCATTTGGCCATTACGGGGATCGAGACGGCCTTCTTGATGCCCTTGATCATCTGCGGGTCGCTCATGCGGGCGACGCCGCCATCGGCTCGGATATCCGCGGGAACGCGCTCGAGAGCCATCACGGCGACCGCGCCGGCGTCCTCGGCGATCTTGGCGTGCTCGGGAGTGACCACGTCCATAATCACGCCGCCCTTCAGCATCTCCGCCAGGCCGACCTTCAACCGCCATGTGCCCGTCTCGGGCGCGCCGTTCGCCTTCATACCGTCTTAATTATAGCCCTGCGGACGACTGCCGACTGACGACTGCCCCGGGAAGGACTGGCGACTGACGACTGCCGACTGCCGAGGGGGCGGACGCATAATCTTACAAATGGAAACGCATGATCTAGCCGCGGGAAGCGAACTCGAGCTCCTCATCTCAATGCTCGGAGCGACGACGCGGAAGTGGAGACGCGAACTCGGCAAGGTGCGCGACGCTTTGGTCGGCCGGCCCGCTTATCCCGGCGGCCACAACATCGGTGCGCTGATCCTGCACATGGCGGAGAGCGAGGCCTGGTGGGTCGAGCACGTGTCGGCAGGCAGAAAGATGACCAAAGAGGAAAGGGTCGAGCTAATGGAGGAAGAGACGCGCCAATACGGAGGCCGATGGCCCGCGCCCCCGAAGCAGCCGCTCGACCATTTCTATGCTATCCAAGACCGCGTGCGGGCCCGAACGATCGAGACCGTCCGCGGCCTCGGCGATCCGGCGCATACCGGCAAGTATGGAAAAGAGCACGAGTTCACACTCCGCTGGGTTCTCCATCACGTGATCCAGCACGAGGCATACCACGGGGGCCAGGCGGTTTTGGCTAAAATGCTTGCGCAGAGGGCCGCCCGGCGGCCCTCATCCTCGGAGGAATGAGGGGAGTTCCGCGGTCACTTACGGTGGAGGTGGAGCAGTCTTGCTAGACCAAGGCGAACCCGGTATCCTTTCACACATGCGTGGCATCGTTATCGCAGGCGGATTCGGCACGCGGCTCCGCCCACTCACTCTTACTCGGCCAAAGCCGCTCATGCCGCTAGTCAATGCGCCGCTTCTCGCATACCAGCTCTCCTACCTGAAGGCCGCGGGGATCAAGGAGGTCTGCTTCGCGACGAACTACATGTGGGAGGCGGTTCAGGCTGAGTTCGGCGACGGGACGGCCATCGGAATGAAGATCGTTTACGCGGTCGAAGACGAACCGCTCGACACCGGCGGGGCGATCCGCAACGCCTACGACGCTTTCCCGGGCGACGAGTGCGTGGTCTTCAACGGCGACGTGATCCACGGTTTCGACATCGCGGACATCGTTAGGAAGCACCACGAACGTGGCGCGGACGTGACGTTGACGCTTCACGAAGTGGCACGCCCCCACGTATACGGAGTCGTGCCCGTCGGGGAAGGTGGCGAGGTTCGCGGTTTCCACGAGCCCAGCGACGAGCAGAAACGCGCTCTTAGCGGTCCGGCGGATGAGCTGACCGACCTAATCAACGCCGGCCTTTACGTCATGAGCGCCGCCGCCATCGAGACGATTCCGCTGCGCAGGTGCAACGTGGAGCGTGAGGTGTTCCCCAAGCTGATCGGAGAGGGTTGGAGGGTGTTCGGCGACGTTCGCGGTGACTACTGGATCGACATCGGCCGCCCTACGCAGTACCTAGAAGCCGTGGCTGCGATCGTTTCGGGACAAGTGGCCAGTGTGACAGGTGCTTCGGCGGTTCACGGAGAGGCCAGGGTTCACGAGTCGGCAAAGGTTTGCTGCCACTCGTCTATCGGCAAAGGCGTAACGATTGGCGAGGGTTCGACGGTGTGCGCCTCGGCAATTTTCGAGGACGTTCGGGTCGGTTCCGGCGTCAAGATCGTTCGCAGCGTGATTGGCGAGGGCTCGGTTATCGGCTCGAGTGCGAGCATCGAGAACTCCGTTCTCGCCGCGGGGAGCGTCATCGGAGAACACAGTTTGCTCGGAGGATTCGCATGAGAAAGCACATTCTCGTTCTCGCTCTTGGGGCGGTTTCGTTAGGGGCTGCCCAGGAGACGTTCAACGCTAGGGGGGCGTACACCAAGCGCGAAGTTCAGATACCGATGCGCGATGGCGTGAAGCTGTTTACTTCTCTCTACATCCCCAAAGACACGAAGCAGAAGTACCCGTTCATGATGGTTCGAACGCCGTACAGCGTCGGTCCGTACGGCACTTCATTCGGCAGGCTTGGGCCGTCGCCGGAGTTCGCTCGCGAGGGCTTTATCTTCGTAAACCAAGACGTCCGTGGCCGCTACATGTCAGAGGGCGAGTTTCAGTGGATGACGCCATACATTCCCAACAAGAAGCCGGGCCAGGTCGATGAAAGCACCGATACATGGGACACGATCGACTGGCTGCTGAAAAACGTGGAGAATCACAACGGACGCGTCGGCATCACCGGCGTGAGTTTCCCAGGGCACTATGCGACGCAGGCGCTGATCGACCCACACCCCGCGCTCAAAGCCGCTTCGCCGCAGGCTCCGATGGCAGACAACTGGCTGGGCGACGACATGCACCACAACGGCGCCTTCTTTCTTCCTCATGCCATGAACTTCGTCGCCGGCTTCGGGCGCGCACGAACAGGCCCAACCAAACGCTACGATGGCGACGTTTTTCGTCACGGCACTCGCGACGGCTACCAGTTCTTCCTCAACATGGGCCCGCTGAAGAACGCAGCGAAGAAGTACGGGATGGACAAGATTCGGCTGTGGAAAGAGTGGATGGAGCACGGAGACTACGACGAATACTGGCAAAAGCAGAACGTCCCGCAGCACCTAAAGAAAGTGGGCGATGTTCCAGTGATGCTCGTGGGCGGCTGGTTCGATGCGGAAGACCTCTACGGACCGCTCGCGATCTATCGAGCTATCGAAAAGGCCAGTCCCCTTATCAACCGAACGATTCTCGTCATGGGCCCGTGGTACCACGGTTCCTGGGGAGGCGGCGTCGGTGACTCCCTGCACGATATCAAGTGGACCACCAAGACCGCCGAGGACTTTCGCGCAAAGTTCCAGCTGCCGTTCTTCAAGGAGTTCTTGAAAGGCACAGGCGAATTCAATAGACCCGAGGCGACCGTCTTCGACATCGGCGCGGATAAGTGGCGCGAATTCGACGAATGGCCGCCGAGGACCGCCGGCGATGCAAAGCTCTACCTGGGCGAATCGCTCGCAGCTACGCCGTCCGTCGGAAAGGCCTTCGACGAATACGTCAGCGACCCGGCGAAGCCGGTTCCGAACTCCGCGACGATCACGACGGGCATGGCGCGAAGCTACATGATCGAGGACCAGCGCTTCGTCTGGAACCGGCCCGATGTGCTGTCCTACGCCACTCCGGCCCTCTCAAACGACGTTACAATGGCGGGGCCCTTAACCGCGACGCTTCACGTTTCGACCACCGGCACGGACGCTGACTTTGTGGTGAAGCTAATCGACGTATACCCGCGCGACACCGCGGCGAGATCACCCAGGAACGAATCCGTAACCATGGGCGGCTATCAGATGCTCATTCGAGGCGAGCCCATGCGCGCCAAATATCGCAACAGCTGGTCAAAACCCGAGCCGCTGACCCCCAAACGGATCACCAAGGTCGAGTTCGTGCTTCCGGACGTCATGCACACTTTTCGAAAGGGCCACCGAATCATGGTGCAGGTCCACTCGTCGTGGTTCCCGCTAACTGACCGCAACCCTCAGACGTTTGTGAACATTTACAACGCGGACGAGAAGGACTTTCGCAAGGCCACGCACCGCGTCTACCTCGCGGGAAAGAACGCCTCGCACATTTCTTTCAAAGCGTTGCCATAATCTCTGATGAACCGCCCTACAGAGGCGGTCTCAGGGAGGATATATGAAGAGAATCAAGTTCATCGTTGCGTTAGCTGCTTTGCTCGCCTTCGCCCTTGCGCCAGCGCAGGAGAAGCCGTCCGCGGAAATGGAGCGTATCGCGTGGATGATCGGCGACTGGAATGGCAAGGTGAAGTGGTCGATGGAAGGCATGAACGAAACTGTCGAATTGCCGTACAAGGCCGTGACGGAAGGCAATTTCCTAAAGTCAACGTCCTCGTTTCAGATGATGGGAATGAGGTTCTCCGAGACGAGTTTCCTGTGCTGGGACGCCGCGAAGAAACGGTATTCGTCATACACATTCACCAACTTTGCCCCGACGCCGCGCGTCGAGCATGGGACTTTCGAAATCGACAAGATGGTCATGATCAGCGAGCCGTGGAGCGTTGACCCGAAGGGGCCAACGACAAGCCGTGCTAGCGTTACCAAGAAATCCGACAAGGTGGTCCACTTCCTGCTCGAGTTCAAAGAGGGCGAGAAGTGGGTTAAGGTCGCCGAGGCCACTTTCACGAAGAAGTAGAGCGCACCGCTTCGGCGATCACGTCGACGATGTGCATAACGCGCACTGCGGAACCCTTTTCGGCGGCGGCTTGCTGGATCCAGGCGAGACAGCCGGGGTTACCGGTCGCCACGATCTCCGCCCCCGTCTGTTCGATGAAGGTCCACTTTCGCTCCAGCAGGCGGCGAGCGAGTTCCGGTTGGGTGAGGTTGTAGATTCCTGCGCTGCCGCAGCATCGGTCCGATTCCTCGAGCTCGACCAACTGCACACCCGGCAATGATCGAAGCAGCTCGCGGGGTTCTTTACGTATGCGTTGGCCATGCGCCAGATGGCACGCGTCGTGGTATGCGATCCGGAGATGCCGGTTTGATCGGGGCAGCTCGAGGTCTGCTCCACTCAAGTGTTCGGTAATGTCGCGCACCCTCTTTGAAAATCTGCGCGCTCTGTCGGCGTAGGCCGGGTCGTCGGCGAGCAAGTCGCCGTAGTCTTTCATCGCGCCGCCGCAGCCTGCCGAGTTGGTGACGACCGGCGCATCCTCGGGGCAGCAGTCGATCAGAGCGCGAGCCTTGCTGCGGCCCCTGTCGCCTAGTCCGGCGTGTAGGTCGAGCGCGCCGCAGCACTGCCGCTTCGAATCCACGCGTCCACCCGCGCGGCGCAACAAGAACCTTGTGTTCTCATTTGTTCCCGCATACATAACGCTCATAACGCAACCCTCCAGGAAGTACACGGGAGCGTTGCCTTCCGGGATCGCGGGCGCTTTCGAAACTGGTTGCGGCCTTGGGGTAGCCGCTTCTGGAGACCGGCCGCTCAAGGCCTTAGAAAGGGCCATAGGCAGGCACCTGCCCGGCCAGAGCATGCCGAGCTTCATCAGCCACGGGGTTGTCAAGACCTTGAGCAGTCCCCTCCGCGCAATCTTTCCCATTGGCCGCCTAAGCGGGAGCGCTTCGAGCCGCTCCCTAGCCATTTCCAATATCGAGCCGTATTCGACGCCGCTGGGGCACGCCGGCTCACACGCGCGGCAGCCGAGACAAGTGTCGAGGTGCTCGAGGACTTCCTTGTCCCAAGCCAGCTCACCCTCGATCGCGCTACGGACCAGGTAAATGCGCCCGCGTGGAGACTCGGTTTCTTGGCCGGTGAGCACGAACGTTGGGCAGGCTTCCAGGCAAAATCCACAACGAATGCACTTGACCGTACGGTCGTAGAGTTTCTGATCGTTCAAAAGATTCCCATCTGGCCAGGGTTGAATTTGCGATCGGGGTCTAGCCGGTCTTTGACCCTTATCATCAGGTCCTCATTCGGCCCGAAGCCGCCGAAGTTGTGACGTCCGTGCCCAGCGAAAATTGCCCATCCTCGCTCTGGTGGTGCGATGGTTTTCGGCGCCGGTGCCCATATCGTGCCGGTTTGTGTACCGAGGACAGAATTCGGAATGCCGGCAGCGAACGCCGGCCCTTCGGAGAGTGGGGTCCTGCAGACCATCAGTGGTGCGCTTCCGTCCCACTCGCATCGAATGGGCGGTTCCGGGTTTCCGGTAATCGTCTTGACCCTCAGGATCACCTCCGTGATAAGGCCGAGCGTTCCCCAAGCCCCTATGAAGAGCTTCTGTGCATCGTAGCCAGCTACATTCTTGACCGCCTTGCTGCCGCACCTTGCAATCGCCCCATCGGCGCGAACGATCGTCATGCCGAGGACCCAATAGCGAACGCTGTTGGTCGCGCTATCCCACCGAGTCGGCAGGTTGGCGGACACCAAGCCGCCGACCGTGCCCGTCATCCCGGCCGTGAGTCGCTCGACGCCGTTGGCCGAAGGCGGCAAGGGGAGGCATTGGTTACGGGTTGCCAGTTCTGCCTGAAGCTCGGAAATGAGCGTGCCCGCTCGCACGACCGTGACGAGATCTTCCGGGGACCACTCGACGATGCCGGAGAGGTTCCTTGTAAAGATCGTTTCCCCGACACCCATCGGGCAGCCAAAATCACGCTTGGTTTCCGTGCCGCGAATTACGAAAGGCCCGCCTGCGCGGATGATGTCGGCGGCTTCTTTTGCCGTCGAAGGAGCATGATCCATTCAAACAGCCGCACCTTGCTTCGAGCGCAAATCGTCGAGTTCCGCACTGTGGTTTTCCCAATCGACCAGTTTTTGCGCCAGCCGCCGCTCGATTTCTGCATGCTTTCTTGTTTCGCCGACGAAATCTGCCTCAGGTGGCAGCCCGGCGAGGACCTCTTCGTGGGTTTTCAGCTCATCCTCAACCTCGATTATTTCGGCTTCAAACCGCTCAACGCTCTTTTCCAGACGTTCGATCCTCTTGCTGATTTCCCTTTGCGAAACTTCCACTCGTCTTTCCGGCTGCGAATCGACGGGCGCCTGCTCGAGCGGCTCACCTGAATCCCGGTCACGACGGTACTCCGCATACGAACCTATGGACTGAACAATTGTGTCCGATCTGACGTCCATGGTCCGGGTCGTGACCTGCGAGAGCAACCAACGGTCGTGGGAAACAAGAATTACGGAGCCCGTGAACTCCTTGATTACATCCGCCAGCGCGTCCCTCGAATCCATATCCAAGTGGTTGGTCGGCTCGTCTAAAACTAAGAGATTGGGTTTTAGAGCCGTAATTTTAGCCAGAACGAGTTTATTTTTCTCGCCACCGCTGAGGGTCTTTATCTGCTGATATACCTGGTCGCCAGTGATCAAGAATCTCGCCAAAAGATTTCTCGCGGCCGGATAATCAAGGTCACACTCCCAATTCATCATTTCGAGTGGCGTAAGCTCAGGGTCGAGGTCCACCGTGTCCTGAGAAAAGTATCCGATGGTGATATTCGCGCCGATTTTTGCCGAACCTTCCGTCGGTTCCAAAAGTCCAAGTGCATTCCGGATTAGAGTCGACTTTCCGGCCCCGTTTTGGCCGACAACACCCCACTTGTCTCCGCGTGTAACCGTCCAATCCAGCTTCGAAAAGAGAACGCGGCCGCCGTATTGCATGCCAAGACCCTTGCAAGCGAGTACAAGATCGCCGCTGCGCGCGACCTCAGAAAAACCGCCGGCTATCCCGCGTATAGTTTTAGGACCCGTGATCAGATTCGCTTTCATGCGGTCGAGGTGGCGCTTTCGGCCGCGAGCTTGAGCCACACGCTCGGAGTTAAGAAAACGCCTCACGTACTCGTCGAGCTTCGCCATTTCCTGCTGCTGTTTTTTGGCAAGGTCAGCTTGACCCTGCTCGTCTTCTATCTTGAGCAACAGGTATTTATCGAAGGGCCCGGGCCAACTTCGTGTTTGACCTTCGTTTACTTCGATAATTCTTTGCGAAACATTTTGAAGAAATTCGCGGTCGTGAGAAACGATGATCGCGGATCCTCGATAATTCTTAAGCCAATTTTCCAGCCATTCGGTGGCCTCCAGGTCGAGATGGTTCGTCGGCTCGTCGAGTATCAGCAAGTCAGGCTCTTCCAAAAGCATTCTTGCCAGCGCAAGCCTCGTTTTTTCGCCGCCGCTCAAGGAAGATGCCGGCTTATCGAAATCACTTTCGCTGAACCCCATGCGCTGGAGCACAGCGCGCATGTCGTGCTCCGCCGCGTACCCCTCTTCATCCAAGAAGTGCTCATGGAGAACGGCGTATTCTTCGATTTCTTCCTCAGTCGGCTTTTGCGAAAGCCTTAGCTCGAGGTCGTCCAGCCGCTTCCTCAACTCGAGAACCTTGCGGCGCGCCTCCTCGGCCTCTCCCAGGACAGTCCGGTTTGGGTCGACGGGCGCCTCCTGCCGAAGGTAGCCGACTTTCGCTCCCTTTGCAAGGTGGTAGCTTCCCGAATCGGCCCGCATTTGCCCGGCGATGATCTTGAGCAGTGTGGTCTTCCCAGTACCGTTCCTGCCCACGAGAGCAACTTTCTCGCCGCTTTCTACGCGCAAGCTCGCGCCGCGAAGAATCTCCTCCGCGCCGAAGGCCTTCGTTATGTTCGAAACCGACAGAATCACGCCGGAAAGACTACCCGTTAGTGGGCGGCGCGGCGGCGCACCTTGACCTCGACACAAGACTTCTGGGAGGGCAGTACTTTGCCTGGATTGCACAAGTTGCCATCGTTGAAAGCGCGTCGCAGGTCCTCTTGCATTCGCAGGTCTTCGGGCGCGAACATTTCGGCCAGGAGATCGATCTTTTCGACTCCGATGCCGTGCTCGCCGGTAACGCTTCCGCCTTCCGCAAGGCATTTCCTGATGACGGCCTCACCTGCGGCGACGACTGCGTCCACTTCTTCTGGATTTCTGTCATCGAAAAGGAATATCGGGTGGAGGTTACCGTCTCCGGCGTGAAATATATTCGCGACGCGCAGGCCATATTGTTCGGCGGTCTTATAAACGAAATCCAAAACCTCCGGGAGTTTTGACCGCGGAATAACGCCGTCATGCGTCACCATGCTCAAAGAAATGCGGCCGATCGCGCCGATACTTTTCTTGCGCGCAATCCATAACTTTGCGCGGTGGTCCGCATCCTCGGCGATTCTTATCTGGACCGCCTTTTGCGCGCGCGCGATCTCTTCCGCGGAAGCGATTTCGGACTCGGCATTATCGCCGTCGCATTCAATGAGCAATAGAGCCCCTGCGTCTGTCGGCAAACCGGTGTGGAAGGCCGCCTCGACGGCCTGCAGAATCGTTGCGTCCATAAACTCCATAGCAGCCGGAATAATTCCAGACGCGATGATCAGGCTCACGGTGTTGGTGGCCTGGTCCGAATTTGCGAAGGCTGCTAGCATCGTCCTGATATTAATCGGGTTGGGTGTGAGGCGCACCAGCGCTTCCGTAACGATGCCGAGGGTTCCCTCGCTGCCGATCACGAAACCGAGGAGGTCCAATCCCGGCGAGCCGCCCACCACGCCTCCAAAGGTTCGAATCTCACCTTCGCAGTCAACCAACGTGACCGCCAGCACGTGGTCGGCAGTCACGCCGTATTTCAGGGTGTGCGGGCCCCCACTATTCTCGTTGATGTTTCCGCCGAGAGTGCACACTGTCTGGCTGCTCGGGTCGGGCGCGAAGTGGAGGCAATGGGCCTCGACAGCTTTGCTGAGCGCCAAGTTCGGGCATCCGGCTTGTGCGAGCATTGTCCGGTTCTCGATGTCGACCTGTAGAATCTCGCGCATGCGCGTCAGCGCAACAATAACACCGCCGTGGGCAGGCATCGAGCCTCCGCTAAGCCCTGTCCCGGCGCCTCGGGGAGTGTATGGCACACCGTTTTCGATACACCAGCGGACGATCTTTTGAACCTCCGCGCTTGTCTTCGGAAAGACGACCGCCTGCGGGTGCGCTCGGTGCACCGTGTAGGCGTCGCAATCGTAGGCCCGCTCCACCGCCTCGCCGCTCATCACTTGGCCGGGCGACAATACATCCACTAAGCGGAGAGCAAGCTCTTCTTCGGTCATTCGAGGATAATCCTCGAATCTTCTCGTATCGTAAGCCGGCGCGGTTTGCCTTCCACCGAAACGATCCCGCTCGCCTCGTAGCCGGTGGGTGTTATGAAAACGCGGGGCTCGCGCAAGAAGACTCCATCGGGTGGCTTCAAGCCCAAAGCGGCAAGCGAACCGGCGAAGCCCTTCGAGACGCGCTCCTTTTGCTTGTAATAAACCCGATGCAGGAACATCCGCGCAACGTGCGTTTCGTCCTGGCGAAAATCTGCCTTCGAAGTTGCGAATCGAACATAACCCCACATTTGCGGCTGATGCATATCGATCACCCACTGAGGAGACCAGACCCAGTTATCCTCGCGCCTTTTCGGAATCTTTACGTACTTTCCGTCCACAATGTCGGTCGTCCATTCGACCCGAGACAAATTAACCCGCCACTGGTCGCCCTCCGCCGGAGGCGACGGGCAGACGGCGAATTCGCCGAGCGCCTTCCAAGGAATGGCGATCTCCACGCTCCAGCCCTTGTCGGTGTCGTGGGGATTGTTCAGCGTCCCCTCGACGTGCACCGCGTGTCTGAGTCCCGGTATTTCCCAACTATCCAGAGCCGGCCCGCCGTCACGGTAGGCCTTCGGTAATCGCAAGTCCCATTCGGTATTTAGCGCGTTGATCTCGATTTCGTAATAATTCTGGTTGTCGGCGTCCGGGTCGACGAAGACCTCGAAATCGTTGTCGTAAAAGATCACCGAATCGTGTTTGGTTAGAGTGGCCCAGACGTGCGGTTCCTCCATTTCTACGCCCACGTAGAAGTACTCGTCGTTCCACAGCATCTTGGCGTGCGTTTTGAAGCGGGGGAGCGGCTTCAGATTGCCCTCGATGTCCACGAAGTCCTCGGTCCAAGGGGCGTCTTCCCACGCGGGATCCGCGAGCCGGCCGTCGATGGACGGCGTCCCGCGACCGCACACATAACCGTTCGGGTGCGGAGGATTGTCGAGCGGCCCGGCCGTGGCGATGAAAATGCAAAGCGGTAGCATTTGTTCGCATTGTAATACAATCGCCTCGATCGCCTCTAATTCGCGGGGCCGAGAAGCATCGCGTTTAAGATCAGCTTGCAAAGCCTCGTTTTTCTGTACAATGCAAGCATGCGATCGTCAGGGGTATTCGCTGTTTGCTTAGCCTTCTCTGCGTTTGATGCGCAGCCGATGTACGAGGTGATCGACCTCACGGAGATGTTCGGTGAGCGGTTTCTGGCGAACGACATCAACGATCAGGGGGTCGTCGGCGCGAACATCAGGCTTAACGATCACCAGAACCAAGCTTGCGTCGTGGAGAATGGACAGTTGCGGATGCTGCCGAAGTACATGGGCCATCCGTGGGGCCTCAGCGACCTTGCGGACAATGGAGACGCGCTGGGCCACGACCCACTGGGCACGGACTCACAGCATTCGATCTTCTACAGAAACGGCAAGGTGTTCGATATGAACTTGCCGGCTGGCCCGCAGTTCCCCGCGGCGCGGGGGCTCAACAACCTCGCGCAGGTGACGGGAAGGGTATTCGGCCGGCCGTTCATTTGGGAGGACGGGAATATCGATTATCTGGGCTCGCCGGAAGATCGGGGCGGCGGAAGCTCCATCAACGACTCAGGCGTTGTTGCGGGCGCAATCAATGTCGACGACGGCGGCCCCACGCTGCACGCCGCCCGTTGGATCGAGGGGAAGCTCTACGACATAAACCCTTCTTGGTCGGACTTTAGCGAAAGCGGAGAAATCAATGAGCTTGGTGAAATCGCGGGCATGGCCTTTGTAACCGGGGGCGGGCAGCGCCCGGTTCTCTGGCGGGATGGCAAGGCAATCGACCTTGGCGATTTCGGGAACGTTGGTAAGGCTTACGACGTCAACGATCGGTCCCAAGTTGTCGGCTGGTCAAACGACTCGCAGGGCATACTTCACGGGTTCCTGTGGGAGAAAGGGAACCTGTACAAGCTTGCTGACCTAGTGGCGGGGGGAACAGATTACAGAATAACTCTTGGAGTCGCCGTGAATGATGCCGGCCAGGTGCTGGCGGGGGGTGGTCTGAGAGGAGAGGCTCGCTGGCTCGTCCTCAACCCTGTACCGGAGCCATCAGCATTGATTTCGCTTGCGCTTGCAATCTGCGCGCTAACGATTTCGCGTCGATCACGACGACGAAGATCACAATAAAGGAGAGGACAAATGAATACACTTAGGCTTGCGGCTGCTTCAGTTGCGGCTGCATTGATATCGACGGCTTCGGCGCAGCAGCCCCCGACCACTTGGCAATGGATCGGTGGAGCTCAGGGTTGGCCGCAGGAGCGATCCGGCAGAGCGATTCACTGGGTCCACGTCCCGCCGACTAACCCCGCGATGGGAAACAGGGGCAAGATCATCTTCTGGGGTCGGAACAACTTCGGCGACTCAGGCGTCCGCCCACATACTTGGACCCCGGCCATGGCATGGGAATCTGGGTTCGGGACGTTTGGCAGAACCTTGCCGGAGCCTTTCTCGCTCACCTACGAAGCGTTCTGCTGTGGCCAGACCTTGATGGAGGACGGCAAGATCGCGATAACAGGAACTAACTTCAATTCTGACCACGTGCCACTCAGATATGTCGCCACTTACAACCCGGCGACGAACATGTGGCTCGAGTCCCCGGAGTCGTACTGGCTTAACAAGGCTCGCTACTACCCAACCACAATCCGAATGCCGGGAGGCAGGATCGGGACATTCGCCGGTCAGGCTATGGAGGATGACCCCGACACACCCGGGGACGAAACGGCGTTCGTCGTCGAGCCGTTCGAGATGAACCCGAGCGTCACGAACCTGCTGGCGCCGTGGCTCATGCCGGAATTGGACGACTACGACCTGCTTAACTATCCATTCATCTACCCGATCTCAGCTACCGAAGTGTTCTTCGCAGGCGGCGGAAGGCACCATGGCACAGGCGGCCTCGAAAGTTATGACACCTTCACGTTCGACACGTCGGGCGCAAGTATTGGCGGTAGGATTCCCTACGGAGGAAACGCCGACCTTTGGCACGGAACGCCGATCATGTACAAGCCCGGCTTCGTCTTGGTGACAGGCGACGTCGAGTCGCGCGATCCAAACAACGAGCCCGATCCGTTCACCGGCAAGCGATACGGAGGCACGATCGACCGGATGGAAGCGACCACGAACACGCAAATCATCGACATCACACAGACGATGCTCGGCTCGCTTTGGACGTACAAGGCCGACATGAACAGCTTGCGTATCGATCACAATATGGCCGTTCTTCCAACCGGACGCGTGTTCGCGGCGGGCGCCACGAAGTACCACGGCAGATGTGGTTTACAAAATCATGCGCCCTGGTGCCGCGAGCTTACTGCCAATTGGGTTCAGTCAGCTGAAATCTGGAACCCCGTTACTGATATATGGACATCGGTCGCGGCGATCGGCACCATACTGAACCCGGTTTTCCGAGGATATCATTCGACGATCGGGCTGCTTCCAGACGCCCGCGTCTACTTGGGCGGCGGAGATGTAGGCTGGCCTACCGAGTATTCGACACAGCCGCCATCCGCTCAGATCTACTTGCCCGACTATGCCCCTGGAACGCGGCCCGAAATTACGGCCGGCCCCGATCAGATCGCGATTGGAAGCGCAAACAACACGGTGACGGTGAGCAATTCCAACGTGAACCAAGCGTGTCTAATTGCCTTAGGCGCAATAACCAACAGCGTAGACATGAACGCCCGTTATATACCGGTAACGTTGGGCGGAACCGGCCTGGTGAAATCGTTCAGCGGCCCGGTAAGCAACGTCGTCGCTCCCTACGGGTGGTACATGCTGTTCGTCCTGAAACCGGGCGACAACGGCCAGCCCTTGCGATGCAAGATGGCGAAATACGTGAAGATAGTCCCGCCGGCTGACAGCTAATCAAGCCCTTGGCTGAGCGAAGGCGATTCCTTTGCTTGGAAGGCTTCGCCTCCGCCGCCAAGCCCACACTAAGCCGTAACTGCCATAATTGAACCTATGGCAAGCCTAATCGAAGCCCTGAGGCAGCGCGTGCTCGTCTGCGACGGCGCGATGGGGACTCAAATCCAGGCTGTGGATCTCTCCGCGGAGGACTTCGACGGGCTTGACGGCTGCAACGAGATTCTCAGCATTACGCGGCCCGAACTGATTCGGGACATCCACGCGCGCTATTACCATGCAGGCGCCGACATCGTCGAAACGAACACATTCGGCGCAATCGACTATGTTTTGGACGAGTACGACATCGGCAAACGCCTTGTGGAGATCTCCGCCGCCGCCGCGGAAATCGCTTGCGAGGCAAGGGACGCCTCCGGCCCGGGCAAGTACGTCTTTGGCGCGATCGGGCCAGGCACGAAGCTGATCACGCTCGGCAATATCGGTTTCGACGAGGTTCACAATAGCTACTACGCGGCGTTCAAGGCGCTGATCGAAGGCGGCGTAGACGGCCTGCTGATCGAGACGATGCAGGACCTCTTGAACGTGAAAGCGACCGTCGGCGGCGCGATCGCGGCGCTCAAGGAGGCCGGAAGCAGTATCCCGCTGTTCGTGCAGGTGACGATGGAGCAGACCGGCACGATGCTCGTGGGCAGTGAGATCGGCGCGGCCGTTAACTTTTTAGAGTGCTTTCCCGAGGTCACAGGCATCGGGATCAACTGTGCCACGGGGCCAGAGGAGATGCAGCCGCACGTTCGATATCTGTCACAGCATTCGACCCGAATGATCAGCGTCCTGCCCAACGCCGGCCTACCGGTTATGGAAAACGGACAGGCAGCGTACAAGCTGACACCCGCCGACCTAGCGGAGTACCAGCTGAAGTTCGCCACCGAATTCGGTGTGAACATCGTGGGTGGATGCTGCGGCACAACGCCGGATCACATCCAGGCAGTGACGGCAGCCATCGGCAAAATGAAGCCCGTAGGGCGACAGATCGAACCGCTCGTCGGCTGCTCATCGCTTTACCAATTCCAGCCGTACGACCAAACCCCGAGCTTCCTCATTGTCGGCGAAAGGACAAACGCGAACGGCAGCAAGCTGTTCCGCGACCTGCTCGCCGCCGAAGACTGGACCGCGCTGACCGAACTCGCACGGGAACAGGAGGCCGAAGGCGCGCACGTCTTGGACGTCTGCACGGCCTATGTCGGGCGTGACGAAGTAAAGGATATGAATCGCCTGCTGTTCGATTACGCGAAGCAGGTGACCGTTCCGATTATGTTGGACAGCACGGAATGGCCGGTTATCGAGGAAGCTCTGAAGCGGATACCGGGCAAAGCTATCGTCAACTCGATCAACTTCGAGGACGGCGGCGAGAGGGTCGAGCGAGTGCTTACCCTATGCCAAAAGTACGGGGCGGCTGTCGTGGGATTGACCATCGACGAGGACGGCATGGCGAAGACAGCGGACAAAAAGGTCGCAATCGCCGAGAGGATTCTGGAGAGCACGCGCGCCTACGGATTGCCGGACCACGACGTATTTATCGACACGCTGACGTTCACGCTCGGCTCTGGCGACGAAGAGTTCCGAAAGGCCGGCATCGAGACGATAGGCGCCATCGCCAAACTCGTCGCGCGAAATCCGGATGTCAACACGCTCCTCGGCGTCAGCAACATCAGCTTCGGCCTTAAGGCGTCGTCTCGGTACGTGCTTAATTCGGTGTTCCTTCACTACTGTCGCGAAGCGGGCCTGTCGAGTGCGATCGTCAACGCCTCGAAAATCATGCCGGAGAGCCAAGTCGCACCCGATCTCTGGGAACTGACCCGCAAACTGGTTTATGACGAGCGCACCGAGGGCTACGACCCGCTGGTCGACTTCATGTCGCAATTCGAGAACATACAGTCTTCGCGCCCGACGGAGGATTCTCTAGCAGCGCTCCCGATCGAAGATCGGCTCAAGGGACATATCGTCAACGGCATCAAGAAAAACCTCGAAGAAAACATTAATGAAGCGCTTAAAACTTATGAGCCGCTCCAAATCATCAACGAACTTCTGCTCGACGGAATGAAAGAGGTCGGCGAGCTTTTCGGCGCAGGCAAGATGCAGCTGCCCTTCGTTCTGCAAAGCGCTGAGGTCATGAAGACCGCCGTGCGGCACTTGGAACCGTTGATGGAAAAAGTGGAGGGAGACGAAAAAGGCTCCATCCTCTTAGCGACTGTTGCCGGTGATGTCCACGATATCGGCAAGAATCTAGTCGATATTATTCTAAGCAACAACGGTTATCGAGTGGTCAACATCGGCATTAAACAGCCGATCAGCGCCATTATCTCCGCAGCTCAAGAGAATAAAGTCGAGGCCATCGGCATGAGCGGGCTTTTGGTGAAAAGCACGCTGGTAATGAAGGAAAACCTTGTCGAGATGAATGATCGGGGCCTGCAGGACTTCCCTGTCATTCTGGGCGGCGCCGCGCTCACACGCGCATACGTCGAGCAGGACTTGCGCAGCATTTACAAGGGCAAGCTTTGGTACGCGCAGGACGCTTTCGAGGGGTTGCACATCATGGAAAGCCTCGACGAAGTTCCGGCTTCAAAGGATAAAGAAGAGACCGAGGAACCCGTCTACCAGCGCGTCACCAGCCACCGCCTACCGGACACAAATCCCGAGCTCTACGCATTCGCCGGTGTGAAGAGCAATGTGGCAACGGACATCGAAACACCACAACCACCTTTTATGGGTCGGCGGATCGTCGAGGATATCGATATTCGCGAGGTCTATCCCTATATTAACGCAATTGCGCTCTTTCGTGGACAATGGGGCTTTAAACGGCCCAAAGACATGGATAACGCGCAATTCAACGAATACTTGGAGGAGACTGCCCGCCCGGTGTTCGCCAGAATGCAAAACGAATTGGCGGAGGTTTTCAGGCCACGCGTCGCTTATGGTTACTTCCCGGCGCAGTCTTGCGGCAACGACCTGATTATTTACCACGAAGACATGGAGGTCGCTCGCGCGCGGTTCAGATTCCCGCGGCAGTCCACGGACAGGCGGCTTTGCCTCGCCGACTTCTTCCATTCGACCGAGTCAGGAAAAATGGACATCGCCGCTTTCACTATCGTGACGACCGGCTCCGAGGTCAGCAAGCTCGAAAGGGAGATGTTCGCGGATGGCGAGTATCAGGACTACCTCTACGTCCACGGCATGGGGGTCGAGACCGCTGAGGCGCTCGCAGAGTATTGGCACAAGCGCGTGCGAGAGGAATGGGGCTTTGGCGGCGACGATGCCCAGGAAATAAAGCTGCTCTTCAGCACAAAATACCGCGGCTGCCGGTACTCGTTCGGCTACCCGGCTTGCCCGAATATCGAGGACCAAGCTACCTTGTTCGAACTGCTGCGTCCCGAGGAGATCGGCATCGAACTCACCGAGGAGTTCATGCTCGTGCCGGAGCAATCCACAAGCGCGATCGTGTGCCATCACCCCGAGGCGAAGTACTTCAACATCCGGTGAGATGGGTACCCTTTGAGCCATTCCAATGAATGCACGAGAGCTGCGCCGAAAGTTCGTTGAGTTCTTCGAATCGAAGGGCCACACTCGGCACGATTCGGCTCCCCTTATTCCGATCGACGTCACCGGCAAGCTCGACGAGAGCCTGCTGTTCACCGGCGCCGGCATGGTGCAGTTCAAGCCGTATTTTCGAGGTATCGCGCAGCCGCCGAGTCGGAGGCTCGTGAACAGCCAAAAGTGCGTGCGGGCCGTCGACATCGAGGATGTCGGAAATCCGTCGCATCTCACTTTTTTCGAAATGCTCGGAAACTTTAGTTTCGGCAATTATTTCAAGGAGGGCGCGATCGAGTATGCGTGGGACCTTCTCACGTCTCCGGAGTGGCTCGGTATTGACCCCAGGAAACTTTGCGTGACCGTCTTTAATGAAGACGACGAAGCATACGATCTTTGGGCAAGAGTCTGGCGTAACGCAGGATTTAAGGCCGAAGACAAAATTCATCGCTTAGACGAAAACGCTAATTTCTGGCCAGCCGGCGCGTTAACGAACGGCCCGCCGGGGCCTTGTGGACCGTGCAGCGAAATATTCTATCAGACCGTGCCTGATTCGGAATTGGCCGGCAATTATGAACAAGACGAAAAAGCGGGCCGTTGGCTCGAAATATGGAATCTCGTTTTCATGGAGTTCGAATGGCGTGGCCACCTGAAGGATCCTGCCAAGCCACATTTAGGGTACACCCGCGAAGGCCTCGACCCGCTGCCGCAAAACGGCATCGATACCGGAAGCGGGCTCGAGCGCACGGCAAGCGTTCTCGGTGACATGCCCAGCGTCTACGAAACGGACGTGTTTGCGCCGATCATGGAGGAGATTTCCGCGAGGGCGGGCTATGAATTGGGGTCCGACGGGAATAAAGAGGCGGCCGCAAGAGTTATCGCCGATCATGCTAGGAGCGCCTGCATGTGCGTAGCCGACGGCGTTTTGCCGAGCAATAGCGGCCGAGGTTACGTTCTTCGCAGATTAATTCGCCGAGCTATCCTCAAAGGTGACCGAATTCTTGGATTAAAAACGCAATTCTTTTCGGACCTCGCCAAATCGGTAGAGAAGGCTCTCGGCGATTATTACCTCGAATTGAGCGAACGCCGCGAATTAATCGAGTGTACGCTGCAAAGCGAGGAATCGTTGTTCCGGAGCGGCATGTCGGATGGTGTCGCTCGCTTCGAAACACTCCTAAAAAGGGAGGGCAAAGTTACGGGCGCGGATGCGTTCTTTCTTTACGACACCTTCGGATTCCCGCTGGAAGTCACACAGGAACTCGCGGCAGAGCACGGCCTCAGCGTCAATCTCGACGAGTACAACGAGCACCTCGCCGATGTCCAGGTGCGATCTCGCGCCGCACAAGGCAGTTCTTCCCTCTTCGCGGAGACACTGCTCCTCTTCGCCGCCCCCAACGCACCCACATTCACGCGGTTCGTGGGATATGAAACGGACCGCCATCGAGCCAATCTCGTGCAGATCAGCCCCCGGTTCGACGAGGCCGGACTAACTACCGGCCGATTTCAGATCTGCCTCGACGAGACGCCGTTCTACGCCGAGTCGGGTGGTCAAGTCGGAGATACCGGCACCATATCGAACGACACATTCGAATTTACCGTTGCCGACACATGGAAAGAGCTCGGCCAGACTTGGCACGACGCCGACCTTGTCCGCTCCGAAGTCGGCGATGTCAAAGGGCTTAACCGCGATGCCATTCAGAAACCGATGCACTCGGGCGCCTTCTTTCGTCCGGTCGAAGCGGTTGTGGATTCCGCACGGCTACGAGATATCACTCGCAACCACACCGCCACGCACCTGCTGCACGCGGCGCTGCGCGAGGACTTGGGAAAACACGTCACCCAGGCCGGTTCCTTGGTGGCTCCCGACCGACTCAGGTTCGACTTCACGCACGGCCAGGCCATGACACCAGAGGAGATCGATCACGTGGAGGATCTGGTGAACCGTAAGATTGCAGAGTCCACCGCCGTTTCCATCCACCCTAATGTGCCACTTGCCGAGGCCCGCAAACGCGGAGCGATGATGCTCTTCGGCGAGAAGTACGGCGACAAGGTGCGCATGGTCGAAATCGACAATTTTAGCCTCGAGCTATGCGGCGGCATTCACGTCGAGCGCACGTCGGAAATTGGCCTCTTCAAGATCACCGGCGAAAGCTCCAGCGCCGGCGGAGTGCGCCGAATCGAAGCCGTGACCGGTTTCGGCGCTTACCGGTTGGCGCGCGACCGCGAGAATCTGATCAAAGAAACCGCCGCCCTGCTCAGGTCGAACCCGAACGACATGCCCAAGGCTGCGGAAAGACTCCAAGCTCGACTTCGTGAGGCGAAGAAGGTCCAAGGCGATGCGCGAAAGCGGGACGTCGATCCGAGTTCGGTCGAGCCGAAAGTGGTCGGAGCCGTTCGCCTCTACGCGCAAAGTGTGACCTCGGGCGACGTAGAAGCCGGCAAGCTCCTCGCGGACCGCCTGATCGAGAAAGACCCTGCCGGCGTCGGCCTCGTCGCCGTCTCGGGGAACGGCCGTGTCACTTTCATCTGCAAGGTCGGCAAGGAGGCGGTAAGGGGCGGCGTGCACGCCGGCAACCTGGTGCGCGAGGTCGCCAAGATCGCCGGGGGCGGTGGCGGTGGATCGCCCGAGTTCGCGCAGGCCGGTGGCAAGGACCCGTCCAAGGTCGATGCAGCTCTGGCGGCGGCGGCGGGTGTGCTCGCCCAACAAACCACGGGGTGTTAGCGTGCAAAGGCGAGGTCTTACGGTGGTCGAGGTCTTGGTGGTCGTGCTCATCCTCGTTGCGCTCGCGGCGGTCCTCGCGCCCGTCTTCGCCCACGCAAAAGACGCCGCCCGGCGCGCGCGGTGCCTCTCCCATTTGCGGCGGTTGGGCGAGGCCCTGCTCCTTTATAAGCGCGATTCGGATAACACCTTCGCACTCGCGATGCCTTCCGACGGTGTGAGGTGGCTCCCAAGGACCCCCGCCTCGGGAATCAACTCCTTTTGGGCCAATGCGATCCGCCGCTATGCTCCGGATTCAACTTATTATATCTGCCCGATCGCGGAAGCGGACGCCAGCACAGCGCCCGCGCTCAGCTACGCTTACAACGGTTATCTCCATCAGTACCCCGCCTCCGAGGTGGCCGATCCGCCGAGCGCAATCTTGCTGTGGGAAGGATTCGGCAAGCTCCCGAATTACTCCGACTGGTTTTCGAACCCGTCGCTGGCGTGCGGTCCCGTGTCGGAACCGTGCATCTTCAACACGGGAAGCGATCCCAAGGGCATTTACATCATGCCCCAGGCCAATACCATGTGGGTGCACGGGCGCGGCGCGAACTTCCTGCTCGCCGACGGCCATGCCCAGTGGCGGCGTCTCGGGCCGAAGGCAGGCAAGCCGACGAACCGTTATCGTGACCCGGTCGCCGTTTACGACCGCAAGGGCATTCCTCAAGAGGTTTGGATGGCTGAACATCCGGATGTCGATGCGGGTTTCGCCAAGACCTTTCTGTTTAGGCCGACGATTAGCTACGGCACGGACTAAGGCGTCTCGATTTTGTCGATCCGGTACTTTTGAATGCCGGCCGGTGCGTCGACCTCGATCTCCTCATCTTGGGATCTCCCCACCAGCGCCGAGCCCATCGGCGAATCTATGGAAACCAAGCCGTTGCTCGGGTCTGCCTCGAATGACCCCACCAGCTCGACAACGAGTTCTTCTTCCCACTTGAAGTCAAAAAGAGACACCCGACTGCCAAGGTGCGCGGTCTCCTCCGCGCTTTCCGGCCGCTCCACGATCTCGGCGATGTCCAAGACCCGCTCCAAATCGGCGATTCGGCCCTCCAAGCGCGCTTGGTTCAGCTTAGCCTCATGATAGGCGGCGTTCTCCTTCAAATCGCCGTGCGATCTCGCTTCACGGATGGCCTCCGACATGGCTTGTCGCTTGGGCCCCTTGAGCTCCGCCAACTCAACGCGCAGCTTCTCGAATCCCGATTTGGTTAGGAAAACGTCTTCGCTCATTGCAGAAGGCATAAGTGTACTAAACTTTGCCGCACATGAACTACGATTTCCAGAGGACGATGGTGGACAGTACGAACAGGGCCCCTGCGACTTGCACGACCGTATGATCTATCTGGCCCAGATCATCACTTTATAGGCAACCACTGTGCCAACCATCACCGTCATCGTGGTTACGTACAACAGCGCCGAAACGATCGTTCGGTGCATCGCTTCCTTGTCGGAGGACTTTGAGACGATCGTTGTGGACAACGCCTCCACCGATGGTACGCCGGACCTCTTACGGGAGTCGTTTCCGCACGTGCGGGTCGTCCGCAACAAGAAGAACCTCGGATTCGGAGCTGCGGGCAACCTCGGCCTGTGGATGGCAACAGCCGAGTTCGCGCTTCTGCTCAACCCAGACGCTTGGGCCGAAGAGCCAGGCTCCATCCAGGAACTAGCCGGGTTTATGGAAACAGAGCGTGACGCGGTGGCTTGCGGCGGAATGCTTCGCAATCCGGACGGCAGTCCACAGGAATCCGCATGCCGGGACCTGACGCTGTGGGCGGTGTTCAGCGAACAGACGTTCCTAGAAAAGCTCGTTCCCACCTACTGGGTCTCGCTTCGGCATTTGCGCAGATCGAGCGATCCGCTGCGAGTCTCCCAGGTCATGGGCGCGTGTCTCCTCATGAGGCGCGTGGACGGAAGTTTTCTGAAGTTCGACGAGCGGTTTTTCCTGTATTGCGAGGACACGGAGCTGTGCGCGCGCCTGCAAGATCACGGGTCGATTTGGTACATCCCGGGCGCAATTTTCGGACACGAACTGGGTTCGAGTTCGCTGACGAACCGCTGGCAGTCGATCGCTTACTACAATCGGGGGAAAGAGCTGTATTTCGCTATACACCACGGAAGAGCCGCACCAGCAACGGCTTGGCTGCTGAACCGGCTGGGCGCCGCGCTGAGGCTCGGCTTCTGGGGCCTGGCAAGCATCCTCAGCCTGTTCTTGGTACCGAAGCTCCGCGCAAAGGCCGCGATATTCGCTAAGGTTCTGTTCGCCTCGCTCGACCCCTATAGCCGTCATAATAGAGCCTCCCGTGTTTGAAAACCTAACCGAGAAACTGACCGGCATCTTTGGCCGGATGCGCCGCAAAGGCCGAATCTCCGAGAATGACTTCGACGACGCGATGCGCGAGGTGCGCATTGCTCTCTTGGAAGCCGATGTCAACCTCAAGGTCGTCAAGGAGTTCATCTTCATCGTCAAGGAACAGGCGGTCGGCGAGCAGGTCTGGGAGAGCTTGTCGCCAGACCAGATGATCATCAAGATCGTCCGCGACGAGCTGGTGCGCCTCCTCGGCGACGAGGAACCAAGTTTCAACTGGTCGCCTTCCCCACCTACGGTGATCCTCCTCTGCGGGCTTCAAGGCTCGGGCAAGACCACAACGGCCGCCAAGCTCGCGTTCCAGCTGAAGAAGCAGGGCAAGAAGCCGATGCTCGCCGCCTGTGACCTCCAGAGGCCGGCGGCGATCAAGCAGCTCCAAGTGCTCGGCGAGCAGATCGAGGTGCCCGTGTTTGCCGACCTGGGCGAGAAAAACCCCGTATCGGTCGCTAAGCGAGCTATCAAAGAAGCCAAGCACAAGCTCCTCGACACACTGATCCTCGACACCGCCGGCAGGCTGCAGGTAGACGAGGCCCTGATGGGCGAAATCCGTCAAGTCCGCGATGCGACTCAGCCATCGGAAGTGTTTCTAGTTGCCGATTCCACAACGGGACAGGAAGCGGTAAGCGTCGCAGAATCTTTCGATCAAGCGCTCGGCCTCACCGGCCTGATCTTCACGAAGCTCGACGGAGACACCCGTGGCGGCGCCGTCCTGAGCGTTCGAGCGGTGACCGGCAAGCCCGTGCGGTACATGGGCCTCGGCGAGGGCGTCGAAACCCTCCAGCCGTTCGACAGTAAGCGTGTGGCCGAACGCATCCTCGGCTTCGGTGACGTTCTCGGCCTCGTCGAAAAGGTCCAAGAGGCTGTCGACATGGAGCAGGCCAAGGAGATCGAGAGGCAGTTCAAGAGCGGCAAACTCGACTTCGATACCCTGCTGACCCAGTTCAAGACGATCAAGAAGATGGGCTCGCTGAGCAGCATCATGAAGCTCATACCCGGGGTCGGCAGCCTGCCAAAGGAATTGATGGACGGCCAAGGCGAGGGCCAGATGGCCAAGGCGGAGGCGGTGATCCTGAGCATGACCCCACAGGAGAGGCGAAATCCGGATATACTGAATGGTTCGCGCCGGCGTCGAATCGCCGCTGGGGCGGGAACCACCGTGCAGGAAGTTAACCGGCTGGTGAAGTCGCTGGACGAGATGCAGCGGCAGATGAAACAATTTTCAAGGATTGCGGGCATGAAGAAGGGCCTCAGGGGCAAGAAAGCTCGACGCAGATGAAGGAGAAAACGCATTTGGTTAGGATTCGATTGAGAAGGATGGGAACGAAGGCAAGGCCCTTCTACCGTATCGTTGCAGCGCCGAGTTCGGCAGGGCGCGATGGCCGCTTTGTAGAACAGCTCGGCCACTACGACCCGCTGAAAGAGCCGTCGCTGATCAACATCAAGAAGGATCGCGTGCTTCATTGGCTCAATAACGGCGCCAGCCCGAGCGACACACTCATCCGGCTCCTCAAGAAGGAAGGCATTTGGTCGGAGTTCGAAGAAGCGCAACCCGCTGGAAAGCCTAAGCGCAAGCCGGTCAAGGAGCGCGTCCGCAACGAGAAGCCCGTCAAAGAGAAGAAACGCAAGCCGGTCGCGGCAGCGGCCGTCGAGGAACCGGTTGCAGAAGCGGCCGTTGCGGAAGAACCTGTAATCGAAAAGACTTCTATAGCGGAGGCCGTCGAATCATCCGGTGAAGCGCCTGTCGAGGAACCGAATACGGCTGAGGTGGAGGCTCCTGTAGAACCGGTAGCAGAAGAAGCGGCCGTCGAAGAAGCGTCCGAACCTGAGGCTGAGAAGACCGAGGAGTAAGCATGGACTTCATCCCCTTTGTTCGATACTGCGTAGAGAAGCTCGTGGAGGTGCCCGATGCCGTCGAGGTCGAAAGAGTCACCGACGGCGGCGATCCACAGATCAGGGTGCGGGTCGCACCCGACGACACGGGCAAGGTGATCGGGCGGAGCGGCCGGATCATCGGCGCGATGCGCCAGGTCGTCAATGTTGCCGCCGCTAAGCACGGCGAGCAGATCTACCTTAAAGTAGTCACCGATTAGCTTCGCTTCCGTGGACCCTCAAACCCCTCCGAAAGACTTTGTCGTAATCGGAAAGGTCGTGAGTACCTTCGGCCTCAAGGGGTTCCTCAAGGTGTGGCCCCTAACCGATTTCCCCGAGCGCTTCGATGTCGGTGAGACCATATGGATTGCCGGCGAGCCACGCAAAATCCGTGAGGTTCAGTGGCATAACAAGCAGGCTCGCGTCAGGCTCGAAGGCGTCTCGCGACTCGTCCTTGCAGAAGCGCTGGTCGGCCAAGAAATATCCGTGGACGCCGACGACAAACGCGATCTGGAACCCGGCGAATACATGATCGACGACCTGGTTGGCCTCGAGGTCTTCGACGAAGGCGGTTCCCTGCTCGGCACTTTGGACGAGGTTGTCCAGGCGCCGGCCCACGACATCTACCGCGTGGGCGGAGCGATGATTCCGGCGGTCTCCGAGTTCGTCAAAAGCATCGACTTGGAGTCACGCAAAGTAGTCGTCGCCCCCATACCGGGCATGTTCGAAGATGCAGGTTAGCTTCGTAACGCTGTTCCCGGACACCGTGCTTGCGGTCGTGCGGCACAGCATCCTCAAGCGGGCTGAAGATGCAGGGATCGCCCGGTTCGCCGCCATCAACCCCCGCAACTTCGCTACGGACAACCACAGAACGGTGGACGACGAGCCCTATGGCGGCGGAGCCGGAATGGTACTAAAGCCGGATATCGTCGCAGCGGCTATCGAGTCCGCTGGGCCTGAAGGCGCCTGCGTCGTCTTCACCGATCCGACCGGAGCACTCTTCTCCGAGAAGGCCGCCGCACATTTAGCAGATCAAGAAGGCATCATTTTCGTTTGCGGCCACTACGAGGGCATCGACGAGAGGGTGGCCCAAAAGTACGCGACGAAGAGATACAGCATCGGCGACTACATTCTTACGGGCGGCGAACTGCCGGCGGCCGTCATGGCCGACGCCGTTGTACGCAGGCTCCCGGGCGTTTTGGGAAGCGCTCAATCGCTCGACCAGGATGCATTCGGCGACGGCCTCCTCACGTACCCGCAGTACACCCGTCCCGCCGAGTGGGAGGGTCTCTCCGTTCCCGAAGTGCTGCTGAGCGGCAACCACCAGGAAATAGCGGTTTGGAGGCGCAAAGAGCGGCTCAGGCTAACCCGCAAAGCGAGGCCCGATCTGTTCGCTCGCGCCGCCCTTTCAAAAGACGACTTGAAACTGCTACAATAGACCTCCCGCGAGGTTATAGAAATGTCTAAGAGCGCCATCCTTGAAAGCGTTGTCCAGTCCAACTTGCGTTCCGACCTGCCCGAAATCAACCCGGGCGACACGGTCAAGGTCCACCTGAAGGTGCGCGAAGCTGGCAAAGAAAGGCTCCAGCTCTTCGAGGGCACGGTACTCGCGCACAAGCACGGCGGGATTGCAGAGACCATCACGGTCCGCAAGATAAGCCACGGCGTCGGCGTGGAGCGTACGTTCCCTGTCAACTCGCCGATGGTCGCCAAAATGGAAGTCACCCGTCGCGGCAAGGTTCGGCGAGCCAAGCTCTATTACTTGCGTACCAAGGTCGGCAAGGCAGCCCGAATCAAAGAGGCACGCTAACTAGATGCTCGAGCTGCTGGCGCAAGCTCGTCAACAGCAGACGTGGTTTCTTGATCTGGTCGAAACACTCGCTCGGACACCCATCAGTTCCGTGATCCTTTTCGCTCTCGTGTGCACGGCTGTGCGCGTGGGCATCTACGCCCATGCGCACAAGCTCCATCCGGCAGAGAGAAAGTTCGGCGGCGCAAGGGTCCTTCATTGGATTCATGACCTCTGCGACGCGCTGGTATACGCCGGCATCCTCGTCTTCCTGCTCATTCGGCCGTTCGCCGTTCAGACCTTCCGCATTCCCAGCGAATCGATGGTGCCCACTCTCAAGGTCGGTGACCTCATCATAGTCAACAAGGCTCTATACAGAATGCTGGAGCCCAAAGCCGGCGACATCGTCGTTTTCAAACCGCCGGCCTTCGCGCGCAACGAGGGCGACGACCCCAACGTCGATTACGTCAAGCGGCTGATCGGGACGCCTGGCCAAACGATCGAAATCAAAGACCGTCAACTCTACCGCGACGGCGTGCCTGCGAACGAGCCTTACATCAACAAGGAATCGACGTTCTCGAATCAGCCTATCGATTTCAAGCTTGTCGAATACAAAGGCGAGGTCGTTCCGATCGTCCGCGATAGTGCCGGAAAAATACCTGGACGCAGCCTCTACGACGAGCACGTGTCCGACGAGGACTTGGAGAGCGTCTGGGACCTGCCTGCCGCGAAGGTGCCGCCCGGCAAATACCTAATGATCGGAGACAATCGCGCAGGCTCGTTCGACGGGCGCTTCTGGGGTCTTATCGATCGAAGCGCGATTGTCGGAAAGGCATGGCTGACCTTCTGGCCACCGAGCCGCTTTGGCCTCTCCGATAAGCGGCCCTAGGCCTTAGGTATCTTCCGGCTGTATAATGGCATATGCCTAAATACGTAATCGAGCGCGATTTGCCCGGGGCGGGCCAGCTTTCACCGGCTGATCTGAAGGATGTTGCGCGCAAGTCGAACGCGGTCCTGAACAGCATCGGCCCCAGTGTCACCTGGGACCACAGCTACGTCACCGACGACAAGATCTACTGCGTGTACGACGCCGCAAACGAAGAGTTGATCCGGCAGCACGCCACCGAGGGCGGCTTCTCCGCCAACCGCATCAGCAAGGTCGCAACGATCATCGATCCCTCAACCGCCGACTAACCGCATTTTAAGGCGGTGAACGCGGTGGCGCTGGTGCTCATCCAAACGTCGATCTGCTTGCGCCATCGGTGCCCGCCGTTCGCTTGCCCACGGATCGCTGTAATGCTGTAAACTCGAACGTGCCGTCATCACGTCACTTTCCCCGGCACGTACCTGTCGTGATGACGCACGGTCGGTCACCAAACCGCCGGTCACCAAACCGCCGGTAGACCATCCTAAGATGTGAAGGAAATTGCGGCGATTTTGTGGTCTTTTGTCATGACCACATTCAGAACGAGACCTCCCTTTTCGAACTCGGTCCGATATTGTAGGGTGCGCTCGTTGGCGACGGACTTGTCCTTCAGGAGCGCCATTGACTTCAGCAGACCGAGCGTCGCCAAGAACAGGCGCGCCTCAGTAAGCCTTTGGAAGATTACTCCCTGAGCCTCTGAGGTGAACAGTTCTTTGGAGATCGTCCCGTCGATGATTTCGTCAACGACCCTGCGGATGAACGCGGTCGTCTTCGGGTCCTTGTCCTCGATCGGTTTGGCCCTAAGGTCCGGGACATAGAATTCGGCGATTCCCTTGGCAACCGCTCCCGCATCGAAACCCGCTAGATTCGTTAGCACGACAACGGTCAAGTTGTCCTTCGGAAACCGCGAGATGTTGGAAGAGAAGCCCGCCGTCCCCCCACCGTGAGCCGCATGCGGGTGTCCATTGCTCTCCATATTCGCCCAGCCGAAGCCATAACCCATGTCGGCATCCTTGCCGTCTTTCAGCTTGGCTGGCGTAAACATCTGCTTCAAACTCTCTGTTTTGAGCAGCTTTTCGGTGTAAAGGGCGGCATCCCACTTGGCCATGTCGTCGACGGTCGAAACAAGCGACCCGGCTGCCCAGCCTGCGGTGGGTGTCAGGGGCGCCATGTTGAGCCAAACCTTTCCGTTCCAAAAGTAGCCAGATGCGCGGTTCTCGATGACGGTCTTCGGGTCGCCGTTGCGCGTATGCGCCATGCCCAAAGGGCCGAAAATACGATTTTCCATAAACGTCCAATAGCGATCTCCGCTCACCCGCTCGACGATCATTCCGAGCAGGTAGTAGTTCGTATTCGAGTACTCGAACGTGCCGCCGGGCGTAAAGTTGAGCTTCAGGTCGGAGACCATTCGAAGAATCTGATCTTGCGTATAGTCTCGCTTCGCAAGAGCGACAAAGGGCACTACGTTCGTGTAACTAAAAATGCCCGAAGTGTGCGTAAGCAAGTGTCGAACGGTGACCCCTTCCCATTTCTCGGGTGCTTCCGGCAGATACCTACGGACACCGACATCCAAGCCGACCTTGGCGGCTTCGACGAGCATCATGATAGCCGCCGCAGTGAACTGTTTGGTCACGGAGCCGATCTCGTACACCGTCTCACGATTGGCCCTGGAATTCAGCTCCAGACTCGCCAAGCCATAACCCTTCGCTTTTAAGACCTTGCCACCCTGGATAGCGGCCACGGTCACCCCCGGGACGTGGTGCAGCTTCATTTGCTCACCGACGAAGGAGTCGACCTTGTCGGCAAAGGACGAGGCGACAAGAACTGCCGCAGAGACCAATACGATAGGCGCCTTCACAAATCAACTACCCCGATGCCTAGGAACCCGTTCCAAAATGGGTCTTTTCTGCCGGTTGCGCCGCCACTCCGACATATGTGCTGCCATGGCGCTTCAACCAGTCGAGCAGCTGGTTGATGCTCCCCCGCGCGAGCGCAATGCTCGTGTCCGCGGCGCCATAGTAAAGGTTGATCGCGTCTCCGTCATCGCCGATCGTAAAGCCGGTCGGAAAGGCGACGTTGCCCACGTCCCCTTCCCTTTCGTAGTGGGTTTCCGGGCCGAAAAGCCATTCATCGCCTCGTAGAAGACAGACATCCGGATTCTCCAGATCGAAGAGAGCAAGACCGAGCCTATACAAGCAGCCTGCGCAAGAATTTCGGACTCCGTGATAAAGCACCAGCCAGCCTTCCTTGGTCTCGATTGGTGGCGGCGACAGGCCGATCTTGTTCGCGTCCCACCAAGCGCCCCGCCGAGCCGGCAGAAGCAGCTTGTGGTTGCCCCAGTTGCTGAGGTCGGGCGAATACGACATCCACATGTTTGCGGAAACGTCGGTCACCGGGCGGTGAATCAAAGCGTAATGTCCATCGAATCGTCGCGGCAAGAGCGCCGCATCCTTGTCGTCTGGCTGCATCATCAGGCCGAGCCGATCAAATTTCTTGAAATCGTGGGTCAGCGCTAGCGCGACACCCGGTCCGCTGCGGCTGTAAGCGGTGTAGGCGACGACGTACGTCTCGATATCGTCGAGCCATGTAATACGTGGGTCCTCGATTCCCCAGAGTTCTTCGGGATGGTTCTCGGGGTCAGGCATCAGGGTAGGCTCCGCGTCAACCAACCAGCCATCCACGCCGTTCTTCGAGCGAGCGGCGCAGAGGTGCGAGATTCCTCGCCTGTCCTCCACCCTGCAAAGTAGCAACGTCGTACCGTCGTGCAAGAGCGTTGCGCCCGGATTGAAGACCGTATGAGCGGGATATGGCCAGTCCGCAGCAGTGAGGATGGGGTTCTTATCGTGACGAAACAGAACTTCTTCGTGCGCGTTATTCAAAGTCACGATGTATAAACGGTTAAGGAAGCCTTGGAGGAGCTCTCATTCTCGGCAAGTCGAAGCTCCAGCAATGATAGCAGGAACGCCAGCGAGGACTCTGCCCCTTGGTTTTCGTTTAGACGGCCATCGTGAAGGCCATCGCGACATCCGCCGGTCGTGGGGTCGTATAGGGATGTCTGCAGGCGGTTCTGTCCCAGAAACCAGTTGAACGCCCGCCTCGCCTCTTTCATCCACTTCGGATCTCCCGTCACCCGCAAAGCATCCAGGCTCGCGGACACCACGCCCATTGCCTCTACCGGCTGCTGATCGAATTCGGCCATTTGTTTCCCTCGAACGTAGAATCCATTGCTGCCGACGGGTGAAAAGTACCCCTCATCGGTCTGCTGGATGGCCGTCAACCAGTCTAGCGACGCGAGGCCGGCGGTAACCATATCTGCGCGCGACATCCATTGCCCCGAAACCAGGAGCGCCTGCGAGAGCCGTGAGTTCGAGTACGTCACGCGGTCTTCGAACCAAGGCCACTCATCGGTGGAGTAACTGCAGTACAAATCGAAAAGCTTTTCCGCGAGTTCTCGCCGCACTTCCTGCACCCTGCTCTCACCCATGAACGCCCGCATGTACTCGTCTATGCCAAGGAGGGAAAACGCCCAGGCCCTCGGGCTGGAGAACCCGACTACAACCGGCAGCGCCTCGTCGAATAGGCGCTTTGCGAGTCCCTGTGCGCTCGGGTCATGAGAGCGTCCGACGACGGTCCCCAGCGCATAGAGGGATCTCCCGTGGCTGTCCTCGGAACCCGCCTCTTCCAGCCAGCGGCGGTCGTAGGACAGAAAGTTCATAAACCTTCCGTTCGACTTATTCAAGGCATGATTGAGAAACGCAAGATATCGTGCCATGAGGGCTTTGAGGTCGCTCGATTCATAGCCGTCCTCCTCCAAGTAGGCCATCAGTATAAGCGCCCGCGCGTTATCGTCGACGCAGTAACCTTCGTCGTAGTTAGGTACCGCGTATGTCGCGTGCTGGAAAATGCCAGTGGAGTCGGTCATTAATCTGATGTGGTTGAGGGTAACGTCGGGCAGCTCCGCGGGCCGGCCGGCGAGCATCTTTGTGTGGAACTTGCCACGTCGCTTCGCAGCGTCGCCGCTGGCCCTCTCGAAGCTGGTCAGGTACTGCCGAGCCACGGATGGCCACACCATCTGTCGCCCGAAGTCCGCCGCCTTGGTCCGAATGGCTCTTCGCTCTTTGTCGTTACTGAGCAACCGAATCACCTGGTCGGCGAGGGCGTCCGAATCTCGCCAAGGGACCAGCACCCCTCGTCCGTCGGCCAACAATTCCTCAGCGTACCAGTACGGGGTAGAAATGACGGCCTTGCCCGAACCGACTGCGTATGCCAGGGTTCCGGAAGTGATCTGTTCCGGCTTGAGATAGGGTGTGATGTAAATATCCGCAGCTCCCAGGAACTCACTCAACTCGTCGTCGCCCACGAATCGGTTGTGGAACACAACATTTCCCTCGACTCCCTTTTCATGCGCCAACCGCTCGAGGCTCAGCCTGTACGTCTCACCCACCTGTGCGCGGACATTCGGATGTGTAGCGCCAACCACCATATAGACGACATTTGGATGCTTCTCCAGGACCTTCGGCAGCGCCCGGATCACATATTCGATGCCCTTGTCGGGCCCGAGTAGGCCGAACGTAAGGAGCACCGAGTCTCCGGCCATACCAAGGCGCTCCTTGTAGCGCGTGGTCGATTCGAAGCGCACATCCGGGATGCCATGATGGATCAAATCGATCTTGTCTGCGGAAACGCCGTGGACCTCTTGCATGAAGCCCGCACCTTTCTCGCTCATCACCACGATCCTCTCAGAAAGCTGGACAACCTCATCCATGACCTGCTTCTGAAGCTCATTCGGCTCACGAAGTATCGTATGGAGAGTGGTAACGATGGGCATGCGAAGCTCTCGCATCAGCGACAAGATGTGTGATCCCGCTTTGCCGCCGTAGATCCCGTATTCGTGCTGCAAGCACACAACGTCGACGGCGCTGATATTCAAAAAGTCGGCTGCGCGCCGGTATCCTGACAGCTCGTTCTCCCCTATTTCGAAGCGTACCCTCTCCGGATACTTGTATCCTTGATCGATGTCGTTCATCGCAACTGCCCCACAGTCGAGCTTTGGGAACTCCTTAGCGATGGCTTCCGTTAGGTCGGCAGTAAACGTAGCTATCCCACATTGTCGAGGCACGTAATTGCCGACGACGCGGATTCGTTCTGGAACTGTGGAGCGTTTAGCGCGGGGCATTTGTACCCCCATCATGAACAGAACGCCGTCCTCTTTGCGAACTTCGTTCTCCAGAGTCGCCCCTGCGCGGGCTTCCTCTAGGGCCGAAGAAACATCCACGACTACTCCTGCTCCTCCTCCGGATACACTTCGTCGCCGAGTCTCTCGATGCGCTGTAGGTCGCGTCGGGCGAGTTCCCGACACTCCTTCATTAGTTCGTCGTCCGGCACGAGCGAACCTTGACCGCGAGCACTCTGAAAGTAAAGTTGGGCGCGCCGATCCAGGGCGTTCTCATAAGGCGCGTCTTCGTTTATCCGCTTTTGCATGTGATCGGCGCAACCCCCGGAGCTTCTATTATTTTCTACTCCAACAGGGGCCGATTTATTGCAAGCTCAAGGTAATTCGACTAGGGCGACTCCTGTTCCTGGGCTTCGATATCTTCCACGACCGATGTCACCTGCCCGTGAAGCTCCTCGCTCGCCGTCGCCTCGATATGTTCGTTTTTTGTCTCTTCGCTCAACTCCTCGACAGCCGAGTTGGCTCCCGGCGCTGAAACGTCGATCTCATAACCCAATTTCGGAACCACCGACACGATCGCAATCTGGATGCACGCCGCGACAGGCACTGCCAGGATCATTCCGATGAGCCCGAGCAGAGCGTTCCCCACGAGAAGAGCGAAAATGCTCCAAATGGGATGCAGACCCACGCTGCGGCCAAGGATGCGCGGCGTCACAATCTGGTCGAAAATAATCTGTTGCAAGATGACATTTGCCCCAACGACGATCAGCATTTGATTTAGACCGCCGGTCACGAACGATACGCCGGCAATAAGCGCGACCGTAATCAAGGCGCCAAAATACGGCACTGGGTACACGATCATTGCGACAATGCCAAGCAGCAAAGCTCCCTCGACGCCAAGTGCGACTAGGACGAGCCAGGTAGTTAGGCCATTCAGGAACGAAACGAGGGCCATTCCCCGCATGAATTTGGCAAAGACAGCTGTCGATTCAGAAACCATCGTTTGAACGAATTCTCGCTTGCCTTTGGGTACCAAGAGAAGCGTCTTCGCGAGAATAAGGTGGAAATCCTTTAGGGCGGAGAAGGCGACGATTGGGATGATCACGAGCCAAATCAGGTTCGATGCCATATGGAGCGCGTTTTCACCAAGCCACTTGGCCGCCCCTGCAATTGCCGAATCGATCTGCGTGATGGCTCTTGAGACCACGGGCCTGATCGAATAAGGAACATGATTCCTGTTAAGGAATCTCTCGATTCCTTGCGGGGACCTGTCTGGTAAGTACTCCGTGGCTTTTTGCGACACATTCTTCGCTTGCTCCGCGACACGGGGAACGACAAAATAGAGTAGCCCCGCTAAGGCCGCAAAGAAGCCGACAAAAATCACCAGGCTCGAAAGGAAGCGTGAGAACCCGCGATGTTCCATTCGATCAACAACCGGATCGAGAACCATTGCGATCAGAAAGGCGATGCCGAGCGGCAACCAAATCTCACGCACTACGTAGACCACGTAAAGCGCGAGCGCGACCGCGAGGATCCAGAACAACCACGTCCGGGGCCTGCCACGGATAACCACGCGTTCTTGGTGCTCAGGCACTTCTGTTGTGTACATCGACTTTATGACGCGGGCCACGGCTGGAAATGAGCAAGTTCCAAAGAGGATCGCGATATGCGCTCGACTCCCGGCGTATCGCTATAAGAGAAGTCGCTCCCGAATCGGCCGGATTATGGGCCGAATCGAACTACAAAGAATAAAGGAGAACGAACCATGTCACAGACAATTTACGCAACTTTTCCCGACACCGAAACAGCCGAGAAGGCAACCGGAGCGCTGATGGATCACGGCGCTAACGGTCAAGACATCAGCCTCATTGCCAAAGAGGTCCGCGAAGGCAAGACGGGCGCAACTATGTACGAGCCGCCTGTTGGCGAGGTCGATCCGGCATATGCCGACCGCATCGTCGATGATCCGGACCTGACATACAAGGATGCAGCCGTCGTGGCCGACTATAACACCGCAGTGATCGAACGCGATTACGACGCGGATCGGAAAAACGACGACGATCTCAGCGCCAAGTCAGGGCTCAGCACAACAACCGGAGCCGACGCTGCCTCCGGTGCGGCTAAGGGCGCTGGAATCGGACTGGGCGTGGGCGTCTTGGCCAGCCTTGCGGCGCTCGCCATTCCCGGTTTTGGTTTGGTGATCGGCGGTGGCGCCCTGGCAGTCGCGCTCGCAGGAACCGCAGGAGCGACTGCTGCCGGCGCCGTTGCTGGCGGGGTGACCGGATACCTCAAGGATCAGGGACTGCCGGAGCATGTCGCCACCAACTACGGTGAAGCCTTCGACCGAGGTGGAGCGATTCTCGCTGTAACCCTACCATCCGGTGATCTCGACGTCACCAAGGCCGAGTCGGTGCTTGCTAAGTACGGGGCGACGAACGTCGGCTCCTACGACGCAGCATTGCGATAGACTTCGCGCGTGAGCCGCAGGAAGGTGGGGCGATTCATTGCTCCGCCTTCTGGTGTTTAATGCTTGTATGCAACCCAACGAGCATCATTACGATTTGACCGTCCGCTGGACCGGAAACCTGGGCGACGGTACGAGCGGTTACCGCTCATACAGCCGAGACCATGTCGTCAATGCCGACGGACCTCCTGAGATCATCGCATCGTCGGACCCCGCGTTCGGGGGTGATAAAAGCCGGTGGAATCCAGAGCAGTTGCTGCTGGCCGCCGCCGCCCAGTGCCATATGCTCTCGTATCTTTATGTTGCTTCCAAGGCCGGAATCGTTGTCACGGCGTATGAGGATCATGCCGAAGGGACGGTAGTCATGAATCCTGACGGCAGCGGCCAATTCGCATCGGCGACTCTGCATCCACAAGTCACGATCAGCGATTCCGAAAAACAAGAACTCGCGGCGTCGTTGCATCACGAAGCCGGCCAAGTTTGCTTCATCGCCCGCAGCGTGAACTTCTCCATCGCCCATGAGCCCCACGTCGTGGTCGAAGTTCCGACCTAGGCAAATGGCGCGTGGCAAAGATCACAACGGGATCGAGAATCGCCATTTCCGATGAGGAATATCGAGCGCCTAACCCAAAGGCACTGCCTTGGCGATTGCGCCCTCACTTGTAGGCGTAGTTTTGGGAATCGTCGTTAACGTCTTTCAATAGCCGGGCGTATCGCAACGCAAGACGCCAACAGATGCGGCGGGGAGTCGCTCAGCGCCTAGAGAGACCGGTGCTAGAATCGCCGATTGCGGCCCCCGAATCCAAGAAAGGCGCGCAGATATCCGAGATCTTCGCGCAGATATCGACGATTCCTGAGCGGGAGTCCGCCATTTCCTGCTCACGCCAGACTCGATTTAACTTACTCAACACGCGCGTTGAGGATTTTCTGCTTGGTTCTTTCAGTGGACACTCGCCGTGGAGGCATTTCCTATATCCTCGGTGAGCTGAGCAAACTTCGGCAATGACTAGGCAGGAACTCCGCTACCGAGAAGGGGCACGGGCGACGGACGGTGGAACCGTCTTGCCTTCAGCCTTCCGCAGCGCGACAGCCGCCTTGACCCGCTCGATCGTCTCCTTGGCCACAGCCTTCTCGAAGCTTCGGAAGCCCGCAAGCTCGAAGCCGTGTTTCTTGGCAAGGCGCTGGGTCTCCAGTACCTGCTCGGCGGTCACGTCTTTGCCGATCGTAAACGGCTCCGGCCGGTTTTCCAGTGCCAACAGCATCGTCTCGCTCATGCAAGCATAAGCTGTCCTCGGCGGAAACCCGAACTCCATGCCAAAGCGCACATCACCGGGTACCGCCACCACTCCGCCCTCGATCACAAGCACGTCGTCCCGCTCTCTGGACACGCGCACGCTGACATCCCTGGGGCGCGCCACATCGCATACGACGGCGCCGGATCTAAGGTGCTCGGGCTGAATTACCGCGTCGCCGGCGCTTGTGACGGTAACGATCACGTCGGCTTCACGCAACGCATCGATACTCGTCGTCGCGGTTACCTCCGCGCTGATAGAATCCGCGACGGCCTGGGTGCGCGCAAGATCGCGCCCGATTAGCACCGTTCTTTCGAAGTGTGGCGCCATAAGCTGGGCACAAGTCTTGCCGATCGCTCCGGTTGCCCCAACCACAGCGAGCGTGGCCTTCGAAGTATCGATTTCCATGAGCTTCGCCGCTTCCATTGCTCCGTCGATTGCGGTCGCTACCGTGTAGCTGTTCCCGGTCGTGACGGCGATCGGACTGCGGTCCGAAATAGTCTTGCCCCCATCACCGACGACCGCGGTGAACGCCCCGAGCCCGATGATCTTCGCTCCTTTCGAAGCCGCCAGTTCGCAGCACTCTAAAATGCGTCCGTAGACGAACTCCAGCGGCAGTTCGAGCATCATCCTGGGAGTCAACGGACAGCCGATGAACCAACCCTTCGTTTCGGCGCCGGTCGGCGACGTCACACCCGTAATCTCGCTCAGCACCATCGGCTTCTTCCGTCTCAGAAACCACTCGAGTCCATTTTCAGGCAGAAATCTTGTCAGAGGATATTTGCGGGCGACATCTCGCTTGGCGTCGATGGGATGCACCACAAAGGCGAACGGCGTCATGCCCTAGCCTTTCTTCTCTTCAGCCAACTTGCGCCCGTCCTCGGCGTTCATATCGATGTATTCGCGCCATTGGCTGGGCACGTCGGTATCCACGAAGATCGCGGTCACGGGACACTCCGGCTCGCACAAACCGCAGTCGATGCATTCGTCCGGATTGATGAAAAGCATATCGTCGCCCTCGTAAATGCAATCGACGGGGCAAACAGTAACGCAGGATTTATCCTTAACACCAATACAGGGTTCGGCAATTACGTAGGGCATATCTTTGTGTTTGGATTCTAATCTACCCGTTCGCAAGATTCGGAAGCGAGTAATCTGTAGCCCGTGATTCGCGCTTCGGTCTTGGGTAGTGGCAGTTGGGGGACGGCGCTTAGCCTCCACATCGCCCGCAACGGTGTTCATGTTTCGCTCTGGGGCCGCGACCCTTCGGAGATCGAATCGCTGCGAGCTCACCGCGAGAACCGGCATTACCTTCCGGGCTTCCAGTTGCCCCCGGAGATAGTACCGGTAACAGCGGCTCCGAACGAGGCCGATTTCTGGGTTTTGGCCATCCCGAGCGAAGGCGCGCGTGAAGGCTGTGCATTGCTACCTGAAGACCCGCTGGTCGTTATCGCCGCGAAGGGGCTCGAGCCCAATACTTCTAAGAGAATGAGCGAAGTTGTGCTCGAAGAAAGGCCTAGAGCAAGGGTTTGTGTACTAAGCGGTCCAAATCTCGCTGTAGAGCTTGCTCAAGGCATCCCTACCGCCACGGTTATCGCATCTCGAGACCAGGATTGTGTCGAATGGGTGCGGGAACGATTCGCGTCGCGTAACCTTAGAGTTTACACGAGCAAGGACCTCGTAGGCGTCGAGCTGGGTGGCGCGCTCAAGAACGTCATGGCGATCTGCGCCGGCATGAGCGACGGGCTGGGTTTCGGCGACAACACCAAGGGCGCGGTCATTGCCCGCGGCCTGCACGAAATGGCATCCCTCGGGGTAGCGCTGGGTGCAAAGGTCGAGACGTTTATGGGCCTCAGCGGGGTGGGCGACCTTTTTGCGACGGCCGCGAGCGTGCTTAGCCGCAACTATCGGGTCGGCCGCGCGCTGGGAGAAGGCAAGGGCCTCGACCAAACCCTCGAAGAGATCGGGCAAGTCGCGGAAGGCGTCCCAACGGCCCACGCCGCCGTCGAACTCGCGCATCGGTCCGAAGTCGAGGTGCCCTTGATGGAAGCCATCGCCCGGGTTCTGGACGGGAAAACACGCCCGCTAGACGCTGTCGCTGAACTCATGGAGCGCACGCCTCGTTCCGAGGTGTAAACTCGTCACGTGCGCTGGCTCGACATTGTCCTGGTTCTGTATGCGATTCTCACCTTTGGAGGCGGCGTCATGGGGTACGTGAAGGCTGGAAGCTCCCAGTCGATTATCGCCTCCTCGATCGCCGCCGTCTTGGTCTTGCTGGGCGTTTGGCTCGCCCGAGGCAACCGCTCTGCCGGTTACGGCTTAGCCGCGCTCGTTGCCTTGGCCCTCGCCGGCTTCTTCGGCTACCGAATTTCGCAGGGCGGCGTCATGCCTGGCGTGCCCGCCCTGATTTCAAGCTTGATCGCCCTCGGTTGCCTTGCCTACGCGCATTTCAAGCCCTAGTAGCCACTCGCTCCGTAGGATGCTGCAGATGAAGAATGACCGCGCCACATTCCGCACAACCAGGTCTTCGCGCAGCGTTCCCTCGTAGGTCATCCCGGCTTTCTCCATCACGCGCCTGCTCGCCTGGTTCCTCGTGTCCGCCCGCGCGTAAATTCGGTTCAAACCGAGGTCCTCGAATCCATGCTGGATTAGCCGTTCCGCAGCCTCGGTCGCAAGGCCCGTACCCCAATGATCGGGGTGGAGGATGTAGCCAATCTCCGCCCGCCAATGCGCGGAAGTAGGGTTGATTCCGCACCCGCCGATGGGCGTATCGTCGCCTCGCAGGGTAATCGCGTATCCCCGCTCGGGGCTGGTCGCCGCTCTCGCCAAGAACTCGTGAGTATCTGCAGTCGAGCGATGCGTGTCGAATAGCATGTACCTCGTAGCTTCCTCGAGGCTTGCGTAGGCATAAACCCCTGGCGCGTCCGACGTCGCTTTCCACGGCCGCAGTACCAGCCGCTTGCTCTCGAGCACGGGAATGTCGAGCATTGGATCGATTTTATCCGTCAGAATCTTCCGAGTGCGCAAAACCGCAGTCATCACCGGAGGCACTGGGAATCTCGGCCACGCCGTTGTCATCCGATTCGTCGAAATGGGATACGACGTACACCTCTCGGCCGTAAACGGGGACGACAAAGACCGCTACGACGGCCCGGGGACGATCGTGAAAGCAGACCTTGCCGACCCGGCTTCGGTTAAGCACTGGGCGAACGGAATCGCCGCGCCGGTTCATGCCCTCGTCTTGCTGGCTGGTGGCTTCTCCATGAAGCCCCTAGCGGAACTCGGGAAAGGCGATTTCGATCACATGTTCAACCTGAACGCCAAGACCGCGTTCAACTGCCTGAGCGCATTCGCCAAGAACCTGCAGCGTGGCTCGAGTGCCGTTCTCGTCGGTAGCCAAGCGTATTCCGGAGCCGCGGGTATGTCGCTCTATGCCGCCTCCAAGGCCGCCGTCTTGAGCCTATCTCGAAGCGCCTCGATCGAGTTCAAACCGCGAGGAGTTCGCGTCAACGCGATCCTCCCGGATATCATCGACACCCCCACCAACCGCAATTCGATGCCGAATGCGGACTTCGACAAATGGCAGAAACCCGAGGAGATCGCGGACGTGATCGCGTTCCTTTGCTCGGATGGGGGCTCGATTATAAGCGGAAACGCGATCGAGCTTGGCCGCCTTTAGTAGCCATCGGGATGGGCTTGCCTCCATGACCAAGCCGTGGCCACCATCGTCTCCAAATCCGGATAGCGCGGCGTCCACCCGAGATCGTCGCGAATCTTCGCCGAACTTGCCACGAGAGTCGCCGGGTCGCCGGCCCTTCTTTCCGCGCTCGCGTATGGGAGCGCGTTGCCCGTCACCTTACGCACGGTTTCGATGACCTGCAGATTCGAATACCCTTCCCCGTTGCCCATGTTGTAGGCCCCGCCGTTCCTCGACTCGATGCTTTCCAGCGCAAGGATATGCGCGTCGGCGATGTCGGCGATGTGGATGTAGTCGCGGACGCAGGTACCGTCCGGCGTTGGGTAGTCGATGCCGTACAGCGAAAAGTTAGTTCGTTTGCCCAGTACGACCTCGATCAATAGCGGGATGATGTGAGTCTCCCTTTCTCGAGACTCGCCGCGCGCTTCCGTCGCCCCGCAAGCGTTGAAGTAGCGTAGCGAGACGTGCTTGAGCCCGTGCGCCCGCCCATACCACGCCAGAATTCGCTCGAACATAAGCTTCGATTCACCATAAGCATTGACAGGATTCTTCGGGGCGTCCTCCGGAATCGGGAGTACCTCAGGTTGGCCGTAAATCGCCGCTGTGGACGAAAATACGACCTTGTCGATTTTCGCAGAGCGCATGGCATCGAGCAGGTTCAGCCCGCCCGCAACGTTCGTTCGAAAGAACTTCCCAGGCTCGCTGTCGTCGATCGATGCTTCGGCTGCCAGGTGGACAACCGCCTCCGCCCCGCTACCCGCCACCGTCTCTCTCAGCCACCTCTCGTCGCGAATGTCCCCCTCCCGGAAATCGGCATCTCCCGGCACCGCGGCGCGGTTTCCGGTTTGCAAATTGTCGATTCCGACCACCTCGTAGCCGTTCACCAACAGCAGTTCCCCAACAACGCTCCCGATATAACCCGCAATCCCAGTAACCAAAACTATCATCGCCGCACATTATGACAATTCCGACGTCGTCGGTCGGCTCCGTCGTCGTCAGTCGCTCCCCCGTGGTACTCTCAACCGTGCTCCATCCCCGATTGAGTTCACCCGGCCGAGTTCTCCGCGCCCTCCTCGACGAGCGCCCATTGCTAGCCCCTGGCGCCTACGACGCCATTACCGCAAAGCTCGCGGAGCAAGCAGGCGCGAAGGCCATCTACCTCAGCGGCGCCGGCGTGACCAACAGCATGACCGCCATGCCCGACATCGCGCTTTTGACGATGGATGAAATGGCCCGTCAAGCAAACTATGTATGCTCTGCGGTACAAATCCCCGTACTCGCGGATGCAGACACGGGGTACGGGGAGAGCTGGAACGTGATGCGAACCATCCGCGAGTTCGAACGAGCGGGCCTCGCGGGTTTACATTTAGAGGACCAAGCCTCGCCCAAGCGATGCGGCCATCTCGACGGCAAACAGATCATCCCGGTTTCCGAGATGGCGGCCAAGATCAAAGCCGCCATCAAAGCCAGGCAGGACGACAGCTTCTTCATCATAGCCAGGACGGACGCACGCAGCGTGGACGGCCTGGGCGATGCGATCGACCGGGCAAAAGCCTACGTTGACGCCGGAGCGGACTGCATCTTCCCAGAGGGCCTCGCATCGAAAGGAGAGTTCGAGCAGTTCCGTGAAGCCGTCCCGAGCCCGCTCCTTTCCAACATGACCGAGTTCGGCAAAACGCCGTTGATCACCGCCTCTGAGTTCGGGTCGATCGGCTACGAAATCGTCATCTTCCCGATGACAGCGTTCCGGGTGATGCTCAAATTGGTCGGCGAGACGTACGCCACACTGCTAAACGAGGGGACGCAAGCCGGCTTTCTCGAAGACATGCGTACACGCCAAGAACTTTACGACCTAATCGATTACCCGGCATACGAAAGGCTCGACAAGGAACTGTCGCAGGACTAGGCTAAGCCGGTCGCAGGCAACCCCCGGGTACAATCCCGAGACCCCATGGCAGCTACATCGCAGTACAGCCCCGGCCTCGAAGGAGTCGTCGCCGGCATTTCGAAAATCTCCGATATCGACGTCGAGAAGTCGCGCCTTATCTATCGCGGCTACGACGTTCACGAGCTCGCAAAGCAGGGCAGTTTCGAAGAGACCGCTTACCTGCTGATCTACGGCAAGCTGCCGAACGAGGGCGAGCTGGGCGATTTCAGGGCAGACCTCGGCGCGGAGCGCAACTTGCCGGACTACGTCTACGAAGCGATCTCGCACGTTCCGAGGACTGCGCATCCCATGGACCAGCTTAAGGTCGGCGTGGCCACACTCGCGGGCGGAGACCCCGACTACACCGCGTCACCGACCGATCACGACGCCAACGTCCGCAAAGCTGTCCGCCTGACGGCGAAGATGGGAGCCCTCGTCGCCAACGGCTGGCGCATCGCCCACGGCGAAACGGTCGTGCAGCCGCAAGGGGGCCTCGATACGGCGGCCAACTTGATGTACATGCTGAACGGCAAGGAGGCGGACGATTTCACGGTTTCGACCATGGACACATCCCTCGTGCTCTATGCCGAGCACGGCTACAACGCTTCCACCTTCGCAGCGCGCGTGACCGTTGCGACGCTGAGCGACATCTTCAGCGGCATCGTCTCCGCGATCGGAACCCTGAAGGGGAACCTGCACGGCGGCGCCAACGAGAAAGCGATGGAGATGTTGCAGGAAATCGGCAGCGTCGAAAACGCGGAGCCGTGGCTGCGCACCGCGCTCGCCGAGAAGAAGAAGATCATGGGCTTCGGCCACCGCGAGTACCGCATCAGCGACAGCCGCGCCGGCATTATGGGCGAGATGGGCAAGGAAGCGGCGCGCCGTACCGGCAACGAAAAGTGGGCCGAGATGGCCGAGATCATCGAGCGCATCCTCAAGGAAGAGAAGGGCCTGTTCCCGAACGTGGACTTCCCCGCCGCCTACGCGTACTTCTCGCTTGAAATCCCGATTCCGCTCTACACGCCGATCTTCGCCGTCAGCCGCATCACGGGCTGGAGCGCCCACATCATCGAGCAGCTCGACAACAACCGCCTGATCCGTCCCAAAGCGATCTACGAGGGCGAAGCCCTCCGCCCGTACGTCCCGATCGACGAACGTTAAGCCTCGGGCAGTCGTCTGTCTCCATTCCTAAAGGAGGGCACCCGCCGGCTAGGGTCCGACGGGTGCTTCATGTTAAACGCTAATAGCTTAGCGGAACCACATGGTGAGGCCGAACTGGAGGGTGGTGAAACCCTCGTCCTCGAGCTCCCCGATCTGCAGTTCGGGAGTGAACGAAATGTTCGGGCGGATGAAGTAATGAAGCCCGAGAGCCCCGGCGAAGCCGTCGGCATCGCCTCCACCCGAATCGAACCGCACCCATCGCACGCCCAGGTAGGGGTGCATCTTGGGGTCCGACATATTGCGCATGAAGTAGTAGTTGCCGCCCAGCGCAAAGCCGGTCGAGTCGCTGCCGCTGACCCTGACGTAAGTCAGGCCCGCTAGACCCTCGAACACGTCGGTGAAGAAGTACGATCCGGACACGCTGAACGTGGACGAGTCGGAACCGCTTACGCTGGTGAAGTTTCCGGAGATGTTGCCGGTTACCGCGCCCTGGTGAGGGCCGGTCACGATCATGTCGTCCTGCGCCGCGCCGACCGTGGGCAGGGCAAGAGCCGCTATTACCGCGAGAATGCCATTCTTGGTCACTTGGTGAACCTCCATATTTAGAAGAGAGATTCAGCGGACGAAGCACGAGCCATCGCCAACCGGAAACCCCCCGTTAACTAAATACTAACATCAGGTTACGGGTCGTGTCAAGGCGAACGGACAAAAGTACGCGATTTCGCCAAACCCGCGAGCCTGGTGAAATGCCTGTCTCCGGTTCCGCTGGTTCCTCTCCCGGCTCAACGCGCTCCCAATTCGCTAAGACTTCGTAGCCCCCAGTCGACCAGCGTTGTAAGTCAATAAAGCCGTGGAGAGCCAAAATAGAGCACGCGCCGTAAAGACAGCCAGCGCTCACTTCCAAGGCCGGGGGCCAGCCACATCATGCCGGCATAGGTAGGGACCACGCAGACCGTTCCGGGAAGCGATATTCAGCAGCTTCCGCATCAAATCCGAATATTCCACGGCCGTATATTCCGCTTCTGGTGGTCCGTGATCGAACGGATGGGACACATCGGACGTAGAGGGCTCATAGAGCTTTAGAGCTCGTTGGATGGTGTGGGCTACGAGAAAGCCGGCAGCTTTTCTGCGGGAAGACGCAGGAAATTGCGGAGTTGCGAAACGATGCGGCGGGCGGCTAGGCCGTCGCCGTACGGGTTGCGGGCTTGGGCAACCGAGGCGTAGCGGGTGGAATCCGTGAGAAGGGAGACGGCTTCGGCGACGATCTTTTCTTCGTCGGTGCCCACGAGGAACGCGTTGCCGGCCTCGATGCCCTCGGGGCGCTCGGTCTCGCGGCGCAGGACCAGGACCGGCTTGCCCAGCGCCGGAGCCTCTTCCTGAACGCCGCCTGAATCGGTGAGGATAAGGTCGGACGATTTCATGAGGCGGGCGAACTCCCAGTACTCCGGCGGCTCGATGAGCGAGACGCGGCAGTCGGCGCCGAGCTCCTGCTGGAGCACTTCCCTAACGATCGGGTTTCGGTGCATGGGGAGAACGACCCGCGAACAGAGCACGGCGTCGAGGATGCGCTTTACCGCCCGGCAAATCGCGCGCTGTGGGTCACCCCAGTTCTCGCGACGGTGGGTGGTGACAACGATGGTGCGCACGCCGTCCTTGTGGGGCTCTTCGTTGTCTGAGGTGGCTTGCAAGATCGCATCTATCGAGGTGTTGCCGGTGACGTAGACCTTCTCGGGAGCGATGCCTTCGTTTAGTAAGTTCGCGGCGGACGCCGACGTGGGGGCGAAGTGAAGTTTGGTGAAATGGGAGACCGCGCGGCGGTTGAACTCTTCCGGAAAGGGCGAATCGATCGTGTCGGTTCGAAGGCCGGCTTCGACGTGGGCAAACGGGATGCGTCGATAGAAAGATGCGAGGCCGGCTACGAAGGTGGTGGTGGTGTCGCCTTGGGCCACTACGATATCGGGGGCCTCGCGCTCGAGGACTTCGTCCAAAGCGGTGAGGATGGAGGACGTGAGATATGCTAGCGATTGGCCGTCCTTCATCACGTCAAAGTTGCCGTCAGCTGTGATGCCGAAGGCATTGAAGACCTGCTGGAGCATCTCTTTGTGCTGGCCGGAGGCGATGACGACGGTCTCGAGGTCGTCGTGCTTTTTGAACTCGATGATGACGGGCGCCATTTTGATGGCATCCGGGCGAGTTCCGACGACGGCGAAAACCTTTTTCATGGGGCCGCTTATTGTGGCCCATCCTCACCGCGACGAGGCGAAGACGGGCCGTGAGAGGAGGGCTTTACTTGCCCTTGAGGGTGAGCTTCTTTCCGTCGATTACGTAGGTCAGGGTCCAGGCGCCCATGTCGGGCAGCTGCCCGGCGAACCGTCGCTGCTCAGGCGTCAGGTCCGAAGGGGTCAGATAGCCTTGGCGCTCGTGTCTGGCCTTCTGCTGAGCGCTAAGACTGCCGATGAGCTTGGGGATGTCCGAGCCGCCAAACCGCGTGGCCGGGGGCGCCGGGACTTCGAGGTCCTTTAGGTCTTCCGGACCCTTCATCTTGAGCCGGATTTCTTCTTCGATTTTCGCGCCTAGCTCTTCGAGATCTTTCAGATGCTCAGGGTGAAGTTCGAGATTCTTGAGGCCCTTGAGCTTTTCCTTGAGCTCGAGTTCTAGTTTGGGGCCGAGCCGTTCGAGCTTCGCTCTGTCCTGAGGGGACATATCGTGGCCTTTGAGTTCGAGGCGGAGCTCGTCGGCAATTTTCGAGCCGAGGCCCTCGAGCTCTTCAACGTCTTCGGGGCTCATCCCAAATTTTTCGAGTCCTTCGAGGCCCTTCAGGCCTTCGCGGAGTTCGAGTTCGAGCTGCGGAGCGAAGTGTTCAAGATCTTTCAGGCTCTCGAAGCTGCGGGGTCCCAGATGGAATCCCGGCATGTCTGTGGAGAAACGCCCGTGGTCCCGAGTGAACGTGTATACGTTTCCGTGCTTGGTCCACTTTCCGTGGAAGGCATCGGCGACCGCTTCCATTACATCGGAAACTGGCTGGCCGGCAATGTTGAGGGTCACTCTTTCGTCGCCGGCTAGTTGAGAGCTGTCGGCGACGAAGCTCACCCCTCTGGCGCTGAGCCATTTCAAGGCTTCTGCGAGCGTCGCGTTGTCGAAACGGCCGGTAACTTTTCGCTTGGTGTCCTGCGCTTGTCCCGGCGTTGTATCATTCAGCTGGCTAAAGCCCACTCCCCCGAGTACGAGGGTGGCCAAACCGGCAATCGTTGCGGTGGTCATCGATTCATTTCCTCCTGAGCATTGTGAAGGCGCAAGGTCCTTACTTGCGTAACGAAGGCGGTACGCCGACTGGTTCCACTAAGTTGCACGGGAGGCAGATTTTGGGTCGAAACGATCCCGGAGGGCGTCGCCGACGAAGTTGAGCGCCAGAATGGTAAGGCTCAGAATCAGGCACGGCCAGAACAGGAGTTCGGGGTACGAGGACATGTACGCCCGGGCATCGTTGATCATGGAGCCCCAGCTGGGCCACGGGGGCGGAATACCGATTCCGAGGAAACTGAGCGCGCCTTCGGCGAGGATGATCATCGCCATACCAACCATCGCGACCGCCGAGATAAGGCCCCAAAGGTGCGGCAGAATGTGCTTCATAACCATGTGCCAGGTTCCGGCGCCGAGCGCGCGGCTTGCGGTGACATACTCCTGCTCTTTGAGGCTCAGCACTTGGTTCCGGATGAGGCGGGCCATCCCGGGCCATCCGACTACCGCGAGGGCGGCGAAGACTGGAAGCGTTGCGACCAAGATTTCGGGCATTCCTCTAAAGATCGCGACGTTGCTGCCTCGAAGGATCCCCATAATTAGGATTGCGAGCAAGATGTCGGGGAATGCGAACATGCCGTCGGTGAAGCGCATTAGGCCGTTGTTCAGCCAGCGTGGCCCATACCCTGCCGCGGTGCCGACGATGAGGCCGACCACGATGGCGACAAGTTGGACGGAGATGCCCATGAAGAGGCTCATGCGGGCTCCGAATGCAAGGCGGCCGAAGATGTCGCGGCCGTACTCGTCGGTGCCGAGCCAGAACTTGGCGCTTGGTGGCTCGAACTTGCTGCCTACCGGGTCGATTACTCCGTAGCGCAGAGGTCCGAAGATGGCGAACAGAACGAGGAGTCCGAGGAAGACGACGCTCGCGATGAAGAGCCAGTTCTTTTTCATGCGGACTGGTCCCTGATGCGCGGGTCGATGAGGGGCAGCAGGATGTCGACGATGAGGTTCACGAAGATGAACAGCACGGCGAAGAGAAGGACGGTTCCCTGCACCACCGGGTAGTCGCCCTGGTAGATCGCGTTTACCGACTTGAGGCCGAGGCCGGGAATGCGAAAGAAGCTCTCGATGATAAACGAGCCGGTAAGCAGAAAGCCGAGGGTGGTGCCGATTGCCGTGATGATGGGTACGAGCGAATTGCGGAACGCGTGCTTGAAGATGACTTTCCAATACGGTACGCCCTTGGCGAAAGCGGTTCGGATGAAGTCTTGGCTGAGCGTATCGATCATTGCGGCGCGCGTAAGTCTTGTGATGACGGCGGCGGGGCGCAGCGAAAGAATGAGGACGGGCAAGGCTAGGTAGTAGAGGATGCTCTCGCTGGGGTTATCCTCCCAAGTGAGCGGCAGGACTCCCATCTTGATCGTGAAAAAGTAGGCGAGGACGGGAGCGAGGACGAAGTTGGGAATGCAAATGCCGAGGGTCGAGAAGGTGACGGCAACGCGATCGGGCCAGCGGTTGTGGCCCACCGCCGCTATGCAGCCGAGCAGCACTCCGAAAATGCTCGCCAAGATGATCGCCAGCAGCGCAAGCCTGCCTGTTTGGTAGATTCCCGCGACCAGAGTCTCCTTCACCGGGCGATAGGGCGGATACCACGACTCTCCGAAATCGAGAACAGCGGCGCCGTTAACGAACTCGACGTAGCGGACCGCCGGCGGGCGGGTCAGGCCCATCTGTTCGCGCAGCTGTTGGATGTATTCGAGGGATCCCTTTTCGCCTGCTCTGACGGTGGCGGCGTCACCCGGGGCGAGCTCCCCGATGATGAACGTGACCAAGGTGATGAAGATTAGCGTTGGAATCGACCACGCGAGCCGGATCAGGACGGCGCGCAGCGTGGACGACCGCCGGACCTGCGGCCCGACGGTTAGCCGCGGAGCTTCGGGAGCTTCAGCGATTCCAGACAACGTCGGTCGTTGTGTGAGTGAGCGGCCCCATTGCGGAGCGTCGCAGGCCCCTCACCGTGGGCCGGACGAGCTCCAGATCGCGCTGGAAGTAGATCGGGATCCAGATTGCGTCGTCGACGGCCGTCTTTTCGGCCTTTCGATAGAGTTCGATGCGCTTGGCTTGCTGGCTCATCGGGAGGCGGTCCGCGGTTTCGCAGAGGGCGTCGAACTGCGGGTTCGAGTAGCCCAGTGTGTTCTCTCGGGCGTTTGTGTGGAGCATGAACGAGAGGAAGTTTTGCGGGTCGAGGTAATCGGCGCCCCATCGAAGATGAAAGAAGGGGAGCTGCCCCCGCGACCGCCTCTCCAACAGCGCCATCCATTCTGTCGGCGCCAGGTCCACTTTGATGCCGAGGTTCTTGATGAGGTCCTGTTGGACCATCGTGGAGAGGATCTTCGCGTCCTGGCGGTCGGCCCGGAAAAAGAGCTTCACCGGCGGGAAATCCTGGCCGTTCGGGTAGCCGGCCTCTGCAAGAAGTTTCCTTGCGCGCTCTGGTTCGAATTGGTATCCCTTAAAGTTTTCGTCGAAACCGGGAAGCGCGGGCGGCAGGATGCCCTCTGCGCGTCGGTTTACATTATCGAATCCTTCGGAAATGATGCGGCCTTTGTCGATCGCCATCGCAAATGCCTGGCGAACTTTCGGTTTCCTAAACGCCGGGAACTCCGTGAGCCCGAATCCGACGTACCAGATGGCCGCGCGGTCGACCGTGTGCAAATGCGCCTTGATGTCAGGGTTCTTGTCTACCATCCCCTTGTCCTGTCGTTCGAGGGCAACCCAGTCGACTTTGCCGCTCTCGTACAGCTGCCTGCGGGTCTGCGGGTCGCTCGCGATGAGGCGCTCGATTTTCTCGAGCGCGGGTTTGCCACCGTGGTAGTCGTCGAACCGGTCTAGTTCGATCGATTGATCGGGCTTGTACCCGGCGATCTTGAACGGGCCGGTGCCGACCATATCCTCGACCGACGTGATCGGCTCCATGCCGGCGGCTTCCTTGGCTACGACGAAGTAGCAGGGGTACTGGAGGTACATCGGCCAGTACGCCTTGGGTTCGTTGATTGTTACGGTGAGCGTTTTGGGATCGACAACCTTCACGCCGGCCAAGTCTTTGGACTTTTTGTCCCAAACATCCCTAAATCCGACGATGTCGGCCATGTAGCCTTCGACGGTCGGGCTCTGCACTTTGCGGGTGGCTGCACGGTCCCAGCTGTACTTCACGTCATCCGCGGTCATAACACGGCCGTTCTGGAACTTCACTCCTTCCTTCAAGTGGAAGGTATACGTTGTACCGTCCGGCGAAACGTCCCAACTTGTTGCGAGGTTCGGTACGAGCTCATTATTTTCATCGTACTGAACGAGTCCCTCGAAAATCTGGCCGAGCACCTCGATTGTGTCGCCGTCCTCGACTGCAGCGGGGTCGAGCTTCGTCGGGTTGTTCGGGATCGGGAACACGAGCACGTGATCGGGTTTGTCAGAGCCCGAGTTGCCGAATTTGCCGTTGCCGCATCCGACGATAGTGAGGGCGGTGAAGATGACCAGAGTGGCCGCGAGAGTTCGCATGAACTGTATCATGGTCGATTCTTAACAGAAGGTCAAGCTCCCAAGGTGGCCTTTGCTTCGCCGAGTAAATAAAAACTCCCGGTGATGAGCACGATTTCGGTCTCCGTGCACTCACCGACCGCCTGGCTAACCGCGTCTGCAACACCCGCGCAGACTTGAATCCTTGCCGGGTCCAGTGCGGTTACGGCTGCGGATACGATTTGACCGAGCGGCTGGGCGCGCTCATGTGCAATCTCACAAACGTATGCCTTCTCGAGCAGAGACGCGAATGCTCGGAGAACGCCGGATGGTTCGTGGCCGGTGGCGGAACTGAAGACCAGCCTAACCTGTTTCTCGGGGAACAGAGCGGCTATTGACGCTGCAACTGATTCTGCCGACTGTTGATTGTGAGCGCCGTCGAGAATAACCGTAGGCTGCCGGCGGACGATCTCCATCCTGCCGGGCAGACTCACGTTCACCAGGCCGCGCCGCAGGGCTTCTTCAGGAATGGCTATACCGCTCGCGTCGATCGCCGCGACGGCGACCGCGAGGTTGTGACGCTGAAAACCCCCGAGGAGATTTGTTTCTATGCCGCTGCGGATCTTCACCGGTGTGGTGATCGAATCATCCGTGTATGAAAACTCTTCGGGAATTCGCCAAAGACTGCTGTGGCTTATTGCGTTCTTGGCCCTTTCGTCGGTCGCACCGGAGACCGCTGGGCAGCCGTGTTTGAGTATTCCCGCCTTTTCGGCGGCTATTTTTTCGATCGTGTCACCCAGATACTGCTGATGGTCCAGCCCGACCTGCGAAATAATAGTGACAACCGGCTTTTCGATGATATTCGTCGCATCGAGTCGCCCACCCAAACCAACCTCAAGGGCGACGTAGTCGCATCTTTTCTCGGCCCAATGGCAAAAACCCATAGCAGTCTTAAATTCGAATTCCGTAGGGCCTCCCAGGGGCGAGGTGGCCAGCTGCTCGCAAATTGGAATAAGCATTTCGGTCAACCGCGCGATACCTTGTTCCGAAATCATTTCGCCATTGATCTGGATCCTTTCGCGAAAATCATAAACAAAGGGAGAAAAGAAAGAGCCGACCGTAAAACCCGACTCTCTCAGCACACTGGCGATCATGGCCGTGACGCTGCCCTTCCCGTTTGTCCCCGCGACGTGGAAGCAGCGGCATTCACGCTCAGGATTGCCCAGGAGGCGCACGAACTCGCGCATTCGGTCTAGCTCCAACCGCCAACCCCGTCCCTCGAGCGAAGCGATGTATGCTCGCGCCTCGGCGTACGTCATGCCGAAAAATCGATACCGCAGACGGCAATCCTGCGCACGGCTTCACGCATCATTTCCCCGTCGCGGTCGCCCTTTATGGTGAGGCTCATGCGCACGTATCCCTCGCCCGCGGAGCCGTAACCGTCTCCGGGAATACAGAGCACTTTCGCGTCCTGGAGCAGGTGATTGGAGAACTCTGCAGAGGTATAGCCGCTTGGAACCTTAGCCCAAATATAGAAGGACGCTTTGGGCTTATTTACTTTCCATCCGATTTCATTGAGGCCGTCGCATAAAATATTCCGCCTCTTTTCGTATAGCTTGAAGGTTGCAGAGTTATTGCAATTCTCGAGGGCGAAGGCGCCAGTACCCGCGATGGCGGGAAATTGTTTGCTGTCGATGTTGTCCTTCAGTCTTCCAAGCGTCGCTACGGCGTCCGGGTTGCCCGCGGCAAATGCGATACGCCAACCCGTCATATTGAACATCTTGCTCAGGGAATGGAACTCGATGCACACCCCTTTACCGCCTTCTTGCTGGAGGGCCGTCGGGCTGACGTAACCTTCGTACGTAACCGTGCCATAAGCCATGTCGTTGACGAGCAATATGTCGTGATCCTTGCAAAAACGGACGGCGTCGCGGTAGAAATCGGCCGTAGCGACAGCGCCAGTCGGGTTATTCGGATAGCAGACGAAAAATAGCTTGGCGTTCTTCGCCGTTTCGGATGGTATATCCTCGAGCACGGGCAAGAAGCCGTTCGCTTCCTTGATCTCGGCGTCATAAATGCGCCCGCCGGCCATCACGGAGTGCATACGGTAAACGGGATACCCTGGATTAGGCACGATCACGCCGTCGCCTTCGTCCACGTAAGCCCATACGAGGTGCGCCAAGCCTTCCTTGCTGCCGATGACTTCGAGCATCTCGGTACCGGCATCGAGCGACACCCCATAAGTCTTCTGATACCAGCGCGCTGCGGCATCTAGATATGGACGCCAGCCACGGGGGGACTCATCGTACGTGTGCGTAGCGGGATTATGCGCCTCTCTGCAGAGGGCTTCGACGATGGGCGTCGGCGTAGGCTGGTCGGGGTCGCCGATTCCCAGGTCGATAATGTCCTCGCCCTTCGCGCGCATCTCGGCCTTGATGCGGCTTATTTCTGCAAACAGGTAAGGAGGGATATCGTCTAAACGCTTGGATCGTGCAGGCATCGGGGCAAGAGTTTACCGGCTACTTGCCCTTGCCCCCGATGGCCGAATCGAAACTGTATCGACCCGCTCCAGTGAAGAGGATAGCCAGGAAAACCGCCGCGTAAAGCAATGCTTTCTCTTTAGTCGTGAAGGGGTCCGAACCATGGCGAACGAATAAAGCGACGGCCATCGTGGTGAATGCAACGAGAGCTGCGGGACGCGTCAGGAGGCCCAGGGCGACCAGGATGCCTCCGAGAAACTCGGAGAGGGCCGCTGCCCATCCGAATGCTTCCGGTACTGGAAATCCCATCTTCGCGACTCCGGACATAAACTCGGAACTAGGGGGCAGCTTTCCGAGGCCGTGTCCGAAAGCAAGGGACAAACCGGCGACGAGGCGCAACAAGAGCAGACCGAAGTCGGCGCTTGGCGAACCTGCCCCGCCCGGACCGAGGAGGAATCCGCGCAAGCTCATGCTATTTGCAGCCGTCCGGGAACGGCGGTGGGGTTCCTAAGCTGAAAACGCGTAACGGGTCCGGGATATCGTCAGTCTCGCCACCGTTCAACGGCGGATTCGAAACGACAAACGTCGCGTGGCAATTAGGGATCGAGTTCCCCGCCTGGTAGACCATTCCCCTGTATTCCCACTGTTTCAGCCAGCGGCCCGAGAGGGTGTTCTCTGCCAAGTTCATGGTCGTCGCGGTCGTCGGGACTTGGGCCAAGAAAGTACCGTTCGACATCGTCGTGGCGCGCCCGACCTCGGCGTTGCCCTGGTTGAAGAAAATGACCTGTACGCCCCCGACGCCCGCTCCGCCCGACGCGTTACGCACCGTGCCGGTCAGGCGTGCGAGACCCTGGGGTCGAACGGTAATTCTCAATGGCATCGCCGGTGGTGTGCCGTTCCACGTCGCCGCGATCCTGGCATTGCCGGGAAGAGCAGCCGTGAACTGGCCATTGGCGTTGATCGTGCCCACGTTCGGATTGTCCAGAATCGACCATGATGTTGCTTGCAGGACGTCCCGCTCTCCGGTGAATTCGTCGTAACCGGCCAGTTCGAAGCGAACCGTCTCGCCAACGACGATATTGAGGGGATCGCGTCCGGGTAGTTCTACTCGCACTGACGAGTATGGCCCGCCCCCTCCGCCACCTCCACCTCCGCCGCTACCGCCGCAGCTCGCAACGAAGATCGCCGCCAAGAGAACCGAGAGTAACGCGAATAGTTTCATGATCGATTTTCCGATTATAGACGCTCGGGGTGTTCTAAACGTGCACTCCACGTCGGTTCGACTTTGAACCAGAAACCCGTCGAGCAGGTACAATAACACCCTCCAGGATCGCCGCGCAAGCTCCTTTGCCGCGCACATTGCCAAGGATCGGAAAGTGCCCGAAAACGAACTTCCACGAACTCAGATAGTCCCAGTAGAAGATGAGATGCGGCGTAGTTATGTGAACTACGCGATGAGTGTAATTATCGCTCGCGCACTCCCCGACGTTCGCGACGGCCTGAAGCCCGTTCAACGTCGTATTCTCTACACGATGCTCGAAGGGAACTGGACACCCGACCGGGCCCGGACCAAGAGTGCCAAGATTATCGGCGACTGCTCCGGAAACTTTCACCCGCATGGCAACGACGCGATCTACCTGACGATGGTCCGAATGGCCCAGGACTTCTCGCTTCGCTATCCGCTGATCGATCCGCAGGGCAACTTTGGCAGCATCGATGGAGACCCACCGGCGGCATTCCGCTACACGGAGGCTCGCCTTAGCAAGGTCGCCATGGAAGTTCTGGAAGACATCGAGCGTGAGACGATCGACTGGACGCCGAACTATCTGCAGACCATGAACGAGCCGATGGTGCTGCCCGGAAAGTTCCCGAACCTGATTTGCAACGGCACGCAGGGCATCGCGGTCGGCATGGCGACCAATATGCCGCCGCACAACCTGAGCGAGGTCGTGGATGCGATTCTTCTGCGGCTCGACGAGCCACAGTGCGGCGTCGAGGATATCGTGAAGGTCCTTCCTGGGCCCGACTTCCCCACTTACGGGATGATCCTCGGGACCAAGGGCATTCGCAACATGTACGAGACTGGCCGCGGGAGCATCGTTATGCAGGCGAAGACGGCGATCGAGCCCATGGACGGCGGGCGCAGCGTTATCGTCGTGAGCGAGATTCCTTACCAAGTTAATAAGACGACGCTGATTCAGCAAATCGCCGACATCATTCGAAACAAGAAGATGGATGCGATCGGTGGCGTCGAGGACTACAGCGACCGCCGCGGCATGCGCGTAGAGATTATCATCAAGCGAGACGGCAATCCGAACAAGGCGCTGAACTACCTTTATAAGCACACGCTTTTGCGCACTTCGTTCGGCGCGATTCTCCTCAGCCTCGTGGAGGGGGTGCCCCGCACGGCGCCGATTGCAACGCTCCTCGACGAATACCTGAAGCATCGCAAGACCGTCATCGAGCGGCGAACTAAGTACGACTTATACCGCGCCCTCGAAGAGGCGCACATCAGCGAGGGATATCAGATCGCTCGGGCGAACCTGGATGACGTAATCAAGGTGATTCGGGCGGCCGACGACCCTGAGGAAGCTAGGCGCGAGATGGTTCGGCGCTTCGGGATGACCATGTTCCAAGCGAACGTTATCCTGAACATGCAACTGCGCCGGCTCACCAAGCTCGAGCAGTTCAAGCTCGAGGAGGAATACAAGAAGATCCTTCGCAAGATCGCCGACCTGATGGACATTCTCAGCGACTCGAAGCGGATCGAGCTGATCTTGCGCGAGGAGCTCGAGGAACTGCGCAAGAGGCACGGCGACGAGCGGCGTACAAAGATCATTCCGATGGAGGCCGGCGAGATCGGCGAAGAGGACATGATCCCCGAGGAGGAGGCGATCGTCTCGATTAGCCGCGACGGCTACATCAAGCGCATGAGCCTCGACGCGTACCGGGGCCAAAGGCGCGGCGGCAAGGGCGTAGTCGGGCAGACCATGAAGGTAGACGACGAGGTCGGGCACCTCTTCCAGGTCAGCACGCACCATTTCATTCTCTTCTTCACCGACAAGGGCCGCGTTTACCGGCTGAAGACCTACGAGATTCCGGAATCGGGCCGGTACGCGAAGGGCACGCCGGTGATCAACTACATCCAGATCGAGAGCGGCGAGATGGTTACGGCCACGCTCACGGTGAAGGACATCCTCGGCGAGGGCTTCCTCGTGATGGCCACGAAGATGGGCGAGGTCAAGCGGACGCCAATCAGCGCGTTCGCGAACCTGCGGACGAACGGGCTCCGTGCGTTCGACATCGAGGACGGCGATGAACTGGCTTGGGTCATGCGGAGCACGGGCGATCAGGACGTCTTGATGATCAGCCGGCAGGGCATGAGCATCCGGTTCAACGAGAAGCTGCTGACGGGCCGGTCGCGCGCGGCGGGCGGCGTACGCGGCATGAACCTGCGGGCGGGGGATCAGGTCGTGTCGGCCATGCTGGTCGAGGACCCCACTATCGACCTGCTTGTCGTTGGCGAGAACGGCTTCGGCAAGCGCACGCCGCTTTCGGACTACCGGCCCCAGAACCGCGGTGGGTACGGGCTCATCACGATGAACGTGACGGCGAAGACGGGCCCGGTCATCGGCGCGGAGATCGTGGAGCGGGAAGATCAGCTCGTGCTGATGAGCAACCGCGGCAAGGCGATTCGACTTCGGATCAAGGAGATTCGCACGGTCGGCCGCATCGCGCAGGGCGTGAAGCTGATCAACTTGGGCGCGGATGACCAGGTCGCCTCGATCGCCCGGCTCGTGACCGACAGCGACGACGGCAGCATCGAGGAGTAATGGCGAACAGGATCGTTATCTTATCAGGGTAAATTCTAACTCAGCGAGCCTTACATGCCTGACCCCGTTACAATCGGCGTTTTTGCCTTCGGATCTCTGACCGGTGTAACGGCCGATCTCCTGAGCCGCGCGTGGGATGGCGCGTCTGAACGGCTTTCGACGAGCCGCAATTTCCATTTCGAAGCCGCGATTAAGCTCGCTCTTATCGCCGCCGCTCGGAGTCTCGAGAGCGTCAGTCCTGCAAGTCATCCTGCGACCGAATGCATCGAGAAATGGGCTAATGACAATCTAATCCCTGACTCTCCGAAGTTTCCCAAGGAGCTGATGAAGCAATTCGTCCGAGGCGACGTAGCGGCAGTAGGCACCTTCCTGATTCCGCATATCCGGGCTTGCACGCGCCGGCCCATAACGGAGACGCTCGCGGACCAGATCGAAGCGAGGCTGCCGGAAGCGTTCGTGGCCGCCTTCGCGCAAATCTTAAAGCAGCAGCGTCATAACAAGGCGCTGATTGCCTTCCAGACCGCCTGTTGGTGGACGCTCTTCGAGACGCTCAATAACCGGGGCCAGAACCCTCCAGAGAAGCAGCCTCCAGGCGAGATCGTCGTTGCTAAACACCTCGAATCACTGATTGCTCGCCTGGAGGAAACAGTCAGGAGCGCGATTTCAGATGAGGTGGGCGTGCTCCGTCCGAAGATTGACGAGATCCTGGCCGACATCGCCCTCGTGAAAGTCGATACCTCGACGGTGCTAAAAAACCAGGAGGAACAGAAAGCCGCGGACGAGATACGCCACACTCAGGTGATAGAAGCGCTTGCGAACCTGACGAAACCAAGCCCCGATCTTTCTGCTGAGCTTCAGAGACTCGAAGCCCAGGACGAGCGGCACAAGGCGCAGATTGAGAGGCTTCTCCAAGAGCGCGAGGAAATACTCGCACGTGGCAACGTCCATGAAAACATCCTTGAGCAGGCGCTTATAGCCTTCGCGCAGCAGAAGTTGGATGAAGCGCTCGCGCTTTACGACCAAGTTGAGGCCGTAGTGGACACGGTCGCCGTTCGCGTGCATAAGGGAAAGGGCGATGTATTCATGCGGCAGCACCGCTTCCCCGACGCCGAAGGGCAATACCGAAAGGCGTCCGCTCTCAAGGATGACGACCCAGATCTCTTAAATGACTTGCTGTTAGCCCTCCATTTTAGCGGAAAGCGGAAGGATGCCATTTCGGTTGCCGAACGAATTGTGGCTCTGCGTGGGCCAGACTTGCGACACCCTGACACCCTCATGAGCATGAACAACCTCGCCGAGACCTACGGGGCGATGGGAAGGCACGCGGACGCCCTAGAGCTACACAAGGCGGTGCTCGAAGCGAGCAAGGAGGTGCTGGGCGAGCGCCACACGCTCACCCTCGCGAGCGTGAACAACCTCGCCGAGACCTACGGGGCGATGGGAAGGCACGCGGACGCCCTGGAGCTGCACAAGGAGGTCCTCGAAGCGAGCAAGGAGGTGCTGGGCGAGCGCCACCCGCGCACCCTCGTGAGCATGAACAACCTCGCCGAGACCTACCGGGCGATGGGAAGACACGCGGACGCCCTGGAGCTCCAGGAGGAAGTGCTCGCGGCGAAGAAAGAAGTGTTGGGGGAGCGACACCCAAGCACCCTCGCGAGCGTGAACAACCTCGCCGAGACCTACGGGGCGATGGGAAGGCATGCGGCGCCCTGGAGCTCCAGGAGGAAGCGCTCGCGGCGAAGAAAGAAGTGCTGGCGGAGGGCCACCCGGACACACTCACTAGCATGAACAACCTCGCCGTGACCCACCGTGTAATGGGAAGACACGCGGACGCCCTGAAGCTCCAGCTGAAGGTGCTGGCGCTAAGCAAGGAGGTGCTTGGCGAGCGCCACACGGACACGCTCGGGAGCATGAACAACCATGCCGTGACCCACCGTGTAATGGGAAGACACGCGGACGCCCTGAAGCTCCAGGTGAAGGTGCTGGCGCTAAGCAAGGAAACGCTGGGCGAGCACCACCCAGGCACACTCACGAGCATGAACAACCTCGCGTGGACCTACCTGGCAATGGGGAGGCACGGAGACGCCCTGAAGCTCAACGAGGAGGCGCTCGCGGCGCGCAAAGAAGTGCTGGGGGAGCGCCACCGTGGGTCGGTGCGGAGCCCGCTTCCCTCTTGAACTCCCCGCCGCGCACGCGGTCGCCTTTCAAGGTTGCCCAACCCGCCGCGCTTGCATCGCGCGGGGCGGTAAGGCACTGTTTGACGAAGAGCTCCCATTGGTGCGGTTCGAGCGCCTTTGCGGGATATTTCGGGGCCACGGCGGCTTCGGTTAGGAAGCTTTCCAGGATCGGCCCGTGCGCTTTCTTAAAGAGCGACGGCGTGCCGAAGAGCTCGAACGTCTTGATTTCCCCGTTCAGAATGAACACGATGCCGACGACGTTCGGATTCGAAAGCCGCGCACCGACGAAATTGATGCCCGATTTCACTTTTCACTTTCCCTTGCACTGCCTCGTCGCCGAGGAAGGCGCGGATGCTCGACGGGTGCGGTGTGCTCGCCAAGTCCTGGGAGACATTCTCGTTCATCTCGCTGACACCCGCCCAAACACGTTCCTGGCCCTCGTACTGCGCGGCTTTGCGAACGCGGTCGGGGATCATCGTTCCGCCGTAGTCGAAGCGGGTACTTGCGCCTTCCCAGCGGCCACGCTCCACGCAAAACACTTCGACGTCCTTCGTTTCGCCGGGTGGGATGATCGTGTCTTTGGCGACGACGCGGTCTTGCTTGCCGCCGAGCAGCAGTTCGCCGCCGAGGAGAAGGAGCGGTTTCGGACCGACGTTGCGGACCTTTAGGCGGCTGACTTGTTCGTCGCCGGGCACTTCGATGATTTCCACCCATTTGTTTTTCTTGGCCTCGGATAGGGTGATGGTGTCATCCATTTCTTGGTTCGGCTCCTTGGTGCTTAGGACGGGGACGAACGTGGCGTTCTCGTATGTGACGGGGTCGCCCAGGGCGTATCCCTCGACGCCTTCGATAGCTTTGCGGGCGTCTTGCGCTGCGGGCTGGGGCTGGGATTTCTGGCCGCAGCCGAAGATTGCCAATGCCGCGAGTGCGGCGATTGCGAGTTTCATTCTGTTCACCTCCGGTGGCTATCTATATGAGTGTCGCGGATTCGGAGCAGGGTTCATGGAAAATTAGGCTACAACACGCCGGCCCTGGGTATGCGCGAGCGATAGCCCCGTCGTTCGCCACTACCGCTCATCAAGGATCGGGGGGTGTGGACAGAATTAAAAACTGAAAAAGCGTTACCTAACATGCTCGCCCGGTGGATCAGCACGTGCGGTTCAGACTCGATGAGAACGTGGCGGGCCAAGATATTTTAGTAGACGGAGGTATACTGTATTGTCATGAGTACCGATGAGTTGGCACATAAGCGGCACACACAAAATCAGCGGCAAGGACGATGGCCTTGGGCCAAAGTCTTCGACGACCACCTCGCTCGTGGCGAGTATTACAAGCCGGAATGTGACGGGACAATCGCGGAGCGGAAGCAACCTCGACTACGCGACGGTCAAGTACGATTCCGTTGGCAACGAGGAGTGGGTTGCGCGGTACAACGGCGAGCACGTCTCAGGTGATACTTTCCATACCGTAGAATGCGATGGCTGCCTGCCTCAGTGGATTCTCGCTCCACTCCTGCCATTGGCCCGTATAAGGGCTGTATCCACACTTGAGCGGTTTGCTCTATAGGTTCTGCGGATCGTCGAGGTATGCGCTACTAGGACCTTGTCCTTCTTGTCGGTAAGGGTGTCCCCGATCGACTGCGGTTACCTGAATAGGGCCGACGGGGTCTAAGCCCGAGTTGCCGCTCAATACTCCTGTGGAGGAGGTGCGCTACAGTGCCCGCTACAGGCTGTGAGCTTCCGGGTGCTTGGGCTGATATAGCATGATCTCGCCTGCGGCCGGGAGAACGAGTTTGGTGGTGAGGCCGAAGCCTTCGTCCGTGATTCCTCCGATGAACTCCGCGCCTTTGCTTCTTAGCTCCGCGACCGTCGCTTCCATGTCATCGCACATCAGAGAAATCGAGTGGTGCTTCGGGTGCGAGTACGGCTTGCCCTTCCAGACGCCTGAGGTGGGATGGACTCCCATTTCGCTCGGGCCGGCCTTGAAGATGAGCCATCCGGGCTCAGATTCAGTGTGCTCGACGTAGGACCAACCGAGTACGTCGCGCAGGAATGCGCGCGTTGCCGGCGGATCGTCGGAATGAATCATCGTGTGTATGGCTTTGATCATCGCTTGTGAATCTACCCGTTGTTCAGGCTCTTCTTGCCCCCTCCTAGCCTCCCACGGCTGCGGAACCTTTCGAACCGGACTTTCGTGAGCCGGGGGAGGGATTTGGTCAGTTTAATAGCTCGTACCGGGTGTTCCGTCTTCGGGCGACGTAACCTGCCTCCGTGATCAAGCGCTCGAACTCTGTGGCGTCCAGAATAAACTTGTTCCCCGCTGCCGAAACGACGTTTTCCTCGATCATCACGGAGCCGAAGTCGTTGGCGCCGTAGCCCAGGCCGAGTTGGGCGACCTTCGGGCCCTGCGTGAGGATCGAGAGCTGGAAGTTGTCAAAGTTGTCGAGGAAGATCCTCGAGACTGCCAGCGTGCGAAGGTAGTCGTATCCGGACGCTTTCCGCTCGATCGCCAGATCGGTTTCCTCGGGCTGGAAACTCCAGGTCACGAAAGCGCGAAACGGTGCGCACTCGTCCTGCAAGTCGCGGATGCGGCCGAGGTGCTCGATTCGGTCCGCTGTCGTTTCCACGTGGCCGAACATCATGCTGGCGGTGCTTCGGATGCCGAGCGCGGCTGCGGTGCGCATGCAGTGGAGCCACTCGTCGGTTGTGTCTTTGTAGGGCGCGATGATCTTGCGGACCCTGTCGACGAGAATCTCGCCGCCGGCTCCCGGGATGCTGTGCAAGCCGGCTGCTTTGAGGCGTTCGAGGCACTGCGGGAGGGTCAGCTTGCTGATGTGGGCGATGTAGATAATCTCCGCGGGGCTGAGGGCATGAAGGATCACGTTCGGGTAGTTGTCGAGAATTTTCTTGAAAATGCCTTCGTAATAGTCGATCTTGAGCTTCGGGTTGAGGCCCCCCTGAAACAGGATTTCGACGCCGCCCTTTTCGACCGTGTCGCCGACCTTTTCCAGGATTTCTTCGTCGGAGAGCAGGTAGCCCTCGTCGTGCCCTGGCACTCGGTAAAAAGCGCAGAACTTGCACCGCACCCAGCAGACGTTCGTGTAATTGAGAATCCGGCCGATGATGTAGGTGACCGTGTCGCCCGGAACGCGTTCCTGTCGGCGGTGGTTGGCGAGCGTTGCCAGTTCGTTGAGGTCGTGATGTCGGAAGAGGCGCAGGGCCTCATCGGTATTAATCCTCTCGTTCGCGAGCACCTTGTCCGCGATGGCGTCGAAGGATATCTCAGGTGGGTTCGCAATGGCCATGGCTGCCCGAATTCTACCTTGCCGGCTTCAAGTACACTCACCGCCATGCGGGCGGAGTTGGCGGAACTTTGGCGCTATCGCGAGTTGCTGTGGTCGGTAGTGCTTCGTGAGCTGCGCATTCGGTACAAGAACTCGTACCTGGGATTCTTCTGGTCAATCTTGAACCCACTTGTAACCGTGCTAGTGATGACGCTGGTGTTCAAGTACGTGATGGGCCAGTCCGTCAAGAACTACAGCGCTTACATCCTTGCGGCTTATCTTCCTTACATGTTTTTCCAATTGTCTCTGATGGATGCATCGCAGTCCATTCTCGGTCAGATAACGCTCCTAAAAAAGATATATTTTCCGCGCGAAATTCTGCCTATCGGCAGCGTCCTGGCAAATTTCCTACACTTCTTGCTGGCCATGGTGTTGTTTTTCCTTTATCTGCTCGTGGTGTGGCTGCTTAATCCCGGGGATAATCCGTTTCGCGCCACCGTCTTTTTGCTACCGATTTTCGTGATCATGCAGCTTGCGCTCACATTAGGTTTGGCGCTGTTTATTTCGGCTCTCAATACGTTCTTCGAAGACGTGAAGTATATGGTGAGCGTCGGGCTATATCTCCTCTTTTTTCTAAGCCCGATCGTCTATTTCAGCGAACAAGTCTATCACGCATCAGGCATCGACGACCGCTGGCGCGGCCTGATTTACAACCTCTATTTGCTGAACCCGATCGCGATGTTAATGACCGGTTATCGAAAGGTTATGCTCGATCCGCAAGAGGTGACGATGACAAGTGCTGCGGGAGCGAAAACGTACCAGTACCTGCCTCTCGACTGGTCAATGGTGGCGATTTCCGCTCTCATTTGTTTCTGCATGCTTGTCGTTGGATATTGGGTTTTCAACCGCAAAAAGTGGCAGTTCGTGGAGCGCCCATGATCAGCGTGCGCGGGCTTAGCAAAGTATTTTCCGTGACGCACACGGGCTATGGCTCGCTCAAGGGCATGCTACTTTGGTGGAAAAAGGCTCGGAGAGAAACCCTGCACGCGTTGAACGACATCACGTTCGAAGTGAAAGGCGGCGAGTGCCTGGGCGTAATCGGGCGGAACGGTGCGGGGAAAAGCACGCTCCTAAGCGTCCTCGCACGCGTCTATAAACCGACGTCCGGCGATTTCAGCCTCGGCGGTAAAGTGGCGCCGCTGCTGGAACTCGGCGCCGGTTTTCATCCCGACCTTTCGGGGCTAGAGAATGTTTTCTTTAATGGTGTTATCCTGGGTCTTACGCGCAAAGAGGTGGCGGCGCGCATGGATGAAATCGTCGCTTTCAGCGAAATCGGCACCTACATCGATGCGCCGGTCCGGACGTATTCGAGCGGGATGCTGTTGCGCCTCGGATTTAGCGTGGCGACGCATGTCGACGCGAAGATCCTCCTTGTAGACGAGGCGCTCGCGGTTGGAGATTTGGATTTTCAAAGAAAGTGCCTGGAGCGTATCGAGGCCTTTCGACGCCACGGCGGGGCGATTTTATTCGTGTCACACGATATGGGCGCCATCCGCCGTGCTGCGAACCACGCCATTTGGATGAAGAAAGGGGCCGTCGTCATGAGCGGGGATACGGAGGATGTGGTCTCGACGTACGAGAATGATTAAATTCCCAAGCTGTTCCATAGTGAATCGATCCTCTTCTTCACATCCGGAGACATTGTAATGAGACCCGGCCACTCCCTAGGGAAACCTTCCGCCGCCCATTTATGGGTGCAGTCAAACCCGATTTTTCCGCCGTAGCCTACGATAGTCGTGGCATGGTCGAGTTGATCTATCGGGCCGCGGCTAATCAGCGAGTCACGGGCAGGGTCGCAGTTGGCGCCGATTCGGAAGAGGACGTCGCCCAGGTCGTGGATATCCACGTCCTCCTCAAACACGAAAATGAACTTCGTGAACATTAGGCCGCCGAGACCCCAGATGGCGTTCATCACCTTGTAAGCGTGGCCGGGATACCGCTTTCGGATTTTCACAAAGGCCATGTTGTGAAAGCAGGCTTGGATCGGCAGATCGATGTCGAGGATTTCTGGAACGGTGAGTCGAATCAGGGGAAGGAAGATACGCTCGACGGCCTTGCCCATGTATCCATCCTCCATGGGTGGGACGCCAACTATCGTCGCCGGATAGACTGGCTTTTCCCTCATCGTGACGCAAGTAACGTGGAACACCGGGAATTCGTCCGCCAAAGAGTAGTAACCCGTGTGGTCGCCGAAGGGCCCTTCACGCCGGCTCTCCGTGGGATCGACGAAGCCTTCGAGGATCATCTCGGCGTCTGCGGGCACTTTGATGTCGACGGTCTTGGCCTTGACCAGTTTGGCGGACTCCTTTCGCAGAAACCCTGCGAAGAGCATTTCGTCGATGCCGGGCGGAAGTGGGGAAATTGCGGAAAAGGTGTACGCAGGATCGCCGCCGAGCGCGACGGCGACTTCGATGTGCTTTCGATTCTCCGCGGCCAGCTTCATATGCTCGGCGCCGACTTTGTGCATCTGCCAGTGCATGCCCGTCGTGTTCCTGTCGTACACCTGCATTCGGTACATGCCCACGTTGCGCTTCCCCGTATTTGGATCGTGGGTGAATACGAGGGGGAGCGTGATAAACGGCCCCGCATCTTCGGGCCAACACCTCAGAATGGGCAATTTCGTAAGATCGACCTCTTTGCCCGCAAGGACTACTTCTTGACAGATCCCCGAGCTAACCGTCTTCGGAGGAACCTTCGCGAATCGAGCCAGCTTCGCAACCAGCTTGAGCTTTTCGGTGAGCTTTGCGGGGATGTCGGGCTTGAGCAAGTCGGTGAGCTCTGCGGCTACTTCCTCAACATCCTCGACACCGAGCGCCAAGGCCATGCGCAACCTCGATCCCATCGTGTTAATGGCCACCGGTATGTCGTAGCCCGTAGGGTTTTCGATTAGAAGGGCAGGGCCGCCGCCTGGCATCTTCATGCATCGGTCCGCGACCTCCGTTATCTCGAGGTCCGGGCTTAGCGGCGCCTTGATCTTTCTAAGCTCGCCCCGCGAATCGAGCTCACGCAAAAAATGTTGGAAATCGTGATACATTCAGCAAACGACTCTACCTAACGGGGCGTACGAAGGTTGTAGACACAAATTAGGACATGCTCGAAGGCGATAGATCGGTTATCATAGGATCTGAGTTGCGCCGGTTAGACGAGCCAAACTCGAAAAGCTGCGGTGTAGGTCTTTAATCATTCGGGCTCACGCACGTACCGCAGAGCGTTCCCAAAGCCGTGGGCCCGTTTCTATTTAAAACCGAATGCGGCATAATCAAGCGCGTGTCTCGCAAACGCCTCCTTAGCGGCATGCAGCCGACCCAGGCCAAGCTCCATCTAGGCAACCTAGAGGGAGCTTTGCGCAATTGGGTTAACCTTCAAGAAGAATACGATCTCTTTTGCTGCGTTGTGGATTGGCATGCGCTCACGACGATGATCGATCATTCGGGCGAGATTTACGAGAATTCGATCGGCGTCGCAACGGACTACCTTGCCGCCGGCATCGACCCCGAGAGAAGCGCAATCTTCCTCCAGTCTCAGGTTAAGGAACACGCCGAGCTTTATCTTCTTTTGAGCATGTGCACACCTCTCGGGTGGCTGGAACGGGTGCCGACTTATAAGGAGAAGCGGGAGCTCTTGACCGGGGACGCCGATGCGAGCCATGGTTTGCTCGGCTATCCGGTGCTGCAGGCTGCCGATATACTCCTGTACAAGCCTTACGGGGTTCCGGTCGGCAAAGACCAGGTTCCCCACCTAGAACTGACTCGCGAGATCGGCCGACGATTTAATTATCTCTTCGGAAACGTGTTCCCCGAAATTCTGAACGTCCTTAGCGAAACGCCTTCGATGATGGGCCTGGACGGGCGGAAGATGAGCAAGAGCTACGACAACGCCATCTATATCGCCGACACTGCGGACGAAACGGCAATGAAAATCATGAAGGCGTTTACCGACCCGTTAAAGATTCGAAAGGATGATCCGGGACATCCGGAAGGTTGTGCCGTTTGTGCTTTACACACCGTCTACAATCCGAACTATGTGTCAGCACTTGAAGAGTGCCGGCAGGGTCTGCGCGGCTGTGTGCAAAACAAACGCGAGTGTATCGAGATTGTGAACGAGGCCCTAGCGCCAATTCGGGCGCGCAGGCGTGTGTTGGAACAAGATCGCGGCCACGTCGTAAGTATATTAGCGGCGGGCGCAGAAGAGGCGCGAGCAGTCGCGTCGGAAACGATTAAGGAAATCCGAATAGCGATGGGATTACCGTAGTTCTGCACAACCTATGAAACAGCAAATCCGAGCCATATTCTTCGATCTGGACGACACCCTCTGCGCCTACTGGTCAGCTTCCCGGCGTGGGCTGCGACAGGCATTCGAAGAGGCTCCATTGGAGTGCGATCCCGATAAGGCCATAGAGGCTTGGCGGACAGTATTCTCGACCTTTTCGCCTGAAATCAAGACCGACCGTTGGTACGAGCGCTATTTGGAAAGCGGCGAGCCTACGAGGACCGAGCACATGCGGCGCGTGCTGACCAGGCTGGGCTGCCCAAGCGACCAACTGGCCACTAAACTCAGCGCGCGCTACGCAGAACTGCGCGACGCTTCGCTGGAGCCATTTCAGGAAACGCACGAAGTATTGGAATTCTTAAAATCCAAGTACATCCTAGGGCTGATCACGAACGGACCGGCCGACGTTCAGCGCCAAGAAATCGAGACTTTGGGAATCGCCGAGTACTTCGATCATATCCTGATCGAGGGGGAATACAAGCTTGGCAAGCCTCACCAAGAAATTTTCGACGAAGCCCGTCGTTTAAGCGGGCTCGAACACGACGAAATGCTTTTCGTGGGCAACGCATTCGAGCATGATGTTCAGGGGTCGAAGAACGCCGGCTGGCACTCCATTTGGGTTAACAAGGCAGGAGAGGATAACCCTGGTTCCGATCCGCAACCGGACGCGGTGGCCGTGAATCTATGGGAAGTCATAGACTGGCTCGGATACGAGCGACCAGCCTACGCAAACTCAGCCTCCGGCGAAAGCCACAGGTCCGTGGCCAAGAACTGGCGACGTCAGCGTTTTTAGTGCGGTCCCGTAATCGGAGCCGAGCAACCCTTATCACGAACGTCGAGATGCACCACCATCGGGTCGCGCCCTTCGACCGCTCGAAATTCGCCAAAGCGTGGAATCTTCGGAAGCTTCGCCTTCATGGCCGCCAACCCTTTGTCGTACCAAGGCCGCAACGGAGCCAATACCCACATAAAGAACATAAGTAGAAGGGAAAGGCAAAGGCAACCAAGCCCTACTAAGGCGATCAGCGCCAACACAGCGAAGACCGGAGAGTCCATAAACCTTTGCTACGCCGAGCGCTCAAGACTTGTGCGATTTCCTTCTAAGCTTATCGAACTCCGTCACATCCGCTGCGTCATAGCATCTTGCACCTTGAGTGGGATAAACTGAGCTTGTTATTTTATCATAAACCTGTCGAGGAGGCTTCTTATGTGGAAACTCACACTATCGATCGTTTGCGGGCTCGCCATCGCCGCTGCGGGGCATGCTTATACTTGGATTGAAGGCTCTGGGTCTTCGGGCGACGCGGCTGCACTTTTACCTGGCCAAGACACCATTGGAAACTCGGGCACGTTGGACGGAATCCAAGGGACTCTCGAAACGGACGGAATCGACGTCTATCGCATCAGAATCAGCGACGAAGGAGCATTTTCGGCTACTACCGTCGGCGGCTCGTCGCTGGATACGCAAATTTTTCTTTTCGATGGGAACGGAAACGGCGTCACCCACAATGACGACGACCCCATCGGTGGCAGCCGGCAGTCTCGCATTACCTCTACATTCGTTACTCAGCCGGGCATTTACTTTATTGCGATAACGCACTATAACCGGGATCCAAAGACCGCGGCCGACAAGCTCATATGGCTAAACTCGCCTGCCAACACGGAGCGCTCACCAGACGGGCCGGGCGCGCCCGGTCCGTTGTCTTTCTGGACACTGGAGCCCACACCAGCCGGGCCGTACACGATCTCGCTTACCGGGACAGATGTCGGAACTCAAGGTGAACCGCCACCGCCGCCTCCGGTGGGCATTTGGAACGAGTTCGTCGATGCACCGAGCCTGATTCCCGGCCAAGAGACGGCAGGAACCGGCCCGCTGGACATGATCGTAGGCTCGATTTTCTCCGCTAGCGACGTCGACACCTTCTGCATCTTGATCGAGAATCCGGCGGCGTTCAGCGCTTCGCTCGTGGGCACGGTTAACTTCGACACGCAACTGTTCTTGTTCAAGGCGAACGGGATTGGCGTGGCTTTCAACGACGACGAGCCAAACGGCACGGGAGTTTGGTCGGCCCTTTCTTCGGCGTTCGTGACCGAGCCAGGCCTTTACTACCTTTCGATATCCAGGTGGGATGCCGACGCCCGCAGCGCCGGCGGGTACATTTGGATGGACGAGCCTTTCAACACGGAGCGTCCGCCGGACGGTCCAGGGTCTGCTTCGCCGCTGAGTTCTTGGACTTTAGGCGCCGGAAACGTCGGCAACTACACGATCAATCTGACAGGGACCACGTTTTGCACAGACGCTCCCCTGAAGCTGCGACCGAATGCCTTCCACTTGAACCGCGGGCGTGTTTTGTCCGGCGGCTTGCCGCAGGTTGGCGACAGTGACGACACGTACATGGTAATGAGGCCGGGGGCCGTGTTCTCGAGTAATCAGGATCCCATCGAGGTGGTATACGAAACCACGGCACCGCCGACCACTCCGACGGAACTGACAGTGGTCGTCGAATCGAGATCCTCGACTAGTGTTACGCGTCAAATTGTGGAGGCCTTCAACTATTCGACGAGCACGTGGACCACGCTTGACACCTTCAACCCGATCGGCAGTGGTGGTAACCCAGATACCGTGCGAACACTCGACGTTCCCAACCCTGCCCAGCATGTAAGCGCGGAGAACGCGCTCAAAATGCGCATCCTGTACAAGACGACCGGACCGATCTTTGTGTACCCGTGGACCTCGTCGGTCGATGAGGCCTCATGGCGCATCCGGTTCTAATACGCAATGCCCCCTGCCGTTTCGTCAACGGGCGGTAGGGGGACTCGGTACAATTCTGACCAGTGGCAAACAACGAATATTCGTTTGACATAGTCTCGCGGATCGACATGCAAGAGATGAAGAACGCGGTCGATCAGGCGCAGCGCGAACTCGCTAACAGATTCGACTTCAAGGGCTCTCAAAGCGAAATTCAGTTGGACAAAGAGGGGCTAACCCTTATGTCAGACGACGAATTCAAACTGTCGCAGCTCAAGGATATCGTCGCGAGCAAGCTTATCAAGCGTGGAATAGATTTGCGCCTGCTGGACTACGGCACGATCGAAAAGGGTGCAAAGATGACCGTGCATCAGAAAGCGTCCTTCAAGCAAGGAATTGCGCAGGATCAGGCCAAAGCATTGATAAAGAAGATCAAGGACAAGGGCCTCAAGATTCAGGCGCAGATTCAGGGCGACGAATTGCGCGTAACGGGCAAAGACAAAGATGAGCTTCAGAAAGCGATTGTCTTCGTAAAGGGACTCGACCTAGACTTTCCAGCAGAGTTCGTTAACTATCGTTGACCTGTGATCGCAGTTCGCCAATAGCGCCGTCTCGATAGTCACGACGGTCGCGCTGACGCTCGCGCTTGAAGTCTGCCAACTTGCCCAGCAATGCGAAGGCGAGCCGCGCGTAAACAAAGAGAGGCGCGAAGGACCTCATGCGGTTCTCCACGCTGTCCGCGGACACGCTGGCCACGTGTTGGAAGTTGGATGCCACGCTCTCGGCCCGCCCAGTGAGGGTTTGAACGGCGCCCCTTGCGGAATCTGCAATGCCCTTAGCCGACTGCGACACGCTCTCGATGCGCTCGGCAATGCCTTCGACTCGGTCGGCAATCGCTTCAACCCTTCCGGTAATCATTCCGATTCTTGGCTGCAAATCCTTGACTAGCTTGATCAGGACAACGATGAGCGCCACCTGAACCAAAACGGCAACGATACTCACAATCGCGAATATTCCTGTAACGACCAGCCACCACGTCGGTATTTCTATCATTTTTATGCCTCGTACAACAACTTTGCTACGCCCGAAGAGTGGGATTTGTTCGACGACACCGAGCCCGGTATACTGACGGCTCACATCGGGGCGTGGCTCAGCTTGGTAGAGCGCTGCGTTCGGGACGCAGAGGTCGGCAGTTCAAATCTGCCCGCCCCGACCATTCGCCGGGACTCGCCAAGCGGGCAGATGCGTTTAGCGCCGTAAACCGCGAGCGCACAGTCCGTTCACATGGCGTTTAACATCCTAAAAATGCCCGCATATCCTCGATTCACCGCCTGATATTGGCGATTCGAGACGGCATCTCGAGGGGATTGTGATCGGACCCAGATTCGACTTCATGAGCTCGCTCGATTGTCAACGAGGTCGGAACCCTAAAGCCTTGGCAGGTATAACCCGACCACATGCTCCGCCTCCTTATTATTCGCCACGGGCAAACGTCGTATAACCTGGAAGGCAGGAACCAGGGGCACGCGGACATCGAGCTGGATGAGACCGGTCTGGAGCAAGCTGAAAGTTGTTCGGTTGCGTTGCAGCAGGAATCCGTCGACGCTGTGTATAGCAGCGACATGAAGCGAACGGTGGCGACCGCGGAAGCGCTGTCCCAAAAGATCGGCGTGCAAAAGCGATCCGACCACCGCCTCCGCGAGCGCGATTACGGTTCGTGGGAGGGCATGACTCGGGATGAGATACTTGAACGAGATGGGGAAGCGTACCTCGCTTACAAGAGGGACCCGGTCCTGCAGTTGTCTGGAGGCGGGGAGAACGGCATCGATGTTTTCGCTCGCGTCGGCTATTTCTTGGTCGAACTTCTCGAGAGGCACGCTTCGGGCACTGTGGCCATATTTACGCACGGCGGTTCGGGCTCGGCGCTGATCGCCGCTCTTCTGCACGGGTCACCCGCGACAGCGGACTGTTTTCGTCTCTCGAACTGTGGCATAACCGAGATAACTTTCGACGAGATCGGAACGCGGAGGATGGTCCGCTTCGACGATTGCTCCCACTTCAGAACGTCATGCTGAGGCGATTGCGGCCGCTTGGGATGCCGGCTATCAGCGGGCTTTTGCTCGCCCTTGCCTTCCCACCGTTCAACTTGCTCTTTCTTGCGTTTGTGGCGCTTGTACCTTTGCTGGTCAATATTCGCGGGCTACGCTTTTGGCCGGCATTTGGCAGAGGTTACATTTTCGGGCTGGCGTTCGGGGCGCCCAACATGTTCTGGCTCGACCAGTTCGTGGCAAGGTGGACCGGGTCCTCTTGGCTTGGCATGGTGCCATGGGTGCTAGTCTGCAGCGCATTTGCGGTGTACTTCGCACTCTTCGCCGGAGTTGCTGCCAAGGCTTGGCACCGAAACTGGGCCTGGGCTATTCCGCTCATTTGGTCCGGCGTCGAGGTGTTGCGCTCGACAATCCCTTACCTTTTCTACCCGTGGTCCCTCCTGGGCGCCACTCTGTGGCAGGTCCCGGTCTTGCTTCAGCCGGCTTGGTGGGCGGGGCCGTATTTCCTCGGCGCCTGGGTCGTCTTGTTCAACGTTGTCGGAGCGATGCTCTGGCTCAAAGAGGAATTTCCGGCCCGGCGTACGTGGGCATACGTTATCGTGGCGATGCTCATCATGGGCGGGTCGCTTCTGAGCGCTTTTACGCCGATACAGGGCGAGCGAAAGCGCGTGGCCGCGGTACAGCCCGGGGTGGATCTCGCCTTCAATACTAATCAATCGATGGACGCTCAGCTGGCGGTCAAAGTACCGCAGGCAATCGGGGTGGGCGCGGGTGTGGCCAGGGACCTTACGGTGCTTCCGGAGGGTGTATCTCGTTGGAGCGGCGAAAGACCCACCGCGCCGTTTCCGATCGATTTCGAAGAACCGACAATTATGGGCGGCCAGCGCGATAAGGCAGGCGCCAGCCACCAGAGCCTTTTCGCGTTTGATGGCAATTGGCAAGCCGCCGACAAGGTTCGCCTGGTTATTTTTGGCGAGTATGTGCCGTTTCGGAACCGGCTTGGCTTCCTCAAGGATTTCAATTTACCCGGTGGGGACCTAATTCCCGGTGAACGCGTGCAGACCTTGACGGTAGGCGGGCTAAGGGTTGGGGGATTGCTCTGTTTCGAGGCCCTTTTTGAAGAAGTTGCGCGTGCACATGCGACCAACGGAGCCGAGATTCTTGCTGTCTTGAGTCTGGACGACTGGTATCAAGGAACCGGCGCCATCGACGCCCTGAAAGCCGGGGCGGTTCTCCGGGCAGTCGAAAACCGGATGCCGGTCGTTCGCAGCGCATCGCTCGGGCCAAGCATGATCATCGACCCGCGTGGCAACATCGTCGCTCAAGCGCCGATCGGCGCAACGACCACCGTACAAGCCGAAGTAGTCGTTTCTTCGCACAAGCCGATCATCGTAAGACAATGGTTCCCATGGATCGCTCTCGCCGTTATGGCCTTGATCGCCCTTTGGCCCGTGCGGAATGGGCTCAGCGCATAAGTCGCGAAAGTGCTTCCGAAAGAGCTTTCGCAGCTGTCTCGACTAGCGGGATCGTGTCCGAGTACCGCATGCGCGTTGGCCCGGCGATTGCGATGGCGCCTGCCTCCTCTTGTCCTGAATAGAAACGGCTTGCGATTATCGCAAGGCGATGAAGGGCATCAGGTGAATTTTCGTGGCCTATAGTGACCGTGGCGCCTTTGTCGTTTGGCTTGTCGAGGGCGTCGTGAAGGGTCTCCTCGCTTCCTAGTGCTGAAATGATCTTCCCGAGCGAATCGACGTCGCCTTTGAACTCCGGCTGTGAAAAGAGGTACTGGGTTCCCTCTGTGATGACCTTACCCGTCGAAAGCGATCGGCAAATCGACCTGATCGATTTCCAAGCTGCAGCGCCTAGAGCCCGAGCCGCGGACTTTTGCGCGGCAAATTCAGGAGATGGTAACCGCGCGATGGGGCCGATCTTGACGCCAGAAAGAGCGGTTGTGAGGGCGAGCGAAACATCGTGTATGTCTGCCAGCGTAAGGTCGGGCGTCGCTGGAATGATCCTGGTTTCGATGGACCCATTGCTGAACACGGCGGCCACGAGTGCCCGCTCTTTCGTAACGCCCGTGACACTCACACTTGTGACCGAAATGTTCCGCTCGCCGAGAGTTGCCGCAATCGACACTTGGGACGTCAACCGGGAGAGCACGCGGCATGTTTCTGCCAGCAACTGGTGAAGGGTCGCTTCGTTCCGCGACAGATCCCTTACCTGCTTCGCAGCGTCGGTCTGCACCGACCGCTCACTCAGACGATCTACGAAGTAACGATATCCGGTATCCGATGGGATCCGTCCGGCGGACGTGTGCGGCTGTTCGAGAAACCCACGCTCGGACATTTCGGAGAGTTCGTTTCGGACGGTTGCCGGGCTAACGCCGAAAGTGTAACGCTCCACGAGAAGGCCACTGCCGACGGGTTCTGCGGTTTCGACGTACTCAATCACAACAGCGCGAAGGATGCGCTGCTTTCTTTCCGTCAACTCTTCCATCGGTACCCCATTATGTTACAGAAACAGCACGGCGCTCGTCATACTTTTGATCATGCTGCTGACCATAGTTGCCCTCTTGCTCTCTCCCACAAATTCGATGGTCGACCTGCAGGGTGCGGTCGCCCTGGTCGATCGGGTACAGGTCGCCGCTAAGTCCGCGCGCTACGAACAATTACGTCCGCTCTTCAACGACCCGTCCTACGCCGCCCATTTAGAGGCAATGGCCGGGCCTGGCGCTTCGCTGCGCACTATTGGCATTTCGGCCTTTCCTGCCCCACCGGGCTTTGAACACTTCGGCGAATACTGGATCGTTTTCCACAGGTATCAGGGCCTCGAAGCCGAGCACGATGCGGTGTTTCCGCTCGTGCCGACAGGCGAGGGATTACGTCTGGGGCGTGAGATGCCCGAAGATCTCAAGACTGCTTACAAGGTCGAGCACATTGACTTCGATTTGAAGCTTCAGCCGGAGAACAGCCGGGCAAACATCACGGCCGTCTGCGACCTGAAGCGGGTTGCGGACGGGCCACGAACAGCCTTCATGCGCATGAACGATGCGTATGCGGTGCGAGCCGCGACCTACAATGGCCGGCCCGTCGAACTCGTTGTCAACAAGAGCCTGGGCGAGTCGAAACTCAATCCCAAGACGACACAACTTCTCCAAGCCGGCGGTATCTTGTACCTAACCAACGCCTCAGATGGCGGCAAACTCCAGCTCGAATACGATGCGTCCATCAACCTTCGCGGACTAGACAAGACGACCCCAGATCAGATGCTGCTTACCTCGTACTGGTACCCGCATATCGGGCGTGGCGCAGCAACATCGACAACTCGAATCGAAGGGCCGAAGGAATGGCTCTTGATGGGCAACGGCGACCTCGTCAGCGAGAAGGTGGTAGGTAGCCGGAAAGTTGTCGAATACAAAACCCTGGTGGCCATTCCGTACTTTCACGTCGTTGGCGGACCGTATTCTCTTGCGCACGAGACCGAAGCCCGCGGTCGGAAGTTTAGGGCCTGGCATCTTACGGTTGATAAGAACCGTGCGAAGCACGATGCCGAAATGGCCCGCGACTCGGTGGCATTCTTCGAGGATCGCTTCGGCAAGTTCCCGTATGCCGGCTACGACGTAGTAGACACTCCCGACTTTTATGGCATCGAGTGCTACAGCTTTACGTTGTTGACACCCGGCATAACGAGCTGGGCAACTTCCCATGAAGTTGGACACACGTACTTTGGCGGCCTGGTGCCAAACAGCTACATCCACAGCATATGGAATGAGAGCTTGACTCAATACATCGACAGCTCTCAGTTCAAGAGTAATTCGGACCGCAGTTTGAATATGGGCTACTCGACGCGCAACACGAAGGTAGCCTTGGCGGATCCGTTTCTGGCACACGGACCGCATGGGAACGTCGGCTACTATCGGGGCGCATACGTTATGAAAATGCTCGAGAATGAGCTTGGCCTAGACACGATGAACCGATGTCTTCGCGAGCTGGTGCTATCACGCAAGGGGCAGATGACGGAATGGAGCGATATCGAGCGAAGCTTCACTGAGTCAGCGAAGCGCAAACTGGATTGGTTCTTCGCTCAGTGGGTTCGTGGAAGCGCATTCCCACAATTGTCTTTCGTCCGCACTTTCGCCGAGAAAGGACCGCGCGAGGGATACGAGACGACGATTAGACTTGCGCAAAGTGGCACGCCGAGCCCGTTCCGGCTCAGATTCGCCGTTATCATCGAGACCGATGCCGGTGAGAAGAGCTTCCCTGCAGAAATGGCCGACAAAGAGCAAGAGTTTTGGTTTGCGACACCGGGCAAGCCTCGCCGTGTAACTATCGATACCTTCGGCTGGACGCTGGCTTCGGGCCCACGCCCAGTCCGAATCGAGTAGGCTCCTCCCCACCGCTATGAATGGGAGAAGCCTAATTATCTGGAGTTAGCGGGTTAGCGTCCACTGTATGTGGTCGACGCGGGCAAACCACGGATATGTGAACGTCGTTCCTTGGGCCTTATAGCTGATTCTAGCGCGCAGTTCGTTGTCGTTGCCGACGAATCGAGGGGCATTTGAGGTCACGTTCACGGTGATAACATTATCAGATGTCATGGCGGTGCTCGCGTTCAAAGTCTCATATGCCAATGTATCGAAATTGAACAACGCCACAGACTGCGTGATGTTGTTTACCGAACAATTCGATTCGATCCTGAAGGACAGGGCCGAGGGGGTCACAAACGGCGACCTGCTCGTCAGTATCAACTGGATCGGCGCCTCCGCGTTTGAGAACACGGGACCTGGCCGAGTGACCAGTCGATCATCGTCGCTAGTACCCAGACTCTGCAGGTTGCCCGAAATTAGGCGACCCCGGAAGAGTGAAAACGCCATGGGAACGACGCTCTCGACCACCGGGCGAATCCTGAAGATCCGCCCGAGTGTGAGGCTCGTCCCATAGAGGTAGCCGTCTTGACCGATTTCAAGGTCTGTTATGATTCCGAAGCCGCTGCCCCATTTGTTCAGATCGCGCTCGGCACTGGTGTCGGCGACTCTGTCGGCGACACCGCCGGCCAGAACGAACCCGTCCCGGCTGTTATTCATCGCGAACAAATACAGAAACCCGTTGTTGGCATCACCGAGGACGCAATGGGTGCGTTCGCTGGACTGGAACTTGGAGCTTGTCAGCCATGTTATCGACGTAACTGCGATCGGGTTTAGCCAACTGAATTCGGGATCGCGGTAGTAGGCACCGGGGAACATGACGAGGTCTCCCACACCTTGCGGGTCTCGCGAATCGGGTCCCATCAGCTCGTTCCAGCCGGAGTTCATGCCCGGTGACGGCACATGATTGACTTCGTCATAAGAGCCGGGGCCGTTCTCCGTGAACCAGACTTTGTTCGTTACAGGGTCCCAGCCCATGCCGTACGAATTGCGCACGCCATACACATAATACGGGTGGAAATCGGTGTTGCCCAGGCCTACGAAAGGATTGTCGCCTGGGATAGTGCCGTCGAGGTTCAGCCGGTGTACGCCGCCTACCTTCGCGGAAAGGTTCGGTGTTCCTTGATTGTTCTGCTCGGCTCGGTTCCTATTTAGGTCACCGGTGATGATATAGAGCTTTTGATCGGGCCCGATCATGATTACTCCTCCGTCATGATTCGGACCGTTATTTTGTGCCGGATCATTCGGGAAAATGGCGATCAGGGAGTCGATTGAGAGCGTTCCGCTGCTGTAAACGTACCGCTCGACCCGGTTGTCGCTCCAGTTGGCAGTGACCCCGGTATCTCCACCGGTCGTGGATCGGCTCCAGTAAAGGTAAACGAAACCATTGTTGGCGAAATCGGGGTGCTTGCAAATGCCGAGGAGGCCGCGCTCGCTGGCGTTATTGACAGGTAAATCGAGCGCGGGTGTTCCGTCCACCACCCCGTTCACTACGACCCTCACTTGTCCAGTATCCTTCTGCGTGACAAGGGCAGTCGACGCCGAAACAAACTCCATGCCCGCAGCTCCGGATAAGCCCGATGCGTAAGTTTCAACGAAGTAGTCGGGGTCGACCAACGTTTGCGCCGCGGCGCCGGTAAACAGACTGGCCGCGCCTAAGACGGCGGGCAAAAGCTTCGAAATATTCATTTAAACGATGCCTCACTTTTTCGATCAAAAAGGGTGGGACCGTACCTCGGACCCAACTCTAGTAGCACACTCATTCTACGCACAAGCTCGGGGCCTGTATACCCGCAAACGATCGAACTCTGACGAAAAAAAAAGCGCGGCCGAAAGGCCGCGCTTATCCGTGGTCAAGGAGACGCTTTCTACGGGAGGATTCTCCAGACCGCTTGATCGATGTCCACCCTCCACGGGAACACGAACACCGGACCAGTCACTCTATACTCGAGTCTGGCTCGAACCTTGCCGGTAACCGCTTGCACGAACTGTGAGGGGTTTGGAGCGGTGACTTCGACAACGCCATCGGACGTCGTCAAGTTGGTCGTGCTCAACGACACATAGCGGCCTAGCGTGAAGTTGTAGAGCTCAATCTTCTGACTCACGCTCAACGAACTGGCAGCCGACTCTACGCGGAACTTGAGGGTTATCGGGCCTTGGGCGCTCGTGCTCTCCAGAACGACGCGAATCGGCGCTTGAAACGTGCCGAAGACTATTCCGGGATGCAAGCCCATCTTCGAATCGTCGCTGTTGAAGAGGTCGGCCAGCCCACCCGCCACTTGGTCACCGCGCTCCACATTTAGGATCGTGGGATTCGTGAACGGGCTTTTCGGCCCTCGGGTCTCCGCCGCGAGCATCTGAAGGACACCAGGTCTGAACAGGCCGAGGGTGGCCGTGGTTCGGTTGACGGCCGGAGGCGAATTCGCGTCGAATCGGAAGTTGAAAACGCTATTCCACTTGAGCGAGTTCGCATCTGGGTTCTGAGCGTACGTGCTTGTCTTCCACGTCAAAGCGGAGTTTGCGTAGTTCCACGTCCACTCATCGGTGTTGTCTTTGTCGATGTCTCGGAACTCGACGTTCTCGAGTGTCAAGCCATCCGGCAATGGAATGGTGAACTGGCGCATCTCACGATACGAAGTATGGTTATACACCGCATACTCGTAGTGCCACTTGCCGCCGCCAAGATCGTTCACCTGAACGGCGACGAGGATGTCACCCTCGGTTGTTGGTTGTGCTCTTGGGGCCGGCTGAATGTCGCCCCAGTGGTCGGCAACCACGCCATTCGTCTGCGACTGGGTCGGCTGGAAGTGCCAATCGCCGCCCTGAAAGTTGACCGTGCATGGGCGAAACGCTGCGCTATTATAGCGATCTACGTCGTCCCTGGACACGTAGTAGGCTTCATAAAAGAACTGCGAGTTCGGCGCAGTCAGGTCTTGGTCATGTACCTGGAGGCGGTGGTCCACCGGGCCGAGACCGTTTGGATCGAAGCGCTCGACACAGTCGTTCTGATAGTTCGAGAAGTAGCTGCCTGTGCACTCCCAGGTGCCTGCGAACGCGTTGATTTCGTCGCGCGGACCCAGCCAATCTCGGCTTGCATTGAGTCCAGATCCGTAAGTATCCGAACAGAAAACGCCTAGCTCGCTACCGCCGCCAGGCGGAGTTTGGCAGGTTTCGCCATTCGGGCCGACACAGCCATTCGAGTTGGTCGAAAGGAAGCCGTGCTTAACCCAGCTGTCGCCGATCTGCTCGAAGCGGGTTCCGCCATTTATCGAACGAATGCGATAGAAGTTTTGAGCGATCACCGGGTGCCGCTCATCCATCTGCTGGTACCAATCCACGACGTCATCTTCGATGTCCGTTACGTTGCACGAGGTTGTGGCAATGCCGAGGCCGCTTATACCGTTAGGGAAGGTGCCGACGCGACCAAAGCTTGCGCACTCGCCGAGAAGATGAAGCTTGATGTTGCCGTTTAAATCGCCGTCGGCCCCATTCGATTCGAGGTAGGGATCGACCTTGTCGCCACTAACGAAGGCCGCCTGCGCGGAAACAGTTGCCATGCCAATAATCTGGCCGGCCAGGTCGGGCCTGCCGAGTCTAGCGGCGGCCTTATTCGTCAGGATCATATCGGCGTAACCGAAGCGAAGGGTATTGGTCTTTCGGTCGAAGTTAACCTTAATGTGCGAAAGGTCAAACGCCACCGGGCTGCTTTCGGAAGCGCCGCTCAGAACGAACATATTGTCCGACTCGCCGGTATTACGGTAGACGATTGCAAAGTCGTCGACTGCGAGGGAGCCTTTGTCGCTTTTAAGTGTGAATCCGCCGGCGCTTGTCACGCGCCCTTCGGTCCAGTAGCGGTACATGCCGTTCTTGGTGAAGAACTTCAAATCACTGGCGCGAGTGACCTTGAAACCGACAGCCTCCTCCATATCTGTTCGAGGTACAGCGGTTTCGCGGACCTCGAGTTGGAGGCCTATGTCACGAATGATCTGTCGGTAAAGAGTCATCGACGTGGTGCCGTTTTTGACCTCCCAGATCTGGTCTGCGCTCGCCAGAGGCGCCAATAAGATTAGCCCGAAGAAACCTGCATGGGCTATGACGGTTCTCTTTGTCATCTATTCCTCCTTCCTAAGCCCCTTAAAGTGCAGAGCATTAGGCTGTGGTAAATCAAGTCTTGACACGGGAATGTGGGGCAGCCCGTGCCTTCACCATCATAATAGCCGACTTTTAACTGTCAGGGGTAGATTTCGGTGCGACAAATTCGCGCGCTTCCTCGATCAGGGGCTCGTCGCTTGTATTTGCCGGCAGGACGTTGTGCTCGCCCAGCGATCTCAACTTGTCGACCACATCGATGCCGAAGATCTCTTTTATCTGTTCGAGCGTTGCAACCGCTTTCATAGGTTGCGTTCCGCCTGCTCCACCGGAATCGATCATCGTCAGCTTCTCGATTTCCGTTTCGGCAACTATGGATGTTATGGTCTCGATCACTTTGTCCAGCTTCTGAAGCAGGAAGACGTCGCGCGCGTTTTTACCCGCCTTTACCCAGCTGTCGGCAAGGGTTTGAAGGACTTCCGCTCGCGCCTTTCCGTCTTGTATGATGGGCGCAGCTGACGCTTTTGCGGCCGCTTCCGCAGCAAGGCAAGCGGCTCTGGCGGGCTGCACAACGTCGGCTTCCAGTTGTCCTTTCACCTGTTCGACGCGTGCGGTCTGGACGTCCACCTCAGCTTTGGCCGATGCCAGTGCGGCAGCAACTGTCGCTTGCTCTTCGGCGACAACAGCGTCGCGTCTCGTTAGCGCGTCAGTCAACCGCTTTTGCGCGTCCGCCTTGGCGATCGATACCTGGGCCGAGATTTGGGCGGTGACTTCCCTTTCGCGGTTTTCGGCCGACCTAATGGCAGCCTCGGACATCGCTTTCGCTTCAGCGATCCGCGCCACGCGCACCACCTCGGCGGTCTGTTTGCGGCCAATGGAATCCAGATACTTGACGTCGTCTTGAACATTTTGAATCTTGAGCGTATCGACAACCAAACCAAGGCTCGTCATGTCGTGCTCCACTTCCTGGACCAGCTGCTCGGCGAACAGCAGTTTGTCTTCGTTCACCTGTTCTGGCGTAAGTGTCGCAAGAACGCCACGAAGGCTGCCTTCGAGTGTCGCCTTCGCGATCGACATCACCTCAGCCCTCGTCTTACCAAGGAAACGCTCGATCGCGTTGTTTAGGACGGGTTCATGCCCGGCGATCTTCACGTTAGCGACACCTTGGACCGTGAGGGGGACGCCGCCTTTCGAGTAAGCGTTCGACGCCGAGACGTCGATGATCATGTTCGTAAGGTCCATCTTGTCGACACGCTCGATCAGCGGCTTACGAACGCCCATGCCACCCTTGATGATACGGTAGCCGATGGAGCGATCCACAAATCGACGCCGTGTGCCTGAGAAAATGAGCACCTCGTTCGGCTGGCAAATCTGGATCAGCCGAGTAATCGTGATAAAAACGGCAACTGCCGCAACTACCAAGATGCCGATGATAATGGCAACCCAATCCACGTTACTTGGCCTCCTTCCGATCCCCGGATATCGCGCGTGGTATGTCGATGCCGGTCGTTTTAGCAACCGCGTCGAATATCGACGCCAGCATCGCGGGGTAGGCCGAAACATACGATGACAGGGTTTTGCCATCCCCTTTGTCGATGATGCTCAGGTTACCGATCCTTACTTTTGAGACCCCTTTGGCGGCAGTACTCAGTATGTTGTCGATATCCTCGATCAGATAAATCGCAAGGGCGTTGTCGCCGGCACTGGACCAGGCGGCGTTGAGCATGTCGAGAGCCTGACCGACCGCTTGCCCCCGTTCGCGAATGGAGGCTGCGTCCCCTTGGGCCTTGAATTCTTGCGCGCTCCTCGCCGCGTCTGCCGGGAGCACCTTGTCCGCTCGTAGGCGTATGCCTTCGAGATGGGCCCTGACCTGTTGTAGTTCCTGTTCCGCCACAGCGCGGGCCTCGCGCGCCGCTGCTGTGGTCCTCTCCTCCTCCGACTTGACCTTGGATTCCAGCTCAGCCTGAATCCTTCGCAGGTCGTTATGGAGCCGAAACACGGCGGCGTCCACGTTCGCCTCCGTGACTTTTGAACGGCCTTCCGCCTCGGCTTCGGCTTGCGCGGCGTCTCGCATGGCGTCGCTTTCCGCAATTTCAGCGTCGCGGATAACATTAGCGATCGCTCCACGGCCGATAGAGTCCAAGTATTTGACATCATCCGAAACGTGCTGAATCTTCAGCGTGTCCACTTGGATTCCGAGCTTGCTAAGATCATCCGCAGATTCTTGGCTGAGTTCCGCAGCGAACTTCAGCCGATCCTCGTTCACCTCTTCGGGTGTCAACTTCGCGAGGACGCCTCGAAGGTGGCCCTCCAGGGTTTCCTTCGCAACACGCCGAATCTCCTCCGGATCTCGCCCCAAGAATCGTTCGATGGCGTTGCCAATCAGGACGGGATCGCTCGAAATCTTGATGTTCGCGATGGCTTCCACGATCAGCGGGACACCGCCCTTCGAGTACGCTCCACGAATGTGAATGGGAACCTCCATGATGCTGAGGCTCATCCGGCTTACGCGCTCGAAGAACGGCTTTCGCCATCCCCGCCCGCCGAAGACCACTCTGAATCCGCGGTAAGAACCATCCGGGAGCCTGTGCTTCTGGCCTCCTGAAAAGATCAAGACCTGGTTCGGAGTGCAGATATAGAGGAAATTCTTGATGAACGCCAGCAAGACCAGCAGGCCGAGCCCGAAGGCGAGGCCACCGGCAATCGACCAGTGTATCGTGGTCCATTCCCGCAAGAAATCGAACATGCTTTTAGCTCCCACCTTGTTCGAGCATCGCCGTCAACGATACTACTTCCGCGTTGCCATTCTCGATGCCGACGACGAGTGCCCGCGCCCCGACTTCAATGGGCGACTTTTCGGATGTGAACGCGACCAAATCCAAAAGCTCACCCTTTATCGCGCACCGAATCTTTCCTGGTTTCCCTTCGGATATCGATAACAGCACCTTGGCTTCCGAACCGACAAGGTCCTCCTGAGAAACGTTGCTGTCTACCTCGTTCTTGCGCAGGGCCATCATGCTGAAAAACACGAGCAGGCCGGCTACCAAGCCGGTGGCACCCGAAAGCCACGGGACGAGGCCCGCGGCGAGGGTTGTAAAATTCGTCAGCGCCAAGCCTGTGACGCCGAAGAACGTGAAGAAATAGGTCCAAAATCTGAGGCTGAAGAACGGGATGTAAACATCCGCGTGGATGCCGTCAGCATCGTGAGAATCGCCGCCACCCAAGTGGAAATGGTGGTCGTCGCTCGCAAATGCGGAAGCGAGAATCAGGATTCCACCCACAATCGCAGAGATGATGTAGAAAGTCAACATCGCCCGCCCAACATATTACAGCTTTAGGCTGTGCGCCGTTGCGGTTTAGCTGACGGCGTTGAGCGCGCGCGAAGTTCTCACTACAATTTCGTCGATTTGCGCGTCAGAAACAATGAGTGGCGGGGCGAATCGGAAAGTCCTACTTCTCGTCTCCTTTGTCAGGATTCGTTCGCTCAGGAACGCTTGGGTGAGGTCTTTCGTGTCCACGCCTTCGCGGACCTCTATGCCTACCAACAGGCCTCTTCCCCTGACGTCTTCGATGGAGTTATGACGAAGGGCCCTGAGTCCGCCGAGCAGTCTTGCGCCCATCGCTGCGCTGCGGCCCGCGTAGTCCTGCGACTCCATCTCTGCCATTGCCGCGAGGGCGATTACAGACGCGAGTGGGTTTCCGCCGAACGTGCTTCCGTGATCGCCTGGGATGAAAACGCTCATCACCTTGCGCGCGCCGACAACGGCCGAGACCGGATACAGGCCGCCACCAAGCGCCTTTCCGAGGCACATCATGTCAGGCTTAGCATCCTCGTACTGCCACGCGAATTTCTTGCCTGTGCGGCAGAAGCCCGTCTGTATTTCGTCCCAGATGAGCAGTACGTTGTTTCTCGTGCAGAGTTCGCGCACGGCGGCCATATATCCGCCGGGAGGAAAGATAATCCCGCCTTCCGCTTGGATCGGTTCCATGAGGACGGCGGCGGTATTCGGCGTGATGGCCGCTTCCAAGGCGGCGGTATCGCCGAACACGACCATTTTGAAACCGGGGGTGAAGGGCCCGAAGCCTTCCTTGTACTGGGCCTCGCTGCTGAAGCCGACGATCGTCGTGGTTCGCCCGTGGAAATTCTCATTCGCGACGATGATTTCGGCCCGGTTTGTGGGAACGCCCTTGATCGTGTATGCCCACTTCCTCGCGAGCTTGATTGCGGTTTCGACGGCTTCCGCACCGGTGTTCATCGGACAAGCCATCTCCATTTCGGTGTACTCGCAAAGCCCTTGCAAAAGCAGCGCCATTTCGGATGTGTAGACCGCTCTACTGGTTAGCGTGAGTTTGTCGAGCTGCTTTTTCACGACATTGGAGACGGCCTCGTTGAGGTGGCCGTGGGCAACTGCCGAGTAGCTCCCGATGCAGTCGATGTATTCGGTGCCGCTCCCGTCGTACGCATAAATCCCGTCGCCGCGAACGATATTGACGTGAAGCGGGTGGTAGTTGTGAGTGCCGAATTCTTCGGTAAGCCGAATCGCCTCGTCATCGGAGACGCGCTCTACCGTTGCACCGATTCCTTTCTCGTTTATCAGCTCGAACAGTCCGGCAATCGCGGCATCATTCATCCTCCCATTGTGAAGGATGGGGAGTCCAGATTGTAACCCCTGCGGTTACGTCAGAGTCTTGTGAACCTGAGTCAAGAGATCGTCTTTGTTCGGGATACACAGAAGCTCCAGGTTGCGAGCGTAAGGCATCGGCACATTCAGACCGCCGACGCGTCCAACCGGGGCGTCGAGGTGGTCGAAGCATGACTCCTGAATTCGAGCGACCAACTCTGAGCCGAATCCGCCGGACCTCCAGTCCTCGTAAAGAACGACCGCACGGTGCGTCTTCTTTACGGAGTCGAAGATTGTTTCTGAGTCGAGCGGCAGGAGCGAACGAACGTCGATCACCTCAGCGCTGATGCCCTCTTTATCGAGTTCCTCGGCGACCTCCATGCAAACGAGGGCCATACGCGAGTATCCGATCAGGGTGATATCCTTCCCCTCCGCGCGCACAGCGCACTTTCCGAACGGAATTGTGAAATCCTCTTCGTCGGGGATCTCGCCCTTGACCGCGTATAGTCCCGGGTTCTCGTTGAAAATGACCGGATTGTCGTCACGGATTGCGGTTTTCAGCATCCCGTATGCGTCGCGAGGCGTGCTGGGTGCAACGACCTTGAGGCCGGGGACGTGGGCGTACCATCCCTCCATGCTGTGGCTATGCTGGGCGCTCAGCTGATTAGCTGCGCCTCCTGGTCCACGAACCACCATCGGAACCGTAAACTGTCCACCTGTCATGTAGTGAATCTTTGCCGCGTGGTTTATGATCTGATCGAGAGCAAGAACGGAGAAGCTCATCGTCATCATCTCGACAATAGGCCGTAGCCCGATCATGGCCGCCCCGGTCGCGATGCCGACGACGCCCGGCTCCGAGATCGGAGTGTCGAGCACCCGCTTCTGCCTGAACTGCTCGAAGAGGCCCTGAGTTACTCGGAAAGTGCCCTGATACCGGCCAATGTCTTCCCCGATAAGGAAAACGCTTTCGTCTCGCTCGATCTCGTCGGCCATCGCCTTACGGAGGGCGTCTCGGTAGGTGAGAATCATCTAGTGCCCGGGCTCCGGAGCCATGTCGCTATACACGTCGAAGTAGACTTCCTCTGGTTCAGGCTTCGGTGATTGGGACGCCGTCTCGTAGACCGCCTCCATCTCCGTTTCCGCTTCCTCGCGCTTCTTGTCGAGTTCCTTCTGAGATAGAACGCCGTGCTCCAGGAGGTACGTACCTAAAAGATGCAGTGGATCGCGCTGCTTTGCGCGCTCGACCTCTTCCGGCGAGCGGTAAAGGCCCTGGTCGTTGTCCGCGGCGCCGTGCCCTGCGAAGCGATAGTTCATGATCTCGACGAGGTAAGGGCGTTGGGTTTTGCGGACTCGGTCGATGATCCGCTTGGCGTCCTTACGAAGCGCGAGGATGTCCATGCCGTCAATCCGCTCGTGCTCCATGTTGAAGCCTTCGGCGCGCTTGTGCATCTCCGGATCGGCGGCGTGGTATTCGAGCCGGGTGCCCATTGCAAATTCGTTGTTCTCGATGATCAGGATGACCGGAAGGTCCCAAAGCGAAGCCATATTCATAACTTCGTAAACGACGCCCGCGTTGGCAGCTCCGTCTCCCAAGAAGCAGTGGGTGACCTCGTCGCCACCTTTATATTTGGTGCCGAAAGCCAGCCCAACGCCGAGGGGAACGTGGCCGCCCACGATACCCCAGCCCCCGTAAAAGTTGTGCTCCTTGCTGTACAAGTGCATAGAGCCGCCCTTGCCTCTGCTCATCCCGCCCGACCGGCCCATAATTTCGGCCATCGTGGCCACCGGGTCGCAGCCCAGATAAAGGGCGTGGCCATGGTCACGATAGGCGGTGATCACCGGGTCGCCTTTGTTGATGCAACTTAGCCAACCGACCGCAGTAGCCTCCATTCCTTCATAAACATGGAGATAGCCCCCCGCGAGGCCCTGCCGGTATGCGCGAATTGTTTGGTCCTCGAATACTCGGATACGCAACATCCAGTCGTAGTAATCGATAAGCTTGTCCGCGGGCTCGGCGAGTTTGCCGCTATCCGATTTACGGGCCGATGACTTAGTATCTTGCTTAGTAGACAATCGGTGCTCCTATTGACGAGCGCCATTGCCCGACGAAAAAACAGCAAGTCAGCGTCGACCTGCCGTCCAAATGTTACCTTCCCGTGAGCCTCTGCGGCGTCACCATGCCAAACTAAGGCCGTGGCTCGCATCTACACGAAGACCGGAGATAAAGGCGACACGGGCCTGATCGGCGGCAGGCGCGCGCTGAAAAGCGACACCCGTGTGGTGGCCATCGGCGATGTCGACGAAACCAATGCTTCGATCGGAGTTGCGCGCGGCCTTGTGAACCTCGGAGTCGATCCGATCCTCGAGCATGTTCAGAGCGACCTCTTCGACCTGGGCGCGGAACTGGCGGCGACCGAATTGAATCCGCGCATTGCGACGCAACAGCCACAGCGGTTGGAGCGGGCTATCGATGAACATCAAGCCGATCTCGAGCCTCTGCGAAGCTTTATCCTGCCTGGCGGTTCCGCCGCCGCGGCACACCTTCACCTATCGCGTACAATATGCAGGCGCGCGGAAAGATCCGTTGTTGCTCTCGCGCAAACTGCAGATGTAAATCCGCATTCCATCGTTTATTTGAACCGGCTATCGGATCTACTGTTCGTTTTAGCGCGAACCGCCAACCGACAAGATGGCGTCTCAGATGTGAAGTGGACCCCAGGAGAATAGAAACATGCTAACTGCCATTGCCTTACTGGCCCTAACTACATCGGCCACGGACACGGGCACCGAAGTCGTCTCCAAGATGCTCTCGAAGTTTCACACGGCCAACACGGTTAAGGGAACCATCGCGTTTGTTCAAACCGCTTCGAGCAACTCCGGCACGGCGAAGGTAACAGTACTAACGTCGCTGGCGATGTCTAAGCCGAACTTGTTCTTTATAGAGCAACTCCGCCAACCTGCCGCCCAGGGTACGGATACTCTTAGCCACTTTGTCGCCGTCAGCGACGGCACCAGGATGTCTTACACGGTTCCGCCAAGGCTGCTGCCGATGACGGATGCAGGCAAGCACGGCAAGTTCTATGAAGTTGCTCCCAAGTCGGTCGAGGAAGGGCTCAATGCCTTTTGCACCATGTTGATCGACCGATCCCTGCCCATCGCTCTGGGGCTTTACAACCCGTACGAGATCACCACGTTCACGAGGAGGCTCTCCAATGTGACTATGGATAAGGAGGACGCTGAGATCTCGGGCATTCCCGTATACCGAATCAAAGCCGACTACACGTACGGCACGGCTCAGAGCGACCAAGGTGTTTCGGCTCTCAAGACGCCTGCATACATTTACGTCGATAAGAACTACAATTTGGTCAGCCTTATATGGCAAGACCTGCTCGGTACCGCCGAGCAGCTGAACACGATCAGGAGCGAATGGACAGTCAACCTCCAAACCAATGTCGAGGTTGACAAAGAACTCTTCAAAGTAAAGTAGCTACGGCTTGCCGCCCAGGCGCAGGACGGTTCGCCAGTCGGACTCGGTAACCGGAGTGATGCTGAGGCGATTGCCTTTCCTAAGGGTGATCATGTCGGCTAGTTCCGGCGTCTCGCGCATCGTCTTGAGGGAAACGTAATGCGGAAGTTTTTCGATCGCCCTTAAGTCGACCATCCACCACTTCGGTTTTTCCTCCCGCGCTGTCGGGTCGTAATAATGCGACTTGGGGTCGAACTGCGTATGGTCGGGATAGGCTTCGCTGGCGACCTCCGCGATACCGGCGATGCCGGGCTCAGGGCAACTGCTGTAGTAGAAGAGCACCCGGTCGCCGACCTTCATGTCGTTCTTCATGAAGTTGCGTGCCTGGAAGTTCCGGACACCCTCCCAGTGTCCCTGCCCCCGCTCTTCCTTTTCGAGATCCTCGTAGGAATAAGTGTCCGGTTCGGACTTCATCAGCCAATATCTCCGCTCAGCCATGACGTGGTTGTACCCAGGCAGCATGGAAAGATTCTCCCTGAGCAGTGGGCTTAAGATCCCTCGACTACGCTCGGGATGACGGCACGCGGTGCGCTTCGTAACGACGGCCAGTCCGTCTCGAGTCTTCGGTCTCCAGTCCGTAGTCCGCAGTCTTCAGTCGAGAAAGGATATGGTGCCGCAGGCCGGAATCGAACCGGCGACACATGGATTTTCAGTCCATTGCTCTACCGACTGAGCTACCGCGGCACGTCGTGCCTAGGGAATTCTGGCGCGGACGACGGGACTTGAACCCGCGACCTTCGGCGTGACAGGCCGACGCTCTAACCAACTGAGCTACGCCCGCGCGAACTTTAGGCGAAGGGAAAGTATGGCGCATCGGCGGTACCTTGCGCAATACCAGACTCGGGCGATCAGGGCGCCCTGAGGTCCAGAGCTTCAAGTGTATTTCGCAGCATCTTCCTGCGAGCTTCCGGGTCCTCGGGGAACGCCAACGGACGTCCGCGACAGTCGACGATCAAGCCGATCATCCCGGCCTCGAGCTTGGTGACCTTGTCCTTTTCGGCGTCGACGCCGTACTGAGTTGCGATCACGCGCTTTCCCTTCCCCGCTCCCATATCGAAGTTCCGAGCAGGTTCGATGCAAAGCTCCGGAGCGGTTTGCGGATCCCAAGGGACAACGTGAAGCGCACCGAACGGAATCGTTTCGCTAATTCCGCTTCCTGAAATCGAAAGGCAGGGCTCACCGGGCTTACCGGTCCCGACTGGCGCGATGCACGTTCCGATCTTGACTAGGCAGTCGCGCTCAAAGACCTCTTCGGCAGCCTTCGGATGGTGTTCGGAGAGGACTCCCAGGTGCGGCATCATAAAGATCGAGTCAACGGTAAGGATCGTGATTCCCTCGGGTTGATACGCGTCGATCATCATGAGCGCGCTCTGCCGCCTGTCGGGGGCGTGGCTCAAGACACCGCCCGAGCCGACAATCATATCGAGGTCCATCATCTTGACGAGTGTCTGGCCCGATGCGCCTTGCGAAAGCGCATCGCCGATCGTTCTTTGCTGCTGGACACCCATGAGACCGCGAGCCAACGTCTTGTGGTGCTCGAAGGCGAGCCGCAACGCCTCACGCGCTACCGCATGTTCGACGAGTAGGTCTTCGTAGGTCTGCGGAATCGTGGTTGGCCGGATCATCTTGTTTCGAAGTCGGTTGCGAAGCTCGAACTCGTCGAGCACGAACGGCAACCACCGGGCGATATTCGCCGTGCCCGTTTCCTTGAGCACGTTGCAAATCGAGTAGCTCATACCGAGGTTTGCCGAAACCGTCCGGTTGTAGACGCCGCCGAATACCGAGAAAACGTCCGTCGTCGCGCCGCCGATGTCGACGCCGAGTATGTTGATGCCCCTTCCCTTCGCAAAACTCTCCATCAGCTTGCCGACCGCATTCGGCGTAGCCATAATCTCCTCGCTGGCCCAATCGAGCAGTTTGTTATATCCCGGCGCTTGCTGCATTACGTGCTCCAGAAACAGTTCGTGGATCGCCTCTCGGGCGGGCCCGAGGTTCTCTCTGTCGAGGGTTGGCCTGATGTTATCGACGACGTGTACTTCGATCGCGGGCCCCGCTTCCGTCTTCACGTCTTCTCGGGCATCCTTGTTCCCGGCGAAAATGACCGGCAACTTCATGTCGCCGAAGCGCGGTTTAGGATCTGCGCGGCGAATGACGAGGGCCATGGCGGTCAGGTGGTCCTTGGTACCACCGTCCGTGCCGCCCGACATGAGGATAATGTCCGGACGCAGTTGGCGGAGCCTTTCGACCTTCTGGAAGTCCTTACGGCCATCGTCGACCGCAAGCGTGTCCATAAGTATCGCGCCGGCGCCAAGGGCAGCTCGCTCAGCGCTCTCGGCACTCATCGCCTTCACGACTCCGGCGACCATCATCTGGAGCCCGCCGCCCGCCGAACTTGTGCTCAAGTAAACATCCGAGCCCGCCGTAGAATCGCCAGATTGTTCCGAAACCTGTCCGTCCTTTTGGAACCGCCAAACCTTGTCATCCTTGAGCAAGCTTCGCTTGGCTTGCTTCGCTTCGGTGATTTCTTCGAGCTCGCGAACCGCATTGAGAACGCCAACCGTAACGTCCTCGAACGGCTTCTCTACGGTCGTCGGCGCTTCGCCTCGGGCCACGAGGCGGTACTCACCCTGGTCATTGCGCTCGATTAAAATTGCTTTGGTCGTCGTCGACCCGCAGTCGGTCGCAACAATGCGTTTGATGTCGTCGAGCATTCTTGTTCCTTAATGAGATCGCCCAGGGGAGCCCCGTAGGCACTGGCTATTATGGCCACTCTGCGCACATGCGCGTCGCGAAGCGAGCGTCCGCGCTGCGGTCTAAAGTCTGCGGCCCACGGTCGCCCCGGCTGCGGCTTTGTACCGGGCTGCCATCTCGCGGTCAATGCGATCTCGAAGCTGTGTCGTGAGCACCGAGCCGTGGTCGCCTGGGAACATTTCTACTGACGCGTCGGCGCCAAGCGCCTTCAGGTCTTTCTGCAGTAGCCTCACCGCACCATCGAGATAAAAGGTGTCCATGTTGCCCATGTAAACGTGGATCTTGCCGCGAAGCTTCGGCTCGAGGACCGCCCAGTTCTTCCGAAGAATTAGGCCGACGTCGTGCTTCTGCCAGGCGAGGGCGACGTCGTTGTTGATCGCTCCCGTATCGCGGTTCCACAGCTGGCCCGGCTGCTTGTCCGCCCCTCTAGGGCTGAACACTGCCTCGAACGAACCCAATTGCTCTCCGCGGATCGGCCTCTCCATATCTGAAAATTGCTTCATAAAGATCGCCGGTTGGTCGCCGAACCTGGCGAGCGGCCGCGGCCTGCCCTTCCCGTCCACGAACATGTTCTGATCGTGCTTGTAGATATCGATCATCTGGAAGTCGCGAAAGTCGACCGGGTCCGGAGATGTCGACCAGCAGCCGTTGAAGATATCCGGATACGTCACCTGCAGCCAAAGGCTCGACCAGCCGCCGCTCGAATGTCCGGTCACGAAGCGGCTTTCCGACTTTCCGATACCTCGGTACTTCTGCTCGATGAACGGTATGAATTCGGTGGTTAGCGCTTTGCCCCACGGACCGTTGTTGGCGCTGTCTGCAAAAACATGATGGCCGGTCGGGCAGTTCGGGTCGAGCACGACGTAGATGAACTCTTCGCCGTCTCGCACCGTTCCCGCTCTGCTTGTCGAGGCACTATAGTCAAGGAACGAACCTCCGAACCCGGGTATCGAATAGATGACGGGGTATTTCTGGGCCGAAGTGGCCTTCCAGGTCTCAGGGAGAATGACTGCGGCTCGCATGATCGTGGGCCGCTCATAGAAGGTGGAAAGGTGCTTGGATTGGAATCGCGCGGCCCTGGCCATGTCAGTGTCTTGGAAGCGCGCATCTTCAGCCACCTTTTCGCAGCTTATCTTTACCACCTGACCCGTCGTCGGCTTCAAAAAAACCCTTTGCGGAGCGGAATAGAGGTTGCCCGGACTCGTTCCGATAGAACGGCCGCCCAGATTCAGGTCAACCACTGCTTGAATCGTGTATTCGCCTTCCTTGAGCTTGTGGAGGGTCGTTGGAAACGCGACGGCTCTCTCGCCTATGACCATTGGATCACCCGAGCCCACGTGCTTGAAAGTGGTGGAGTACATCGGCTGCGGGTTGAACCAATCCGGCCCGAGACGCGGTTCGCTGCGCCCGGTACTCAAGTAAACGACGACGCGGCCGTTGAACGGCGCCTGCAACCGGCCTGCGGGAAAAGTCACCGAAAACTCGAGTGCTTGCGCGGCGGCGGCGGCGAAGATGAGGAGGAGAGTCAGGCGGGATTTCATCAGGTTCTCATATTGTACGCGCAGTGGTCTCCCACGATTCACCAAGTGCATCATGTAGAATTCTGCGGGAGACCCTATGAGATTCAGTTCTAAACTTGCCGGACCAACATGTGCAGTGATCGCTCTCGTCGGCACCGCAGCGGCGCAAACTTTCGGTTCGAGTGATTACTTCGTCGAAACGGTGGCCACTAACCTTAGCCAGCCCACCACGATGGCATTCGTCGGCTCCGACACTTTCCTGATCTGCGAGAAGGAGACCGGGCGCGTGAAGCGCGTTGTGAACGGTGTCGTCGAAGGCATTGCCCTCGATCTCGCGGTCTCCACGACAGGTGAGCGCGGCCTACTCGGTATTTGTCTTCACCCGAACTTTGCAACCAATGGCTTCGTGTACGCCTACTATTCACGCGCGCCCAGCGACGGCGGCAGCTGGGTTGACAATCGAATCGACCGATTCCGCTACAACGATGGCATTCTGAGCTTTAACGCTGGGGTCGCTTCGTTCCCGGTGGACCCGAACCAGGCGAACGGGCCGATTCACAATGGCGGGATCATTTTGATCGGGCCCGACGATAAGCTTTACGCGATCACGGGCGATCTCAACCGAGGTCGGTTGTCGAACCCGCGGATCGAGCAGAACTCGGCAACCGAGCTGGCGTCGGGTGTCGGTGGGATCCATCGTTACAATTTGGACGGCACCATTCCCCTGGACAATCCATTTGTCTTGCATCCCGATCCGAAGATCCGCACGATGTGGGCGTACGGAGTGCGTAACTCGTTCGGGATGACCGTGGACCCGCTGAGCGGACGCATATGGTTCACAGAAAACGGACCGAACAACTACGACGAAGTTAACGTGGTGCCCGAGCCTGGAATGAATTCGGGCTGGCTCAAAATTATCGGCCCGGATTCGCGCAACGCCGAATACAGCGAGAACGGCTTTAACCCCTATGACGCAGACGACCTCACGGAGCTGCCTTCCTCTTACTATCGGGATCCCGAGTTCAGTTGGCTGTCCACAATTGGGCCAACTTCCATCCTATTCCTTACGAGCGCTAAGATGGGTGAAGCCGAGAGGAATCACTGCCTGATCGGAGATACAAATAACGGGGATCTCTACCTTTTCGAGATGGACCCGCATCGAGAGCACTTCGATTTAGACGGTCCCCTGTCCGACCGCGTCGCCGACAACTCGGGAGAACGGGGTCTCAACGAATACGGGTCCGGATGGGGCATCGTGACGGACCTGGAGATTGGGCCGGACGGTTATATTTACGTTTCCAGCCTCAGCAGCGGCAAGGTGTTCCGCATTCGTCCCAAGGTGGAGACGATCACTCCAAACAACTTCTCGATGTTTCGCGGTTCGGTTGTGTCAGGCGGGCTCGCGGACTTGGCGGTCAGCGACGACTCACGGCTTGTTATGCGTCCGGGATCGGTGTTCAGCACATCCGAGGCGCAGATTCAGGTCATCCTCGACGGCAGCTCGCCCTTTCCTAACCCTTCCCACTTGCGTTTCCAGGTCGAATCCCACGCGAGTTCCGGAAACGTTGTGCAGACTATTTCCCTCTTCAATGACGACACTCAGCGCTACGAACTATTGGGTACGGTAGAACTAACAAGCCAGGATACCGTGGCTACCGTCGAAGTTCCTTCCAATGCCGGACGGTTCGTTGGGTCGAACGGAGCGATCAGAGCGCGCGTAAATTTCAAGACAACCGGTACAGTGTTTGTCTTCCCCTGGCTTGCCAGGGTCGACCTTACTGCCTGGACGATTACTCGATAAAGGAGAACCAAGTGAATATTAAGCTCGCGATCTGCGCGACATTGGTAACGGCAACTTCGCTATGCAGCGCGCAAAACCTCGCCCTGACAGACTATTTCTTCGATACCGTTGTCAGCAGCTTGGCGCAGCCCGTTTCCATAGCCTTCCCCAGCATTGACACCCAGTTCGTATGCGAGAAGAACACCGGCAAACTGCGGGTAATCACGAACGGCGTCGCGGTTGGCAACGCCATCGATCTTGCGGTAACCAACGATGGCGAGCAGGGCCTCCTTGGCGTGGTTCTTGATCCCGGATTCGCGCAAAACAGGTTCGTGTACCTTTTCTACTCAAGAGCAGCTACTGACGGTGGCGCTTGGCTGGATGACCGGCTTGAAAAGTTTTTTTGGAACGGCGTGAGCCTGTCTTTTGTCTCCACAGTCATGGTTCTCGGACCGCATCCGGACTGGGAGAGCCCGCCTTATCATCACGGCGGGTACATAAAGATCGGGCCTGACGGGAAACTCTACATTCAACGCGGCGATATGGCTCGCTATGGATGCTTCGAGATGAACAACAACCCGACCGTCATCGGCGCCGCGGCTTGCATCTACCGGATCAACCTCGACGGAAGCGTTCCCGCCGATAACCCCTTCGCAACGCACCCGGACGCGAGCGTGAAGAGGATGTTTCTATACGGATTTCGGAACGGGTACGGCATGACCTGGGACGAGCAGACGGGGCGAATGTGGTACACGGAGAACGGCCCCGAGGTTTACGACGAGATCAACATCGGGGAGGCCGGAATGAACTCGGGTTGGCGACTCATCATGGGCCCGGACTCGCGCAACGCAACCTATGTCCAGAACAACCACACTTCCTACAACTCGGACGACCTCGTTTACTTGACGGGCGCTTTCTACAGAGACCCCGAGTTCAGCTACCTTTCCCCGATCGGCATATCAGGCATCGAGTTCTTCAACAGCCCGAAGTACCATCCAAACGAACGCGGCGACGCCCTCATTCTCAGCACCAACCTCGGCAGGCTGATGAAACTCGACCTAAACCAGGCCAGGGACGGCTTCCTTTTGAGCGGCGGTCTTTCGGACCAGGTGGCGGATAACCCTGCGGAGGTCGACGCGATCACCATCGGCACCGGCTGGGGAGCAACGACGGACGGGCGGATCGGCCCCGACGGCTATATGTACGTCGTCGGATATTCGCTGGGCAAGATATTCAGGATAAGACCCAAGGTCGAAACGATCGTGCCGGCTTCTTTCACGATGTTTCGCGGCTCGGTCCTCCAAGGCAACCTGGCGTCTCTGGCCATGAGCGACGACAACCGGCTCGAAATGAGGCCGGGAGCGGTGTTCTCGAACGCCGAGCCGCCGATCCAGATCATTCTCAATGCGACGTCCCCGTTCGCGACACCCTCGGCGATGAGCTTCACTCTGGAGTCCCACGCGAGCAACTCGAACATCGAGCAGAAGATCTCGCTCTTCAACTATCAGACCGCCGCGTACGAGGTCCTCGACACAAGAACGGCGACCACTTCGGACAGCACGGCCGTCGTCAACGTCACCTCGAACGCGGCCCGCTTCGTGGAGGCGGGCACCAGGAGCATCAGGGCGCGGGTCTCGTACAGGGCTAGGGGGGCGGTATTCGTCTACCCGTGGAAGGGCCGCATCGACCTAACCAAGTGGACGATCACGCGCTGAATCACTTCGAGAACATGCTTCGCAGGAAGAACAGAAGGTTGGCGGGGCGCTCCGCCAGCCTTCTCGTGAAATAGGGATACCAGCTGCTGCCGTAGGGCACGTAGACGCGCACCCCGTAGCCTTCCTTGCGGAGTCCCTCCTGCAGGTCGCGCCGAATACCGTACAGGAACTGGAACTCATAGCGCTCTTGGCCGATTGCGTGCTGCTTGGCGTAGGCGCTGAGTCTCTCGATAATCTTGCCGTCGTGCGTGCCGAAGGCCGGGAAGTTGCCGCCAGCAAGCAAACGATACGAACAAGCGATGTAGGCGGCATCGACCTCGTCGCGGCGTTGGTGGGCCACATTCGCGGGCTCCAAGTAGGCGCCCTTCACCAAGCGCACGCGCATTCCCAGCTGGATGAGCGCTTCGATGTCCCTGCCGGTGCGGAACAGCATCGACTGCAGCGCCACACCAACATTCGGGCGTTTTTTGAAGGCTGCGGCCGCGACCGAAAGCGTGCGGTCGGTGCAGTCGCTGTCCTCCATGTCGATCCGCACGAAGTTGTTGTTCTCGCCCGCTTTAGAGAGCAGAACCTCGAGCCTCTCCAGGGCCCTGTCCGTGTCCGCGAGGAGGCCCAGCTGGGTGAGCTTGATCGAGATGTTGATCCTTTCGGGCGAGCCGCCGCTGTGCGGAGAGCGCGCGATCCGCTCCAGCATCTCGACGTACTCGCCCGCGGCGGCGTTGGCGTCCGCTTCGGTCTTGGTGTGCTCGCCCAGCAGGTCGAGGGTTACGCGAAAGCCCTTCTGCGCGAGTGCGTCCGTGGCGGCCATGGCCTCCTCCAACGAGTCGCCCGCGATAAACCGCTTCACCACCCCGCGCGTCACCCAGCTATTCTTTATGAACCTCTCGATCCAGGGGCGGTCTGCGACGCGAAGAATGAGCGAGCGAAGGAGCATAAACGTCGCCCCGGATACTACCGCAAGCCGAGAGGCATACCGCGATACAGGGTGCTCAATGTGAGCTCTCTCTGAAGCCTCGCGTATAATGCCAGGTAGGACGCTCCAAAGTGAGACCAGCTACCCGCTTTTTCCTGCCCTTGACGATTACCATGATCGTCGCGACGAATGCCAGCGCCGGGTGGCGCTGGGAGAGGCTCGACAAACCATCCCCGCCGTCGATGTATGGGCACTCCATGGTCTACGCCAGCTTGCGAGATCGGCTGGTCGTGTACGGCGGAGCCACGTATTACAGCGAATCCCAAGGCACCCATCACTATCCATACGTGTGGGAATGGGACGGCGAAATTTGGCGCATGATCGAAGATTCGGCGATGTCGGAGGATCTCGTTTTCGGAGCCATGGCTTTTGATACAAAACGTGGTGTGGCAGTTCATTTCGGAGGCATCGCGTCCAGCGAGAGGAACGCAACGCACGAATGGGACGGCGTAAAATGGACCGAAGTGGGGACTCGGACTCGGCCAAGCCGTCGGCACTCTCACGCGATGGCTTACGACGAGCGTCGGGGCGTCACCGTGATGTTCGGCGGAGCTGCGGGGTATTCCCCTTACGGGGATACTTGGGAATACAACGGCTCCGCTTGGCGCGCCGTTGCTTCGTCAGGGCCGACTCCTCGCTATGCAGCGGGGATGACTTATGATGTCGAAAGAGGCAAAGTCATATTGCATGGCGGTAGAACCTCCTGGAACGGCCCGTCGCTTTCGGACACGTGGGAATGGGATGGCCTGCAGTGGGTGAAGATCGATTTAGGGAATACCGCCCCAGGCCGTTCTTGGCACACGCTTACTTACGATCCTCAGAGACGGGCGAGCATCCTCGTCGACGGCATAGGCAAAGAGCCCTTTGAGGTCGCGGACACTGTTTGGGAATTCCGGGGCGAGCACTGGGAGCTTTCTCGCGCCACACACAATCTCTATCCACGCAGCCATCACGCAGCAGCGTATCACCCGGTTTTAGGGAAAGTAGCGGTCTTTGGCGGCCAGCACATAGGCCGCCGGTTCAGCGATCTGTGGTTCTTCGACGGCCAGGCGTGGATCGACGATGACCCGGCTCCACCAGCCCACAAAGGGACAGCCATGGTTTTCGATAATGCGCGGAACAGCTTGGTTCTCTTCGGTGGAAACATTCATTCCTCCAATCGGGGCCGTCAAGGACTTCAAGGTGGCACGTGGGTTTATACGCCGCAAGACGGATGGCATAGTGCCAGCCGCGGGCTCAGTCCGGCCCCGCGAGCCTATGCTGCGTTCGTTTACGACGAAGACCGCCAGGAAGCAGTTTTGTTCGGGGGGCGGATTTACAACCGGTACGGCAACGTGGTGCCCGCGAGGGACACGTGGATTTGGAATGGTTCCAGCTGGTGCCGGCCGAACACGGTCGGCGCCATTCCCCCGCAAGCGGGTCCGATGTTCTACGATCCTAACCTTCGAAAGATTGTGTTGGTCTCGCTGAGAACGGGTACCCAAGAAACCGGCGCAACGTGGCTGTGGAACGGCGCTGCTTGGGAAGAAACCAACATAGATACGCCATCCTACACCACCGATGCCGTATACGATCGGCACCGAAAGGTCGGCGTTCTGCGCGGGTGGACGCACAATCTCACCTGGCTTTGGGACGGCGTCGGCTGGCAGTTTGTATACGAGGACGACGCAGGGGTTCGAAGGGGAGCAGCCACTGTTTTCGACGAGCACGCCAATATGACCTTCTGTTACGGTGGATATGTCGATTATGGTGGATCGCTTTTGGATGCGACCGTCTGGAACGGCGCGACGTGGAAATCCCTGGGCGTGCAGCCACCCGGTAAACGCAGCGGCGCCAGCATTGCGTTCGATCCTTACATCGGTCGATCCGTCCTTTTCGGCGGACTAGCCTATTCCTACGAGGACACCTACTATGAATACTACGATGACACCTGGGCGCTAACTTGGGTTGAATGATCACAGCACGCTAAAGGAGGCCAGCCAACGTGCTTTCCATCGCCTTCGCCCATATCTCGTAGCCGCCGGCGCTTAGGTGGAGGCGGTCGGGCATGAGGTTCGTTCGGAGGGCCCCGTCACGCCACTGGAAATGCCTCCCGATGTTGAGGAGGTGGACCCTTTGGCCATCGTGGAGGCGCGAGATCGACGCGGTGGTTTGCCCCACGGCGATGCGCAAGGGGTCGCTGGCGGTTTCGCCCCGCGGAAACACGCCGAGGAGCAGCACCTTTGTCTCGGGGAGCTTTTCACCCAAGTACCCGACGATCGCGGCGATCCCTTCTGCTGTCTTCGCCGGGCTCACGGACCGGCCGCCGACATTGTTGGTTCCTATCATAGGGACCACGACCTTGGGCTTCGCGGCGATGACCTCGCCGTTTTGAAGACGCCAGAGCACATGCTGCGTCTGGTCACCGCTGAAGCCGAAATTCGCGGCCCCGCACGGCGCGTAGATTTTGACCCAGGTCTCCTTCCCTGCCGACTCCCAGCCCTGCGTGATCGAATCGCCGATGAACGCGATCTCGTTTGCGCCCTGCTTAGTCAGGCGCAGCGTTCGTGCCGCTCTCGCCACACTCCTGGTCGAGGCGCTCGGCGGGAACCGTGGCCCGATTGCTGGGCGCGGGACGCGGCGAGGAGGCATGCGATCATTGCACGACTCTACCTTTACCGACGATCTAACGCATGGCGCGAGACGAAGCCTCTCTGCACCAGAAACTCCCTGATACAAAGAAGCGGCGCCGATTTGTGGGCACCGCTTCTGTAGCGGGCAGGATTACCTGCTATTTACGGCGGCGAAGAGCCAATGCGGCAACGCCCAGAGCCAAAACGGCCAGCGTGCCGGGCTCCGGCACGGTAGTCAGATTGTCGATCTGGAGTGCGTTACCTACGAGGTCGGCATCCAGGATCTCC